>NZ_LZTA01000080.1 GCF_001665875.1 Mycobacterium sp. 852002-40037_SCH5390672
GCCGGTTCATTACCGCCGTACAGGTCGCCCTCGCCGCAGTGGCGCAGCGGGGACGAGCACAGATCGGTGGGGTTGGGGGAGTCGTCGTAGATGTAGTTGGCCGCCGCGTAGTGGTTGGTGAACCCCACGAAGCCCGACGAGCGGTGCGCCTCGGTGGTGCCCGTCTTACCGGACACCGGCAGGTCCCAGCCCGCCGCACTGGCCGAACCGGCCGCCGTGCCACCGCCCAGGGCGTCCTTGCTCATCGCGTTGGCCAGGGTGTTCGCCAGACCCTCGGGCACCACCTGATCGCAGGTCTCGGTGGTCACCGCGACCTCGTTGCCCTTGCGGTCGACCAGCTTGTCGATCGGGTTGGGCGGGCACCAGGTGCCGCCCGAGGCGAGGGTGGCCGCGACGTTGGACAGCTCCAGCGCGTTCACCTCGATCGGGCCCAGCGTGAACGAGCCGATGTTCTGCCGTTTGACGAAGTCGGCCAGGCTCTCGTTGCTGTCGGGGTTGTAGTCGCGGGCGGTGCCCGGATCCGCGTAGGACCGCAGCCCGAGTTTGATCGCCATGTCCACCGTGCGCGTCACCCCGACCTGTTGGATCAGCTTGGCGAACGCGGTGTTGGGCGAGGTGGCCAACGCGTCGGTCACGTTCATCGACCCGCGGTAGTTACCGGCGTTGATCACACACCAGTTGTCCTTGGGGCAGCCCTTGGCCCCGCCGCTGCCCATGCCCTTCGCCTGGAACCGGCCTGGCACCTCGAGGGTGGCGTTGGTGCCCATTCCCATGTCCAGGGCCGCGGCCGTGGTGAAGATCTTGAAGACCGATCCCGCGCCGTCGCCGACCAGCGAGAAGGGTTGCGGGCGCATGGTTTGACCGGCGTCGACGTCGAGCCCATAGGTGCGGTTGCTGGCCATGGCCATCACCTTGTGCGACGTCTTGCCGGGCTGGATCACGCTCATCACGCTGGAGATCCCCGGAAGCGTCGGGCTGGCGAACTTGTCGATGGCCGTCTTGACCGGGATCTGCACGTCCGGGTCCAGCGTCGTCTTGATTAGGTAGCCGCCCCGGGCCACCTGTTCCTTACTGATCCCGGCCCGGGAGAGGTACTCCTGGACGTAGTCGCAGAAGAAGGCCCGATCACCCGCCGCGATGCAGCCGCGGGGCAACTCGTTGGGCTGGGGCAGGACGCCCAGCGGTGTGGCCTTGGCGGCACGCAGCGCATCGGCCTCCTGCGGAATGTTCTCGATCATGGTGTCCAGCACCAAGTTTCGCCGCGCCAGCGCCCCGTCGGGGTTGATGTAAGGGTTGAGCGCGCTGGTCGACTGCACCATCCCCGCGAGCAGCGCCGCCTGCTGCCAGTTCAGGTCGGATGCGTTGATGCCGAAGTAGGTCTGGGCGGCGTCCTGCACGCCGAACGAGCCGTTGCCGAACGAGACCAGGTTCAGATACCGGGTCAGGATCTCGGGCTTGGTGAAGGTCTTGTCCAGCGTCAGCGCCATGCGGATCTCGCGCAGCTTGCGGGCCGGGGTGGTCTCCACCGCCGCGCGCTTCTCGGCGTCGGTTTTCGCGGTCACCAGCAGCTGGTAGTTCTTGATGTACTGCTGCTCGATGGTCGAACCACCGCGGGTGTCGACGTCGCCGCGGGCATAGCCCGCCAGCCCGGTCAGGGTGCCTTTCCAGTCCACCCCATTGTGGTCGGCGAACCGCTTGTCCTCGATGGAGACGATCGCCAACTTCATCGTGTTGGCGATCTTGTCACTGGGCACCTCGAACCGGCGCTGCGAATACAGCCAGGCGATGGTGTTGCCTTTGGCGTCGACCATCGTCGACACGGCCGGCACCTCGCCCTCGAGAAGCTGAGCCGACCCGTTGGCGACCACTTCCGAGGCCCGATTGGACACCAGCCCTATTCCGCCGGCGAAGGGGAACAGCAGCGCCGTAGCGACGACACTGGCCAACAAACACAGCCCCGCAAGCTTGAGGATCGTGAGCGCGGCCGGGGGGCGGTCTGACATGGCTACTACAGTAGCGGCCCTCAGTCACGCCGCCACGCTGCGAGTTCACCCAAAAATTGCGCCATCTCGAGGCCGGGTGCGGCGGGCTCGAATTTGCAGTTGCGTCACAGGTCAGAGGCGCCGCATAGTGTGCAAGATCACTTCTTCGCCCGCCTTCTGGCACGAGACGGCACGCTCGTCCCAAAAAAAGCGTTATCGGACTGTTGCGCAATTGGCACCTGACCACCTAACTTAGACACACGGTGAGATTCAGATAACACCGGTGTACATGGTGTGGCGTAGATCGCTAGGTCGGGATCTGCACCCGAGGAGGGCGGCCGTGACGGGCGGCCGGTAGGGAAGGGAACAGTTCGTGTCACCAATACGGTCGGCGGCGCGTAGGACAAACATTGCGGCCGCACAAGGGGTACTTCACAGCGTCGATGCCGAAGAACGGATCGCCTGGGTCTCACGGGCGCTCTGCCGGACTACCGATCCCGACGAACTGTTTGTCCGCGGAGCGGCCCAGCGTAAAGCGGCAGTGATCTGCCGGCATTGCCCGGTGATGCAGGAGTGCGGGGCAGACGCGCTGGACAACAAGGTCGAGTTCGGGGTCTGGGGTGGCATGACCGAGCGGCAACGCCGCGCCCTGCTCAAGCAGCACCCCGAGGTCGTTTCCTGGGCCGACTTCTTCGACAAGAAGCGAACCCGCAGCGTCGGCTGACGCTTTGCCGCACCGTTGACGGCTGCTCGTCATTACGATTCTGTTACAGCAGGCCGGCCCGGTTACTCAGCGGGCCGCTGCCCGGCCCGCATCGTCACCGACGCGGCCAGATGGGCCGGTTCCTCAGCGGGCCGCAGCCCGGCCCGCATCGTCACCGACGCGGCCAATGGGCCGGTTCCTCAGCGGGCCGCAGCCCGGCCCGCATCGTCACCGACCGAAGTGATCTGGTCGGCGAGCGCGCGCAGCGACTCCAGATCCGAAACATCAAACGGCAGCGACGGAACGCCGATGAGCGGCACGTGCGGATTGGCTCCGGTGAATCGGGAAAGCAACCTGATCTCCCGCTTGGCGGTCTGCGCGCGGTCCGCATGAATCCTCAACACCGCCGAGGCCAGCGAGGCCACTTCGGAATCGGCGTCGTGGTCCAGCATTTCGCTGCCGTCGATCGCCCGCTCGACCGGCAGGGAGCACAACGGCGGATGGGTGCGGTTCAAGACCAACCCGGCGAGCGGCATCCCTTCCTGCGACAGCCGGTCGACGAAGAAGGCCGCCTCGCGCAGCGCGTCGGGTTCGGCCGCTGACACCACAACGAACTGCGTCCCACGCCTTTTCAGCAGCGCGTAGGTGCGATCGGCCTTTTCGCGGAAGCCGCCGAAGGTGGCGTCCAGCGACTGCACGAACGCTGCGGCATCGCCGAGCATTTGTGAACCCAGGATGGTGGAAATCGCCTTCATCGCCAAACCCATTGCGCCGGTTACCAACCGTCCGATGCCCCGGCCCGGCGCCAGGAGCAGCCGCCACAGCCGGCTGTCCATGAAGCTGCCCAGTCGCTTCGGCGCGTCCAGGAAGTCCAGTGCGTTGCGCGACGGCGGGGTATCGACGACCACCAGGTCCCAGCGATCCTCGGCCAGCAGCTGGCCCAGCTTCTCCATCGCCATGTATTCCTGCGTGCCGGCGAGTGAACTGGCGACGGTCTGATAGAATTGGTTATCCAGGATCGCTTGTGCGCGACCGGGTCCGGAGTATTGGACCACCATTTCGTCGAAGGTGCGACGCATGTCGAGCATCATCGCGTGCAGCTCGCCGGAAACCTCCGCCGCCAGCGGGACTCGCTGCGGCGTGTTTCCCAGGTCGCTGACTCCGAGCGCTTGGGCCAGTCGTTTGGCCGGATCGATCGTCAAAACGCAGACGTTGCGCCCGTATTCGGCGGCGCGCAGCGCGATCGCGGCCGCGGTGGTGGTCTTGCCCACCCCACCCGCGCCGCAGCACACCACCACACGATTGGTGGTGTCCGCCAGGATAGCGGCCATATCAAGCCGTTTGGGCGTGGTGCTCATCGAACTCCCTGCTGTGCAAGTGATTCCGACAGCTCGTAGAGGCTCCCGAGGTCGACTCCGTCGGAAATGGCTGGTAGTTCCAGTCGCGCCACTTTCAACGCATCGAGCTGTTGTGCGATTTCGGCACGCGTAGCGACGACCGTCGCGTGCTCGATGGTCTCCGTCAGCAGGCCCGCGAAATCCTTGTCGTTCAAGGTGATTCCGGATTTTTCCAATCCGGCCCGCACCGAGTCCGCATCGACGTCTCCCTCGGCGGCCTTCGCCAGATCGGCCGGCTGCAGGTAAGAGGGAATGTTGCGGTTCACAATCACACTGCCGATCGGTAGCTGCATCTCGGCAAGCTCCTCGATTGCTTCGAGCGTTTCCTGGACCGGCAACGCCTCCAACAGGGTGACTAAGTGAATGGCCGTCTGCTCGGAGTGCAGTAACTTCACCACGCCTTCGGCCTGCGAATGCACCGGACCGCCCTTGGCCAAATCGGACACGGCCTTGGTGACATCGAGGAAGCGCGCGATCCGTCCGGTCGGCGGGGCGTCGACGACGATCGCGTCATAAACCGGGAGCCGATTCTTGTCGACCCGTATCACCGTCTCTTTGATCTTGCCGGTCAGCAGCACGTCACGCAGACCGGGCGCGATCGTCGTGGCGAACTCGATGGCGCCGATGCGGCGCATCGCACGGCCGGCAATGCCCAGGTTGTAGAACATGTCGAGGTATTCCAGGAAGGCGGCCTCGATGTCGATCGCCAGTGCGTTGACCTGACCGCCGCGCTCGGCGGTGGCGATCTTCACCTCTTGAAACGGCAGGGGAGGGACGTCGAAGAGTTGCGCAATCCCTTGGCGGCCCTCGACTTCCACGAGCAGGACTTTGCGGCCTCCGGCGGCCAGGGTCAGTGCCAGCGCGGCCGCGATGGTCGACTTGCCCGTGCCGCCTTTGCCGGTCACAAAATGTAAACGGGCCTTCGTCAAGCGCGCCGGCCAGCCGACGGCAGGTCCGCCGCTCGATGTGGTTGCCACCTTCGCATGCTAGCCCGACCGGCCCGTGGGCTGGCCGGAGCGGTTCACGTGCGCCCGATAAGCTCGCGGCATGACCCAACCGACCGCATGGGAGTACGTCACGGTCCCGCTGCTGACGCATGCCACCAAACAGATCCTCGACCAGTGGGGTGCCGACGGCTGGGAGCTGGTGTCCGTGCTGCAAGGGCCGACCGGCGAGCAGCACGTCGCGTATCTGAAGCGCCCCAAGTAAAGCGTCGGGTCCGATGAGTGCTTCGGCCCGGCTCGGGCAGCTCGGGCTCGCGCTTCCGGAGGTGGTTGCGCCGCTGGCCTCCTATGTACCGGCGGTGCGCACCGGCAACCTGGTCTACACCGCGGGCCAGCTCCCGATGCAGGCCGGAAAGCTGTTGGCCACCGGCAAGGTCGGTGCCGACGTCAGCCCGGACGAGGGCAACGCGATGGCGCGGATCTGTGCGCTCAACGCGCTGGCGGCTGTCGACTCGCTGGTGGGTATCGACGCGGTGACCCGGGTGGTGAAGGTCGTCGGATTCGTCGCGTCGGCCCCGGGCTTCAACGGCCAGCCAGGCGTCATCAACGGGGCCTCCGAGCTGCTCGGTGAGGTGTTCGGCGAGCGGGGCGCGCATGCGCGTTCGGCGGTCGGCGTCTCCGAGCTGCCACTGGATGCGCCGGTGGAAGTGGAGCTGATCGTCGAGGTCGGCTGACGTCCGTGCCCCAGGCCGCCGAGTCGCTGACCCATCCCGCATACGCCAAGTTGCGGGCGGTCACCGAGACCGCCTCGGTCCTGTTGGCCGATAACCCCGGTTTGCTGACGCTCGAGGGCACCAACACCTGGGTGCTGCGCGGCCCGCGCAGCGACGAGTTGGTCATCGTCGACCCCGGACCCGACGACGACGAGCACATCGCACGGATCGCCGCGCTGGGCCGTATCGCCCTGGTCCTGATCAGCCACCGGCACAGCGATCACACCGATGGCATCGACAAGCTGGTCGAACTGACCGGCGCGACCGTGCGCTCGGCGGGCAGTGGTTTCCTGCGCGGCCTTGGCGGCGAGCTGACCGACGGCGAGGTCATCGATGCCGCCGGCCTCAGGATCAAGGTCCTGGCGACCCCCGGCCACACCGCCGATTCGCTGTCCTTCCTGCTCGACGATGCCGTGTTAACCGCCGATACGGTGCTGGGCCGCGGCACTGCCGTCCTCGACAAGGAGGACGGCAGCCTGACGGACTACCTGGAATCGCTGCGGCGACTGCGTGGCTTGGGCCGACGGGCGGTGCTGCCGGGACACGGTCCGGACCTGACCGATCTGGAAAGCGTCACGCAGGGCTACCTTGCGCACCGGCGGGAGCGATTGGATCAGGTGCGTTCGGCGTTGCGGGAGCTGGGGGAGGATGCCAGCGCCCGGCGGATCGTCGAACACGTCTATGTCGATGTCGACGAGAAGCTCTGGGATGCCGCCGAGTGGTCGGTGCAGGTGCAGCTGAATTTTCTGCGCGCGGAGTCGTCGGCGTAATTGTGTTTGCGTGGGTCGCTACCGGCCCACCAGTCCCGGCTCGGGGAGCGCACAGCGCTCCTGGAATGCGCTAGCGCCGGCGGCCGTCGAGCTACCGCCCCGTGGTCGGCTACCGCGCTCGGCGCGCCAGCCTCTCGGAATCCGAGATCAGCACGCTCTTACCCTCGAGGCGGATCCAGCCGCGGTGGGCGAAGTCGGCCAGCGCCTTGTTCACCGTCTCCCGCGACGCCCCCACCAGCTGCGCGATCTCTTCCTGCGTCAGGTCGTGGGTGACCCGCATAGCGCCACCCTCTTGCGTGCCGAACCGCTGGGCGAGCTGCAGCAGCTGCTTGGCCACCCGGCCGGGTACGTCGGTGAAGATGAGGTCGGCCAGGTTGTTGTTGGTGCGGCGCAGGCGCCGGGCCAACACCCGCAGCAGCTGCTCGGCGATCTCGGGACGATCGGCGATCCACGCCCGCAGCGCGTCGCGGTCCATCGACACCGCACGCACCTCGGTGATGGTGGTGGCGCTGGACGTCCGCGGACCCGGGTCGAAGATCGACAGTTCGCCGAACATGTCGGAAGGGCCCATGATCGTCAGCAGGTTCTCGCGTCCATCGGGCGAACGGCGACCGATCTTCACCTTCCCCGAGACGATGATGTACAGCCGATCGCCGGGTTCCCCCTCGGCGAAGACCGTGTGTCCACGGGGGAAGTCGACGGGTTGCAGCTGCTTGGTCAGTGCTGTGACTGCGCCGGGTTCAACCCCTTGGAAGATTCCTGCCCTTGCCAGGATCTCGTCCACGTTGCCTCTTCAACTTTCCCAGAAAATTAATGTGATACGGGCAGGCTAACCCCTTGCTCGCGTGACGAGTCTAGAGGAACGCCGTTGTGTCCAACGTGCCAACGCTACACACGATTGGCGTGTCGAGGTGCCCTAAACTGCGGATTGACGTGCGAATGGCCGTGTATTCGCGTCGGCAATGTCATCTCATCGCGGTCGTCGAAGCCGACCGCAAACGACGGCGCGGCGTGACGCGGCCCGCCGCTGCGCCCGTTCGCCGGAGCCGCCGCTAGCTGCTGAACCTCGCGCCGATGCAGGTATTCCAGCGCCTCCGGCATGCCTTCGGACGCCAGCGTGTGCATATCCATACCGCCGGAACGCTCGAGGAACTCGTCGACATCGGCCGCTGCCAAGGCGTCCGGGGCGAGTTCGGCTTCGAGCCGCCCAAGACCCAGCGCCGCCAGCATCAGCAGCACCGGAACACCGGCCACCAGCAACCACGACACACGAAGAGTAAACATGGCCTTGAATCAACACGGGGTCTCGGCCAGATCACGAAATCAGTACTCTGTCGTAGGTGACAGCGGCAAAGTCGTCCGGGCGTTCGAAATCGACTCCGGCCCCGCCCGGCGGCGTCGACGCGCGGCGCTGGTCGGAAGAGACCCGAGTCGGCTTGGTACGACGGGCACGGCGAATGAATCGTGCGCTGGCACAAGCGTTTCCGGACGCGCACTGCGAGCTGGACTTCACGACGCCGCTGGAACTGACCGTCGCCACCATCCTTTCGGCGCAAAGCACCGATAAACGGGTCAATCTGACGACGCCGGCATTGTTCAAGCGGTACCCGTCGGCGCTGGATTATGCCCAAGCGGACCGCGCCGAGCTGGAAACCCTGATCCGTCCGACCGGTTTCTTCCGTAACAAGGCGTCCTCGCTGATCGGCCTGGGGCAAGCCCTGGTCGAACGGTTCGACGGCGAGGTGCCTTCGACCATGGCCGAACTGGTCACCCTGCCCGGAGTGGGACGCAAGACGGCCAACGTCATTCTGGGAAACGCCTTCGGGGTGCCCGGCATCACCGTCGACACCCATTTCGCCCGGCTGGTGCACAGGTGGCGCTGGACCGCGGACGAGGATCCGGTCAAAATCGAGCACTCCGTCGGCGAGCTCATCGAACGCGGTGAGTGGACCATGTTGAGCCACCGGGTGATCTTCCACGGCCGCCGGGTATGCCACGCGCGCAAACCGGCGTGCGGCGTCTGCCTGGTCGCCAAAGACTGCCCCTCCTTCGGCCTGGGCCCCACCGAACCGGCGCTGGCCGCGCCCCTGGTGAAGGGTCCGGAAACCGAGCACCTGCTCGCCTTGGCCGGGCTGTAAGCCGGTCTGCGACCGACGCGCCCAGGGACTGCATGCCTATTTCGAGGCCGACCTTCACCCGGAGGACTCGCTGGCACATTGCGATTCTGGCGGTGGTGGTGGCGCTGATCGCCGCGCTGGTCGCCCAGCTGCGCGATGATTCCGCCACGACGGGCACGCCCGCGAACCATCAGCAAGTGGCCGACCGGGAACACCGGGACGCCGATACGCCCGAAGCCTTATCCGGTCCGCGCCAGCGCGCCAGCCTGCCGCCGTGCCCCGGCGCCGGAAATGGTCCGGGCCCCGAGGCGCTACGGGGTGTGACGGCGGATTGTGCCGCCGACGGTTCCGTCGTCGACGTCGCCCACGCGGTGGCCGGGCGCCGGGTGGTCCTCAACTTCTGGGCATATTGGTGCGCGCCGTGCGCCGCCGAACTGCCCGCGATGGCCGAGTATCAACGTCGGGCCGGTTCGGACGTAATGGTGGTGACGGTGCATCAAGACGAGAACGAGACGGCCGCCTTGCTGCGGCTGGCCGAGCTCGGTGTGCGCCTGCCGACCCTGCAGGACGGTCGTCGCCGGGTCGCGGCCGCGCTGCGGGTGGTAAATGTGATGCCCGCGACGGTGGTCCTGCGGCCGGACGGTAGCGTTGCCCAGACGCTGCCACGAGCTTTCAACACTGTCGACGAGATCGCGGCTGCGATCGGCAACGACAGGGGATAAGCGGAAAAATTGAACCGACTGGAGGGGCCGTGAGTGCTGGGGGTTCGCCCCTGCGGAATGGGGACCCCGCCCCCGCGCGCGGGACCGTTGCGCTGAGGCCCGACGCCTGCCCGTCCTGGCTGCGTCCGTTGGTCGACCACGTCGACGACATTCCCGATGCGGCCCGGCGCCGCCTGCCGGCCGACGTGCTGGCGATGATCACCACCAAGGCCGTGTCGGCGCTGACAACTCTGAGCGGCGCCGGCCGCGAAGCCGCTGTGCTGGTGTTGATCTCCGGTCCGGAATCCGGGCCGCCCGACGGCGGTATCCCTGACGACGCCGACCTGCTCGTCACCGTGCGGGCGTCGACCCTTCGCCACCACGCCGGCCAGGCGGCGTTTCCCGGCGGCGCCTCCGATCCCACCGACGATGGTCCGGTGGACACCGCGCTGCGCGAGGCTCACGAGGAAACCGGCATCGACGTCAGCAGACTGTATCCCCTGGCGACGATGGAAAAGATGTTCATCGCGCCGTCGCAGTTTCACGTCGTCCCGGTACTGGCCTACTCGCCGGATCCCGGTCCGGTGTCCGTCGTCAACGAGGCCGAGACGGCGATCGTCGCGCGAGTTCCGGTGCGCGCCTTCATCAACCCGGACAACCGACTGATGGTGTACCGCGGCGATCTCGGTCGTCGGTGGGCCGGCCCGGCGTTTCTGCTCAACGAGATGCTGGTCTGGGGATTCACTGGCCAGGTGATTTCTGCGCTGCTCGACGTCGCCGGCTGGGCCCAGCCGTGGGACACCAGCGACGAGCGGGAGTTGGACGCGGCGATGGCGCTGGTCGGCGAGCGGGGCGGGCCCCCCCGATGAACCTGAATTCGATGAGCCCGTCGCAGTGGCTGGATGTCGCCGTCCTGGCCGTCGCGTTCATCGCGGCGGTCTCGGGCTGGCGCTCGGGCGCGTTGGGCTCATTGCTGTCGTTCGTGGGAGTGCTACTCGGCGCGATCGCGGGAGTGCTGCTGGCGCCCCACCTGGTCAGCCATATCGCCGCGCCGCGGGCCAAATTGTTTGCCGCACTGTTCTTGATCCTCGCGCTGGTCGTCATCGGCGAGGTCGCCGGTGTGGTGCTGGGGCGCGCCGTCCGCAGCGCGATCCGCAGCCGTTCCATCCGAACGGTGGACTCGGTCATCGGGGTGGCGGTCCAGCTGGTCGTGGTGCTGACCGCGGCGTGGTTGTTGGCGACGCCGCTGACCCAGTCCAAGGACCAGCCGGAACTGGCCGCCGCGGTCCGCGGGTCGCGAGTGTTGGCTCAGGTCAACGACGTAGCGCCGCCCTGGCTCAAGACGGTGCCCAAGCGGCTTTCGGCGCTGCTGAATACCTCCGGTCTGCCGGCGGTGCTGGAGCCGTTCAGCCGCACGCCGGTCATTCCGGTCGCCTCTCCCGATCCCGAGCTGGCCGGCAACCCGGTGGTGCAGGCCACCGCGCCCAGTGTGGTCAAGGTGCGCAGCCTGGCCCCCAGCTGCCAGAAAGTGTTGGAGGGCAGCGGATTCGTGATCGCACCCGATCGGGTGATGACCAATGCGCACGTGGTGGCCGGCTCCAACAGCGTTCAGATCTACGCCAGCGGTAATCCCCTCGACGCCACCGTGGTGTCCTACGATCCGGCGGTCGACATCGCGATTCTGGCCGTCCCCAACTTGCCTCCGCCCCCATTGGCTTTCGCCCAGGCCGACGCGAAAACCGGTGCCAGTGTGGTAGTCCTGGGTTATCCCGGCGGTGGGAACTTCACCGCGACCCCGGCCAGGATTCGCGAGCTGATCAAACTGAGCGGCCCCGACATCTATCGGGATCCGGCACCGGTGACCCGTGATGTCTACACGATCAGAGCCAATGTGGAGCAAGGCAATTCGGGTGGACCGTTGATCGATCTGGACGGTCACGTGCTCGGTGTGGTGTTCGGCGCGGCTGTCGACGATCCCGACACCGGCTTCGTGTTGACCGCCGACGAGGTGGCCAGTCAGCTTGCCCGCATCGGTGACACCCAGATGGTGGGCACCGGGTCCTGCGTCGGCTGAGCCGCCGCGTTTACCTCGCTCGCGTCAGGTGCACCTGTTCGAGGAACTTCGTCAGGTGCCTGTTGATGTCCTCGGGCTCCTCTTCGTGGCTGAAATGCCCTGCGCCGGCAATGGATAGGTAGCGCCCCTGTGGCGCGTAGCGCTGTGTACGGTCGACCGGGTCGGCCAGCACGTACGGATCCGCTTCACCGCGTAGGTGCAACAGCGGCACGCGAAGCTGCGTGCTCATTGACCTCATGAAGCGCCTGCCTTCATCGCGCAGCTGGCTGCGTACGGCCCAACGCTGGTATTCCAGTGCGCAATGTGCGGCCCCCGGGATTTGAATCGCCGTCCGCAGATGGCCGATTGTTTCGGAAAAGTCTTCCGAGGCAAGCCATTTCCCGCAACTACGGCTTCGGACGAGGCGCTCGATCTCGGCGGCGTTGTCTCGGGTCAACAGGCGCTCGGGCCACAACGGTACTTGGTATTGCAGCAGCGTCGGCAGAAGTGCGTAACCCTGGTCGCGCCGCGTCAACGTGGATCGTCGTAACGCCGCCGGGTGCGGCGAACTGATCAGCGCGATCGCCGACACCAGCCGCGGATGCAGCAAGGCCGTGGCCCAGCACCCCAGCCCGCCGTCGGCGTGGCCCACCAAAGTCGCCGAGGAGTGCCCCAGTGCCCGAATGAGTCCGGCCGTGTCGCCGGCCATCGTCCAGCCGTCGTAGCCGCGGGGCGGCTTATCGCTGCCGCCGTAGCCGCGCAGGTCGACGGCGACCACTCGCGCCCCCCGCAGTCCGCGCAGCTGATGACGCCACGACCACCAGAACGATCCGAAACCGTGCAGCAGCATCACCAGTGGGCGTGCCGTAGGGGGAGCAGTAGCCGACGGGCCGTCGGCATCGCTGCGGGTCTCGACGACGTGGAAGCGGATGCCGTTGGCGTGTACATCGAGATGACGCCACGGCCCCTCGATGCGGGTTACCGACGGATCCGGCGGCGCCATCTACCAACCCGATGGATCGGCGGCAGCGTCGTCTCCGGGCTTCGCGTGCTTGCCGCGGGGCTCGGGGAGCTGTTTGGCGCCACCGGGGGCCTTGTCGTGGCCCGGTGTGAGCGCGCTGCGTGTCTCCCGGACCGATTCGATCGTCTGGCGCGGTCCCCGGATCCGGCGCACCTTGAGGAAGCCCAGCAGGGCCAGCACGGCGCCGACCACCACCATGATCCCGAACACGATCAGGTACGCCACCCAGCGCCACAGCCAGGTGTCGAGCAGCTCGGCGATGAAGAAGAAGAAAAAGAAGGTGGAGTAAAACAGCACCACCAGCGCGGCGATGAAGAAGACGCTGCCGGTGAGCCCTTTTTTGACGTCCCGGGTAATTTCGGCGCGCGCCAGTTCGACTTCGGCGCGCACCAGCGTGGAGACCTGCGTGGTCGCGTCTTTGATCAGGTCACCGATCGACGGCTCGGCAGGTTTGGCATGCGGGTCGGTCAACGGAATCGTGGTCAAGGTGCTGGGCACACCGTTCTTGCCATCGGCTTTGCTCACAGACCGTCCTCTTTCGTCATTACCCGGCTCGCTGTCGTCGCGGTTTATGTTGCCATGTGGCGCGAAGCCAGACGAGGCCAGCCGAGCACTGCGCCCCAGGTTTGAGCGCCAAAAGGCCAGTTCGGTTCGGACAGAAGGCGGTCGGCGACGCCGCGGGGCCTACACGCTTTCCAGAGCGAACATCACATCCCGGCCGATTACACTCGGCCAAGCCGGTCGCGATGGCCGGCCGACCGATGGGAGTGGGGCTGTGCGGAGCGCGCACCGGTGCTTCTCAGTGGCGATGGTTGCCCTGCTCGTGGCCGCGATGGGGTCGCTTGCCCGGGCCGCGGCAGCTGACGTCCGGATTCCGATCGGCGGTGGTGCGGGCATCGTCATCAACGGCGACACCATGTGCACCCTGACCACCATCGGCGGCGACGCCGCCGGCGAGCTGATCGGTTTCACTTCCGCGCACTGCGGCGGCCCGGGCGCACAGGTCACCGCCGAGGGCGCGGAAAACGCGGGCGTATTGGGCACCATGGTCGGCGGTAACGACAACCTCGACTACGCGGTGATCAAGTTCGATCCGGCCAAGGTGACGCCGGTGGCCAACTTCAACGGCTTCTTGATCAGCGGCATCGGTCCGGACCCCGCCGTCGGCGAGATCGCCTGCAAACAGGGCCGCACGACCGGCAATTCGTGCGGCGTCACCTGGGGCATGGGTCAGACGCCGGGCAGCATCCTCATGCAGGTCTGTGGTCAGCCGGGTGACTCCGGCGCGCCGGTCACCGTCAACAATCAGTTGGTCGGAATGATCCACGGAGCGTTCAGCGACAACCTGCCGACCTGCGTCATCAAATACATCCCGCTGCACACGCCGGCGGTGGTGATGTCGTTCAATGCGGTCCTGGCCGACATCAACACCAAACATCGGCCCGGTGCGGGGTTCAGCCCGCTGCCGGGCTGACCCACAGCGACTACGTCGCCGCCCTGATCGCGTCGAACACGCCGGGATCGAGCAGCGTCGAGGTGTCACCCAATTCGCGGTTTTCGGCGATGTCGCGCAACAGCCTGCGCATGATCTTGCCGCTGCGGGTCTTCGGTAGTTCGGGCACCACGTGAACCTCGCGCGGGCGGGCGATGGGTGAAATCTCCTTGGCCACCTCGCCGCGCAACTCCTCGACGATCCCGTCGTGCACTTGGTGATCGGCGCGCAGGACGACGAACGCGCAGATGGCCTGGCCGGTGGTCGCGTCGGTTGCCCCGACCACCGCCGCCTCGGCCACCGAGGCGTGACCGACCAGCGCCGACTCCACCTCCGCGGTGGACAGCCGGTGCCCCGACACGTTCATGACGTCGTCGATGCGGCCCACCACCCAGATGGCACCGTCGCCGTCGTAATAGGCGCTGTCGCCGGCGAAGTACCAGCCCTGCTCGGCGAACCGGGACCAGTAGGTCTCGACGTAGCGTTCCGGATCGCCCCAAATGCCGCGCAGCATCGAAGGCCACGGCTGGTCGAGCACCAGGTAGCCGGTGACGTGTTCGCCCTTGTCGGCACCCCGTGGCAGCTCATCGCCGTGGTCGTCGACGATCTTGGCCGAGATGCCCGGCAGCGGCGCCATGGCCGAACCCGGTTTGGTCGCAGCGACTCCGGGCAACGGGGAGATCATTGTGGCACCCGTTTCGGTCTGCCACCAGGTGTCGACGATGGGAAGGCGGTCGCCCCCGATCACCCTGCGGTACCAGCGCCACGCTTCGGGGTTGATCGGTTCACCCACCGAACCCAGCAGCCTCAGGCTGGACAGGTCGTGCGCGTCGGGGATCTCGCGTCCCCACTTCATGAACGTGCGAATCAGCGTGGGCGCCGTGTAATAGATTGTCACGCCGTGCTTTTCGATGATCTCAAAATGCCGGTGCTGGGTGGGCGAATCGGGGGTGCCTTCGTAGAGGACCTCGGTGACGCCGTTGGACAGGGGACCGTACACACCGTAGGTGTGTCCGGTAACCCAGCCGATGTCGGCGGTGCACCAGAAGACGTCGGTTTCGGCCTTGATGTCGAAGACGTAGTAGTGGGTGTAGGAGGCATGGGTCAGATAGCCGCCGCTGGTGTGCACGATGCCCTTGGGCTTGCCGGTGGTTCCCGAGGTGTACAGCAGGAACAACGGTTGCTCGGCGTCGAAGGGTTCCGGGGTGTGCTCGGGGGACGCGGCATCGACGACGTCGTGCCACCACAGGTCACGGTCGTCGTTCCAGGACACGTCAATTCCGGTGCGCCGCACCACAAGAACGTGCTCGACGGGGCTGTCGCCGTCCTTGACGGCCTCGTCGGCCGCGTCCTTCAACGGTGCCGGCTTGCCGCGGCGGAACTGGCCGTCGCTGGTGATCAGCAGCTTGGCCTGCGCGTCGGCGATCCGGGCCTGCAGCGCCTTGGCGGTGAAGCCGGCGAACACCACGCTGTGCATCAGACCCAGCCGCGCGCAGGCCAGCATCGCGATCACCGCTTCGGGAATCAGCGGCAGGTAGATCGCGACCCGGTCGCCGGCGACCAGACCGAGATCGGTCAGCGCATTCGCGGCCTTGCATACCTCGGATTGCAGATCGGAGTAGGTCAGGCTGCGGTGGTCCCCGACGGGTTCTCCCTCCCAGTGGATCGCGACCCGATCCCCGTGCCCCGCCTCCACGTGGCGGTCCACGCAGTTATAGGCGACGTTGAGCTTGCCGTCGGCGAACCACTTGGCGAACGGTGCCTGCGACCAGTCCAGCACCTCGGTGAACGGCGTCGCCCACGCCAGCCGGTTGGCCTGCTCGGCCCAGAAGGCCAGCCGGTCCTGCTCGGCCTCGCGGTACAGTTCCTCACCCGCATTGGCCTGCTCGGCGAATTGCGCCGGGGGCGGATACGACGAGGGGCCTGCGGTATTGGTGGCGGTCACTGGGTTCTCTCCTGTGTCGAGACTGCGCCGTTTCAGTGGCCCTGAGCTTTTTGGCCGACTGCGAGCCTAGCCGCGTGAGGTGTAGCTGTGCGAGTGGTAGCCGGGTGCGCGAATCCGGGGTCAAAGCGTGCCCCCATGGCGGATAATCACCGCTGTGCCGGGTCATGGGCGGGGCGTCCGCCGACCAATCCGCAGCTTTGCCGCGGCCGCAACGATTTACGCGGCGGCCACCATGCCCGGGTGGCCCGCATCGGCCCTGCCGCTGGAGAGCGGCGACCAAGCCACGCCCTGCCGGTCGGAGCAGGTCGCCGTGACCGCCTCCCCGGCAGAAGGCGCGGTGGGTCATCGCGCGGTGACGTTGATGTTCACCCTCGCCGGTGGCGCCGAGCCTTGCACGCTCACCGGATACGCCTGGGTGGATTCGGGCGCCGGCGGGCCACTGATTCACGCTCAGCCCACGCTGCGCGGCTACCTGGGTGGGCTGCCGCCCGGCGCCGACGTCCCGCCCACCGTGCTGCTGTCGCTTTCGGCGCAGGGACAGGCAATCGTGGAGGGGATGGCCGTGGACGGCAGCGGTGGCGCGTGCCCCACCTACACGGACCTGCGCGTCAACCCGCCCGACACCGAAATCGTGCTCACGGTTGTGGCCACCATCGACGCCTGCGAATTGCAGGTGCATCCCATCACCGCGGTCTGAGCGGCGTCAGTCGGCCCTGACCAGACAGTAGACCCGCGCGGGGACGGGATATCCGAGGCCCTTGCTGTCGGGTGGGCACTGGGTTCTGTCCGTGCTGCCTTCGAAGCGCCGATTGACCTTGACCTGCACTCTGTTTGACCTGCCGCAGTCACCCAACCTTATCGTCATCGCGTCGCCATCACTGATCATCAAATAGCAGTGGTCCTCTTTCAGATTGACCGCGAAGCACAGGATCATCGCGTCGGTGGTGAAGCGGTCATAGACGGAGTGCTCTCGTTTACCGTCGGGGCAGGTGTCCGAGGCGCCTCCCTTGAAGGCAAGTTCATAGGTCGCCGCGGGGTCGATGCAACCCCGACTCGGGGTTGCATCGAAACGCTGTGCCTTGTAGTCGCTTTCGCTGATGCAATCGCCCACCTGCAGCGAGGAGTCGCCTCCGCGCCCGGTCAGGCCCCGCGCTGCGTTGCCGAAGGTGCCCAGGGCAAGCAACACGGCGCCGATGGTGATGAGCGTGGTGGCCGACTTCGGCGTTCGCGGCCGCGGCGCATAACCGGGTGCGTAACCCGGATAGGCCGGATAGGGCGCCGCGGGGTAGCCCGCCGATGGCGGGGGATACGGATATCCGGTAGGGAAACCCGGAGGGTACTGCGGCGGGTAAGCGGGCGACCGTCTACGGCTGCGCGAGCGCTCCACCAAACCAACGATCAGGCAGATCAATCCGATTGCGGGGATGCCGAGGGAGAACATCAAGAAGCCCGCTCGCACCCCCGAGTCATGCGAGGCCAGATACTGCGCAGCCACGACGGGATCCTACGTTGGCGAGCCGCACCGGGCACTTCACCGCCGCACGGCTTCAGGCCCTAGGGTCGGTTGTCATGCGTCGGATGCGGACCCCGTTGGCCTTGCTGGCCTCGGTTGCCGTCGCGATGCTGACGGTTGCCCCGGTGGCCGGTTGCGGTGGCGGTGCCCTCAGCCCGGATCTGGTGGTGGTCAACGGCGGGGAACCGCCGAACCCCCTGATCCCCACCGGCACCAACGACAGCCAAGGCGGCAGGATCCTCGATCGACTCTTCGCGGGACTGATGTCCTACGACGCCGTCGGAAACCCCTCGCCGGAGGTCGCCCAGTCCGTCGACACCCCCGACAATGTCAACTACCGGATCATCCTCAAACCCGGCTGGACATTCACCGACGGCTCGGCGGTGACGGCCCATTCCTTCGTCGACGCCTGGAACTACGGGGCGCTGAGCACCAATGCCCAACTGCAGCAAAGCTTCTTCAGTCCGATCGACGGTTTCGATGCCGTGGCCGGGCTGGCCGCCGACGGCAAGCCGGCGGCCACCACTATGTCGGGGCTGCGGGTGGTCAACGATCTGGAGTTCACCGTCCGGCTGAAGGCGCCCACCATCGACTTCATATTGCGACTAGGGCACAGCGCGTTCTACCCCTTGCCGCAAGCGGCATTTCGGGACATGAGCGCTTTCGGGCAGCACCCGATCGGCAACGGCCCGTACAAACTCGCCAACGGTCCGGACGGGCCCGCGTGGGAGCACAATGTCCGAATTGACTTGCGGCCCAACCCCGATTACCACGGAAATCGCAAACCCCGCAACAAAGGGCTACGGTTCGAGTTCTACGCCAACCTGGACACCGCCTACGCCGACCTGCTCTCGGGCAACCTCGATGTGCTGGACACGATCCCGTCCAGCGCGTTGACGATCTACCAGCGCGACCTGGGCGGCAATGCCGCCAGCGGACCCGTCGCCGTCAGTCAATCGCTCGATACGCCGCTGCGGCTGCCGCACTTCGGAGGTGAGGAAGGGCGACTGCGCCGATTGGCGTTGTCGGCGGCCATCAACCGTCCGCAGATCTGTCAGCAGATCTTCAACAACACCCGCAGCCCGGCCCGCGACTTCACCGCCAGCTCATTGCCGGGATTCAACCCCAACATCGCCGGCAGCGACGCGCTGGACTTCAACCCCGAACGGGCCCGACAACTCTGGGCCCAGGCCAACGCGATCTCGCCGTGGAGCGGGCGGTACGCCATCGCCTACAACGCCGACAGCGGCCATCAGGAGTGGGTGGACGCGGTGGCCAACAGCATCAAGAACGTGCTGGACATCGATGCCGTCGGTGCGCCGCAGCCCACCTTCGCCGGGTTTCGCACCCAGATCACCAACCGCACCATCGACACCGCGTTCCGGGCCGGCTGGATGGGCGACTACCCGTCGATGATCGAGTTCCTCGCTCCGTTGTACGCCACCGGTGCGGGGTCCAATGACGTCGGATATTCCAGCCGCGAGTTCGACGCCGGCCTGGCCGCCGCCGAGGCGGCTCCCGACCTGGCGCAGGCCGACGTGCTGGTCAACGTCGCTCAACGAATCCTGTTGCACGACATGCCCGCCGTCCCACTGTGGTACTACATCGCCGTGGTCGGGTGGTCGCCGGAGGTCAGCGCCGTCAAGCTCACCTGGAACGGACTGCCCGACTACGAGAACATCGTCAAGGCTTGAGAATGGGTTGGTACATCGCGCGCCGGATCGCCGTCATGGTTCCCGTTTTCCTGAGCGCCACCCTGCTGATCTACGGCATGGTCTTCCTGCTGCCCGGCGACCCGCTGGCCGCCATCGCCGGGGATCGGCCGCTGACTCCGGCCGTAGCCGCCGCGCTGCGCGCGCGTTACCACCTCGATGATCCCTTCATTCTGCAGTACCTGCGCTACCTGGGCGGCGTCGCACACGGCGACCTGGGCCGCGCCTATTCCGGGTTGCCGGTCAGTGCCGTTCTGGCACATGCGTTTCCGGTCACGATCCGGCTCGCGTTGATTGCCCTGGCCGTCGAGGCGGTGCTGGGCATCGGTTTCGGTGTGATTTCCGGGTTGCGCCAGGGCGGACTCTTCGATGCCACGGTGCTGATCGCCGGACTGATCATCATCGCGATCCCGATCTTCGTGCTGGGCTTTCTGGCCCAATTCCTGTTCGGGGTCAAGCTGGGCATCGCGCCGGTCACCGTCGGTGAACGGGCGACATTCGCGCGTCTGCTGCTTCCCGGAATCGTCTTGGGCTCAGTCTCATTCGCCTACATCGTCCGGTTGACTCGATCGGCGGTGGCCGCCAACGCGCACGCCGACTACGTGCGCACCGCCACCGCCAAGGGATTGTCACGCCCGCGGGTGGTGACGGTCCACATCCTGCGCAACTCGCTGATCCCGGTGGTGACCTTCCTGGGAGCGGACCTGGGAGCGCTGATGGGCGGGGCCATCGTGACCGAAGGTATTTTCAACATCCACGGCGTCGGCGGTGTGCTCTATCAAGCCGTCACCAGGCAAGAGGCTCCCACGGTGGTCTCGATCGTGACCGTGCTGGTGCTGATCTATCTGATCGCCAACCTGATGGTGGACCTGCTCTACGCGGCCCTGGACCCGAGGATCCGCTATGGCTGAGCACTCCGGCTTTTGGGATGAAACCTGGCGAAAGCTGCACCGCCGTCCGAAGTTCGTCGCTGCCGCCGCGCTAATCGTCCTCATTCTTCTCGTCGCACTGTTTCCCGCGTTGTTCACCCACGCCGATCCCAGTTATGCCGATCCCAGCCAAAGCTTGCGGAGTCCTTCGGGGGCGCACTGGTTCGGCACGGACCTGCAGGGCCATGACATCTACGCGCGCACCATCTACGGGGCCCGGGCGTCGGTGACGGTCGGGTTGGGCGCGACGCTGCTGGTGTTTCTCGTCGGCGGTGTGTTGGGTGCGTTCGCCGGCTTCTACGGCGGTTGGATCGACGCGCTGGTCTCCCGGCTCACCGACGTGTTCTTCGGTCTGCCGCTGCTGCTGGCCGCGATCGTGCTCATGCAGGTCCTGCACCATCGGTCGGTGTGGACGGTGATCGCCATCCTGGCTCTGTTCGGCTGGCCGCAGATAGCCCGGATCGCTCGTGGCGCGGTGCTGGAGGTGCGTGGCACCGACTATGTGCTAGCAGCTAAAGCGTTGGGGATGAGCGGGTTTCAAACGCTGCTACGACACGTGTTGCCCAACGCGGTGGGACCGGTGATTGCGATGTCCACGATCGCGTTAGGGGCCTTCATCGTCACCGAGGCCACGTTGTCCTACCTCGGTGTCGGACTGCCGTCTTCCGTGGTGTCCTGGGGTGGCGACATCAACCTCGACCAGACGCGGCTGCGGGCCGGATCGCCGATCCTGTTCTATCCCGCCGGTGCACTGGCGATGACGGTGCTGGCGTTCATGATGATGGGCGACGCGCTGCGCGACGCCCTCGATCCGGCTTCGCGGGCCAGGCGCGCATGAGTACCGCGGCATCGCCACTGTTGACGGTCGAGGGCCTGGAAGTCAGGTTCGGCGACCACGCCCCCGCGGTGGCCGGAGTGGATCTGAGCGTCCAACGCGGCCAGACCGTCGCCGTGGTCGGCGAGTCGGGATCCGGAAAATCCACCACGGCCGCCGCGATCCTCGGGCTGCTACCCCCGGGAGGCCGAATCACGGCTGGCCGCATCATATTTGACGGGCTCGACATCACCTCGGCGGATCGCCGGCTGCTGCGGTCGATCAGAGGTCGTGGCATCGGCTACGTGCCACAAGACCCGATGACCAACCTCAACCCCGTCTGGAACGTCGGCTTTCAGATCCGGGAAGCGTTGCGGGCCAACACCGATGGCCGTCAGGCCCGGCGACGGGCCGAAGAGTTGCTCGCCCAGGCCGGCATGCCGAATCCGGCGAAGCAGGCTGGTAAGTACCCGCACCAATTGTCGGGCGGCATGTGCCAACGTGCGCTGATCGCGATCGGGCTCGCGGGCCGGCCGCGGTTGCTGATCGCCGATGAGCCGACGTCCGCCCTGGACGTCACGGTGCAGCGGCAGGTACTCGACCATCTCCAGCGGCTCACCCGCGAACTCGGCACGGCGCTGCTGCTGATCACTCACGATCTGGCGCTGGCCGCCGAACGGGCCGAGTCGGTGGTCGTCGTCCATCACGGGGTAGTGGTGGAATCCGGTGCAGCACAGGCGATCCTACGAAGCCCTCAACACGAGTACACCCGGCGGTTGGTGGCCGCGGCGCCGGCGCTGACGGTCCGAAGCCGCGCGCGGGCCCACCCTCGCGCCGAGGTGTCTGACGATATTCTTATCGCCTCCGAGCTCACCAAGATCTATCGGGAAACCCACGGTGCGCCGTGGCGGCGCACCGAATTCCGCGCCGTCGACGCGGTGTCGTTTCGGCTGCGCCGCGCTGGCACACTGGCGATCGCCGGAGAATCGGGATCGGGGAAATCGACGGTGGCGCGGATGGTGCTCGGACTCTTGCCGCCCACCTCGGGCACGGTGGATTTCGGCGGCACCCGGATCGACGACGCGATGCGCCGGGACAAGCAACTGGCTTTCCGTCGTCGGGTGCAGCCTGTGTTCCAAAACCCTTACAGCAGCCTGGATCCCATGTATTCGGTCTTTCGCGCCATCGAGGAACCGCTGCGCATTCACCGCGTCGGTGACCGCAGGCGACGCGAGCGAGCGGTGCACGACCTCGTCGACCGGGTGGCCCTGCCGTCGTCGGTGCTGGACCGGTTGCCGCGCGAGCTCTCGGGCGGGCAACGGCAACGGGTGGCGATCGCCCGAGCGTTGGCGTTGCGGCCCGAGGTGCTGGTGTGCGACGAGGCGGTGTCGGCGCTCGACGTTTTGGTGCAGGCCCAGATACTCGACCTGCTGGCCGAACTGCAGGCCGAACTGGGCCTGGCCTACCTGTTCATCAGCCATGATCTGGCGGTGATCCGCCAGATCGCCGACGACGTCCTGGTGATGCGGGCGGGCCGGGTGGTGGAGCAGGCGCCGACCGAGGAACTGTTCAGCGACCCCAAGCACGAATACACCCGACAGTTGCTGGACGCCATCCCACACGTGCGCTGAATCCGACGAGGATAGGTTGTGAGGTTGTGACAGCTGATCCGCTGGCCCCCCTGATGGAACTGCCCGGCGTCGCCGAGGCCAGTGACCGCGCCCGCGACGCACTGGGTCGTGCCCACCGCCACCGCGCCAACCTGCGGGGCTGGCCCGTGACCGCCGCCGAGGCCGCGCTGCGGGCGGCGCGCGCGTCGTCGGTCCTGGACGGCGGCCCGGTTCGGCTGGAGGATCTCGCCGATGCCGGGCAGATCAGTGATCCGGTGTTCGCGGGGGCGCTTCGGGTGGCCCAGGCGCTCGAGGGCGGCGAAGGCGCCGTCGTCGCCATCTGGCGACGGGCACCGTTGCAGGCGCTGGCCCGCCTGCACGTGCTGGCCGCGGCCGAACAGGTCGACGACGAGCGGTTGGGTCGCCCGCGTGCCGATGCCGGCGTGGGGCCGCGACTGGAGTTGTTGGCGGGCTTGGTGAACGGACGCACCCAGGTGCCGGCGCCGGTGCTCGCCGCCGTCGCCCACGGCGAACTGCTGACGCTGAAGCCATTCGGCAGCTCTGACGGTGTGGTGGCACGCGCGGTGTCCAGATTGGTGACCATCGCCAGCGGGCTGGACCCACACGGACTGGGTGTGCCCGAGGTCAGTTGGATGCGTCAACCCGCGGCGTATCGCGAGGCGGCACAAAGATTCGCCGACGGTACGCCCGACGGTGTCCGGGACTGGCTGGTGCTGTGTTGCCGGGCGATGAAAGCCGGTGCGCAAGAGGCTGTGTCGATCGCCGACTCGATGTCGAACAGATAGCTGGATCGGTAGCTACGGGCCGGGAGAACGTCACCGGGAAAGCGTCCGCACAATGCAGAGCGGGCGACGTTCCGAAGGTTCGGTCCGCCGCCCGCTAGCACGGGACTCGGTTACCAAGCGTGCATCTCTGGGGTTGCGTGGGTTGGCCTCGGCGATCTCACGACGCTTATGGTTGCAGCCCCACCCAAAGGGCCGTCGACACCTTCCGCATCTTCGCAATTTCGCAGGCCCGCAACACTTCTGCCATTTTCGCGGCTATGACTCCGCGTGGGTGCCGAGCACCGTGCTGGGGGCCCGGGTCGGGAGGACGAACCTTCTCTTCCGGCTCGACCTAGGCCTCACCGGGCTTCCGTGGTTCCTTTGTACTACTAGACCCCTAGCGCAGCAAGAGCCAATTTCGCAAGATGGCCAAAGTCGTTTTGGATTTCGCGTTCAAAAGGTTTGCTGTTGGGGCGAAGGGCTCAGAACGCGTAGCGGCGCAACAACGAATACGTGACCGCGCCGGCGGCCAGCGCACTGATGCCCACCGCGGCCGTCGTGGCGATCGCGGCACCGGAGGGCGCGGGGATGCGGTCGCGCAAGGACACCGGCCGGGAGAACGAGATCACGGGCCAACCGCGTTCCACGGCTTCCCTGCGCAATCCGCGGTCGGGATTGACAACGCTGGGGTGGCCGACGGACTCGAGCATCGGCAGGTCGGTGATCGAGTCGGAGTAGGCGTAGCAGTGTTCCAGCGGGTAGCCCTCGCGGGCGGCCAGCTCGCGGATAGCTTGCACCTTGCCTTCGCCGTAGCAGTAGAACGCGATCTCGCCGGTGTACCGACCGTCCTCGACGACCATCCGGGTTGCCATCGCATGGGTGGCGCCCAGGGCCCGGGCGATGGGCGCGACGATTTCCTCCCCGGAGGCCGACACCACCACCACGTCACGCCCGCACAACTTGTGGGCTGCGATCAGGTCGGCGGCTTCGGCGAACACCAGCGGCGTCACGATGTCGTGCAGTGTCTCGTTGACGATCGACTTGACCTGTTCGACGTCCCAGCCGGTGCACATATTCGTCATGTGGGCGCGCATCCGATCCATCTGGTCATGATCGGCACCGGAGAGCAGATAGATGAACTGCGCGTAGCTGGACTTGAGCACGGCGCGGCGGTTGAGCAGGCCCTGGTTGAAAAACGGTTTGCTGAACGCGAGGGTGCTGGACTTGGCGATGATCGTCTTGTCCAGGTCGAAGAAGGCCGCCGTGCGGGCGTGGGAAGCGGTGGTTGCCGCTGAATGCTCCGGGGCTGACTGCTCCGCGGTGGGGTCGAAGACGGTCACCGACCCAGCATAGGTCGGCGGTCCCGCGAGGGCGCGATCCCGCACCGGAAATGGCCGATCAGGGGGTTCGGGGCGCGAACGGCGGAGTGTTTACGCGGCTCAAGCTGTTTTTTCCGAAGATGATCTCTTGCGTTACTCCGGCTTGTCATGTGTATAGTAAGCATTACTCGGCCTGAGCCGAGGGTGTATCAGCCCGACCCCCCGGGGCTGATGCACGACGACCCTCGCCTCCTCCCCCCCTGGCGGGGGTCGTCCCCTTTCTGGGGTCAGTTTTCCTCGCTTCGCGGCGCCAGGCACGGCTCTGGGTGCGTTGCGGGAAGCATGTCCGTCGTCGCTGGCGGCGTGCCCCGCGACGTGTTTGTGCACACTCGCGTCTCTATCCACAAATCCGCATTTGGGACTGGTGTGCCAACGTCGCGGCCCCGCACAGTGGTCGGATGGCGAGCACCTCCGGAGTTGATGCGGCGGCTTCCGCGGGTGTGTTGGCGGTGTTGGCGGAGCCCGACCTGCGCGCCGAGTTGGACCGGGTGGCAGCCGCCGCCGGTGTTCGAGTGGTGCATGCCGGTGACGGGTCTCCGGTCAGCCGCAAGAGTTGGGCGGCGGCCGCAGCCGTCGTGCTGGACGCGCGGGCCGCGCTTCGCTGCGGGCGATGGGGGCTACCGCGTCGCGATCACGTGACCGTACTGACCGTGGCCGAACCCCAGACGGAGACGTGGGCGGCTGCCGTCGGGGTCGGCGCCGGGAACGTGTTGCGGCTGCCCGAGCAAGAAGCGGACTTGGTCGGCGCACTCGCCGAAGCCGCCGACTCGTCGCGCGACGACGGGACGCGTGGCCATGCGGTCGCCGTCATCGGAGGCTGCGGCGGAGCCGGCGCGTCCTTGCTTGCGGTCGCCGTGGCCCGGGCCGCCGCGGATGCTTTGTTGGTGGACCTCGACCCGTGGGGTGGCGGTCTTGATTTGTTGCTGGGCGGCGAAACTATTCCAGGGTTGCGCTGGCCGGACCTTGCGTTGCAGGGCGGGCGGCTCAACTGGTCGGCCGTCCGCGATGCGCTGCCACGGCACCGCGGGGTCAGCGTGCTGTCCGGCACGCGTCGCGGCTACGAGCTGGACGCCGGGCCGGTGCACGCCATCATCGACGCCGGCCGGCGCGGCGCGGTCAGCGTCATCTGCGACCTCCCCCGTCGTTTGACCGACGCGACTCAAGCCGCGCTGAGCGCGGCCGACCTGGTCGTCGTGGTCAGCCGTTGTGACGTGCGCGCGTGCGCGGCGACCGGCGCACTGGCGCCGGTCCTGGCATCCATCAATCCCAATGTCGGCTTGGTGGTGCGGGGACCGTCGCCGGGAGGATTGCGGGCGGCCGAGATCGCCGATATCGCCGGCCTGCCGTTGCTGGCGGCGATCAAAGCCCAGCCGCAACTGGCCGAACAGGTCGACCGGGGCGACCTGCGGTTAGGCCGACGCTCGGCGCTCGCGGTGGCGGCCCGCCGGGTGCTCGACGTGCTGCCACCCGCCGGGGCGCGCCGGCGGGCGGCACAGAACGGCAAGGCGGCGTGAGCGGTTCGCTGATCGAACGTGTCCGCGAGCGACTGGCCGGCGAGGCCGGTCCGCTGGGGGCCCCGCCGGCAGCTTCGGTGGTGGCCGCCGCGATCCGGGCGGAGTCCGGTGGGATGCTCGGTGACACCGAGGTGCTGGCCAATCTCCGGGTGCTGCAGACCGAGCTCACCGGTGCCGGCATCCTCGATCCGCTGCTCTGCGCGGACGGGACGACCGACGTCTTGGTCACCGCACCGGATGCGGTGTGGGTTGACGACGGCACCGGCCTGCGGCGCACCGACATTCGTTTCCCCGACGAGGCGGCGGTCCGCCGGTTGGCACAGCGGCTGGCGCTGGCCGCCGGCCGCCGGCTGGACGACGCGCAGCCCTGGGTGGACGGCGAGCTGACCGGTATCGGCGCCGCCGGGTTCGCGGTGCGACTGCACGCGGTGTTGCCGCCGGTGGCGGCCGCGGGCACCTGCTTGTCGCTGCGTGTCCTGCGGCCCGCCAGCCAGGATTTGGCGGCCCTGATCGCCGCCGGGGCGATCGAGCCGGCGGCCGCCGCGCTGGTCACCGACATCATCGACGCCCGGTTGGCGTTCCTGGTCAGCGGCGGCACCGGCGCCGGCAAGACAACATTGCTGGCCGCGATGCTGGGCGCCGTACCGCCGGCCGAACGGATCGTCTGCGTCGAGGATGCCGCCGAGCTGGCGCCGCGGCACCCGCATCTGGTGAAGCTGGTCGCGCGCTGCGCCAATATCGAAGGCGTCGGCGAGGTTCCGGTACGCCAGTTGGTCCGGCAGGCGTTGCGGATGCGGCCCGACCGCATCGTGGTCGGCGAGGTAAGGGGCGCCGAAGTGGTGGATCTGCTGGCCGCGCTGAACACCGGCCACGACGGCGGAGCGGGCACCGTGCACGCCAACAATCCCGGTGAGGTGCCCGCTCGCCTGGAGGCATTGGGCGCGCTCGGCGGTCTCGATCGTGCCGCACTGCACAGCCAACTCGCCGCCGCCGTGCAGGTGCTGCTGCATGTCGAGCGCGACCGCGCCGGCCGGCGTCGACTCAGCGAAATCGCTGCGCTGCAACGTGATCACGGGCAGGTGCGGGCGGTCACCGTTTGGCATGCTGATCGGGGGATGACGGACGCCGCCCCGCAGCTGCAGGCCTTGCTGCACAGCCGGATGCCGGCGTGAACGGTCCGCTGGCCGGCGCGCTGCTGTTGTCGCTCGCGCTCATCGTCGTCCGGCCTTCGCCGCGACGACGACTGTCGGCGTCACGGCACCTCCGACTCCCGGCGGTCGGGCTGCGTGGGGCGGCCTGCGCCACTGCCGGTATCGGCTGCGCCGCCGCTATCGTGCTGCCGCTGACAACCGTCCTGTGCATCGCGGTCGTGGGGGCGACCGCGGGTCTGCGTTATCGGCGCCGCCGGCGCATCCGGCATGCCACAGCCGAGGGTCACGCGCTGCACACCGCGCTCGAGGTGCTTGTCGGCGAATTGCGGGCCGGCTCGCATCCGGTGCGCGCGTTCTGCGTCGCCGCCGACGACACCGCCGGGGCGGTCGCGGTGTCGCTGCGTTCGGTGGCGGCGCGGGCCCGCCTGGGTGCCGACGTCTCGGCCGGCCTGGCCGCGGCCGGCCGCTCCTCGGTGCTGCCCGCGCATTGGGAGCGCCTCGCGCTGTGCTGGCGGCTGGCCAGCGACAACGGGTTGGGAATAGCCACACTGATGCGCGCCGCCCAGCGCGATATCGCTGAGCGGCAACGGTTCTCGGACCGAGTGTCCTCGAGTATGGCCGGCGCGCGTGCAACCGCGACGATACTGGCCGCGCTGCCGGTGCTCGGCGTGCTGCTGGGACAGCTGATCGGAGCCCGGCCGCTGGGCTTCTTGCTGAGCGGGCAGGCGGGCGGGTGGTTGTTGCTCATCGGCTCAACGCTGGCCTGCGTCGGTCTGCTGTGGTGCGATCGCATCGCCGATCAGGTGGCCTCGTGAGCGCGCCGGCGGCAGCGCTGCTGGCGATGGCGCTGTGGATCGGTCCCGGTCCGTCGCTGGTGCGAAGCCGCGCCGGGACGCCGGTGCGCGGCCGCCGGCTGAGCGGGAGCCACCCGGCGTCGGCGCGCGGCCCGGACCCGCTGGCGGTCGCCTCCTGTCTGGATGTGCTGGCCGTGTGCCTGGGGGCGGGCATGGCCGTGTCGACCGCCGCAGCGGCCGCCGCGCCGTCCGCGCCGCCGGATCTGGCCAGGGTGCTGCGCCGCTCCGCCGACCTGCTCGCGCTTGGTGCCGATCCCGCAGTCGCATGGTCCATTCCGTCCGGTTCGCGGCACTCTGCCGACCCGCAGATCGATGCGTTGTTGCGGTTGGCCCGGCGTTCGGCATCCTCGGGCGCGGCGCTGGCTGGTGGCGTCGCGGCGTTGGCTGCGGAGTCTCGCCACGACGCCGGGCACGCGGCGACCGCGGCCGCCGAGCGGGCCGGCGTACTGATCGCCGGACCGCTCGGTCTGTGCTTCCTGCCGGCGTTCGTCTGCCTGGGCATCGTGCCGGTGGTGGCCGGTTTGGCCGGTGATGTGCTGCAGTCGGGCCTGCTGTGAAAAGAGAGGAAGTCATTGATGATCAACATGTTTCGCGAGTTCTCCGCACGTCTCGCCGTGCTGGCCGCCGACGAGTCGGGCATGTCAACGGTCGAGTACGCCATCGGAACCATCGCGGCGGCCGCGTTTGGCGCGGTGTTGTACACGGTCGTCACCGGAGATTCCATCGTCTCGGCGCTGACCAACATCATCGGTCGTGCGCTCAACACCAAGGTGTAGCCGGTGCCAGCACCGTTGAGGCGGCCCTGGGCATCGCCTCGCTGGTTGTGGTGTTGGTGCTGTGCCTGGCCGGTGTCACCGCGGTATCGATGCAGGTGCGCTGCGTCGACGCGGCCCGTGAAGCCGCCCGGCTGGCGGCTCGCGGTGACGAGCGCTCCGCCGTGGCCGCCGCGCGCCGGGTCGCGCCCGCCGGTGCGCGAGTCGATCTGCACCGCGACGGGGGGTTCCTGGTGGCCACCGTCGTCGCGCATTCGAAGTTGTTGCCCACCATCGACATTGCCGCTAAAGCGGTCTCGGCCGCCGAGCCGTCGCGATGATGGGGGCTCGGCCACTCTGGTCGCGACCTGGATGATCATGGTGCTTCTGACGGTGACCGGAGCCGGCGCGTACCTGGGCTCGGCGGTGGTGGCACGCCACCGAGCGCAGGCGGTGGCCGATCTGGCCGCGTTGGCCGCCGCGGCCCGACTGAGCTCCGGGCCGGATGCTGCCTGCGCCAGTGCCGCGGGTGTGTCCCGCCGGATGCGGGTCGACGACATCCGCTGTGTGGTCGAGGGTCTCGATGTCGTCGTCACGGCGCGGGTGGCGGTCGCCTATGGCGGCGTGGCGAGCGCCGCCGCACGGGCGGGGCCGGTGACCGGGGAATTCGACTAGGGCGCGGCGCCGGGGTCGGGCGACAATCCCGCGGTGGCCAGTTCGTCATCGGTGGGCAAGCGCAGGGAAACCAGTCCCGCGTACGTATCCGGTTCCAGTTCCACCCGGTTGACGGTGACATGCACCGGCACCCACTCCCCGTCGTTGCCGGGCATCCGCAACACCCGGCTGGTGGCGCCCCCACTGAATTCCCTTGTCATGGTGGACATCGAGTCCTGGTCGTCAGGGTGGACCCGGGGTTTGCCCGTCTCGCCGCTGCGCCAATCGTAAAAAGTGCAGGGCTCGTCGAGCCATTTCAGCAGGGACCAGGTGTTGAGGTCGATGAGCGCGCGGTGCACCCCGGCCTGAGCGAGACCGCTGAGGATTCGTTGCGCCAGATCATCGGTCGACACCTCCGGACCCTTCAGTTCGGATTGCCAGTTGATCGCCCGCGCCACCAAGTGCTCCCGGCCATCAGCTCCCGGTTCCAGAACCGTGCGCGCGACAAAACCTATCCGGATCGACTCTCCCCGCCAGTCGGTGAGATCCCAAGTGCTGCACAGTGTTTGGTCAGGTCTGGCTTTGACGGCCATGGCCAGCACCTTGGTTTCGTTCGGGTTGAGTTCACGCGACGGGAGGTCCTCGGCGAAAGCCCTGCCGAAGGTTACTTCGACCTCGGGATTCTTGCCGCTGTTGATCAGCGATTCGCGGGTGTCGGTGGCCACGCCGAGAGTCAGATCCCACTTCAGTGGTCCCGGGGTCGGCCGCTCGGGCGGTTCGGCGTCGGCGGGGCCGGTCCAGACGTGCACGCCGTGAATGAATCCGTCGGACATCACCACCGGTTCGGTGCGAATGATGCGGTCTCGCTTGGGAGTGATGCTGGTCAAGGCCTGGGCGGTCTGCACCGACTCGGCGATCGCGGTGCGAACCGCGGCGAGATAGGGACTGCGGCGCAGGAATGTGGTGATAGGGACGAGATTTTTGAGTTGGCGGCCCTGCGCCACAACGGTGGGTTCCCCCCCGAGTGTCTCCACGAGCAACCAGTCGTGGGCCATGCGGACGATTTTACGGTGAGCAGATCGATCGATGGGAGTGCGGGTGGACGGGCGGGCCCGTCGGGGCCTTGGTACTGGCGCACGCCTCATCGTTTCCGGTCCGGTGCGACAGCACGCCGCCATTCCTTGGGCAGCAGGAAATGCGTTCTTGGCCTGGGCTTCACAACACAAATCCAGCGGGTCGACCCCCTAGGGTCGGTCGTCATCCGCCGGGATTGCTCTCCCGTGGCCCCTGCGCCAACTCTGTGAGGACCAGCCTCAGCACCAGCACCGCGCCCGCTTTATCAAGCGGGTCGTTGCCGTTGCCGCACTTGGGGGACTGCACGCACGACGGGCAACCCCTGGGGCACTCGCACGCCTCGATGGCGGCGGCTGTCGCACCCAGCCAGGTGCGGGCCTGACGATAGCCCCGTTCGGCGAATCCGGCGCCGCCCGGATAGCCGTCGTACACGAAGACGCTGGGCAGCCCGAGCGGGTCGGGCCCGACGGCGGTGGACAGACCGCCGATGTCCCCGCGGTCGCAACTGGCTACCAGCGGCAGCAGTCCGATCGCCGCATGTTCGGCGGCATGCAATGCTCCCGGGATCCGGGTCGCCTCAATACCCTTGCGCTGCAACGCATCTTCGGTGATGGTGTACATCACCGCCGTGGTGGCCAAGGTGTGTTCGGGCATGTCCAGTTCGATGAAGTCGATCACCTCCCCGGAGAGCCGGCGGCGCAGATACCCCACCACCTGATGTGTGACCCGGACCGGCACCAGACCCAGCGTGACCGGCCCGAACGTCAACCGCTCGCCGGTACCGGTGACGGTGATATCGGTGATCTCGCGCGCGAAGGTCGCGTAACCGGGGTCCTCGGCGTGAACGAACGCGATGCCTTCCCCGGCGTCCAGCGAGTCCACCACGTAGCTCTCGCCCTGATGCAGATACACCGCGCCGGGATGGACCGAAGCCGGCGCCTGACCGGCGCCGGCGCTGCCCAGCAACCTTCCGGTCTCAGCCTCCACGATGACGATCTGGCCGCCCGCTGAGCCCCGGATGTCCACCGCGGCATGCGGTTCCAGGCCCGGCACCGGAAAGTACTTTCCGGTGCGCCGCCGCAGCAGCCCGTCATCGACCAGGCCGTCAGCCACCTCGGTCGCGCCGAGGGCGCGCACCTCGGCCTCGTCCAGGGGTAGTTCGGTTGCCGCGCACAGCAGCTGCGGACCCAGGATGTAGGGGTTGGCCGGATCGATCACGACCCGCTCGACCGGCTTGTCCAACAGTGCGGCGGGGTTGTGCACCAAATACGTATCCAGCGGATCGTCACGGGCGATCAGCACCACCAGCGCGCCCTGACCGCGTCGCCCGGACCGGCCGGCCTGCTGCCAGAACGAGGCGACCGTGCCGGGGAAACCGGCGAGCACCACCGCATCCAGTCCGGCGATGTCCACCCCCAACTCGAGCGCATTGGTGGTGGCCAGGCCGCGCAACCGGCCCTCGGCCAGCGCACGCTCCAGCGCGGTGCGGTCCTCGGCGAGGTAACCGGCCCGGTACGACGCCACCGTCCGGGACAGCTCAGGAGCGATGTCGCCCAACCTCGCCTGGGCGCCGAGCGCGGTCAATTCCGCGGCGCGGCGCGACCGCACGAACGTCAGCGTCTGAGCGCCCTCGGCGATCAGGTCGGCCATGACCCGCGCCGCCTCAGCACCGGCGGAGCGACGCACCGGCGCGCCGTTCTCGCCGGTCAGGTCGGCGCGCAGCGCGGGTTCCCACAACACCACGGTCCGGGCGCCCTGGGGCGAGCCGTCCTCGGTGACCTCCTCAACCGGAAGCCCGATGAGTTCGGCGGCCGTCGCGCCCGGTGAATCCGTTGTCGCGCTGGCGAAGATCACCGTCGGCGACGACGAATAGCGCGCGCACAGCCGCAGTAGGCGGCGCAGCACCATCGCCACGTTGGAGCCGAAAACCCCACGGTAATAATGACATTCGTCGACCACCACGAATCGCAGACCGCGCAACAGGACACCCCAGCGGGCGTGATTGCGCAATATCGACAAATGGATCATGTCGGGATTGGAGAACAACCACCGCGAACGTTCCCGCGCGAAGCGTCGGACCTCGCCTGGGCTGTCGCCGTCGTAGGCGGTGGGCGCGACGTCACGCAGCCGGGGAATCGCCGCGGTCAGTGCGTGCGCGGCGCGCAATTGGTCGTGGCCCAGCGCTTTGGTCGGCGACAGGTAGAGCACCCGCGCCCGCGGGTCGGTCGCCAATGCGTTGAGGACCGGAAGCTGATAGGCCAGTGACTTGCCCGACGCGGTACCCGTGCTGAGCACCACGTGACGGCCCGCGTACGCCAGGTCCGCGGCCGCGAACTGATGTGACCACGGCGATTTGATCCCGCGGTCGGCGAACGCGCTGACCACGTCGGACTCGGCCCAGGCCGGCCAGGCGTGCGGCCGGCCGCTGCGCGGTGGCAGTTCGGCGACATGACGCAGCGGATGCTCGTCCAACGCGGTTCCGGCGAGTGCGGCGGCGAGCAGGTCACTGCCGAAACTCGCCATCTCACTCCCTCCGGGATCCGATTGTGAAATTGGCCAAGGATTAGCCCTCGCATTGGCCTTCGAATCGGTGGCAGACACAAGTCTGTCGCCGACGCGATGAACATGGTTGACTATTTGCGGTCGCAGCTTCTGTGTTCGTGTCACACTTTCGCAGGATCGACGTTGCGGCCGCGGTTCCTGCGAGGTTAATCGGTCGGGTGAAGTTCCGGCGACTCAGCGAGGTATGGCGGTCGTACCCGGCCCGGGGCATCGAAAAGCGATGCCCCGCACCCAGAAGAAAAGGAAAGATCGAGAGATGCCACAGGGAACTGTGAAGTGGTTCAATGCGGAGAAGGGGTTCGGGTTCATTGCCCCCGAAGATGGTTCCGCGGATGTGTTTGTCCACTACACGGAGATCCAGGGTTCGGGCTTCCGCACCCTCGAAGAAAACCAGAAGGTCGAGTTCGAGATCGGCCACAGCCCTAAGGGCCCCCAGGCCACCGGAGTCCGCTCCGTCTAGACAAGAGCAGACCTGAACGGATCCCCCCGCGCAGACCCGCCCAGCGGGTTCAGCCGGGGGGTTTCCTATCTCGCTGGCGCAACCAGGTATATGCATCCCGCCCGGCCCGGGCCGCCGCGCCGATTGCTTCGAGACGCGGATGGGTCCCCTGGCCTACTGTCGGTGGCGTGAGCCAGCTTTCCTTCTTCACAGCGGAGTCGGTGCCGCCTGCGGTTGCCGATCTTTCCGGGGTGCTGGCGGCGTCCGGGCAGATCGTTACCGTCGGTGCTACCGGTGAGAATCACGTTGCGGGTGCTCGGCTGTCAGTGGTCGTGGATCAGTCCTGGCGAGCCTCGGCGCTCGCCGAGATGATCCGAGAGGCAGGTCTGGTCGCCGAAATCAGCCGGACGGACGAGGACACCCCGTTGGTGCGCACGGCGGTGGACCCCTCGTTGAGCACGCTGGCCACCGAATGGACGCGCGGTGCGGTCAAGACCGTGCCGCCGCGCTGGCTGCCCGGGCCGCGTGAGTTGCGGGCGTGGACGCTGGCGGCCGGAAACCCGGAGGGCGAGCATTACCTGTTGGCATTGGACCCCCACGCGCCGGACACGCACTCGCCGCTGGCGTCGGCCTTGATGCGCGTCGGGATTGCCCCCACCCTGATCGGCACCCGTGGTGGTCGGCCGGCGCTGCGGATCAGCGGACGCCGCAGGCTATCGCGCCTGGTAGAGAATGTGGGAGAGCCGCCCGACGGCCCCGAGGCGTCCTCGCGGTGGCCGCGAGTTTAGCGGGGAGATTGCGCCCCGAACTGCGCCGGCTTTTCGGCGTTTTCGCGAATGTCAGTTTGCGCAGGCGCGCCCAAGGGTGCGAAATTGTCAGGTGCCGCAGGGCGAAGGAACGGTCGCGTACCTGAATTTCACCGGAATTTTCGATGCCGACCTGTCATTCTTCCTGCAGGTGGTCTCGCAGGGGGGACCAATCATGGATGGAGCGTAAGGGCAGTTGGCTGACCCGAAACTGAAGGACACCAGCAGCGGCGGGAATGGCAGCCGCCGGCGACTCGTGATTGTCGAGTCGCCCACCAAGGCGCGCAAACTGGCCGGCTACCTGGGCTCCAGGTACATCGTCGAATCCTCGCGCGGCCACATCCGCGACCTGCCCCGGGCCGCCGCCGATGTGCCGGCGAAATACAAGTCGGAGCCCTGGGCCCGCCTCGGGGTCAACGTCGACGCGGACTTCGAACCGCTGTACATCATCAGCCCCGAGAAGAAGAGCACGGTCACCGAACTCAAGGGCCTGCTCAAAGAAGTGGACGAGCTCTATCTGGCCACGGATGGTGACCGCGAAGGCGAAGCCATCGCCTGGCATCTGCTGGAAACCCTCAAGCCGAACATTCCGGTCAAGCGGATGGTGTTCCACGAGATCACCGAGCCGGCCATCCTTGAGGCCGCCGAAAACCCCCGCGACCTGGACATCGACTTGGTCGACGCGCAGGAAACCCGGCGCATCCTGGACCGGCTGTACGGCTACGAGGTCAGCCCCGTGCTGTGGAAGAAGGTCGCGCCCAAACTGTCGGCGGGCCGGGTCCAATCGGTGGCCACCCGGATCATCGTGCAGCGCGAACGCGACCGCATGGCGTTTCGCAGCGCGTCCTACTGGGACATCGTGGCCCAGCTGGACGCGAGCGTGTCCGACCCGCAGGCCTCACCGCCCACCTTCACCGCCCGCTTGACCAGTGTCGACGGCCTGCGCGTGGCGGCGGGACGCGACTTCGACTCGTTAGGTCAGCTGCGCAAGGCCGACGAGGTAACCGTGCTGAACGAAGCGCAGGCGACCGAGCTGGCCGCGGGCCTGCGTGGGGCCCAGCTCAGCGTCGCGTCGGTGGAGGAGAAGCCCTACACCCGGCGCCCCTACGCGCCGTTCATGACCTCGACGCTGCAGCAGGAAGCCGGCCGCAAGCTGCGCTTCTCCTCCGAGCGCACGATGAGCATCGCTCAACGGCTCTACGAAAACGGCTACATCACCTATATGCGTACCGACTCCACCACGCTGTCGGAGTCGGCCATCAACGCTGCGCGCACGCAGGCCCGCCAACTCTACGGCGCGGAATACGTGTCCCCGTCGCCGCGCCAGTACACCCGCAAGGTGAAGAACGCCCAGGAGGCCCACGAGGCGATCCGCCCCGCGGGTGAGACCTTCGCGACCCCGGACGCGGTGCGCCGCGAACTCGACGGCGACGAATTCCGCATCTACGAGCTGATCTGGCAGCGCACGGTGGCCTCGCAGATGGCCGACGCCCGCGGCACCACCCTGAGCCTGCGGATCAACGGCCAATCACGGGGGGCGCAGACCCCAAGAGAGGTCGTGTTCTCGGCCAGCGGACGCACCATCACCTTCGCGGGCTTCCTGAAGGCTTACGTGGAAACCGTGGACGAATTGGCCGGCGGCGAGGCCGACGACGCCGAGAGCCGGCTCCCGCAGTTGACGCAGGGCCAGCGGCTGGACGCCATCGAACTCACTCCCGACGGCCACGCCACCAACCCCCCGGCGCGCTACACCGAGGCATCGCTGGTCAAGGCGCTCGAAGAGCTGGGCATCGGCCGCCCGTCGACGTACTCGTCGATCATCAAGACCATCCAGGACCGCGGCTACGTGCACAAGAAGGGCAGCGCGCTGGTGCCCTCCTGGGTGGCGTTCGCCGTAACCGGTTTGCTGGAACAGCATTTCGGTCGCCTCGTCGACTACGACTTCACCGCCGCGATGGAAGACGAGCTCGACGCGATCGCGTCGGGCCAGGAGCGCCGCACCGACTGGCTCAACAACTTCTACTTCGGCGGCGAGCACGGGGTGGCCGACTCGGTGGCCCGCTCCGGCGGACTGAAGAAACTCGTCGGCGTCAACCTGGAAGGCATCGACGCTCGAGAAGTCAACTCCATCAGGCTCTTTGACGACGAGCAGGGCCGGGCGGTCTACGTCCGGGTGGGCAAGAACGGGCCTTACCTGGAACGCATGGTGACCGGCGACGACGGTGAGCCCAAGCCGCAGCGGGCCAACCTGAACGACTCGCTGACCCCCGACGAGCTGACGCTGGAGGTGGCCGAGCAGCTGTTCGCCACGCCGCAAGAGGGTCGCGTGCTGGGGGTCGACCCGGAAACCGGTCACGAGATCGTCGCCAAGGACGGCCGGTACGGGCCATACGTTTCCGAGGTTCTGCCCGAGCCCCCGCCCGACGATGACGGCAGTGCCGCACCCGCGAAGAAGGGCAAGAAGCCCACCGGCCCCAAGCCTCGCACCGGTTCGCTGCTGCGCACCATGGACTTGCAGACCGTCACGCTCGAGGATGCGCTGCGGCTGCTCTCGCTGCCGCGGGTGGTCGGTGTCGACCCCGCTACCGGTGAGGAGATCACCGCGCAGAACGGCCGCTACGGTCCATACCTGAAGCGCGGCACCGATTCTCGCTCGCTGGCGACAGAGGAGCAGATGTTCGACATCACCCTCGAGGACGCGCTGAAGATCTACGCCGAGCCCAAACGTCGCGGCAGGCAGGGCGCCGCCGCGCCGCCGTTGCGTGAGCTGGGCGCCGACCCCGCGACGGGCAAGCCGATGGTGATCAAGGACGGCCGGTTTGGTCCGTACGTCACCGACGGTGAGACGAATGCCAGCCTGCGCAAGGGCGACGACGTGGCCTCGATCACCGACGAGCGCGCCGCCGAACTGCTGGCCGATCGCCGGGCCCGCGGGCCGGTGAAGCGCCCCGCCAAGAAGGCCACCCGCAAGGCCCCGGCCAAGAAGGCGGCGGCGAAAAAGGCCGCCAAGCGGAGCTGACCCGGCTCAGGTTCTCAGTAGCCCGGGCCGATGGTCTCGCCGGACATCTCCTCGGTGCGCGCCCGAGTGGGAGCGGAGTCGGTTGTTCCCGCCAGGTGTACCGGGCGCGCCAGCTGGGTGGGTGCCCGGCGGCCGCGCAGCTCGACCACCTCGCCGACATCCCAGCACAGTGCCTCGGCGTCCAGCGCCCCGCTGACCGCGATCGCCGACGCGAGTACGTGGCCGGGTTCCAGTTTGGCCAGCTCGGTCAGCCGGGCGGCCTCGTTGACCGGGTCGCCGATCACCGTGTACTCGAACCGCGCCTGCGCGCCGATGTGGCCGGCGATGGCCCGCCCCGACGACACCCCGATGCCGAACTCCGCCGAACCGATCACCGGCAGAAGTGCGTCGTGCAATTCCCGGGCCGCGGCCAGTGCTCCGCCGGGCGAGTCGGGGTGTTCGATCGGCGCGCCGAAGATGGCCAGCGCGGCGTCGCCCTGGAATTTGTTGACGAAACCGCCATGCTTGCCAACGGTATCCACCACCACCCGGAAGAACTCGTTGAGCAGGTGGACGACCTCGGCGGGCGGCCGGGTCGAGGCCAGCTGCGTGGAGCCGACCAGGTCGACGAACAGCACCGCGACGTCGCGCTCCTGGCCGCCCAGTTCGGTGCCACGCTCCAGCGCCCGGCGGGCCACGTCTTCACCGACGTAGCGGCCGAACAGGTCACGAAGCCGCTGCCGCTCGGACAGGTCGCGCACCATGTCGTTGAAGCCCGCCTGCAGCAGGCCGAGCTCGCTGGCGTCGTAGATCTGCATGTGCGCGTTGTAGTTTCCGCGCTGCACCTCCGAGAGCGCCCAGCGCAGCTGGCGCAGCGGATCGGCGATCGACATCGCCACCAGCAGCGTGCTGACCAGGCCGATGCCCAGCGCCGCCACCGCCAGCAACAGGATGGGGGTGAACAACTTCTCCGGCGTGGCATGCAGCAGCGAGGTCTTGTCGGCCACCACCGCCAGCACGATCGCCAGCACCGGCACGGCAGTGGACAGCATCCAGGTCAGGATCTGCCGCAGGATGACGCCGGGCGCCTTGACGTTCTCCGGCACCCCGCTGCGCAGGGCCGCCACCGCCACGGGCCGCAGCACCCGCTCGGACTGCAGGTAGCCGATGATCGAGGTGGCCGCGGCGCCGAGCCCGGTGGACACCGCCACCACGGGCGCGGCGAATCGGGCCACCGACCAGCTGGCGATGATGAACACCACGCTGCCGATGCACCAGGCCACGATGCTGATCAGGGTGCGATAGAACGGCATTCGCAGCGCGCGGCTGCGGGCCAGTTCGGTGGCGGCGGGGTCTGCCTCGGCGAGCATGTTGTCGCGGCGCTGCCACCGGAACACGGGCATCAGCAGCCGCAGTGTCACGGCCAGACCGGTGAGGAACACGACGACCAGTGCGGTGGCGAAAATCGTCACATTCAGCACCGGCAGGTCTTGCAGCTGGATGCGGTCCTCGGGCGGTAGGGCGTAGCGCAGGAAGCCGAGCACGAACAGGGCACCGATGATGTCGGCCTGCAGCATGCTGAGCGAGAACAGCGGCCACGGCGTGCGCATCACCCAGCGGACGAATCCGCTGATCCGCCCCGGTAGTGCCGCCGCCGTTGTCACCAACCCACCGTATCGGTCGGCGGTGACCTCCCGGAAACTTAATAACGATCTCCCCAGGTCTTTCGGGGCGCCTCGACGACGCCGAAGATAACGGAACGGTCGCGGTACGGTGGCCGTTCGGTATCTGTCGGCACCGCCACTACTGTTACCGGTGATGTCCGGGGTGTTTACGCGGCTGGTAGGCCAGGACGCGGTGACGGCCGAGCTGCTGGCCGCCGCCAATGCCGCTCGTGGTGACTCCGGCCACAGCGGGGCGGGCGCCGGGACTATGACACACGCGTGGCTGATCACCGGTCCGCCGGGTTCGGGCCGCTCGGTCGCGGCGCTGTGCTTCGCTGCCGCACTGCAGTGCACGTCCGACGGGGATCCCGGTTGCGGACGCTGCCACGCGTGCACGACGACCATGGCAGGAACCCATGCCGATGTGCGGAGGGTGATTCCCGAGGGCCTGTCCATCGGCGTCGACGAGATGCGCGCGATCGTGCAGATCGCGTCGCGGCGCCCGGCCACCGGGCGCCGGCAGATCGTGGTGATCGAAGATGCCGATCGGTTGACCGAGGGGGCCGCCAATGCCCTGCTGAAGGTGGTCGAGGAACCGCCGCCGTCGACGGTGTTCCTGCTGTGCGCGCCGTCCGTCGATCCCGAGGACATCGCCATCACGTTGCGTTCCCGGTGCCGGCATGTGGCGCTGGTGACGCCGTCGACCGAGGCGATCGCGCACGTGCTGGTCGACCGCGACGGCCTGACCCCTGACGCGGCGAGCTGGGCGGCGTCGGTCAGCGGTGGTCATGTGGGCCGGGCGCGACGGCTGGCCACCGACCCCGAGGCCCGGGCGCGCCGCGAGCGGTCGCTGACGCTGGTGCGCGACGCCGCGACCCCGTCTCGGGCCTACGCCGCCGCCGAAGAGCTGGTGGCCGCGGCCGAAGCCGAAGCCCTCGTGCTGACGGCGGACCGCGCCGAGGCCGAGACCGAAGAGCTGCGTACGGCCCTGGGCGCCGGCGGCACCGGCAAGGGCACCGCGGGCGCGATGCGCGGCGCGGCCGGGGCGATGAAGGACCTTGAGCGACGGCAGAAGTCGCGTCAGACCCGGGCCTCGCGTGATGCCCTGGACCGGGCGCTGATCGACCTGGCAACTTATTTCCGGGATGCGCTGATGGCCTCCGCACTGGAAAGGGGAGCCGGAACGGTGCGGGCCAACCATCCGGATATGGCCGAGCGGGTCGCGGCGCTGGCCGCCCATGCCCCACCGGCACGGCTGCTGCGCTGCATCGAAGCGGTGCTCGCGTGCCGCGAGGCGCTGGCGATCAACGTCAAGCCCAAATTCGCCGTCGACGCCATGGTCGCCACCATCGGCCAGGAACTGCGCGAGTAATCCAACTTGGGCGGGGCTGCCCGCCTGCCGTAGACTCGTGCCGCCCGGCGTGCGGGTATGCCGCCTTAGCTCAGTCGGTAGAGCGATTCACTCGTAATGAATAGGTCGGGGGTTCGATTCCCCCAGGCGGCTCCAAGTACCAGCGGAAACGCGCTTAAACCGCGGCGCAGGCGTCATCAGATTCCGGTCCACTTGATACTTTCCTGATACTTTCATCCGACACATTCCCCCGCCGCGAAGTTGTCCAGCGTCTTCCGCACATCGGGCCCGCGGGTCTGGCGTTGCAAGTAGTGCGCTTCGGTGGTCGCCAGTTGAGCATGGCTGAGCTGTTGCTGTGCCAGAGCCGGGCCGTGATCGTCGCGCACCACCGAGGCCACTGTGCTCCTACAAACCTTCGGAACCACCCAGCGCAGCTCCTCGGGGAGCGCCGCGCGCAACGAGCGCCGCATGTTGGCCAACGACATCCAGCCGCCATTGCGATTGGCGAATACCGGGCCTTCAGGTCCAGTCTCGCTGAGCAGCGTGGTGAGCGCCTCGATGCCGAACTTTGGGAGCACAACGGTGTGGGTCGGGGCGTCGGCCTTGCGTGCTTCCTGGCGGTGCAGCGGCTTACCGGCGACCCTCTGGTGGTCGATCAAGGTGCCCGAGATGGTGACCGTTGGCGGATCCGCCAGGAGATCAACATCGGACCATCTCAGCGCGAGGACCTCGTTCGGCCGCGCGCCAGTTGCCTGCAGCACCTCGATGAAGGGGGCCAGCAGGCGGCCCGGCTGCGGTCCGCCGTAATTTAGACGCTCTACGTACGCTTTGATGGCCGCGCGCACCTGATCGAACTCGGACGGCGTCATCGCCCGTGCTGGCGGTCGGCGCTTTTTCGGGGTCTTCGTCTCGCGGATCGGATTCACCGCGAGTACATCGAACCGGACGGCGAGCCCGAACATTCCGCGCAGGATGATGCGGATGTACTTGGCCTGCGCGGGCGTGCCGGCAGCGACGGCCTGGATGTGGGCGTTGGCGCGCGACGTTGGTAGTTCGGTTATACGTAGTGCACCGACGTAGGGTGCGCCGTGCTTAGCCCACGCCTGTCGGTACTGGCCGACAGTCTGGGGCTTGAGACCGTCCTCGATCACTTTCGCGCTGAGCCAGATCTCGAACAGCTCTGCCAACGTCGTCTTGTCCGTCACCAGCTGACCCGACAGCGGTGCGCGTCGATTCGCCAAGTGCCGCTGAAGAATCAGCCGGGCGGCCTCGGTCGACTTCTCGCTAGACCGCTCAACACGCCGACGCTTGCCGTCGGCATCGCGCACGTAGGTCGCCGCGAAATGCCTACCAGCGCTAGACCATTCGGTGATTCGTCCATGCTCGCCGGGCTCAAGGCGCTGCCTAGGCATCTTTGATCACGCCGCCGTAGTCGCGGATCAGTGCACGGAGCCGGTCGATCTTGTCACGAGTGCTCGCTTCATAACTTTTCAGAGCAGCTTTGGACGCCTCGTCGCGTTCAGCGGCGGCAATCAGCTGTGTGGTAGGGAGGGTCGCAATCAGGTCTGCACGGCTGCGGGCAGCGGCCAGCAACTCGGCGCCTTTGGATGGTCGAGCGCCAGGATTGGTGAACGCCGGAGCTTCGCCGGTCGCCCATCGGTACGCATCCCAGCTGCTGCCAGGGCGATCGGGGATCAGCTCAACGTCACCGTCAGGCAATTCGGGGTAGAGCAACACCAGTGGCGGAACCTCAAGCGCTGCAGCAAGAATCAACAGCTCGCCGACGTCGAACCGATTTCTGCCTTTTTCGATCTTGGTGATGGTTGTCCGGTGGATCGGAACACCGAGCTGCTTGCAGCGTTCAGCGAGTTGTTGTGCTGTCAGTCCAGCATCCCGACGATACTTCAGAACGGCCTTGCCGATCCGCTCCGCAGTGGCCCGGTGCCAATCTTCGCCAATGTTCTGCACACCGACATACTAGCCCACACCTTGACGGCCGCAAGCACATAATCTACTGTTCTCATCAGCGACGTGATGAGGGTAGAAATGTCGTAGTTGGGCACATACAGGCAGGAGCGAGAACGTGCACGACTGGAAAGCAACCGCCGAGCAGCTAGGCGGCATCGGACGGTCTTCGGTATTCCAACTCTGGGCGTCCGGGCAGCTGGGTTCGGTCACTATCGGTCGACGCCGGTTTTCAACCGATGGACAGATCGCAAAGTTCAAGGCCAACCTAGAGGCGGCTAGCGGCCGAGCGATACACCCTGAGTTCGCGGGGGCAATGAGCGACTAAGCCACCCGAAACCGTTGTACAACAACTAAACCGACAACCCCGACCACGCACCGGGGCCAAATCAGGAAGAGATTTTGGTGAGCCATCCCGATACGGGGATGGCCGGCTCCGAGCGTGAAAAACAGAACCGGCCCATCCAACCGCAAACCACACCACATACGACCGCATTCCACGACCGTGCTTGTAAATATACTGCACACCAGCGTATTTCGTCATCTCAGCGGACTTTTTGGCCGGTGTGGGAGTTCGGCCAGAAGTTGCTGGCTGAGGCCGGTATCGCTGCAGAGGATCTGCATCCGCCCGGCACCGCAGCGTGGGTGGCCTTAGACGACGACGATCCCGCGAAGATTCTCGCATGCGTGTTGGACTCGCCGCACCATACGGCACGCGTCGAGGCGGCCCAGGCGGCGCTGGATGAAGCGACACGCGCCGTATCGGCCGCCGCTGATTGGCGCCAGATCGCACGAGAGTCATTTGCTCGCAGCAGTTTCCGCGCCGCACACCTTGAAGCCAAGCGGGTGGCGTCATGACGTTCCCGGAGACCGCGATCGACTGGGATGGTGCTCCGCTGCCGCCGGAGCCCGATGAACCGGGTCGGCACAACGGTCACAGCGTCGCCCACGATGAAACGCAGCGGACCTGGCAGCCTACCGACCTGAGTGACGTCTTGGACGGCACGTGGAAGCCCCCGGAGCCGACGGTGGGCCAGCGGAGCCCCGACGGTGTGGGGCTGTTCTATCGCTACAAGCAGCACACCGTGGCCAGTGAATCCGAAGGCGGGAAGAGCTGGTTTTTGCTGACCGCTGCGCTGCATGAGATCGTCCACGACAACCACGTCGCCTACTTCGATTTCGAGGACGACCGCGGTCCTGTTGTAGGTCGCCTGCTTGCGCTCGGCGGCAGCCCCGACCGAATCCGCCGTTATTTCCACTACATTCGGCCCGAGTCGCCCATGACCGTGCCGACCAACAAGACGGATGTCGATGGCCTCATGTCCGAGTACAGGCCCACTCTGGGGGTCATCGACGGGGTAACCGAGGCCATGGTGATGCACGGCCTTGACCCGCTGGACAATCGGGACGCCGCCACGTTCGGCCGTATGTTGCCGCGCCGCCTCGCTCAGTGGGGTGCAGCGACCGTCAGCCTGGACCATGTGACGAAGGCGTCGGAGACGCGCGGCCGCTACTCGATTGGAGCGGTGCACAAGCTGAACGGTCTCGACGGCGCTGCATACATTCTGGAGAACCGTCGCCCGTTCGGCGTTGGCATCCAGGGTGTCTCGACCATCCGGATCGCTAAGGATCGGCCCGGTCAGCTCCGCAAACATGCGCTGCCGAACGCCACCGGATTGCACTGGTTCGCCGACCTGGTGCTGGACAGCACCTTGGCCGAGGGCCACACCGAGGCGGCGATCATCATGCCCAACAGCGACCCGTCCAAGCGGCCCACGCGGGTCATGGCCCGCATCTCCGAGACACTTGCCCGGCATCCCGCTGGGCTGGCCCAGCGGGTCATCTGCGATGTCGTGCAGGGCAAGACGGACACGATCCGCATCGCGCTGTCGCATCTGATTGCCGAGGGCCACGTGAGCAATTCGACGCCCCATAAGCTCCTCAAGCCGTTCGAAGACGTTGAGGACGAGGGCCAGCCGTCATGACCGTGCCCCACCGTGCCCCCTGCCTTGTATACACATCT
>NZ_LZTA01000081.1 GCF_001665875.1 Mycobacterium sp. 852002-40037_SCH5390672
CGCCAACCCCACCGGCGCCCGCACACCAACACCAGACCACCCCGACAGCACCAGATCACGCTCACCGCGATCCAGCACCCCCACCTCACCGACGACCACCGAGTCATCGGCCACCAGTAGCCGGTCAAGGAGCACCTCCAAACGGGTGATGTGCCTTGCCATCTCGTCGGCGCTGTAGCGGTCCGGGTTCCACGCGAACTGAATTCGCGGCCTGCCGTCGACCGTCCGCGGGTAGATGTTGAACGCAACGTCTTGTACCGGGAAATTGAAGACCTCGAACGTTGCTTCCGAAGGCCCGAAACGAAGCGGCTCGGCGAAGGCCATCACGTTGATCACTGGCCCGAACTCGACGTTGATGTCCCGGCGGGCCGCGTCGGCAATCAGATCCGGCCAGCGCCGGAACTGTTGATGGCGTAGCGCACCAATCAAATCCTTACCGACCCGATCGGTCAGCGCAGCCATGCTTTCGCTGTCATCGACGCAGACGGGCAGTGGCAACAGGTTCGACACCATGCCCGCACATCTTTTTAGCGCCGCGGTCGTGCGCGCCGAAACCGCCAGCGACATCGAAATATTCTGACGTCCTGTCGTTTTGGCGATGAAAACTGCCAGTGTCGCGATCGCCCTTGCGACGTCGAATCGGTCATGTCCGTCCTCCGACGGTTGGCGCTTGCACACCAGCTCCTGCACTATCGGGTGCCGTGGTGCCGCCGGCCTCTGGGTGCCCGCGAGGTCGGTGACTTCCAAAGGACTGCGCATGACAGACTTCCAGTACTCGGCATCGGCATCGCAGCGCGAAGACTGTTGATACTTCAGTTCTGCGTCCCGGATCAGCGCGAACTCGGAGAAGTCGACGACGTCGGCGGTGTCGAGGACCGACCCCGAATAGATGGCGGCGATGTAGCGAACGAAATTGTTTGCCCCATACCCGTCAAAGAGGACGTGGTGCGTACGCATGTAGAAGTACGACAGATTGTCGGTGATCCGCAGCAGTGCCAAGTCGCAGAGTCGGTCACGCAGCGCATTAAATGGCTGGCGGTAGTCGTTTTTCATCCACCTGCCCGCCGCGGCTACCGGGTCACGCTCGACGCGGAGATCGATGCAGCGCAGGGTCTGCGGAATAGAGCGGTCGACGATGAAGACCGGTTCGCCGTCCTCCAGCGATGGCCGCGCACATGGTGTGCCGAACCGCCTGGTCGCCGCTTTGCAAGCTTCTGTGAGCTTCTCGCCGTCGACATCGTGATCGATCACGACATACCCGGCAAAGTTGTAAGAGACTTCAGGCTGAAGTAGTTGAGCAGTCCATATCGACCGCTGAGCTGCGGTCAAAGGCCCCAGGATATCTTGTTGCGTACCGTAATTGAGCATAATGACGACGGACTCCCTATCTAGGCTGAGGTAGGTGTTGAAAGTGCGACGGTGCCGGTATCGGCGACAATGTCGTCAAGCGCTGAAGACGACATCGGTTCTGTTCTCCTTTGCAACACCCTGGCAAGCAACGGATTTCGACGTCGAGAGCCCGAGAAACGTCGAAAGAGGGGGTATTTCGTCGGCGGCGCATTCGACGCTGATCACCGACGGACCATCAACCTCCAGTGCTGAACGCATTGCAGCGCTGAGGCCGTCGACGTCGGCGACGTCGACCGATGGAAGCTGCGGGAACATCGCGGCGAGACCGGCCCCGAGCCGGCTCGTCGTGAATGTGTTGTAACTGTGCCGATTCCCGTAGAACAACTTTTCGCTCATTGCGCACATGGCGTGGGCGTTGTTGTTGAACAAGACGAACGTCACCGGCAAGCGGTATTGCACAGCGGTATGCACCTCCATGCCGTGCATAAAGAAGGCACCGTCCCCGGCGATCACCACGACGCGCCCGTCTCGCGCCCCGAATTTCGCACGGCCGAGGGCCATTCCGATACCAGCGCCAAAGCTGTAGCCCATGCCGAGTGCGACCGCGAACCGGCCCCCACGCCGAACCGGCAGATAATGGACAGCCGCCGCGCCGCTGTTGCCGACGTCGACGACAATGTCGACCCCGTCGGGCAATGCGCGGTCGAGCATGCTCATCGCGTCGCGATAGCGCACTCCGGGACCGTCGAATTCCGGCGGATTCAACTCGGTGCTCGATACCGCATCAGGCACTCGAATTCCGGTCGGCCGCTCACGCCCGGTCAGCGCGCTCGTCAGCATTCGCAACGACGCCCGCAGGTCGTCGGTGTGGACATGGGTGCATGCAACGTAGGGCGGTACGGACCCGATGGAGATCGTGGGCACCGCCGCGAGCGCATCGTCCAGCCCGGCACGCGCCGTCATCGACAGCCGGGTCCCCACCACCAGGCACAACGCGCTGTCGGCCACCGCTTCCACTACACCCGGGTGGCCCATCACACCGGTGACACCGAGTGCCGACGACAAACCGAAACCCGGTGTGCCGGCAGCATCCTTGGCGTGGGGCACACACGCCACCTGCGCGCGAAGCACCGCCCGCAACGACGCCAGTTCGGCTCGTGCATCGTCACGGACCACCTGCTCACCAGCGATGATCGTCACCGGTCCGCTCACCCGGCGCAGCACTCGTACGATCGGACGCGGATCACCAATGTCTCGTGGTCGCTCGGTACCGCGCTCAGCCACGAAACCGTCGATCCGCACGTCAGATTGCTGAATATCTTTGGGCAGCAACAACACCGCAGGCCCGCCGGTTCGCGCCGCCGCCACCGCGGCAGGCAATGCCGAGGCGATGTCCGCGGGAGACTGCACCCGTCGGCAGAACACCGACACCTCGGAGAACAGCGCCTCGGCATTTAGTGAACCGTTGCGACCGCTCGTGTCCCGAAAGCTGCCGCGACCATCCATCGTGGTGGCCGGCTGTCCCACCAACGCCAATAGTGGCATGCGGTTGGTAAACAATTCGCCAAGGCCGGCAACAAGGTTCAGCGCGCCCCCGCCGCACGTCGCCACCACGCCGAAGTCGCCGCGGCTGCGGCTGTATCCGTCAGCCATCGCCGCAGCAGAAAACTCGTGTTTGGCCAACACCACGCCGATGTCCGAGCGGAAGAATGCGGCGTCGTACAGGTCTTCAATGTCGCCGCCATCGACGCCGAACAGGTAGTCGACTCCGATTGACGCGAGATAGCCGATGACATGGTCGACCACGCGGTTGCCCTGGGACATAGTTTTCAACCTCTAGAAACGACATTGGTGAATTGCGTGCTCGCCCGAACCTGGTGGCGGCATCTGCACGTGACTGAACAGCCGCGATGCACGATCTCGCTCGCGGCGACGAGTGGGCGGCGCGCGTGCGCCACCCGACAATGGGCAGCATTGATGCGGTTCCGGCATCCCGAGTGCAGGTCCCAACGGCCGCCCGGTACAACGACTTTGGCGGGTTCCACGGGATCCCGGCAGTAATCCACCACAAGCGTCCAACCGGCCATGCCCGCCAGGCATGATGTCATGTGCGGGAGCTTAAGTTTCCCTGAGCGGAGGCCATGAACCGATTGATCCGACTAAGGTGGTGTGCGCGCGCAGATCGAGTAGTGACCGACCCCGCAGTGCGTAAAGCTCAGTGACGGTGTTCTTCACCAGGGGTCACCGGGCGCTCAGACGGTCGCCGATCAGCGTAAGCATGCCGGGGGTCTGCCGGACTCGCGGCGCACAGTGTCACTGCTATCTGATTGCGCAGCAGGGCCTTTCGGGGTGCGAACGACCGGCCCCGCCACCGGAGGCCTGGCCGAAGCACGCGGCGACCGCGGGGTTGATTACCCGGGGGCCCACCTATTTATCCGGACAACCTGTCTGATCAAGACGCATCTCGGCTCATCAGACGGATGAGTTCGTCGCGGTTGTTGATGCCCAGTTTGGTGAAAAGACGGTACAGGTGTCCCTCCACCGTGCGCACCGAGATGACCAACCGGTCCGCGATCTGCCGGTTGGACAAACCGGCGGCAACCAGCAGCACGATCTGACGTTCACGACCGCTGAAGGGAAGGGGGCGCGCCGCGGCCTCGAGCGCCGGGGTACGCGAACCGCATTGGCTGGCCAGAGCATGCGCCCAGGTCGACGACTCAATCTCCTTGCGCCGGTCGCCGCGACAGGCATGTTCGCCTGCCGCCTGTGCCGACGCGTCGGCGGCAAAAGCCAATGCCCCCAGGTCAGCGAACTGATGTGCCGCGGCATCGATCAGATCGCCGTCGTGTTGGGCCAGACCACGAGCATGGTCGGCGACCGCCCGCGCCGATGGAGTGTTCAACGTTCCGACAAGCTCGTCCACCCGCGTGGCCTGCGAACGATCCCCGAAACGCACGGCCGCGTGGCGTGCCCGTATCTCCGCCACGTGCATTCCGGCTGCTCGCGCGGTTTCCGCCGCGCGCAGCGCATGCGCCCGCGCGGCCGTCGGGTCGCCGGCAGCCGCCCGCTCCCATGCTCGGGCCAGCTCGAGTTCGGGCAAGAACACTCCAACATGGCCTCCATAGACTTTTTCCGCGCACCGCAACGCCGCAGCGGCCGCCGCACTGTCCCCCCGCGCCCCCTCGGCCTGGGCATGCAGCGCGGCCACCACCAGCAACCAAGGCGACGGAAAGCCTTGAGACAGTTCAGAGATCGAGCGGGCGAGAGTAGCGCACGCTGCCAGCAGCTCACCGCGGGAAACCTGCACGAGCCCGAGCATCGCGTCCACCATGGCCTCCGCGGCCGGAAGACCGGTGGCCATCGCGGCATAACGCTTATGGATCCGCTCGGCCGCCAGGTAGTCACCGGCAGCAGTCGCGACCATGACCTCGGCCAGCCCGATGGCGAACCGCTGCGGACCCGCTTTGCAGAGCGCCGCCGCGCGCAACCCCGCCTCCGCTATGCGGCCGACTTCGGAAAGCCGCCCGGCGGCCATCAGAGCACCGCATGTCGCGACAGCCGCCCACACGGTCGTCATCGGCATTACGTCGGACTCGCACAGTCGCGGCCCAAGCTCGATCGTCGTCTCCACGTCGCCGCAGAAGAACCCGATCGAGAGCTCTAACGCACTGATCAGCTGGCTGCCCGCCTCGGACGCAACACGCTGTTTCACGTCGGTCAGCACTCGCCTCGCGGTATCGGCGTCACCGCACCCCCATGCCAAGTTCGCCGCGCGCAGAAAACCCCACCGCGCGATCAACCACTCGTCGGCATCATCGACGTCGACGCCCAGAAGGATGGAATCGGCCTCCTCGCCGCGACCCTGCCAACTCACCGCCTCGGCGAGCACCAACGCGGCCGGCAGACCACCACCACGATCGACCGCGAACCTCGCCAACTCCTCGCCCAACACCACGTTCGACATCGCCAGCGCGTCGGCCGCAGCCTTGATGACCACGCCCAGGTCGGGCTCCAGGTCACTGCGCATCATGAACTGCGCCAGCCGGATTCGGCCCCGCAGGTCGGGGACTTGCGAGCGCCGCGCCGCTGCCCGCAGATGCCTTCGAAGAGTCTTGGCCAATACACCGTTGAGGTGCCGCGAGCGCACCATCCCGGCACGCCGGGTCGCCGCTTCACCCAGCATGGGGTGATTCAGTTGCGCCAGCGTGTGGGACCCGTCGGCAACCAGCTGGATCAGACCACGGCGCTCCAGGTTTGCCATGGCATCGGCATCGCAGATTTCGCGCAGGATCTCCAGCTCCAGCAGCTCGGCGGTGGCCAAGACCTCCACCACCTCCAACTCTTCTGGACTCAGCGATTGCAGCCGATACTCCAAAGCATCACGGAGTTCGCGATCTGCGCGCAACGGGCCGCGAAGTTGCCAGCCCTCCTCGGCGTAGACCAGCGCCCCACTTTCCCGCCCCGCGGTCAGCAAACCCCGTAGTAGCAACAGATTTCCCGCACTGCGCTCGAACAACTCGTCAACCAATCCAGACTCGACCGGTCCACCCAGGACCGCGCCGGCCAATAGACCGGTCTGCTCGCGGGTGAACGGATCGACGTGAACGGTCAGCAGCAGGCGCTCTTTCAACAACGCAGTCACCGCATCCGAGATCGGCTCGCCCGACCGGATCGTCACGATCAACCGAGCGCTACGCCCGGCCGCAAGCTGATTGACCAAGGTGGCCGACAACGGATCGAGCAACTGGGCGTCGTCGACCACCACCACCAGGTTCTTGTCTTGGCCCAAGGTGTTGTGCGCAGCGGCCAGCATGACCGCTGGTTCATGTCCCACCGCGAGACTCACCACGCGAGAAAACGCACCCAGCGGTAGAGCGCAACCCGTTTGCGTGCCCAACGCGAATCGCACCGTGCGGCCGGCCGACTCAACCGTCTTTGCCAGCATTCGCGCCAGCGTCGATTTGCCCACCCCGCTATCGCCGACCAGCGCAACCCCGTTGAACTCTCCGTTACTCAGCGCTGCCAGCGACCGCCGAAACTCGGCATCGCGCCCCACGATGGGCCACGTCGCGTCATTCACGCGTTGCGTCAAGTGCTGCATCTCCCCACTCCCACCGGGGCTGCCGGCGTGGCGACCAGTACTGGTGCGCTTACCGTCTGCCGATTCAGCGTCGTCCTCATCCGCCGGACGAGACATCTCGAGCCCGCTGCCGCTACATGAAGCCTGAACTGGCTGCCGCTAGATAAAGCCTGAAAGACTCAAGCGGACTCGAGGCCCTGCCCGAGCAGCCCGACGGGATTCGGTCCCCGCCCACCAGCAGATTTGACGGCAAGACCGTCTGTGCGGTTCCGGACGGGTCGACATCGTGGTCAACGATCGCGACCGTGCACTTCCGACTGCGTATCATGAGCGCGAGCGTATGGCCGCTCAAGCAGGCGTCGCCGGAATCCACAGGTAAGTCGAGTGGTGCGTGCGCAGAGATAGAGTGCCGGTCCGGCGAACTCCAAAGGTTACCTATGAAAACTCAGCCGGTCCGAGGGTGATCGTGGCTCCGGTAACCTAGCGACCCGTCGCCCCGAAGTGACAACTCGCCCCGCGTGGGCGGCTCCCTGCGGGTAAGGCAGATGAGTTGGTCGCGCGTGTTGATGCCGAGTTTGGTGAAAATGCGGTAGAGGTGCCCCTCGACCGTGCGCACCGAGATGACCAACTGATCGGCGATCTGCCGGTTGGACAAACCGGCCGCGACCAGCATGACGATCTGGCGTTCACGGCCACTGAAGGGAAGTGGGCGCGCCGACGCGTCGACCGCCGGGGTACGCAAACCGCATTGGCTGGCCAGTGCGTGCGCCCGGGTCGACGAGTCGAATTTCTTGGCGCGGTCGCCTCGGCGGGCATGTTCGCTGGCCGCCTGGGCCGATGCGTCGGCGGCAAAAGCCAATGAACCAAGGTCGGCGAACTGGTGTGCGGCGGCATCGAGCAGATCGCCGTCGTGTTGTTCCAGGCCGCGGGCATGGTCAGCAGCCGCCTGGGCCAACGCGGTGGTCAGAATTCGAGCAAGTTGTTGCAGGCGCTTGGCCTGCGAACGATCGCCGAATCGCACGGCCGCATGGCGTGCCCGTTCTCCGCCCACGTGCATTCCGGCTGCTCGCGCGGTTTCCGCCGCGCGCAGCGCATGCGCCCGCGCGGCCGTCGGGTCGCCGGCAGCCGCCCGCTCCCATGCTCGGGCCAGCTCGAGTTCGGGCAAGAACACTCCAACATGGCCTCCATAGACTTTTTCCGCGCACCGCAACGCCGCAGCGGCCGCCGCACTGTCCCCCCGCGCCCCCTCGGCCTGGGCATGCAGCGCGGCCACCAGCGCCAACCAAGGCGATGGAAAACCCTCAGCGAACACCGCAAGCGAGTCGACGAACGCAGCGCACGCTGCCCGGAGCTCACCGCGTGCAACGCGCACGAGCCCGAGCATCGCGCCAACCATGGCCTCGGCTTCAGGAAGACCGGCGGCGATCGCGGCATAACGCTTGTAGATCCGCTCGGCCGCGCGATCGTTGCCGGCGGCGGTCGCGGCCATGACCTCCGTCATCCCGATGTTGAATTGATGCAGCCCCAGCCCGCACAGCCCAGCCGCACGTAGCCCGAGGTCAGCTATGCGGCTTACTTGCGAAAATCGCCCGGCCGCCGCAAAGGCACCGCAGGTAGGGAAAACCGCCCACACGGTCGCTATCGGTACTGCATCGGACTCACACAATCCCGGCCCAAGTTCAATAGTCGTCTCAACGTCGCCACGGAAGTAGCCCATGGACACATCCAGCGCGTTGATCAACTGGATGCCGGCCTCGGAAGCCACCCGCTTTTTCACCTCATCGAGTGCCCGGATGGCCGCTTCAACGTCTCCGCAGCCCCAGTACAAGTTGGCAGCGCGCACACAGCCCCACCGTGCGATCAGCCAATCGTCGCCGTCGGTGGGTTCGGCGTCGACAAGCACGGAATCGGCCTTCTCGCCGCGACCCTGCCAACTCAGCGCCTCGGCCAGCACCAACGCGGCCGGCAGACCGCCACCACGATCGACCGCGAACCTCGCCAACTCCTCGCCCAACGCCACGTTCGACATCGCCACCGCGTCGGCCGCCGCTTCGACGACGACATCGAGGTCAGGCTCCAGGTCGCTTCGCATCATGAACTGGGCCAGCCGGATCCGGCCCTGCAGCCCCGGCAACCCCAGCAGGCCGCCGCCGGCCCGCTCATGCTTTTGAAGAGCTCGCGCCAATACACCGTTGAGGTGCCGCGAGCGCACCATCCCGGCGTGCCGGGTGGCCGCTTCACCGAGCATGGGCTGATTCAACTGCGCCACGGTGTGGGATCCGTCGGCAACCAGCTGGATCAGACCCCGGCGCTCCAACGTCGCCAGCGCCCCGGCATCGCAGATGTCGCGCAGGATCTCCCACTGCAGCGACTCGGCGGTGGCCAAGACCTCCACCACCTCCAGCTCTTCTGGACTCAGCGATTGCAGCCGAAACTCCAAAGCATCACGAAGTTCGCGATCTGCGCGCAACGGGCCGCGAAGTTGCCAGCTGCCGTCGATGTAGACCAGCGCCCCGCTTTCCCGCCCCGCGGTCAGAAAACCCCGCAGTAGCAACAGATTTCCCGCGCTGCGCTCGAACAACTCGTCAACCAATCGAAAGTCGACCGGACCGCCCAACACCGCCCCGGCCAGCAGGGCGGTCTGCTCGCGGGTGAACGAATCGACGTGGACGGTCAGCAACAGGCGCTCTTTCAACAACGCAGTCACGGCATCCAGCACTGGTTCGCCCGACCGGATCGTCACGATCAACCGAGCGCTACGGCCGGACGCAAGCTGATTGACCAAGGTGGCCGACAACGGATCGAGCAAATGGGCGTCGTCGACCACCACCACCAGGTTCCTGTCTTGGCCCAAGGTGTTGTGCGCAGCGGCCAGCATGACCGCCGGTTCATTCGCTGCCCCAAGACTCACCGCGCGAGAAAACGCGCCCAGCGGTAGAGCGCAACCCGTCTGAGTGCCCAACGCGAATCGCACCGTGCGGCCGGCCGACTCAACCGTCTTCGCCAGCATGCGCGCCAGCGTCGATTTGCCCACCCCGCTGTCGCCGACCAGCGCCACCCCGTGGAAATCCCCGTTACCGAGCGCCCCGAGCGACCGCCGCAACTCCACATCGCGTCCCACGATGGGCCACGCCGAACCGACTTCCCCCGGCACCGGAAAACCCTAGTTTTGCTGAGGGAGCATCGGCGCCTTGGCATTTCGGACAGCCAGGCACGTACCCGATGGGTAGCGTCCAGAATTCCAAATGGACCGACGAGCGGCCCAAACGGTAACAGCCACACGACGCCCCTGTGGCCGATGATGGTCACGACTCAGCGGTCGACGCGGCAGACCATCCACCGACGGTCGCGCGGTCCCGCATGTCGTACGCACCGGACTCACTCCATTCCGTAGTCCAGTAATTGCCAGGAAATATACCCCGATTTCAACCCGACAGCAAATTTTTTTGACCTGCCGAGATTCGACACCCGTGTAAATTATTGTACGCGTTATACAGGTGTTTCATAGATTCGCCCCAGCAACCACGGGGGCCTCATAGCAAACATTTATACGCTGTGCAGCTTTTACCGGGAATGTCAAAGCACGCCGACAAACAATCCTTCAACCCTGGGATTACAACGCAGGCCAATAGTTCCGCCGGCGTCGCCATGCCCAGGAATTGAACTTTTAGTGAAGCGCCGGTATCTGACTGGTGCACCTACCGCACGACGTCGATAAATATTCATCACGACGCCACGCCGTGGTTCTAGTGTGCTGCGCTTTTGCCAGGCCCGACGCCATCCCGGTCCAATTCCGTGCGCATCGCTCCGCCAATTCGAAAAGGGTGTCGGCACAGGGTGGAAAATGCCAACCAGGTCAGGATTTTCTGCGCGAAGACGGACCCGGCACACTGGCATTCGCCCCTCGTCGTTCACCAGCAAAGCCGGGCCCGCGGGCATAGCGTCAAGCGCGTCGAGCGCCATCTCAGGCCGAAAAGGTCCCACGGCGGACCGCACACGACAGTACACGTGACGAATTCAACCGTACGCTGATGAAAATGTAAAACCGAACGGCTTCCGGCTGTGGATAACCGAGGTGAAGCGCTACACCGCTCGCAGACACCCAGGTCACAGCAGCTCGCTGGAAGTTCTTCGCAAGTAGGATTTCGGGACCGCCGACGACAGTGGCCCTGTAACATCAGTACACATAGCGAAAGCTCCGATGAAACGAGAGTGCATTGGAAGTCGATGGCGTCCAGGCCAAAGGGCCGGATGACGATGAGCTGGCGGCACGCCTGAACAAGCTCTTCCAGCTGATGCGCAAAGCCGGCACGCCGCCGCTATCCAACGCCGCCGCCGCGGCGGCGATCACCGATAAAACTGGCGTCGCAATCAGCCCGGCTTACCTCTGGCAGCTCAGAAACGGCATCAAAACAAACCCGACTGTCGCGCATCTGAGGGCGATCGCCGATTTTTTCGGCGTGCCGCCGTCGTATCTGATAGATCGTGGCACCGACGCGGCGATCGACGCCCAACTCAATCTTCTGCAGGCATTACGTGATAACGGTGTGCGCGATCTGGCAGCGCGGGCATCCGGGTTGACTCCCCAGGCTCTTAACAGCCTTGCGATGATCGTTGATCACCTCCGCGAGCTCGAACGGTTACCCCCGATTTCATCCCGAGGAGATGACCAATCCCATGGCGGCATCCAACGCTGACATACTGGCGCTGACGCGCAAGCTCCCGATCCCGGTGCCCTGGGATCGCAACGTTTTCATCGAGAGCCTGGGCCAGATGCGAGGTCGGGCCATCAGGCTTATCCCCACAGACACCGCGGCGTTGGCGGATAGCCCCTGCGGACTGTGGCTGGCCTGCGATGACGAAGACCTGATCCTGCATGAGATCGGAACCAGCGACTACCACATCGACCAGATAGTGGGCCACGAGATCGGGCATATTCTGCTGGGGCATGGTCGAAGTGGCGGCCACAGCTTCGATGAGGCGCCCGAATACAAGGTGTGCCGCCAGGCCTTGCCTGACATTGATCCCGAAATGGTGCGCGCGGTACTGGGCCGCAGCGACTATGCCAGTGAGCAGGAGCGCGATGCCGAGATGTTCGCTTCCCTGTTGCTGATCGCCGCCGCTGAGGCCACCGAGCGTCGCTCGATGATGCGCAGCGCCTTCTTTCGTCGCCAATGACCTCCACGGTCCCAGGGTTTGTCGCATGGCCCGTGATGACGATCATGGTGATCCTTCTTGCCGCGCGGTTCCGGTGGTGCAGGGCCAACCTGTACCAGACGTACTTCAACAATGTGATGGTGTGGCTGCTGCTGGCCCAGCTCTTGCGTGAGCGCCGAGTAGAAGCGGCGTTGTCCAAAAGCGCCCTGATGGGTGTGACGACCGCCCAGCAATTATCTTGTGCTGCAATGATTGTGGCAGCCGGCGAATTCATCGGATTCACGATGCTGTGGAACGGGATCTCACCGGAGAAAACGCGTCGCAGTCACCGCTATTACCGCCTGGCCGCAGTCGCTTTGTGTGTGGCATTCCTGGCCGCGGGCACCCGCGCCCGCGTCGCGGGTCAGCTGTTCGAGGTGTCCGGCGGCTGGGACGCGATCTTGGCGTTGAGTCTCTCCCTGACCACCATCTTCATCTTGGTGGCGCGGTTGATATGGATGTTTGGTTCCGAGCTGATAAAAGCCACCGACACTCGCGAAACGCTGCTCGCCGCCGCCGGATTAATTGCGGTCGTCGTCACCGCCGCAGCCTGCCTGGAGGCGCTGGTCTTGGCGGTGAGCGACCAGCTCGGCTGGACCCACACCGTCGGGTTCCGGATGCGGGTTCATGGATTCGAATTCTTTTGGATGGCCGTCGTCGTCTATCTTTTCGGCGCGGTTCCGCTCGTCGTGAGACTGCATTCCTACCTTGGACTGGACCGCATCAGCCGCACCTGGAAACGTCTGCAGCCACTGCGGCTCAGCATGACGGCCGTGGTCCCGGAAAGCAGCTTCCATATCGAGCACGACGACCGGCGATTCCAGAAAACCACCCTGCAGCTACATCAAACCGTCATCGAAATCCGCGATGCGATCATGCACCTGCGCCACTATGTCCGTAACACGGCTCCGCACGAGCTGGCCCAATTCCTCCAGGCATACTCGGTGCCGGCCAACGAACACGGCCCCGCGACAAATGCTTTCGAGCTGGCGCACGCCGCCAAGGCCAAGTCCGCTGGGGACAGACCCGGCACACCCGACAAAGCTTTGGCCGTGAACTCCCGATCGACAAGCCTCTATGAGGAAGCCGCCGATCTGTCGGCGCTGGCGAAATGGTGGACAGCCGCGTTGGCAGCGACCGATCAGGTCACGCCCGATGGACCCAGAATGGGGAGCCTGCCAGTCTGACGAGGGAATACCGTCGCGCCACCTACAGCTCCACTCCCAGCAGTGCGTCGATGGCGGTGGCCACCAGCTTGGGCGCCTCGGTGTCATGGCCACCGTATTCCAGCGCGTCAGTGGCCCAACCATCCAGTGCCGCAAGAGCTTTGGGAGTATTGAGGTCATCGGCCAGGTATTGGCGCAGTCGCGCGATCACGTCGGCGGCGTCCGGACCGGCGGGCAGCGCGGTCGCGCCGCGCCAGCGCTGCAGCCGCGCAATGGCCTCGTTGAGCACCTGGTCGCTCCAATACCGGTCCCCGCGGTAGTGCCCGGCCAGCAGCCCCAGCCGGATGGCCGCCGGCTCGACGCCTTGCGCGCGCAGCTGCGACACCAGTACCAGGTTGCCGCGGCTCTTGGACATCTTGTGCCCGTCCCAGCCGATCATCCCGGCGTGCACGTAGTGGCGCGCGAATCTCCGCTCTCCGCGGACACATTCGGCGTGGGCGGCGGTGAATTCGTGATGGGGGAAAATCAGGTCGCTGCCCCCGCCCTGAATGTCCAAGCCGCTGCCGATGCGGCTGAGCGCGATCGCCGCGCACTCGACGTGCCAGCCCGGCCGGCCGGGGCCGAACGGGGAATGCCAGCTGGGCTCCCCGGGCCGCGCCGCCCGCCACAGCAGCGCGTCGAGTTCGTCGGTCTTGCCCGGCCGCTGCGGGTCGCCGCCGCGCTCGGAGAACAATCGCAGCATGGTTGCGCGGTCATATCCGGACTCGTACCCGAACTGTGCAGTGGCGTCGGCGCGGTAGTAGATGTCAGGGTATTCGCCGTCGACGACGTAGGCCGCCCCCGACGCCAGCATCTTCTCGACGAGTTCGACGACCTCGGCGATGGCCTCGGTCGCCCCGACATATTCACGCGGCGCCAGTATGCGCAGCGCCGCCATGTCTTCGCGGAACAGCGAGACCTCGCGCTCGGCGAGCTCTCGCCAGTCGATGCCGTCGCGCTGGGCGCGCTCCAACAACGGATCGTCGACGTCGGTGACGTTCTGGACGTAATGGACGTCGTGGCCGAGATCCAGCCACTGCCGGTTGATCAGATCGAACGCCAGATAGGTCGCCGCGTGGCCCAGGTGGGTGGCGTCGTATGGGGTGATGCCGCAGACATACATCGTGGCGGTCGATCCGGCCGCCACGGGACGCACCTGCCGGTCAGACGTGTCATACAACCGAAGCTCCGGGCCGCGTCCCGACAACGCGGGGACCTGTGGGGAAGACCACGACTGCATGGCAATTAGCCTAGGCGGGCCGACGATGCAGCCCGCGCAGCGGGCTGAGAAGGAGGCGCGCCATCGGGCCAGGCGGGCCGACGATGCAGCCCGCGCAGCGGGCTGACGTCACCCGCCGCGGATGGCGCCCAGCAGAATCGGCGCCAGCTCGGCGCGGCACATCACGAAGTCGGGCAGATACGGGTCGAGTTGGTTGTAGCGCATCGGTGATCCGTCGAGCCGCGACGCGTGCATGCCGGCGGCCATCACCACCCCGGCCGGGGCCGCCGAATCCCACTCCCACTGGCCGCCCGCGTGCACATAGGCGTCGACGTCCCCGTCGATGATGGCCATCGCCTTTGCGCCGGCCGACCCGATCGCCACGGGCTGGATGGGCAATGTCTGCCGCATCCGATGCAGCACCGCGGGAGGACGGGTGGCGCTGACAGCGATGCGGATGGTGTCGTTGACACCCGCCCGCGCGGCGTCGGCGGTCACGGTGTCGCTGCGGTAGACGATGTTCCCGCGGGCCGGCAACGACACCGCCGCGTCGGTGATTTCGCGCTGGCCGTCGCTGGGGCGCTGCCACAGCGCGATGTGTACCGCCCAGTCGTCGCGCCCCGGCGTCGAGAACTCCCGGGTGCCGTCCAGCGGATCGATGATCCACACGCGATCGTGCTCGAGCCGGGACAGGTCGTCGTAGGCCTCCTCGCTGAGCACCGCGTCATCGGGCCGCTCCGCGTGCAGGCGCCGCAGGATCAGCGCATTCGCAAGGCTGTCCCCCGCGTCGCCCAGCGCCCAGGGATACCCGAAGCCGACTTCGTCGCGGACTTTGAGCAGCAACTCCCCCGCGTCAACGGCGAGATCGGCGGCCAGAGCGGCATCGGTCATCTCGTCGGCGGCGGGGTTCACCGCTTCAGTATCGCCGACGGTGTAACGCGGCCTTCACCGATGGCGGCGACCCGCTGCGCCGGGCGGCGCCGTGCTTGCGATCACCGCTAGAAAGCCGGCCACGGAATGGGGCGATGCCGGTTGGGTCCGGGCATGACGGGATTGTCCAGCAGCGCGTGTGCGCGCATGCGCAGAGCGGCGATCTCGGCCCGGGTGATCTGCTCGGCCAGTTCGTCGCCGAACTGATCGTCGAGCGCATCGGCCAGGCGGGCCACGGCTTCCAGGGTGTGATCGTCGATCGGCTTGCCGGCCCATCCCCACAGCACCGTGCGCAGTTTGTCCTCGACGTGCAGGCACACACCGTGGTCGACCCCGAAGATGTGGCCGTCGAGGTCGCGCAGCACGTGGCCGCCCTTGCGGTCGGCGTTGTTGACCAGCACGTCGAACACCGCCATCCGCCACAAACGAATGTCGTCGGCGTGCATCAGGACGACCTCATCGCCGGCGTAGTCGAGGGCCCGCAACACCGGCAGATAACCCGGCTGCTTCGTGCCGGCCGGAAACAGGTCGACCAGATCCGGCCCCGGCCGCGGCTCGGTATCCACCGCGTCACCGGGTTGCTGCACCCATTGCTGCAACATGCCCGGACCCGCCGGTCCATGGCGAATGATCGTGTAGGGCACGATGTTCCAGCCCAATGTCGCGGACACCAGATACGCGGCTCGTTCACGGCCGGCCAGCGTCCCGTCCGGGAAATCCCACAGCGGCGCCTCCCCGGCGACCGGCTTGTAGACGCAGTGCACGCTGGACTCGCCAAGCGTCGATTCGCATAAGAAGGTGCCGTTGCTGGCCGAGCGGATCCGTCCGATGACCGTCAGCTCGCCGTCACGCAACACCTCACGGTCGTCAGACCTCGGGGTCATCGTCAGGCCCGAGCAGCGCACTGCGCCGATATCCGTTGGCGCGTGCGCAGATATGGCCCTCCGGATCTAACGGTTCATCGCACAGCGGACACGGCGGACGTCCCGCCGAGATGACGCGATTGGAACGGGTGGCGAACTGGCGCGCCGACTCCGGCGTCAAGAACACCCGCACCGCGTCGGGGCCCTCTTCGGTGTCGTCGAGCACCACGGACGCGTCGAACTCGGCGTCGGTAACCGCCAGCAGCTCGACCACCACGGTCTGGGCCTCCGAATCCCAGCCCAGGCCCATGGTTCCGACCCGGAATTCGGCATCCACCGGGGTGACCAACGGATTGAGGTCCTCGATCTCCGCAGGCTCCGGCGGAACGGGCGTGCCGAACCTGCGGTTCACCTCGAGCAGCAGCGCACCGATGCGTTCGGCGAGCACCGCAACCTGCTGCTTCTCCAATATCACCGACACCACTCGGGCGTCATGCACAGCCTGGATGTAAAACGTGCGATTTCCGGGCTGGCCGACGGTCCCGGCCACGAAGCGGTCGGGTGTGCGGAAGACATGAATTGCGCGGGCCATGGCACTTCCAAAATACCGGCTGTTGCCATCACCGTGCGATCCGATGGGGCGGCCGCCGAATTAATCCGTGGAACCGCCGACCACCGCGTCGCTGGACGGCACTGAAGCGACCGATTCCTGAGGCTCTCCGTTGGACTTGGGATCGGTCTCCGGCGTCGCCTCTTCCTTCGCCGGGGGCCCGGCCCGCAAGGAGGCGGACAGCCGCGCACCGGTGTGGTTGACGTGCAACACAAACGGGCGCAGTTCGGTGTAACGGATCACACTTACCGACGCCGGGTCGGCGGTGACGCGCTGGAAGCCGTCCAGATGGATTCCGTACGCGTCGGCGATGACCGCTTTGATGACATCACCGTGAGTGCAGGCGACCCACAGCACATCGCCGCTATGCGCTCCCCCGGTTTCCAAGGCCAGCCGGCGGTCGTGCTCGCGCACGGCGGCCACCGCGCGCGCCTGCACCTGCGCCAGGCCCTCGCCGCCGGGAAACACCGCCGCGCTGGGGTGGGCCTGAACGACCTTCCACAATGGCTCGCTGACCAAGTCGCCGAGTTTGCGGCCCGTCCATTCCCCGTAGTCCACCTCGGCAAGCCGATCGTCGACCAGCGGCGTCAGGCATAGCGCGTCGGCCAACGGCTCGAGGGTGCGCCGGCAGCGCAGCAGCGGCGAACTGACCAGCGCCCGGATCGGCAGATCGCCGATCCGGTCGATCAGGCCAGCGGCTTGTTCGCAGCCTTTGTCATCGAGGTCGACGCCCTCGGAGCGACCGGCTAAGACGCCCGCCGTGTTCGAACTCGAGCGGCCGTGCCGTAACAGGATGACGGTCATATCGACCACGACGGTACCCGGTGTACGGGTCCGCGACCGGAGGTGACTAGCGCGAAACCGGCACCGCGTGCGCTATGGAGTCGCGCACCGCGGCGCGAAGGCTGCGCTCGTCGGTGAGGTCGATGTTCACCACGTCACGTACTGCCGTGGCGACCACCTCGTCGGCCTGCGGGACGGGTCCGGCCAGGCGTGGCCGGTAAACCTCGACGACAAGAGAACGGTTCTCGATGTGGAACGAAAAGCTCCGCCCGTCACCGACTTGCCCGTATCCGCTAGCGGCAATGCCGGTCGACATGTCCTCGACAGCAAACTCTTTCTGCGTCATATGACGGTCAGCGGTGACGGCCATGAGCCGACGATACCTCGCCGGTAGCGTCGCATGTATGCAGCATGGCCCTAGTGAACGCGAAAGCGTTCCTTAGAATTTGTGTTCCACCGCCGCACCACGAGGGAAATGAATTGCTGTCACGACCGGGACGTCACAAGCTGGCAGCTCAATGCGGTTTATCGAGCCTCGCGGTTTTGCTGGTAGCCATAGCCGGATGTTCATCGAATCCGCTTCAGACCGCGCCGCCCACCATCGAACCGGCGAGCGCCGCCGTGTCGCGGCCGGCATCACAGCAGCCGGCCGGCGCGGTGCGGCCCCTGGCCGGTCACGCCGCGGCGGCGGTCTTCGACGGCGGCACGCATCAGCTGGCGGTCCTGACGCCCGGCGCCGACCCGGCCGCGCCCGCCAGCGTCACCGTGTTCGGCGATCCGCAGGTCACGCCCCGCGTCCTCGAGTTGCCGGGACCGGCGACCGCGCTGACCGATGACGGCCACGGAACCGCCTACCTGGCCGGGCGCGGTGGTTACTTCGCGGTCGAGCTGTCCGCCGGTCGCGCGACGCAGGTGAGTGTCGCCGACGCTTCTCAGACCGAATTCACCGCGGTGGCGCAGCGCGCCGACGGCAAGCTGGTGCTGGGCAGCGCCGACGGCGCCGTCTACACCCTTGCCCCCGAGGCACCGGGCACCGTGACCAGTGCGACCGTCGTCAACCGCAACAAGATCTTCGCGCGCGTCGATTGGCTTGCCACACAAGGCAATACGACCGTGGTGTTGGACCGCGGACAGACATCGGTGACGACGATCGGCGCCGACGGTCACGCTCAGCAGGCGCTGCGGGCGGGCCGGGGCGCCACCACCATGGCCGCCGACCCGGCGGGCCGGGTGCTGGTCGCCGATACCCGTGCGGGCCAGCTGCTGGTGTACGGCGTGGATCCGCTGATCCTGCGCCAGGCCTACCCGGTGCCGCAGGCGCCGTACGGCCTGGTCGGCTCCCGCGCGTTAGCCTGGGTTTCTCAGACCGTTTCCAATATCGTCATTGGTTACGATCTGTCCACCGGAATTCCCGTCGAAAAGGTGCGTTACCCGACCGTGCAGCAACCGAACTCGCTGGCCTTCGACGAAGCGTCAGACACCCTGTACGTGGTGTCGGGTTCCGGTGCGGGAGTTCAGGTCATCGAGCATGCGGCGGGTACGCGTTGACCGCGGCGCGGCGGAGCCGGCTGCCCGCGGGCTGGGACACCGAGATGTCCGACGAATACGAATGGGCGCCGCTTCGTTTGCCACCGGAAGTGACCCGGGTCAGCGCATCCACCCGATTGTCCATCGAGGCCGAATACCGCGGCTGGGAGTTGACCAGGGTGCGGCTTTACACCGACGGCAGCAGACGAGTGTTGTTGCGCCGCAAGAAGTCTCGTATGGACAGCGCCAGCTCCGAGGGGCGACGGCCCGACCAGCCGGAACTGTGACGGCCGCCCCGCCACACGAGGGCGGACACCGCATGTACGGTCTGCTGCGACAGGTGTTTTTCCTGATCCCGCCCGAGCGGATTCACACGCTGGTTTTCGCCTTTCTGCGAGGTGTCACCGCGCTCGGCTGGACGCGGAGGTTGCTGCATCGGCTGCTCGCCCCGACGGATCCTGCGCTGGCCAGCACGGTGTTCGGAGTGCGCTTTCCCGGGCCGTTGGGACTGGCGGCCGGCTTCGACAAGGACGGGCTGGGGTTGCTCACGTGGGGGGCGCTGGGGTTTGGGCATGCGGAGGTCGGGACGGTCACGGCCAACCCGCAACCCGGCAATCCGGCGCCCCGCATGTTCCGGCTGCCGGCCGACCGGGCCCTGTTGAACCGGATGGGCTTCAACAACCTTGGTGCCGGCGCGCTGGCGATGCGGCTCACCCGGCAGCGGCCCGAGGTGCCGATCGGGGTCAACATCGGCAAGACGAAGGTGACGCCGGCCGATGAGGCCGTCGACGATTACCGGGCCAGTGCCCGGCTGGTCGGCCCCCTGGCGTCCTACCTCGTGGTCAATGTCAGCTCGCCGAACACGCCCGGGCTGCGTGATCTGCAAGCGGTCGAGTCGCTGCGGCCCATCCTGTCCGCCGTGCTCGCCGAGACGTCCAAGCCGGTGCTGGTGAAGATCGCGCCGGATCTTTCCGATTCCGACGTGGACGAGATCGCAGACCTGGCAGTCGAACTCGGGCTGGCCGGCATCGTCGCCACCAACACCACGGTGTCGCGGCGCGGTTTGAAGACACCCGGGGTCGACGAGCTGGGTCCCGGTGGCATCTCCGGGCCGCCGGTGGCACGCCGCGCCGTCGAGGTGCTGCGCCGGCTTTACGGCCGAGTGGGCGATCGCCTGGTGCTGGTCAGTGTCGGCGGCATCGAGACCGCCGACGACGCCTGGGAGAGGATTACCGCGGGCGCATCGCTGCTGCAGGGCTATACCGGCTTCATCTACGGAGGAGGCTTGTGGGCCAAGCAGATTCACGACGGCATCGCCCGGCGGCTGTACGACGGCGGTTTCGCCACGCTCGGCGATGCCGTCGGCTCGGCGTCGCACACACCGGATTAAGTCACGCCGCGCCGTCCTCTGCCTCACACAGCAGATCCTCGGGGTGATGGAAGGCGTTGGTTCGTCGCTGGCCGCGATCCAGATGCGGAGGCGGGATCCATTCGGTATCGCCCTTGGCGTTCTTGCGGGTGATCCAGCCTCGTTCAGCCAGGGGATGATGACCACCGCAAGCGAAGGTCAGTTCGTCGATGTCGGTGTCGCGACACGTGGCGTAACTGGTGACGTGGTGAACCTCGCAGTAGTAGCCCGACACGTCGCAGCCGGGATGAGAACATCCACGGTCCTTGGCATACAAGACAATTCGTTGAGCAGGTGATGCCAGGCGCTTGGTGTGATACAGCGCGAGCGCCTTGCCCTTGTCGAAGATCGCCAGGTAATGGTGGGCATGACGACTCAGGCGGATCACGTCCGACATCGGCAGGATGGTGCCACCGCCGGTCAAACCCTTCCCGGCGGCGGCTGCGAGCTCCTTGAGTGTGGTGGTCACGATGATGCTGGCCGGTAATCCGTTGTGCTGACCCAACTTTCCGCTGGCCAACGTCGCTCGCAGCGCCGCGTTGAGCCCGTCGTGATTACGCTGACCTGCGGTGCGGGTGTCGTGCTGCACCGCCTCTTCAGACGGGGCACCGTCCAGCACCGGCGTGTCGTCGTCGGGATTGGCCATGCCGGGGGCGGCCAGCTTGGCCAGCACCGCCTCCCAGCTGGCGCGGGCCTCCGGCGTCAACCACCCACTCAGGCGCGACATGCCGTCGGCCTGCTGATTGCCGAGCACCAGCCCACGCGCCCGCGCCCGGTCCTCGTCTGTGTAGCTGCCGTCGGGATCGAGGCAGTCCATCAGGCGGCGGGCCAGCTTGGCGAATTGATCAGGCCGAAATTCGGTGGCCTTGGCCGCCAGGTGCTTCTCGGCGTGCTCACGGGTGTCGAGGTCGACGGACTCAGGCAAGTGGTGGAAGAGCCGCCGTATCACCGCTACGTGGTCGGCGCCGATCGCCCCGTCGCCCTGGGCCGCCGCCGTGGCGGGCAGCACCGGCGCCAACGGCTCACCGGAAAGTGCCCGGCGCGGGCCCAGATCGGCGGCCTCGGCGATGCGGCGGCTGGCTTCCCCGCGCGTGATGTGCAGGCGATCGGCCAACGCCCAGGACAGCTTGCCGCCCAATTCGGTCGAATCCGATTGCTCGCCAAGCTGATTGATGAGCTGATGACGTGGCGTTTGGAGTTTGCGGGTTGCGTATTCGAGTTTCTCCAAGAGTCCCAAGCGTTCCGGGTTGGTCAGCGCCTCATAGGAATGCCCCTGAAAGCGAGCAGCCACGGCGCACAACGCGTCAACGTCGTCCTGGATCTGCTCACGGTCAATCGAACGCACGTTCGAATACTACTGCCGGCAACCGACAAATCCCGCCGCCGTGAAAACCGGGACGAAAGTGGCGCAAGTGATTTCGGGCGGACGCGTCTGCGGGCCGGAGCCCTCTTTCGGGCCTTAGCCCCTGCCCTACTTCTGCTCGTAGGTGGCGTGGATGACCGCCCGCGCTATGGCGTGCTGAAACAGGTTGAAGCCGAGGAAGGCCGGGCTGGCGTCCTCGGGAAGGTCCAGCTTCTCGGTGTCCACGGCGTGCACGGCGATGTAATACCGGTGCGGGCCGTGGCCCGCGGGCGGCGCGGCCCCGATGTAGCGGCGCTGACCGGCGTCGTTGACCAGGGTCAGGGCATCGCCGGGCAGGTTGCTGCCATCGCCGGCGCCCTCGGGCAGCTCGGTGACGTCGGCCGGCAGGTTGGCCACCGCCCAGTGCCAGAACCCGGATGCCGTCGGGGCGTCGGGGTCGTAGACGGTGACGGCGAAGCTGCGGGTCTCGTCCGGGAATCCCGACCAGCTCAGCTGGGGGCTGACGTCTTCACCGCCCGCACCCATGATTCCGCTGACCTGCGGTTTGGCCAAGGGCTGACCGTCGGTGACCGATTGCGAGGTCAACGTGAAGCCCGGCAGCTTCGGCAACGATGCGTACGGGTCAGGAGCAGTGCTCATGGTGTCCTCTCGTGTGGTCGGCGTGCGTATGTCGATTAGCAGTGGGTCAGGAAGTGGGCCAGCACGTCGGTGCCGAACCGCAGCGCATCGATGGGTACCCGCTCATCGACGCCGTGGAACAGTGCGGTGAAATCCAAGTCCGGCGGCAACCGCAGCGGGCTGAACCCGAAACAGCGAATACCCAAGCGCGCAAAGGATTTCGCATCGGTACCGCCGGAGAGCATATACGGCACGGTACGGGCGTCCGGGTCGAACGCCAGCACGGCGGCGTTCATGGCATCGACCAGGTCACCGTCGAAGCTGGTCTCATAGGACGAGAAATCCTTGATCCACTCGCGCGTCACGTCCGGTCCGAGCAGCTCGTCGATCTCGGCCTCGAACGCCGCCTTGCGGCCGGGCAGGATCCGGCAGTCCACCACCGCCTCGGCGATGGCCGGGACGACGTTGGCCTTGTATCCGGCCTTGAGCATGGTGGGGTTCGCGGTGTCGTGCAGCACGGCCTTGAGCATGCGAGCCATCGGCCCCAGTTTTTCGATCGCTCCGCGCAGGTCACCCGATTCGGTGTCGAAGGTGAGTCCGGTCTCCTCGCTGACGGCGGCGAGGAACTGCGCGACCGCGTCGGTGACCACCAGCGGAAACTGGTGGCGGCCCAGGCGGGCGACGGCCTCGGCGACGGCGGTGACGGCGTTCTGGTCGTGCACCATCGAACCGTGTCCGGCCGGGCCCCGGGCGGTGAGCTTCATCCAGGACAGCCCCTTTTCGGCCGTCTCGATCAGGTAGAGCCGACGTTCGCCCCCGTCCCGGCGCGGCACGGTCAGCGAGAATCCGCCCACCTCACCGATCGCCTCGGTGACGCCGGTGAAGAGCTCCGGCCGATTGTCGACCAGCCAGTCCGCTCCATAGGTCCCGCCATGTTCTTCGTCGGCGACGAACGCGAAGATCAGGTCGCGCGGGGGCACGATGCCCGCCCGCTTAAAGTGGCGGGCCACCACGAGCATCATGCCCACCATGTCCTTCATGTCGACCGCGCCGCGACCCCAGACGAAGCCGTCTTTGATCGCACCGGAGAACGGGTGCACGCTCCATTCGGTCGGCTCGGCCGGCACGACGTCGAGATGCCCGTGGATCAGCAGCGCGCCACGGGACATGTCGGCACCCGGCAGGCGGGCGAACACGTTGCCGCGGCCCGGGGCGCCGGATTCGACATAATGCGGTGCGTAGCCGACCTCGGCCAGCTGCTCGGCGACCCACTGCGCGCAGTCGGCCTCACCCTTGGTCGTCTCGGGTTCGCCGGTGTTGGTGGTGTCGAACCGGATCAACTTGCTGACAACCTCGACCACGTCGTCGCTCGGGTTGGATGGCACCTCGGTCGCCCCGCTCTGGATGGTCACAACCACCTTTCCTACCATTGCCGCGGCCGCATGGCTCGATGCCGATCATCGAGAGGTCCCGAGGAGCTGGGTTGGGTTCGCGGCGGGCGATCCGATAGCCTTAGCTGCCAACCCGTGCTGGTTTGGCCTTGTCCGAGTGGCGGAATGGCAGACGCGCTAGCTTGAGGTGCTAGTGCCCTACTAATGGGCGTGGGGGTTCAAGTCCCCCCTCGGACACCCCTATCACTGCCGGATACGCCGCTTCGGTGGCGGGTAGACGACTCTGGCGATCGTCGCCGACAGCCAACCGATCGCCCACCCGCCGCACACCAGCAGGAACGTATGCCGGGTGCCGGCGTCGCTTGCCGTCGAAACCACCGCCAAGATGACCGCCCAGACGATCGCGCAGCTGATGCTGTAGGTCGTATAGGTGCCGAATCGCCGTCTCATCTCACGGATCCTTTCCGTTGCCACCGCACGTAGCCTGGAGGTAGGCCCAGTAGCCGGGAGTGTAAACGCATGAACCGATCGAGTGGCTTTGTCCGGCGGACAACACCGAAGACGTTCGTCGACCGACGCGAGGCCGGACGCGCGCTGGCGCAGTGGCTGGCGGCTTACCGCGGCCGGGGCGATGTGCTGGTATTCGGGCTGGCCCGCGGGGGCGTGCCGGTGGCCTGGGAGATCGCCGCGGCCCTGGGGGCCCCGCTCGACGTCTTCCTGGTTCGCAAGCTCGGGGTACCGCAGTGGTCGGAGTTGGCGATGGGCGCTTTGGCCAGCGGCGGTGGCGTGGTGATGAACGACGACGTGGTGGCCAGCCTGCACGTCACCGACGAGCAGGTGCGGGAGGTGATCGACAGCGAGACCGCCGAGCTGGTCCGGCGCGAACACGCCTACCGGGGCGGTCGCCCGATGGCCGACCTGCGCGACAAGATCGTCGTGTTGGTCGATGACGGAATCGCCACGGGCGCAAGCATGCTCGCCGCTGTACGCGCCGTCCGAGCCGCCGGCCCGAAATCGATCGTGGTCGCTGTCCCGGTAGGACCGGAGTCGACCTGCCGCGAGCTCACGCGGGAGGCCGACGATGTGGTGTGCGCGACCATGCCGTCCGGATTCGAAGCGGTCGGGCAGGTTTACGACGACTTCCATCAGATCAGTGACGAGGAGGTACGCGAGCTGCTGACCACGCCGACCGGCTGAGCGCGTCGCACCGCCGAGAGGGCGGCGGAGAGTATTACTGGGCGGGCTCGTCGCCGCGGCCGTCGGCCGCGACCTTGGATTCCTCGGTCTGCGCGGTCTCACCCGTCGCCGCCGGTTCGCCCTCACCCGGGACTTCCTCGGGGTAGTCGACGTAGTCGTCCTCGTCGGCCTGGGCCTCGTCGGCATCCTGGGCTTCGTCGCCGCCCAGCTCACGGTGCTGGCGTTCGCGCAGTGCGTCGAGGATCAACAGCACCACGCCTACCACGCTGGCGGCGATGCAGACCCAGGCCACCAGCTCATTGCTCGTGACGACGGCGAACACCAACGCGACGAGCCCGATCAGGGCCAATACCAGCGCAATGATGAGCATCAGTCATCCTCCAAGCGACGAACGGGACCGCGGTTTCAGGACCTAGTGTGCCAACCCCGAAGCTCGGCGAGCGACCGGCACGCCCGAACGGCTAGTTGTTGCCCCGGTTGAACTGTTCGAAGCTGCCCGCATCCGCGCTGGAATCCACGGGTGCCGCGGATCCGCGCTGCCCGAGCTCCTCCAGCTGAGACTCCAGGTAGGTCTTGAGGCGGGTGCGGTATTCGCGCTCGAACGTGCGGAGCTGCTCGAGGCGGCCTTCCAGAACGGTGCGCTGCTGGTTGATGGTGCCCATGATCTCGGAATGCTTGCGTTCGGCGTCGGCCTGCAGGGCGTCGGCCTTTTCCTGGGCCTGCCGCAACTGGGTTTCCGAACGGGTCTGCGCATCCGCGAGCATCGCGTCGGCGCGCTGCCGGGCCTCGGTGACCGTGGTCTCGGCGGTGCTGCGCGCCTCGCTGAGAATCTGGTCGGCGTTGGCGCGGGCGTCGGCCAACATCTTTTCCGACTCGTTCTTGGCGGTCGTGGTCAGGCGGTCCGCGGTGTCCTGCGCCAGCGTCAGCACCCGAGCGGCCTTCATGGCCTGCTCCTCGTTGTTCACCGCCGCGGCCGGGGCGGCGGCCGGCGCCGGCTTGACGGGTTCCGGTTCGGGGACGGGAATCGCCTGGGTGGGTGCCGCGGCGGCGGCCGGAGTGGCCGAGCCGCCACCGGAGGCCAGCTCGTGGTCCAGCTCTTCGATCCGCTGGCGCAGATCGCTGTTCTCTTCGATGAGCCGCGTCAGTTCGGCTTCCACCAGATCGAGGAAGGCATCCACCTCGTCTTCGTTGTAGCCCCGCTTGCCGATCGGTGGCTTACTGAACGCCACATTGTGGACGTCGGCTGGTGTAAGCGGCATTGTTTCGTCCCCTCAAGTTCCTGTCGAACGTTCTGGAAAGTGTAGAACGCAGCGGTAGCCGTAGTGCAACTGCCGTCCATCCTGTCACACCAGGCGCGACCGTTGCTGATTAGCCTAATAAATAAGGGCCAATTTCAAACGGTGAGGCCAATAAAATCCGAAACCTTAGAAATTTAAAATCGCGGGAACCAAACCGACGCTAAAACGTGGCCGAACCGTCTCCGGGCCCGGAATGGGTTCACGCCGACGGGCCGGCACGGGGCCCATGGAGGCTAAGCCGCGGCGCCGAACGCCAACTGCATGCCGATGAACGCGACGAGCAACAGCACCATGATCGACAGGTCGAAGCGGACCGCTCCGATGGTGAGTTGCGGGATCAGCCTGCGAAGCAATTTCACCGGCGGATCGGTGATCGACAGGATGATCTCCAGCACCACCACGGTGATGCCGGTGGGATGCCAGTCCCGGCTGAACGAGCGGATGAACTCGACGACGACCCGAGCGATGAGCAGCAGCCAGAAGATGAACAGCGCAAACCCGAGGATCTGAAAGAACAACACCAACTGAAGTGCCCCGACCTTACCCGTGAGAAGCCAAGCGATGCCAAGCGCCGCGGACTGGCGCAGCGCCTGCCAGCGTACCGACTCCCAGTAAGGGGCCTCATCTCACGTGGCGTTTCAGCCCTTCGGGAAACCGAACCACCGCCGGGCAGCGGCGCGGCGGATGCGCCTATTGGTAAGCGTAGAAGCCGGTTTCGGCGATCCGGCGGCGCTCCTCCGGGGACACGTCCACATCGGCGGGCGACAGCAGGAACACCTTGGTGGCGACCTTGTCGAACGAGCCGCGCAGGGCGAAGGCGAGGCCGGCGGCGAAGTCGACGAGCCGCTTGGCGTCGGCGTTGTCCATCGAGACCAGGTCCATGATCACCGGGGTGCCGTCGCGGAAACGCTCGCCGATGGTGCGGGCCTCGCTGTAGTCCTTGGGCCGCAACGTGGTGATCTTCGACAGTGGGTGCCCCTCTTCGAACATCATCGCCATCCGGCGCGGGTCCATGGCCAGCGCTCCGCGGGTGGAGTTGCGCAACCACGACCCGAAGCGGGGGCCGCCGGCCCGCTCGGCGCGGTCGAACTCGCGGGGGTGGACGGCACCGTAGCGGGGCTCGTCTCCGTAGCCGCCGCGATAGCCGGCGGGAGGCGGATAGTCGGCGGGCTCGCGGCGCGGATCGTCGTAGTCGTCTTGCTCGTAACGGCCGTATCCGTCGTCAAATCGCGGGCGCGGGAAACCACGCGATGGAGCGTGGTCGTCGTAATACTCGTCCTCGTAGTCGTCCATTGGGGCCATACCGAAATAGGCCTTGACTTTGTGCAGTGTGCTCATTGCGTTGACCCTTCTAGCCCCTGGGAGTACTGGTGTTAGTGATAAAGCTGTTACTGCAGTGACTACTTACGGTGACGGTAACCGCCGTGGGCCCATTAGCGCGGTACCGACACGCACACACGTCGAACCGTGTTTGACGGCGATTTCGAAGTCGTTGGACATGCCGGCGGACAGCCCGACGGCGTCACGATGCGACTCGAGAATCCGGAGATGCTCGGATCGGAGCCGGTCAAAGGCCTCGTCGGGGTCCGAGTTCAGCGGCGGAATCCCCATCAGCCCCACCAGGTCCAGGTTTTCGGAATCCTCCACCTGCGCGCACACCTGATCGACGGCCCCAGGTCGGGCAATGTCGACGCCGCCGCGAGACTCGTCGCCGTCGAGGCTGACCTGAACGTAGATCCGCATCGAATCGGTGCGGCGGCCCTCGGCCAGGGCCGCCGCCACTCCCTTGTCGAGCGCGGTCACCAGGTGTGCGCTGTCGACCGAGTGAGCGGTGTGCGCCCAGCGCGCGACCGACCGCGCCTTATTCCGCTGGATATGGCCCACCATGTGCCAGCGCGGATTTCCGACGTTCGCCCGTACGGACGCTGCCAGCAGTCGGGTGACTTCGGCCACTTTCGCCGTCGCTTCCTGATCCCGCGATTCACCAACGGCGCGACAACCCAATCGCGACAAAGTCACAACATCGGTTGCTGGAAAGTATTTGGTAATCGGCAAAACTTCGATTTCACCGACATTGCGGCCGGTCGCTTCTGCCGCCGCGGCAAGGCGCGAGCGCACCGACGCCAATGCGTGGGTCAATTCCGATTCGCGGTCGCTTCGACTGTCCGCGGCTGGTATTCCTACCGCCATCGCGGTCACTCCATCCAGACCAGTGAGGCCAGCCGGCCGGTCGGCGCATCCCTGCGATGACTGAACAATGCCGGGTCGTCCACCGTGCATCGCGGATCGATGTCGATCGCCGTTACACCCAAATCCCTTAGCTGACAAGCGATTCCGGCCCGCAGATCGAGTCCGGGAGTTCCGGCGGTAGTGGTGGTACGGCTTCCCGGCAACGCCGCCTCGACCTCGTCGGCCATCGCCGCGGGCACTTCGTAATTACGACCGCTGACCGCCGGGCCCAACAAAGCCGAAATGTCTTCGGGTAGGGCGCCGAGCTGCAGCATCGCCTCCACCGTTCGGGCCACCACCCCGCGCTGGGCCCCCACCCTGCCGGCATGGACCGCTGCGGCCACACTGGCCCGCGGATCGGCCATCAACACCGGAACGCAGTCGGCGGTCACCACCGCCAGGGCGAGCCGCGCCGTACGGGTCACCAGCGCGTCGGTCTCGTCGACCGCGGCGTCCCGAGCCCCGTCGACCACCTCGACCCGATCACCGTGCACCTGGTTCATCCACACCACGCGGCCGGGGCGCAGGCCGACCGCTGCGGCCAGCCGGGCCCGGTTCTGGGCCACCGACGCCGGATCGTCCCCGACGTGGTCGCCCAGGTTGAAGGTGTCGAAGGGCGGCTTCGACACACCACCGGCGCGGGTGGTTGTCACCCGCCGGATGCGAACGCTCACGTGACCAGTATCCGGGTTCCGTTGTCGGCCAGCCGGCCCCGACTGTTCCGGTCGGGGGTCCAGGGTCACGGGCATGTTCTCAGCGGCGCATGAAGGGCGGCACGTCGACGTCGTCGTCATCGCCGCCAATATTCAAGGTCGAACCGTTGGTGTGAACCGGCACGCTGACCGCGTCGACCGGTTCGAACAACGTCGAGGTGAGCTTGCCCGCCTTCGCCGACTCGATCCGGTGCGCCCCGCCTTTTTCTTCCTTATCGGCGCTGCCGCCGATAACGGGTTTGCGGCCGCCGCCGGCGGCGTCGAAGCCCGCGGCGATGACGGTGACGCGCACCTCGTCGCCCAGCGAGTCGTCGATCACGGTGCCGAAGATGATGTTGGCGTCCTGGTGGGCGGCGTCCTGCACCAGCGAGGCGGCCTCGTTGATCTCGAACAGGCCCAGGTCGCTGCCGCCGGCGATCGACATCAGCACGCCATGGGCGCCCTCCATCGAGGCTTCCAGCAGTGGCGAGTTGATGGCGATCTCGGCGGCCTTGAGCGAGCGGCCCTCGCCGCGGGCCGAGCCGATGCCCATGAGCGCGGTGCCGGCGCCGGACATGATGCCCTTGACGTCGGCGAAGTCCACGTTGATCAGACCCGGGGTGGTGATCAGGTCGGTGATGCCCTGCACGCCGTTGAGCAGCACCTCGTCGGCGCTGCGGAAGGCGTCCATCAGCGACACCGCGGCGTCGCCCATCTGCAGCAGCCGGTCATTGGGGATCACGATCAGGGTGTCGCAGCTCTCGCGCAGCGAAGAGATGCCGGTCTCGGCCTGGTTGCCGCGCCGCTTGCCCTCGAACGAGAACGGCCGGGTGACCACGCCGACGGTCAACGCACCCAGCTTGCGCGCGATGCTGGCGACGACGGGCGCCCCGCCGGTGCCGGTCCCGCCACCCTCACCGGCGGTGACGAACACCATGTCCGCGCCGCGGAGCAGCTCCTCGATCTCGTCCTTGGCGTCCTCGGCGGCCTTGCGGCCGACCTCCGGGTCCGCCCCGGCGCCCAGGCCACGGGTGGACTCGCGCCCGACGTCGAGTTTGACGTCGGCATCACTCATCAACAGCGCTTGCGCGTCGGTGTTGATCGCGATGAACTCCACGCCTTTGAGGCCTTGTTCGATCATCCGGTTGACGGCGTTGACGCCGCCGCCACCGATACCCACGACCTTGATGACGGCCAGGTAGTTGTGCGGGGGGGTCATCATTCGTCTTCCTCCCTGATGGGCTTGGCTCTCCCGGCGGTGGGCTCCTCCGGACGTTCGCGGCCCTCCCTGGCAAACCCTCAACCTCAACCATAGAGTTAGAGTTATGTCAAGTAGTTCCGCGCAACCAGAACGGTATGGGTAGGGCGCGCCCTAACCACGCAGGCGCGCCGACACGCGTCCCGCAAATTTTGGGCAATTTTCCGGCGTCGGGCGGCGTCAGCGCCGTTCGTCGGCGCATCGGAGCCGTGCGACGTGACGAAGGTCGCTACTTGACCGTGGGCAGGTCCGGACTGGACACGTCGTAGGTCTTGCCGGGCTGGGTCAGCAGCGCGGCCAGCTTCTCGGCTTTTTCGTCGGTGCGGTCGGTGGTCCCCCAGATCACCACTCGACCATCGCCCAGCGTCAGGGTGATCGAGGCCACCGAGGGCGCCGCGATCCGGCCCACCTGACCCTGGACCTCGGGCCGCAGCGCGGTCAGCACCTCCAAGGCCGCCTTGGTCGCCGGATCGTTGGGCCCCGGGTCGGCGACATCGAGGTACGGCAGCGCCGGTGGCGGCGGCCCCGTTGCGAAGTCCACGCCGTCGCGGTCGAAAAGGTGCGGCCCGTCGGGAAAGTCCTTGACCGCCACCGGAACTCGCTCGACGATGGTGATCCGCAGCGCCGACGGATACTGGCGCTGCACCCGGGCGCTGGCCACTCGCCGGATCGCCGCCACCCGGTCGGCGACCTGGCTGGTGTTGATCTGCAGCAGCGGCGTTCCGGGCCGCACCCGCGCCGCATCCAGGACCTCTTCCCGGGTCACCACCCCGGTGCCGACGACCACGATGTTGCGCGCCGACATCGCGGGCGTGAAATAGAGGATCAACGCCAGACCGATGCCCACGACCACCAGCAGGACGGTCGCCAGCAGCATCTTCAGGCCTCGAACGACGCCGCGCGCAACGGGTTTGGGCTCGTTGACCAGCCGTCCGTTGGCCCGGCGCTTCGCCTCGCGGCGGGCTTCTTCGATCGCGGTGGCCCGGGCCTGCGCCGCGCGGCGCTCGGCTCGTTCCCGGCGAGCGCGCCGGCGAGGCCCCTCGACGTCGGCCTGGTCGGCCTCGTGATCGGGCTGTGGGCCGGCTTCCTGCTGGTTCGCGCTTGCTTCGGTGACGAGCGGCTCGGTGACCGCGCTGTCCTCGGCGTCGCCCGATGGCTGGCTGTCGGCCCGTTCGCCGACCACGTTGGTCGGGACCGGGTCGAGCGGCTCCGTCATCGCAGCGCCCCGGGGGCGCTGCGGTTCGCCCGCACCCGCAGCGCCGTGACGATTTCGGGACCCAGCAGGGTCACATCGCCTGCTCCCATGGTGACGATGACGTCGCCGGGCCCGGCGACCGCGGCCACCTGCTCGGCGGCCGCGGAGAAGTGCGGGAGATAGCGCACCGGCACACTCACGTGCTCGGCAACGCTGGCCCCGCTGACACCAGCCAGCGGTTGTTCGCGAGCGCCGTAGACGTCGAGAACGAAAACCTCGTCCGCCGCGTCCAGCGCCTGCCCGAACTGCTCAGCGAAAGCCTTTGTGCGCGAATACAAATGGGGTTGGAACACCGCGATGCTGCGGCCGTCGCCGCTCTGCTCGAGCAGGGTGCGGACCGCGGCCAGCGTTGCGATGATCTCCGTGGGGTGGTGGGCGTAGTCGTCGAACACCCGCACCGACGCCGCGCTGCCGACCAGTTCGAATCGGCGGCGCACGCCCTCGAAGCCGGCCAGGCCGTCCAGCACGGCGTCGGCCGGAGCGCCGATCTCGAGTGCCGCCAGCAGTGCGCCCATCGCGTTGAGCGCCATGTGGCGGCCGGGTACCGACAACCGCATCACCCGCGGGTGCCGCGCCGGGTCCAGTTCGGGGGCCAGCTGGATCTGCGCGACGGCTTCGGTGCCCTGCTGCTGCCACGACAACAACGTGGCGGCCAATTCGTCGCCGGGGTGCGGCGACCCGCCCTGCGGCGCAGATCCGTAGCGCAGCACCCGAATACCCAGCTCGGCCGTGCGTTTGGCCAGCGCGGCCGCCCCCGCGTCGTCGACGCACACCACGAGCGCCCCGCCGGGGGCCAGCCGCTCGACGAAGGCGTCGAACACCGCGACATAGGCGTCGGCGCTGCCGTAGAAGTCGAGGTGATCGGTCTCGATGTTGGTGACCACGGCGACGTTGGGCGTGTACTCCAGCAGCGAGCCGTCGCTTTCGTCGGCCTCCGCGACGAAGCAGTCGCCGCTGCCGTGGTGGGCGTTGGTGCCGGCCTCCCCCATCTCGCCCCCGACCGCGAATGACGGGTCGCGCCCGCAGTGCTGCAGCGCCACGATCAGCATCGACGTCGTCGTCGTCTTGCCATGCGTACCGGTGACCATCAGCGTGGTGCGCCCGGCCATCAACTTGGCCAGCACGGCCGGCCGCAGGATCACCGGAATGCCGCGGCGACGGGCCTCGACGAGCTCGGGATTGGTCTTCGGGATGGCGGCGTGGGTGGTGATGACCGCGGTGGCGCCGCCGGGCAACAGATCCAGCGAGGACGCGTCGTGCCCGATGTTGATGAGCGCGCCCCGGGCGCGCAACGCGTGAATGCCGCGTGACTCCTTGGCATCCGAGCCGGATACCAGCCCGCCGCGGTCCAGCAGGATTCGGGCGACGCCCGACATGCCGGCTCCCCCGATGCCGACCATGTGCACCCGCTGCAGCTCGGGTGGCAACTGCCCGGTGTTCACGTCTTTCCTCCGGCCGCCGACCGACCGCGCTGCGCCTTCCTGGCGATGTCCAGCGCCGCCTGGGCGACCCGGCGCGCCGCATCGGGATGTCCCACCTGCGCGGCGGCGGTGGTCATGGCCGCCAACCGCGGCGGGTCGCCCACCAGCCCCGCCACTTCCCGGGCGACCAGCTCGGGCGTCAGGTCGGCGTCCGCGACGATCATGCCGCCACCGGCGTTGACCACCGGCAGCGCGTTGAGCCGCTGCTCGCCGTTGCCGATCGGCAGGGGCACGTAGATGGCCGGCAAGCCCACCGCCGAGACCTCGGCGACCGTCATCGCACCGGAGCGGCAGATCACCAGGTCGGCGGCCGAATAGGCCAGATCCATCCGGTCGAGGTAGGGCACCGGCACGTACGGCGGGTCGCCCGGCAGGGGGGCACGAAGGTCGAGCGTGTTCTTGGGACCGTGCGCATGCAGGACGGCCACGCCGGCGGCGGCCAGCGCGGCGGCCGCGCCGGAGACGGCCCGGTTCAGCGATGCCGCGCCCTGCGAGCCACCGAACACCAGCAACACCGGGGCGTCGTCGGCGAAACCGAAGTGTCTGCGCGCTTCGGCGCGCAGGGCCGCCCGGTCCAGCGCGGTGATGGCCTCGCGCACCGGCACCCCGACCACCTCGGCGCGCGGCAGCCCGCAATCGGCCACCGCGGAGAGCACCCGCTCGGCGCTGCGGGCGCCGACCCGGTTGGCCAGCCCGGCACTGGCGTTGGCTTCATGGATCACCACCGGAATCCGGCGGCGGCGCGCGTCCGCAGAGGGCACGCCGCGGGCGGCGAGATAGGCCGGCAGCGCCACGTACCCCCCGAAACCGATCACCACGTCGGCGTCGACCGCCCTGAGCACGGCGCGGGTTTCGCGGACGGCCCGCCACACCCGCGAGGGCAGCCGGGCCAGGTCGCCGCTGGGTTTGCGCGGCAGCGGCACCGGCGTGATCAGCTCGAGGTCATAGCCGCGCTCGGGCACGAGCCTGGTCTCGAGCCCCCGGACGGTGCCCAACGCGGTGATCCTGACCTGCGGATCGAGCGCACTCAGCGCGTCGGCGACGGCCATTGCCGGCTCGACGTGACCGGCGGTCCCGCCACCGGCCAGCACGACCGACAGTGGCTTTAGAGACGTAAAAGACGACAACGCGGCACCGGCGGGCAAGGGGTTTACCCCCCGCCCGCCGGTCGGCTTGTTGACCGTGTCGTTCACCCGTAACGCTGACCTTCCAGTGCGCGTGCGCGTCGTGGCTGACGCTGGCCGGCTCCAAGACTCGCATAGCGCTGGCCAGATCCATGATGCCTCGCCCGTGAACGGGCGGCGCCCCCAGTCTGGCGAGCCGGCCGGCCGGCCGTTCGCGGCAGCGGCGCATCGGCCTTGCGCGACCCCTTGCGCCCCGGCGCGCCAGCGCTCTTGCGCCCGGGTGCGCCAGCGCTCTTGCGCGACGCCTCGGCCGACTTCGGACGAGCCCGCCGGCGGTCGCGGAACGCCTCCACGCGCGTCGGCGAATAGGGCTCGGGCAGCGGCAGCCGCAGGATCCGGTTCACCTTGTCGTCGCGGCCGGCCCGCAGGGCGGCCACCGCCTCGGGTTCGTGACGCGCCGCATTGGCCATGATGCCGATCATGAAAAGCGTTGCCGCCGTGGATGTTCCACCGGCAGAAATGAGTGGCAGCTGAATACCGGTGACCGGCAGGATCCCGATCACGTAGCCGATGTTGATGAACGCCTGGCCCAGCACCCACATCGTCGTGGTGGCGGTCAGCAGCCGCAGGAACGGGTCGGCCGAGCGGCGGGCGATCCGCATCCCGGTGTAGGCGAACAGCCCGAACAGCACCAGCAGCGCAAAGGCGCCGATGAACCCGAGCTCCTCGCCGATGATCGCGAAGATGAAGTCGTTGTGGGCGTTGGGCAGGTAGTTCCATTTGGCCACGCCCTGGCCCAGCCCGTCACCGAAGACGCCGCCGTGCGCCAGCGCGAACTTCGCCTGCCGAGCCTGGTAGCCCGTGTCCTGCGGGTCGTTCTCGGGGTTGATCCAGGACCGCACCCGGTCCGACCGGTAGCCGGCCGACATGGCCAGGACCGCGCCGGCCACGAAGACGGCCAGCAATGAGGTGACGAACACGCGCAGCGGCAGGCCGGCGTACCACAGCAACGCCAGCAGGATGATGCCCAGCGACACCGTCTGCCCGAGGTCGGGCTGTGCCACGATCAGCGCCAGCGCGATCACCGCCGCCGGCACCAGCGGAATCAGCAATTCACGCAGGCTCGCCCGCTCCAGGCGGCGGGCGGCCAACATGTGCGCGCCCCAGATCGCGAAGGCGATTTTGGCCAGCTCGGACGGCTGCATCGAGAACCCCGCGACCACGAACCACTTACGAGATCCGTTGGCCAGGTTGCCGATACCGGGAACGAGCACCAACACCAGCAGGATGACGGTGACGACGTAGCCGGTGAACGCGACCCGCCGGATGAAGCGCACCGACATCCGCAACGAGGCGTAGCAGGCGACGAGCCCGATCGCCGTCCACAGCACCTGCTTGCCGAAGATCACCCAGGCCGATCCGTCGGCGTCGTAGGACCGCACGCCCGACGCCGACAGCACCATGATCAGCCCCAGCGTCGTCAGCAACCCGGCCACCGCGATGATCAGGTGAAACGATGTCATGGGCCGGCCCAACCAGGCGCCGAACCGGCCGTGCGAACCGCCCGCGTCGGCGGTGGCCTTGTCTTTCTTCAGCGGCTTGGCGGCCTTGTCGGCCTTGGCTGGTGAGGCGTCTTCTTCCGTCGTGGCGTCGGCGTCTTCGGCCGGCCCCGGCTCGGCCGTGGCGGTCTCGGTGCTGTCTTGGCCCCGGCGCAGCAGCCGGGTCAGTGCGTTACCCACGCCCGCCCTACCGGAGCGCCGCGCGCACGGCGGCCGCGAATGCGTCGCCACGGTCGGCGTAACCCGCGAATTGGTCGAACGATGCGCCCGCCGGTGCCAGCAGGACGGTGTCACCGGGCTTCGCTACGGTGCGAGCCGCGGCCACCACCGCGTTCATGACCGCCGTGCCCAGATTGCCGCCCGATTGTTTCACATCTGTCACATCTGCCCCAAACACCACAGCAGTCGCATCCATACCAGCATCCTCGCCTGTCACAACGTGCAGGACGGGGACATCGGGCGCGTGTCGCGATAACGCCTCTGCAACCTCGTGCCGATCCCGGCCGATGAGCACCGCCCCGACCAGCCGCGACGCCATCCTGGCGACCTCGGCGTCGACCGATGCGCCCTTGAGCAGACCGCCGGCGATCCAGACGACTCGGGGATAAGCGAGCACCGATGCCTCGGCGGCGTGGGGGTTGGTGGCCTTGGAGTCGTCGACGTAGGTGATTCCGTCGGCGACGGCCACGACTTCGGACCGGTGCCGGCCCACCTGGAACGAGGCGATCGCGGCAGCGATCGCCTCGGCCGGCACGTCGACACAGCGCGCCAGCGCCGCCGCGGCCAGGGCGTCGAGCACCCCGACCGGTCCCGGCACCGGGATGGAATCGACCGGCAGCAGCACCTGCTCGTCGGCGAAGGCACGGTCCACCAGGTGGCGCCCGCGCACGCCCAGCTCCCCCGGCGCCGGTTCGCCCAGTCGGAAGCCGACGCGCACCGGAGCCTGGGCGGTGTTCAGCAGCGCCGCCGCCCGGCTGTCGTCCAGGCCCACCACCGCCACCCGGCCATCGAGCACCCGCGCCTTCGCCGCGGCGTAGGCGGCCATGCTGCCGTGCCAGTCGAGGTGGTCTTCGGCGATGTTGAGCACCGCCCCGGCTTCGGGCCGCAACGAAGGCGCCCAATGCAATTGGAAGCTGGACAGCTCGACGGCCAGCAGCTCGGCGGGTTCGTCCAGGACGTCGAGCACCGGGTCGCCGATGTTGCCGCACAGCAGACTGCGCCGGCCGGCGGCGGTCAGCATGGCGTGCAGCATCGACGTGGTGGTCGTCTTGCCGTTGGTCCCGGTCACCACCAGCCAGCGCCGGGGCGGTCCGTAGCGGCCCGCGGCGTCGAGCCGCCAGGCCAGCTCCACGTCGCCCCAGATCGGTACCCCCGCGGCCGACGCGGCGACCGGCAACGGTGTGGTCGGCGAGAACCCGGGACTGACGACCACCAGGGCGTAGCTGGAGATCCGCTCGGCAGCCGTCGAGGTGGACGCCGTCGCCACTCCCGCCCCGGTGTAGCCGCGCAACGTGGCCGGGTCGTCGTCGCACAGCGTCGGCACCGCGCCGAATCGGGTCAGCGCCGCCAGCGCGGCCTTGCCCGTTACCCCGCCGCCGGCCACCAGCACCGGCGCGCCCGGCGCCAAGGGGTCAAGGCCGCTCATCAGGCACCGATCGCGCCCAGCCACTCACCGTAGAAAAGGGCGACGCCCAGGCCGCAGGCGATCGCGGTGAGCAGCCAGAAGCGGATGATGACCGTGGTCTCGGCCCAGCCGGCCAATTCGAAATGGTGGTGAAAGGGCGCCATCCGGAACACCCGGCGCCCGGTCGTTCGAAAAGTCAAGATCTGCAACACAACCGAGCTGACCTCGGCGACGAACAGCGAACCCAGCACGACGGCGAGGATCTCGGTGCGGCTGGTGACCGAGATGCCGGCGATGATGCCGCCCAGAGCCAGAGATCCGGTGTCGCCCATGAAGATTTTGGCGGGCGCGGCGTTCCACCAGAGAAAGCCGATGCAGGCGCCCGCGGTGGCCGCCGCGACCAGCGCCAGGTCCAGCGGATCGCGCACGTTGTAGCAGCCCAGCCCGGGCGCGGTGACGCAGGCGTTGCGGTACTGCCAGAAGGTGATCAACACGTAGGCGGCGGTGACCATCGCCATACTCCCGGCGGCCAGCCCGTCCAGGCCGTCGGTGAAGTTGACTGCGTTGGACCACGCGCTGACGACGACCACACAGAACAACACGAACAGTCCCGGCGCCAGGGTGACGGTGGCGATCTCGCGCACGTAGGACAGATCCGCGCTGGCCGGTGTCAGGCCGTTGTTGTTGTGGAACCGCAGCGCCAGCACGCCGAACAGCACCGCCGCGGCGACCTGGCCGATCGTCTTGGCCGTCTTGTTCAGGCCGAGGTTGCGCGACCTGCGGATCTTGATCAGGTCGTCGAGGAATCCGACGACGCCGAGCACGGTGGCCAGACCCAGCACCAGCAGACCCGACACGGTGATGCCCTCACCGTCGAAGGCCAGCCCGGCCAGGTGCGTGCCCAGGTAGCCCGCCCAGATGCCGGCCAGGATGGCCACACCGCCCATCGACGGCGTGCCGCGTTTGGCATGGTGGGTCGGCGGGCCGTCCTCGCGGGTGTGGTGGCCGAATCCCTGTCGGGTGAACAAGCGGATCAGCGCCGGGGTCAGCAGGATCGACACGGTCAGCGCGACGGCGACGGCGACGAGGATCTGTCTCATGGGCGCGTCCCACCGTCTTCGGCGGCCAGGGCGTCGGCCAACGCACCGAGACCGGCCGAGTTGGACGCCTTGACCAGCACGACGTCACCGGGTTGCACCTCGGCCCGCAGCAACGCCAGGGCGGCATCGCTGTCGGCGACGTTGACGGCCCCTTTGTCGGCTGCGCCCCAGGAACCCTCCATGACCGCTGCGTGGTGCATGGCGCTCATCGACCTCCCACTTCCCACGACAACGAGTCGAGACACATCTAAGCGCACGGCCAGCCGGCCGATGCGATCATGCTCGACTATGGCGTCCTCGCCGAGCTCGGCCATCTCGCCGAGCACCGCCCAGCTCCTGCGCTTTTCGGCGGGGTTGTGCCCGCCGCCCGCGTCCCCACGGGCGATCCAGGCCAGCGCCTGCAACCCGGCCCGCATCGAATCGGGGTTGGCGTTGTAGGCATCGTCGATCACGGTAACCCCGTCGGCGCGGGTGGTGACCTGCATCCGGTGCCGCGACACCGGACCCGCCCCGGCCAGTGCGACCGCCACCTGTTCGAGGTCGGCGCCGCATTCGGCCGCGACCGCGGCCGCGCACAGCGCGTTGCTGACCTGGTGATCGCCGTACACGCCGAGTTGCACCTGCACCTGCCTCACCCCGGAGGCCTCGCGCCGATGCAGCGTGAACCGCGGCCTGGCCAACTCGTCGAGCGACACCGGCCCGGCCCACACGTCGCTGGGGCCCGCGCTGGTGTGTTCTGCGCGGCTGACCCGAACCACCCGGGCCGCGGTCACCTCGGCCATGGCCGCCACCGCCGGGTCGTCGGCGTTGAGGATCACCACTCCGGAAGGTGGGACAGATTGCGGCAGTTCGGATTTCGTTTGGGCGATGGCTTCGCGTGAGCCGAACTCGCCCAGGTGCGCGGTGCCGACGTTGAGGACCACCCCGATGGACGGTGTGGCGATTTCGGCGAGCGCGGCGATATTGCCGGGATGGCGGGCCGACATCTCGAGAACCAGGTAGTCGCTGTCGGCCGTCGCGCGCAGCACCGTCCAGGGGTGTCCCAGCTCGTTGTTGAACGACCCGGGCGGGGCCACCACCTCACCGAGTGGCGCCAGCACGGCAGCCACCAGGTCTTTGGTCGAGGTCTTGCCCGACGATCCGGTGATGCCGACGATCCTCAGCCCACCGGCCACCAGTTCGGCGGCCACCGCCTTGGCCAGCTTGCCCAGCGCGGCCAGCACCGCCGCGCCGGACCCGTCGGCGTCGTGCTCGAGCACCCCGGCCAGCCCGCGGTCCGCCGCCGGCGGTTGCGGACGGACCACGATGGCCGGAACCCCGACCGGTCGCGCCGCCAGCACGGCGACCGCACCGGCCGCGATCGCGGCCTCGGCATAGTCGTGCCCGTCGGTCCGGGCACCCGGCAGCGCCAGGAACAGCCCGCCGGGACCGGCGGCGCGCGAGTCGAATTCGACCGTCCCCGTGACGTGTCGGTGCGCGGCATCCTGCGGCGAGATGTCGGACAGGGTGCCCCCGACGATGTCGGCGATCTGGGCGACGGTCAGGTCGATCATCGCTTCGCCTTTCGAGGCCCCATGGCCTCGCGCAACGCCTCGGCCAGCTCCACCCGGTCGTCGAACGGGCGGGTGTGCCCGCCTGCGCGCTGCCCGGTTTCGTGGCCCTTGCCCGCGATCAGCACCACGTCACCGGAGCGCGCCCAGGCGACCGCGTGCCTGATCGCCTCTCGCCGGTCGGCGATTTCGACAACCTCTGCCACGCAGCCACTTTCGGTCACACCGGCCAGGATTTCCCGACGAATCGCCGACGGGTCCTCGCCGCGCGGATTGTCGTCGGTGACGACGACCAGATCGGCCAGCTCTGCGGCCGTCGCGCCCATGGGCGCCCGCTTGCCCGGGTCCCGTTCCCCACCGGCGCCGAAGACCACCGCCAGCCGGCGACCCGGACGCGCCAGGGTGCTCAGCACCGCGCGCAGGGCGCCCGGCTTGTGGGCGTAGTCGACCAGCGCCAGAAAGTCCTGCCCGACGTCGATCTCTTCCATGCGGCCCGGCACGCGGGTCTGCCGCAGTCCCGGTGCCGCCCGCTCCGGCGACACCCCGACGGCGTCCAGGAGAGCCAGTGCCACAAGGCAATTGGCGACGTTATAGTGGCCGGGCAGCGGGACGCCGAGCTGGTGCCGCGCGCCGGCGGGGTCGACGACGGTGAACTGCTGTCCCCCGGCGCCCATCGTGGTCACGTCGATGGCGCGCCAGTGCGCGAGTTGCCCCTCGGCGCTGACGGTGACCGCGTCGCCGGCGCGAGCCGCCATGGCGCGCCCGGCCTCGTCGTCGACGCATACCACTACGCGGTGAGCCCGCAGCGGCGAGTTCGGGTCGAACAGCATTGCCTTGGTGTCGAAGTAGTCTTCCATCGTCGGGTGAAAGTCGAGGTGATCGCGGGACAGGTTGGTGAAACCGCCTACCGCGAAGCCGGTTCCGTCCACCCGGCCCAACGCCAGCGCGTGACTGGAGACCTCCATGACGACGGTGTCCACCCCTTGCTCGGCCATCGCCGCCAGCATCGCCTGCAGCGCGGGGGCCTCCGGAGTGGTCAGCGCGCTGGGGATGTCGGCGCCGTCGATGCGAATGCCGATGGTGCCGATCAGCCCGGCCGTGCGACCGGCGGCGCGCAGACCGGATTCGACCATATAAGTGGTGGTGGTCTTGCCGGAGGTGCCGGTGATGCCGATGACGGCCACCCGCCCGGACGGGTTCCCGTACACCGTGGCGGCCACGCCGCCGAGCACGCTGCGGGGGTCGGGGTGCACCAGCGTCGGCACGCCCGGGGCGCGCGCCGCGCTCATCTCGGCGACCCCGGCCGCATCGGTGAGCACGGCGACCGCACCACGTTCGATCGCCTCGGCGGCATAGCGGGCCCCGTGCGTCGTCAGACCGGCCAGCGCGGCGAACAGGTCACCGGGCAGCACGTCCTGGGCGCGCAGCGTCACCCCGGTGATGGTCACGTCCGGCACGGCGGTCCCCTCACCTGGACCGTCGGCCAGGATCGCCCCCACCTGCTCGGCGAGCGCGGACAACCGCACACCCGCGGCGGCGCTGGGGCGTAACCCCGTGGGCACCGGCACCACTGCAGTCACACCTCCCTCCGACGCCGCGTGATCCTCATGATCGGCCATGACACCCTACCTAGCCGCAACCGGCCATGAGGCGATCCGCGCGCCGACGGCGCCGCCGAGCGGCTGCCGGGGGGCTTGTCCGGCTAGGTGGCCTGCAACGTCAGCGGCGGCCCGGGATCCGGCGACAGCGGCACGTTCTCGCGCTGCATGAGCCAGCCGGCGATGTTGTGGAACAGCGGGGCCGCCGAGTGGCCCGGCGTCCCGTCGGCATTGCGCTCCGGGTTGTCCATCATGATGCCGATGACATACCGGGGGTTGTCGACGGTGGCCATTCCGGCGAACGTGATCCAGTAGACGTTGTCGAAGTAGCAGCCGCAGGCGGGGTTGATCTGCTGTGCGGTACCGGTCTTGCCGGCCATCTGGTAACCCGTCACCGCGGCGGCGGAACCGGTGCCCTGCTGGTAACCCATCGGGTCGCGCTGCACGACGGCACGCAGCATGTTGCGCACGGTCTGAGCCGTCTGCGGCGACACCACCCGCACACCTTCCGGACGCGGCTCTTCGGTGCGCGTGCCGTCCGGGGCGATGGTGGCCTTGATGATCCGCGGCGGTATCCGCAGCCCGTCGTTGGCGATCGCCTGGTACATGCCGGTCATCTGCAACAGCGTCATCGAAAGACCCTGGCCGATGGGCAAGTTCGAGAAGGTGCTGCCCGACCACTGGTCGATCGGCGGTACCAGCCCGGCGCTCTCACCGGGCAGGCCCACATTGGTGCGTTGCCCCAGCCCGAATTTGCGGACCATGTCGTAGAAGCGATCCGGGCCGACGCGCTGCGCGAGCATCAAAGTGCCGACGTTGGAAGACTTTCCGAACACGCCGGTGGTGGTGTAGGGCATCACGCCGTGATCCCACGCGTCGTGGATGGACACCCCGCCCATCTGGATCGTGCCCGGGACCTGCAACACCTCATCGGGATTGGTGAGGCCGTACTCGATGACGGACGACGCGGTGATCACCTTGTTGACCGAGCCGGGCTCGAACGGCGAGGAGACCGCCAGGTTGCCCAGCTGTTTGTCGCCCTGACGCCCGATGTCCTGGGAGGGGTCAAAGGTGTTGTCGTTGGCCATGGACAGCACTTCGCCGGTCTTCGCGTCGAGCACGACGGCCGAGACATTGTGCGCGCCAGATAAATTCTTGGCCTGCTGAACCTGCTGCTGCACGTAGAACTGGATGTCGTCGTCGAGGGTCAGCTGGACCATCGAGCCGTTGACCGCCCGATGCCGGTTGCGGTAACTGCCGGGGATGACCACACCGTCGGATCCGCGGTCATAGGTGACCGCACCGTCGGTGCCCGACAGCACCGAGTCCATGGCCTCTTCCAGCCCCAGCAGGCCATGACCGTCCCAGTCGATGCCCCCGACGATGTTTGCCGCCAGCGATCCGCCCGGATACTGACGCAGATCCTGGCGTTCGGAACCCACCTCGGGATACTTGTCCGAAATCGCGCTGGCGACAGCGGGATCCACGGCACGCGCCAGATAGACGAAGTTGTCGTCGGTTTGCAGCTTCTTCAAAACGGTCGCCGAATCCGGCTTGTTGCCCAGGCGGCTGGAGACCTCTTTGGCGATATCGCGCAACCGCTGCTGTGGATCGGGCGCGGTCGAGTTCTTGGCTTTGGCTTCCTCGAGTTGCTTGCGGATCCGTTTCGGCTGAAACGTCAGCGCCCGCGACTCGATGGTGAAGGCAAGCTGGTCTTTGCGGCGGTCGATGATGCTGCCGCGCACCGCTTTCTCCACATCGGTGACCTTGAGCTGGCTGGCGGCCTGGGCCCGCAGTGACGGGGCGTTGGTCACCTGCAAGACGAACAGCTGGGCGGCAGCCACCAGCATCAGCACCAGGATGACCACGTTACCGGCCCGATGCCGGAAGACGAATGACCCGCCGCGGCTGGTCAATTGCACGATCTGGCGGGTGCGGCGCTCCCGCGCCGAGTGCCCCGTCGCCTCGGTCCGCTGTGGGGCCCCCACGCTCTTGGCTTGCTTCGCTTTCCGGAATCGCTTCGGTTCGCGGACGTCTCGGCCGGCTTCGGCCTGTTGTGGTTTCAGGCGACGCTTGGGTTGCCGAGCGCCCTTACCCTCCGAGTCCTTACGGGGACCACGTGTCGGTCGTACCGACTGCGACCGGCGTGCCCGCGGGGTTTCACCGCGGCTCACCTGGGCGCACCTGGCGTCGCGACGGACGGGGGCCCGGGCAGGCCGTTAGCCGGGGCGACGGGGACCACCGGTTGCGCCGGCGCCGCCGGGCGACCCAACTGCAAGGGGACCGGAATCTCGGCGGGCAACGGTGCGGGCACCTGACCGGGAGCGGGAATCGGCAACCCGCCCAAGGGAATCGACACCTCGGCGGGTGCCGGAGCGGTCGCCGGTGCGGCCGGCATGGGTAATCCCGGCATCGGCAACGCCGGCACGCCGGGCACGCGTCCGGTGGCCGGGCCGGCGGGCATACCGGGCAGTGCGCCGGTCACCGGAGCAGCGGGCATGCCGGGCAATGCACCCGTCGCCGGTCCGCCTGGCATGCCGGGCAGCGTACCTGTGACCGGCACACCCGGCGCGGCAGGCGCGCCGGGCACCGGGGGCACCGCTGGCGGCAGGTGCTGACCGCCCACCGTCGACGCGCCGTCGGGAGCGCGCAGCAACGCTTCGGGCCCAGACCTGGCCGGGGCGGGGCCGCCGGGGGCCGGTTCGATCCGGACCGAGACCTCCGGAGGGGCGGCCGGCGGCTTGGGGGGCTGCGGCACCTCGTCGGGAAGCTTGTTGTTCAGCGGCGGTGGCGGGACACCGTCGGCCGGTTTCGGCGTGCCGACCACCACCCAGTTCCCGGACGGATCCTGGACCAGGTGCGCGGTGTCCCTGCTCGGGATCATGCCTTGCTTACGGGCCGCCTCCGCCAGCGCCGGCGCGGCCTCCGCCTCGCGCACGTCGCGCTCCAGCGCTTCCTTCTGCTGCTGCAGCAACCGGGTCCGCTCCCGGGCATGGCTCAATTTGTAGGAGCGCTCGGCGGAGTCGGTGGACAGCCACAGCGTGAGCCCGAGCCCGATGCCCAGCGCACCGATGATCAAGACGACGAACGGAACCTTGCTGGCCAACGTCCGCGGCCGCAGGTCGATCGCCGCCAGCCGGGCGGCCAACCGTTCAGTCAGCCGGGGACGAATAACCCTGGGTGCCTTGGCTTTCCGTGCCTTGGCCCGCGCCTTGGCCTGGCTGGTGCTCTTCGGCCGGGCCGGCCGCTCAACCGGCCGGGCGATGGGGCTGGTCTGCGGTCCGGACTTGGGCGCGCGGGCTTCGCGGGCGGGCGCCGAGGCCCGGCCGCTTCGGCTGCGCCGCGCCGATCCGGATTCGGCCGCACGACGACCGCTCCGCCGGGCAGAACCGTCGCGCCCGCCCCGACGGTCGCTGCCGCCGCGACGCTTCGACGTCTCGCGCTCTGCTCTCATGCGTCGCCTCTCCCGCTAGCCTGCTGTGATTCCATTCGTTGCAGCGCCCGCAATCGCACTGCGGCACTACGTGGATTGCGTTCGACCTCGGCGGCGTCGGCGCGGTCGGCGCCATGTGTCAGGGACTGAAATCGCGGCCCATGGCCGGGAAGCTCGACCGGCAGATCCACCGGTGTGCGGGACGCGACCGCCTGGGCGAAGAGTCGCTTGACGATTCGGTCCTCCAGCGATTGGTAGGCCATCACCACGATGCGACCGCCGACGTCCAGCGCGTCCAGCGCGGCCGGAAGCGCGCCGCGCAGCGTGTCCAGTTCGTCGTTGACCGCGATCCGCAGCGCCTGGAACGTGCGCTTGGCCGGATGTCCGCCGGTGCGCCGGGCCGCGGCCGGGATCGCTTCGTAGAGCAGGGCTACCAGGTCCGAGGTCGACGTGAAGGGCTCGCGGGCACGCCGGCGCACGATGTGTGCGGCGATGCGACGCGCGAACCGCTCCTCGCCGTAGCGGTGCAGGATCTTCGCCAGCTCCGCCTCGTCGTAGGTGTTGACGATGTCGGCCGCGGTGAGCGGCGACGAGGGGTCCATCCGCATGTCCAGCGGCGCGTCCCGGGCGTAGGCGAAGCCGCGCTCGGCGCGATCCAGCTGCATGGACGACACCCCGAGGTCGAACAGCACGCCGTCCACGGATTCGGTTGCGGCATAACCGGACTCGGTCAGTGCCGCGGTGATGTCGTCATAGCGCGTGTGCACCAACGTGACCCGCTCGGCGAAGCGCGCCAGCCGTGCCCGGGCGATGTCCAGCGCGCTGGGATCGCGGTCCAGCCCGATCAGCCGCAGACCCGGCAGGTCGGTCAGGAATCGTTGCGCGTGTCCTCCCGCGCCCAGGGTGGCATCGACCAGGGTTGCCCCGGACCCGTCAGGGTGGTGACGTGTCAGTGCCGGCGTGAGCAGTTCGACGCAGCGTTGCAGCAGGACAGGGACGTGCCCGTAATCATCGGAAGTCGAATTGTCAGCCACCGCAACGCCTCCACGGATCTGCCGGCACCCGTCAGCCACCCGGGCCCCCGAGAGACCGGGCCTCGCGCGGTTTCGGGTCTGTGCCGCCCGGACGGGCCTTACCAGGTGCTCGGAAAAATGGGCAGCCCCTGCATCGAGGCCTCTGACCGAAGGCGCGAACCTGGCGTTGGGGAAGTACGCCAGGGTCGGTTCGGGCAGAGGCCACGTTGCACGGGCATGCGCCTCAGATGATGTCGCCGAGTGCTTCATCGCTGGCCGCGGAGAAGTTCTCTTCGTGGGTCTGCTGGTAGTCCTGCCAGGCTTGCGCATCCCAGATTTCGAGGTAATCGACCGCGCCGATCACCACACAGTCCTTGGACAGGCTCGCGTAACGACGGTGGTCGGCCGACAACGTGATGCGCCCCTGCGCGTCGGGATGCTGCTCGTCGGTTCCGGCGGCGAGGTTGCGGAGGAAGGCCCTGGCATCGGGGTTGCTCCGCGAGGCCTTGCTCGCACGGCGGGCCAGCTGCTCAAATTCCGCCCGCGGGTAGACGGCGAGGCTGTGGTCCTGACTCTTGGTGACCATCAACCCCCCTGCCAGTGCGTCACGGAACTTGGCGGGCAACGTCAGCCGCCCCTTGTCGTCGAGTTTGGGCGTGTAGGTGCCGAGAAACACCAGCTCACCTCCCGTTCGAGGTCACCCAAACACTGCAGTCACCATACCCCACAATCCCCCACTTCGCCCCATTGTTTGGGTGTCGCTGTGGCGTTTTTGAGGTTATCCGTCGTCAGGAGGTCGTCAATGCCGCAATCGGGGTGTGTCGGGGCCGTGGCCGAGTGTGTTCCGCATCGCCGACCGTAGGGCGCCAACCAGGCAGAATGCGGATCGTGGGGCGTAGTGGGGGACTTTAGTGGGGCGCGGTGGGGCTCGGAGGCTGCGACGCGCCTCGGTTAGGCCTCGATTGAGCCGCAAAACGGCATCGCCGGTTGCGCAGGTGTCTGCCCAACGGCCGCCGGCAGCCGGTCCGACAAAAACAAATCGGGGCAGCCAGCGGCTACCCCGAGTGTGTGGATGCGCTCAGTCGTCGAAGCGGCGGCGGAACCGATCCTCCATGCGACTGGTGAACGAACCCCCGCCCTTGTTGCGGCGCTGACGCAGGTTGGTGGGAGCCGGGCCGGGATGATCGGGCCTGCCGGACAACCGGGGACCGGTGATCGCGAATATCACTCCGCCGAACATGACGATGAAGCCGAAGACGCTGAGAATCGGGAAGTTTCCGATCATCGTTGCCTTGAACGCCACCCCGGAAACCAGCATCGCCAAACCGATGACGAACAGCGCCACGCCCTGTAGCCGCCGTCGGGCGGGAGGTGCGCGAAACCCTCCGCCACGGACGCTTGACGCGAATTTGGGGTCCTCGGCGTAGAGAGCGCTCTCGATCTGATCGAGCATCCGCTGCTCATGATCGGAGAGTGGCATTCGTCCCTCCTTGCCGGCAGTTAGGCACGTGACTATCGATAGCACGCGGATGCCCGTTGCGCGGGCAACTAATTGAATGATACGAGGTCAATCTGCCCCATACCACTGCTTCGGCGCCGATTCTATCCCGGCCGCCTCCCGACACCCCGGCAGACCGGAACGGCCGTGCGCTACAACCGGCTTCCCGAAGCGAGGCGGTTCGTGGGGTCCGGTGCCACGACCGCTCGCCGGGCCTTCGCAGACGGGTCCGATAATGGGCGATAGCGGCCGACCGCATGATGCCGAGGCGCCGCATGAGTCTGGATCACGGGATGAGGAGGAGGTCGCGAGTTGGCGATATTCCTCATCGATCTGTTTCCCAACGACATGGAACGTCGCCTCGGTGACGCCCTGGCGGTATACGTCGATGCCATGCGCTACCCGCGGGGCACCGAGAATCAGCGCGCCGCGATGTGGCTGGAACACATCCGGCGACGTGGCTGGCAGGGGGCCGGCGTCGTCGAAACTCCGGAAGCCGAAGACGCAGGCGCACAAACACCCTCGGCGGAAGAGCTGGCCAGCGCCCCATTGCTCGGTGTGGCCTACGGCTACCCCGGTGCGCCCGGGCAATGGTGGCAGCAGCAGGTCGTGCTCGGCATGCAGCGCGGCGGCTCGCCGCCCCAGGAGATCTCGCGGCTGATGAACGACTATTTCGAGTTGACCGAACTGCACATCCATCCCCGCGCCCAGGGCCGCGGTCTCGGCGAGGCACTGGCCCGACGACTGCTCGCCCGTCGCGCCGAGCAGAATGTGCTGCTCTCCACGCCGGAAACCAATGGTGAGCCCAACCGCGCCTGGCGGCTGTACCGGCGGCTGGGTTTCACCGACGTCATCCGCGGTTACCACTTCGCCGGCGACCCGCGCGCGTTCGCGATCCTGGGCCGCAAGTTACCTCTGTAGCACCCGAACCGGCCCAGAACTCGGCGCACTTCGGAAGACTCCATCAAGTGGCACATCGGATCTGGCACGATGACCTGGTGCGAGCCAGCTCTCCCCCGCCCCGCAGCCGTGGATCCCGAGCGTTTCGAGCTCGGCGGCGCCGCCTGGTGGCCGTCGCGATGTTGCTGCTGCTGGTGCCGCTGGCCACCGGATGCCTGCGGGTCAGGGCCTCACTCACCATCTCCCCCGATGACCTCGTGTCCGGCGAGATCGTCGCCGCCGCCAAACCCAAGACCCCCAAAGACACCGGTCCGCAGCTGGACAGCAATAACCTGCCGTTCAGCCAGAAGGTCGCGGTGTCGAACTACGACAGCGACGGCTATGTCGGCTCGCAGGCGGTATTCTCCGACTTGACGTTCGCGGAGTTGCCGCAGCTGGCCAACATGAACTCCGATGCCTCCGGGGTCAACCTGACGCTGCGCCGCAACGGCAACCTGGTGATCCTGGAAGGCCGGGCGGATCTGACCTCGCTGACCGATTCCGAGGCCGACGTCGAGCTGACGATCGCCTTCCCCGGCGTGGTGACCTCAACCAACGGCGACCGGGTCGAACCCGACGCGGTGTCGTGGAAGCTCAAACCCGGCGTGGTGTCCACCATGACCGCCCAGGCCCGCTACACCGACCCCAACACCCGCTCCTTCACCGGAGCGGTGGTGTGGCTGTGCATCGCGTCGTTCGCGGCCGCCGGGGTGGTGGGGCTGCTGGCGTGGGTCAGCCGGGACCGGTCACCGCGGTTGACCGCGCCGCGCGACCAACCGCCGCCCAGCTAGCTAATCCTGCTGGGACGGTGACCAGTAGGCGAGCATCTCCGCGAACGTCTGGAAGGCCGGCCCGGAATTCCCATAGGTCGCCTCGAGATGGATGCTCAGCGGGAAGCCGAGCTCGGCGACCCCGTCGACGACTCGCTTGTACAGATCAACCATCAGCTGGCGCTTCTGAGCCGGTTCGCTCGCGGCGAGCTTCCTGACGAACTCCTGCTCGTCGGCCACCGCGGCATTGCCGGGATCCTGGATCAGCCAGTTGATCAGTCCGACCCGGCTCTCCATCTTCGGGACGAAACCGAACGACAACAGGATCTCCGGCCGGTGGTCGGTCTGCTTGGCGAACTCGCTCAGGAAACCCACGATCGCGTCGGAGTACAACAGCTGCGTCATGCCGTAGGTGGCGCCCTGGTCGCATTTGAAGTTGAACCGGCCCTGCTCGCCGTCCCGGGTGGGTATCAGGATGACGCCGCGGTTGGTCAGCAGCCCGCGGTAGATCGACAGGGCATCGGTGGGGGCGACGCCGGAGCCCTCGCCGTCGTTCATGGTGCGCGGCACGCCGACGAAGACCACGCCCTCCATGCCGGCCGAGGTCAGCGCGGTCAGTCGCGCGCGCAGCGACGGCTCGTCCATGAACGCGGTGACCTGAGTGCACAGGCCCTTGATGCCGGGCAGTTCCGGCCTGACCATCGACCAGAAGTCGAGGACGTCCAACTTGGGCTTCATCTGAATGGGACGGTCGTCGTCCTCGGCGATGATCCCCGGAATCATCACGTGCCGGATCCGGCCGTCCAGTCCCGACTCGGCCGAATTCCGCACCACTTTGCGCGCCTCTTCCAGTGCCCGCTCCCGACCTTCGTCGGCGTTCGGCGGCACCAGCTCGAGCGCAATGGTGTTGAGGGTCACGCGGCTTCTCTCCATCTGACGACTATCGGCCCGGGGCGTCTTGGGGCCGCGCGGTATTCGCGCGGGCCCAGCGCACCCGCCAGCATAGGGGCGGGTTAATGAGGCAGGCGAAGCAACTGGGCCCACCCGACCGCGTCATGGGGAAAGCGGCACAGGTGGTGCGGCGAATACACTGGTCGGGCCTGGAACGCCCAGCCAGCCGAGCAGAAAGGGGTGCCGCGCTGAGCCTAAGAGCCACACCAGCAGCGGCAACCGTCGAGTTGACCGGCGCCGTCACCGACCAATTGCGGCGGTACATGCACGACCGGCGCACCGAGACCGCCTACATCGGAGACGACTACAGCGGTCTGATCGCTGCGCTGGAAGATTTTGTGCTCAACGGGGGCAAGCGGCTGCGGCCCGCCTTCGCCTACTGGGGCTGGCACGCCGTGACCACCGAAGCTCCCGATGAGCAAGCGCTGCTGCTGTTTTCCGCACTCGAGCTGCTGCACGCCTGCGCGCTGGTGCACGACGACGTGATCGACGACTCCTCCACCCGCCGGGGCCGGCCCACCACGCACGTCCAGTTCGCGACGCTGCATCGCGACCGGCACTGGCAGGGCTCGCCGGAGCAGTTCGGGATATCGGCCGCGATCCTGCTCGGTGATCTAGCGCTGGCCTGGGCCGACGACATCGTGTTGGGTGTCGAGTTGACGCCGCAGGCGGGGCGCCGGGTGCGGCGGGTGTGGGCGAACATTCGCACCGAGGTGCTCGGTGGGCAGTACCTCGACATCGTCGCCGAGGCCAGCGCGGCCGCCTCGATCGCCTCGGCGATGAACGTCGACACCTTCAAGACCGCCTGCTATACCGTGTCGCGACCGTTGCAGCTCGGTGTGGCCGCCGCCGCCGACCGGCCCGACGTCCACGACGTCTTCAGCCAGTTCGGGACGGACCTGGGGGTGGCGTTTCAGCTGCGCGACGACGTGCTGGGAGTCTTCGGCGACCCGGCGGTGACCGGCAAGCCGTCCGGGGATGATCTGCGCTCGGGCAAGCGCACCGTGCTGCTGGCCGAGGCGGTGGAGTTGGCGGAGAAGTCAGACCCTTTGGCGGCCAACCTGTTACGCACCTCGATCGGAGCCCGGCTGACCGACGCGCAAGTGGATCAGCTGCGCGACGTCATCGAGTCGGTGGGCGCCCTGGCCGCTGCCGAACAACGGATCACCGCGCTGACCCAGCGGGCGCTGGCCACTTTGGCGGCCGCACCCATCAACACCGCGGCCAAAGCGGGCCTTTCCGAATTGGCCAAGCTGGCCACGAACCGGTCCGCCTGAATCGATGACGACGCCGACGGATACCCCGGACGCCGATTCGCCGGCAGCCAAACCCCCGCGTGGCGAATGGTTTTCACAGTTGAAAGGATTCGTCGCGGCCGGCGACTCCCGTCCGGCGAAGCTGGGCATGCTCGGATCGGTGCTGATCACCCTGGGCGGCCTGGGCGCGGGCAGCACCCGCCAGCACGACCCGTTGCTCGAGTCAATGCACATGTCCTGGTTGCGTTTTGGCCACGGGCTGGTGCTGTCGTCGATTGTGTTGTGGGCCGGCGTCGCTCTGATGCTGATCGCATGGCTGGGCCTGGGCCGTCGGGTGCTGGCCGGCGAGGCGACCGAGTTCGTCATGAAAGCCACCACCGCTTTCTGGCTGGCGCCGTTGCTGGTGTCGGTGCCCGTCTTCAGCCGGGACACCTATTCGTATCTGGCGCAGGGTGCGCTACTGCGCGACGGCCTGGACCCATACGCGGTCGGTCCGGTCGCCAACCCGAACAGCCTGCTGGACAACGTCAGTCCCATCTGGTCGATCACGACCGCACCGTATGGCCCGGTGTTCATCCTGGTGGCGAAGATCATCACGATCATCGTGGGCAACAACGTGGTGGCGGGCACCGCGTTGCTGCGGCTGTGCATGCTGCCCGGCCTGGTGCTGTTGACCTGGGCGACCCCCCGCGTGGCGCGCCATCTGGGCGCCGACGGTGCGACGGCGCTGTGGATCTGTGTGCTCAACCCCCTGGTGCTCATCCATCTGATGGGCGGGGTGCACAACGAGATGCTGATGGTGGGCCTGATGGCCGCCGGTATCGCGTTGACGTTCGGTGGCCGCCATGTTGCGGGCATCACGCTGATCACCGTCGCCATCGCGGTCAAAGCCACCGCTGGCATCGCGCTGCCCTTCCTGGTGTGGGTGTGGATGCGGCAGCTGCGCGATCGGCGTGGATATCGGCCGGTGCCATCATTTTTCGCTGCGACGGCGTTATCGCTGCTGATCTTCGTCGTGGTCTTCGCGATCCTGTCCGCGGTGGCCGGCGTGGGTCTGGGCTGGTTGACCGCGCTGGCCGGATCGGTGAAGATCATCAACTGGCTGACCGTACCGACCGCGGCCGCCAACCTGATTCACGCGATCGGCGGCGGGTTCTTCCCGGTGAGCTTTTATCCGATCCTCCGCGTCACCCGACTGGTCGGCATCGCGATCATCGCGATCTCGCTGCCGCTGTTGTGGTGGCGGTTCCGCCGCGACGACCGGGCCGCGCTGACCGGCATCGGGTGGTCGATGCTGATCGTGGTGCTGTTCGTGCCGGCCGCGCTGCCCTGGTATTACTCGTGGCCGCTGGCGATCGTGGCTCCGCTGGCGCAGTCCCGGCGGGCCGTCGCGATCATCGGTGCCTTGTCGACGTGGGTGATGGTGATCTTCAAACCCGATGGCTCACACGGCATGTACTCGTGGCTGCACTTTTCGCTGGCCACCATGTGCGCGCTGATCGCCGGGTACAGCCTGTATCGCGCTCCCGCGCGCCAAGCCGAGCTTGCCGATGTCACCGCCGGATGAGGAAACGGGTTCAGCAGGCCATCGCCTGCGCCCGGCGCACGACTTCCCGAGCCTGATGTGCGTGCAGGGCGTCGACGGGACGGGCATTGTTGAGGGCATCGCGGCTGCCGTCCCGGGTGACCGTCAGCGAGGGGTCCCGGGTGAACAACCAGCGCACGATCTCGGTCTCGTGATAGCCGCCGTCGTGCAGGATGGTCAACAGTCCCGGCAGGCTCTTGACCACCTCACCGGACTTGGTGAAGAACAGCTGCGGAACCACCAGTCCCTCGCCGCGCCGAACCGCAACCAGGTGGCCCTCCCGAAGTTGCTGATGCACCTTGGTGACCGGCACCCCCAGTAATTCGGCGACCCGCTTCAGGTCATAAATCGGCTCGTCGGGTTCTAGCACATCGTCGCCGGCAGGAATACTGCTCATCCGGGCAAGTGTAGGCCTAGATGCCGGCGTTGAACCTGTGTTCTCCCGGCCAATCACCCCGGCGCACCTACGATGGCCCCGTGGCCCCAGCGCAATTGCCCGGCCCGCCCTCCGGCCGGGCCGGCCCGCACCGTCACCGACCCGAAGCTGGGGCGGTCGATCCGTTGGACAACGCATTGCTGGACGGCCGCTACCTGGTTCAGTCCAGGATCGCCAGCGGCGGCACGTCAACCGTGTACCGCGGTCTGGACACCAGGCTCGACCGCCCGGTTGCGGTGAAGGTGATGGATTCGCGCTACGCCGGCGACGAGCAGTTCCTGACCCGCTTCCAGCGTGAGGCCCAAACCGTTGCCCGGCTGAAGGATCCCGGACTGGTCGCGGTCTACGACCAGGGCTTGGACGCTCGGCACCCGTTTTTGGTGATGGAGCTCATCGAGGGTGGCACGCTGCGCGAACTGCTGGGCGAACGCGGGCCCATGCCGCCGTACGCGGTGGCGGCGGTGCTTCGTCCGGTGCTCGGCGGGCTGGGCGCCGCGCACAGGGCCGGCCTGGTGCATCGCGACGTCAAACCGGAGAACGTGCTGATCTCCGACGACGGCGAAGTCAAAATCGCCGACTTCGGGTTGGTCCGAGCCGTCGCGGCCGCCGGAATCACCTCCACGAGCGTGATTTTGGGCACCGCGGCATACCTGTCGCCCGAGCAGGTGCGCGACGGCGAGGCCAGTCCGCGCAGCGACGTCTACTCCGCGGGGATCATGACCTATGAGCTGCTGACCGGACGTACACCGTTCACCGGCGACTCCCCGTTGTCGCTGGCCTACCAGCGGCTGGACACCGACGTGCCGGCGCCCAGCGGGGTCATCGACGGCGTGCCGGCGCTGTTCGACGAATTCGTCGAGCGTGCCACGGCCCGCGACCCGGCCGACCGCTACGCCGACGCGATCGAGATGCGCACCGACCTCGACGCGATCGCCGATGAGCTTGCGCTGCCGAACTTTCGGGTGCCTGCGCCTCGCAACTCCGCGCAACACCGGTCGGCGGCGCTACAGCACGGCCGGATGAACCAGCGGCCGGCCACAGCGCAGCAGCCCGGGCCGCCCGACCGGGCGCCGGTGCGTCAACCCACTCGCCAAATGACGCGGGGACCCGAGGACTGGCCGGAGCCGCAACTCCCCGTACAGACCGACGATGATCCCGAGGACGATTACGAATATGAGCCTGTCACAGGCGAATTCGCCGGCATCCCGATAAGCGAATTCGTGTGGGCGCGCCAGCACAACCGGCGCATGGTGCTGGTCTGGGTGGCGCTGGTCCTGGCGATCACCGGGTTGGTCGCAACCGCGGCGTGGACCGTCGGAACCAACCTCGACGGCTTGCTGTAGCCGGCCGCGCCAGCGATCAATCGCGCAGCATCTCGGCGACGAGGAAGGCCAACTCCAGCGACTGCTGGGTGTTCAGCCGTGGATCGCAAGCGGTTTCGTAACGGCCGACCAAGTCGGTGTCTGAAATGTCTTGCGCCCCACCCAAACACTCGGTGACGTTCTCGCCGGTGATCTCGACGTGGATGCCGCCCGGGTGGGTGCCCAGTGCGCGGTGCACCTCGAAGAAGCCCTGCACCTCGTCGACGATGCGGTCGAAGTGGCGGGTCTTGTAGCCGTTGGACGACTCGTGGGTGTTGCCGTGCATCGGGTCGCACTGCCAGATCACCTGGTGACCCGTGGCCTGAACCTTCTCCACGATCGGGGGCAGCAGATCGCGAACCTTGTTGTTGCCCATCCTGCTCACCAAGGTCAGCCGGCCGGGCTTGTTGTGCGGGTCGAGGCGCTCGACGTATTCGACGGCCAGCTCCGGGGTGATCGTCGGGCCGATCTTGACGCCGATCGGATTGGCGATCACCTCGGCGAAGGCGATGTGCGCGCCGTCGAGCTGGCGGGTCCGCTCACCGATCCACACGGTGTGCGCGGACAAGTCGTACAGCTGCGGTTCGCCGGCCTCGCTTTCGGACAGGCGCAGCATGGACCGCTCGTAGTCGAGCACCAAAGCCTCATGGCTGGCGTAGATCTCGGCGGTCTGCAGGTTGCGGTCGGCCACCCCGCAGGCGCTCATGAAGCGCAGGCCACGGTCGATCTCGGTGGCCAACGCCTCGTATCGAGCGCCCGCCGGCGAGGTCCGGACGAATTCCCGGTTCCAGTCGTGCACCAGATGCAGGGAGGCCAATCCCGATGACGTCAGCGCCCGGACCAAGTTCATCGCCGCGCTGGCGTTGGCGTAGGCGCGCACCAACCGCGACGGGTCGTGGTCGCGCACGGCGGCGTCGGGGGCGAAGCCGTTGATCATGTCGCCGCGGTAGGACTTCAACCCCAGCGCGTCGATGTCGGCCGAGCGCGGCTTGGCGTACTGCCCCGCGATGCGGGCCACCTTCACCACGGGCAAGCTCGAGCCGTAGGTCAGCACCACCGCCATCTGCAACAGCGTGCGCACGTTACCGCGAATGTGGGGTTCGGTGTTCTCGGTGAACGTCTCGGCGCAGTCACCGCCCTGCAGCAGGAAGGCCTCACCCCGCGCCACCTGGGCCAGCTGCTCCTGCAACCGGACGATCTCCGACGGCACCGTCACCGGCGGAACGCTCTCCAAGACCGTGCGCATCGCTGTCGCCTGGTCGGCGGGCCAGCTGGGCTGCTGGGCGGCCGGTTTGGCCAGGGCGGCGTCCAACCGCACCCGCAGATCGGTCGGCAGCGGCGGCAGCGGCGGCAGCTGATCGATCGGTATGTCGACGGTCCAGTTCATCGGTCCATCGTAACTGGGGTGCGGGCGTCGCTGGTCAGAGCTGATCTGCGCGAACGCGGCTCGATGGCCGTATCCCGCCCCTTCGCCTCACTCCCCGGATGTGATGAGCCGGTACCTGCGGAGCTGGTCGCGCGCGTCGACCAGCGCGTCGTGCACGTCGGACGGCCGCGGTGGCATCCGCGGGCTGCCCCGGTCTTCCCACAGTTGGCGCAGTTCGCGGGTGAAACGGGGTATCGACCGCGGCAACTCCGGCATGGTGCCCCACAGCTGGCACAGGGCCACGTGGTCGTAGGCCGCCACCCACGCCCACAGTTCGATCGGCTCGGTGCCGCCGACACCGAAGAACTCCTCCAGGTCCTCCCGGATCTGCCGGCGGGAGCGCCACAGCTGCGAGGCCGGGGGCGGCAACTTGGGCAGCACGTTGGCGCGCACCCAGGGACCGGCGCGCTCGGGGTCGAATTCCGTGGACACCGCGTAGTATTCGCGGCCGTCTTCGGCGGCGACCCCGATCGAGATCAGTTCGATGGTGCGGCCGTCCTCGATGAATTCGGTGTCGTAGAAATACCGCACCCGGGGAAGCCTAGACCGGCGACGGCGAGCGCCGGAACGGCGCGAGTGAGAAGCCGGTCCATCAGTCCGGGGCCGGCGACGGCGAGCGCCGGAACGGCGCGAGTGAGAAGCCGGTCCATCAGTCCGGGGCCGGCGACGGCGAGCGGGCCGCGGACTATCGACTGATCAGGATGGGCCCGGTGGGCGCCGGCGCGGGGTGGATCTCGTGGTCGAGCGTGGCGTCGACCGTGCGCTCGTCGGGCATCCGCGGTGTGCCGGCGATCGCGCACTGCAAGTACAGCTTGGCCCGCACCACCGGGCGGCGCAGCGTCCGCTCGCGTTGCAGCGCGCGGCGCATCTTGTCCGGTTGCGTGGAGTATCGCCACCGGGCCCAGGGGGCGTGCGGCCGCGACAGCCGGACTGCGCCGATGACCAGCAGGACGACGAAAAACATGCCCAGCAGGCCGGTCCACACCTTGCCCTTGAGCACCACCACGACGGCCAGCGGCAACGTCAAGGCCATGGCACTGGCCACCACGGCCCGCAGCACCGCCGAGTCGGCGCCGTGCCAGATCGGCAGGAAGAACATCAGCGGGTGCAGACCCATGATCAACAGCCCGGCGACGGCCACCGCGGCGAACACCGCGTCCACCGAGGTGCGGCCGTCCTCGGACCAGTAGACGTCGGACAGGTGCAGGATCAGCGCGTACTCGTCCAGAACCAGGGCGGCGCCGATCCCGAAAAAGGTTGCGGCAAGGGTGAACTGGGGCTCCTGGCCGTCGATCGACAACGTGACCAGCGTCAAGCCGGAAAGCAGGGTCAGCACCACCCCGAAGGTCACGTGGTGGATGTGTACTCCCCCGACGTGGACGTTGCGCGGATGCCACCACCGGGGGGGCCGGCCCTCGGTGGTGCGGTGCCGGATGAAACGCACGAATGTTCGCGTGACGAAAAACGTCAGGAGGAAGGCGACCAGGCAGCACAGTAACGGCAGGTGACCGCGGTCGTAGACGTCGTGTGCAAACCATCGGGTCACCTCGGCCACGAACGAATGGAGCACCCTTGAAACGTACGCCTGTCTGCGTGGGTGCCGTGGGAGCCGCGCTGCACCAGGCGGGTCGGGGCCCGGGCACCCATTACGCTGTTGTGCGACATGAGTACACGGCAGGCGCCCGGCGTGGGCAATCGACACGGGTGGGCGCTGTGGGGGCTGGCTTGGCTGGTGGCCGCCGCGGTGCTGAGTTATGCGACGTGGCAGCTGTTCGGGCACACGCCCTATCGCATCGATATCGACGTCTATCAGATGGGGGCCCGGGCCTGGATGGACGGCCACCCGCTGTACCGCGGGGACGTGCTGTTCCACACCCCGATCGTGGATCTGCCGTTCACCTATCCACCGCTGGCCGCCATCGTGTTCTGCCCGTTCGCCTGGATGCACATGCCCTCCGCCAGCGTCGCGATCACGGCGTTGACGCTGGTGCTGCTGGTCGTGTCGACCGTGATCGTGCTGACCCGCCTCGACGTGTGGAGCGCCTCGCCGAGGCTGCCCGGCCCGGCCTGGCTGCGCCGGTGGTGGCTGGCGATCGTCGCCGCGGCGGCCGCGACGATCTGGCTGGAACCGATCAGCTCGAACTTCGCCTTCGGCCAGATCAACGTCGTGCTGATGACGCTAGTGATCGCCGACTGTGTGCCGCGGCGCACGCCGTGGCCGCGCGGCCTGCTGCTGGGCCTGGGCATGGCACTGAAGCTGACCCCGGCCGTGTTCCTGCTCTATTTCCTGCTGCGGCGCGACAACCGTGCGGCGCTGATCGCGCTGGCGTCTTTTGTGGGGGCGACGCTTCTCGGTTTCGTTCTGGCCTGGAACGACTCGTGGGAGTACTGGACGCACACCCTGCATCACACCGACCGGATCGGCGCCGCGACGCTGAACACCGACCAGAACATCGCCGGTGCCCTGGCCCGGCTGGGACTGGGACAGCAGGAACGCTCCCTGCTCTGGGTGGCGGCATCGCTGCTGGTGCTGGCGGTGACGGTCTGGGCGTTGCGACGGGCATTGCGCGCCGACGAACCGACGCTTGCGCTGGTGTGCGTCGCGCTGTTCGGGTTGGTGGTGTCGCCGGTGTCCTGGTCGCACCACTGGGTCTGGGTACTGCCGGCGGTGCTGGTGACGGGGATCTTGGGCTGGCGGCGCCGCAATGCGGCGCTGATGGTGATCAGCGCTGTCGGGGTGGCGCTGATGCGCTGGTCGCCGATCGACCTGCTTCCCAAGCATCACGAGGCCAGCGCGGTCTGGTGGCGTCAGCTTGCCGGGATGTCCTATGTGTGGTGGGCGCTGGCGGTCCTCGTCACGGTCGGACTCACCGTCCGCGCCCGGGGACTTTCGCGGGATGCGGCTCCGCAGCGGTTGGCGCCGGTTACCGCCGTCGGCTAACCGGCGGCGGTCTCGGGGATCCGCACGGCCTCGCCGTCGGCCGTGTCGCCGTCACCGCCCTTTTTTAGGCTCGCCGCGTAGATGTCGACGTATTCCTGGCCGGACAGCCCCATCAGCTCGTAGATCACTTCGTCGGTGACGGCACGTTCGATGAAGCGGTTGCCGGCCAGTCCTTCGAACCGGGAGAAGTCCATCGGCTTGCCGAAGCGGACGGTGACCCGGCCGAACCGCAACATGTTCGTCCCGGGCGGGTTGACGACGTTGGTGCCGATCATCGCGACCGGGATCACCGGAACACCGGTCTCCAGCGCCAGCCGCGCCAGGCCCGTCTTGCCCTTGTACAGCCGGCCGTCCGGTGACCGCGTGCCCTCGGGGTACATGCCCAACAACTTGCCCTGGCTCAGGACCTGCTGCGCGGTGTTCAGCGCGGCCTGGGCGCTGTCGGCGTCGGTGCGGTCGATCGGCACCTGGCCGACCGCGGTGAAGAACCACCGCTGGAACCAGCCCTTCAAACCGGTGCCGGTGAAATATTCCGACTTGGCCAGGAACGTGATTCGGCGACGCACCACCAACGGAAGGTAGAAGCTGTCCATCACCGCCAAGTGGTTACTGGCCAGTATCGCGGGACCGGAGCTCGGAACGTGTTCTAAGCCTTCAACTTTCGGCCGCCCCAGCAATGACAGCAGCGGGCCGAGGAGCACGTACTTGAACAGCCAGTACCACATGGCCCTCCCTCTGGCGCTTCACCGCTGATGTTCTGCGCCAACTGTACCCATCCCCACCCGAACCGACCACCTGCGACGCAGTCCGCTCACTCTTCGAGCGTCACCGGGATGGGCTGATACCGGGTCCGCGACGTGGCGCCGTTGGCATCGCCCGGCTCGCCGGGCCCACCGCCGGGTGTTCCGTCTGGCGGCGGTTCCGGTGTCGGCTTGGCGGACCGGTCGATGTCGTTGAGGATATTGCGGATCACGTCGAGCAACGCGACGCTGTGGTCGGCGATTGCGGTGAGCAGCGGGTGCTGGTCTCCGCTGGCCAACGCGGCCAGCGCGCACACCGGGCACCACACCTGCTGACACTTGCCCGTGCCGACGCCCGCGCCGGCAGTCAGCGCCGCCGCCGCGCGCACCGCGGGGTCGATGCCGTCCAGGATCGTCTGGGCGAGCCTGCGCAGTTCCGGACCGATGTCGGAATGAACCCCACTCACTTCGGCCACACCTCCGGATCTGGTCGAAAACGCACCGTCAGCTCGCTACCCCGCAGGTGTGCGTCCAGCACCGTGCACCGCCGAAGTACTGATGCCAACCTAACCCTGCGCCGCAATCCCCCGGCACTGATGATCAGGTCGTCGTCGACGCGGCCCAATGTCAGGGCCGACGGATCGACTTGCGGCAACGCTAGCCGCATTCGATAGATGGACCCCAATCCCGTCCCGGATTCGAGGTCCACGGTGGGCCGCAGCGGGCCCGGCGGCGCCGCGCCGCCCCGCCGCCGCGCCGCGTCGAGCAACCCGCTCAGCGCCTTGGGGCCGATCGGCTCGCCCGACAGGTGAGGCGTCATCACCAGCGCCACGTCACCGATGGTGGCGTCCAGCTCGTCGAGGACACCCTGCTGCTCGACGATGCGTTCGGTGTACCAGTAGAACGCCGGGTGTTCGGGCAGGTTGCGGTACTCGTACGAGTCAGCTTGCAGCAGAACCTGATTCACGATCAGCTCTTCGACGCGCACCCCCATCAGGGCCAGTGACCCCAGCGTTCGGGCCGCCTCGGCGGCGACCACCCGCTCGGGGGTCAGCACCAGGTGCGCACCGACCAGATCGCCGTCGGTGAGCAGGGCGCTGAGCGACTCCACGTGAGTGCTGATCCGCTCGAGCAGTTCGACCACCGCCGCAGACCGGGCGTCGTCGGCCATGACGGACAGCCGGCGATGCCGCGGCCACGCCCGCTCGACATACAGCCCGAAGGTGGCGGGCAACGTCAACATCCGCAGGGCATCGGCGGTCGAGGCGCAATCGACCACCACCCGATCCCAGTTCCCGGACCGGGCCAGCTCACCCACGGCGTAGAGGCCCAGCACCTCCTGAACGCCCGGCAGGGCCGAAAGTTCTTCGGGCGCAATGGTGCTCAATTCAGAGTCAGCAAAGCGACGGTCCAAGGTGGCGACGACGTCATGCCATCGGACCTCGAGTAGGGCCAGCGTGTCCAATGCCAGCGCGTCGAGAAACCCGCCGCCGGCCTCCGGGTCGTCGGCGAGCACCCGCACCAGTTCGCCTTGACTCGGCGAGACGGTGACGCCCAGTACGTCACCCAGCGAGTGCGCCTGGTCGGTGGAGACCACAAGCACTCGCTGCCCAACGCTTGCGGCACCGACGGCGGTGGCGCAAGCCAGGGTGGATTTCCCTACCCCGCCTTTGCCGACGAAAAGGCTGATCCGGGCCGGGGCAGGCGCAACGGACTCACTCAGCCTCGACTCGTTTCTTCAGATCTTTCAATGCGGTGTCGGTCAACCGGCGCTCGGCCTTGCGCTTGAGCAGGCCGATCATCGGCATGGCCAGGTCGACGGAGAGTTCGTAGGTGACTTCGGTGCCAGATCCCTTGGCGGCCAAACGATACGAACCTTCAAGCGAACGCAGTAGCGAGCTCGACACCAGGGTCCAGCTCACCGATTGGCGATCCTTGGGCCACTCGTAGGACATCACCATCGTGTCCTTGATTACCGTGGCGTCCATGACGATCCGCGCAACCTTGGGGTAGCCGTCGGCGTCCTTCTCCTGGACCTCGGCTTCCTTGTACTCCGAGATCCACTGCGGGTAGGAATCGATATCCGCGATCACCTGCATCACGGTGCCCGGGTCGGCTTCGATGTAGATGGTTTGCGTCGTCTTCTCCGCCACCTGGTTGCTGCCCTCTCTCCCGCGAACGGATCGACCCCTCCGAATGTGGGGACCCCGCGGGCCTCGGTCCGACACGGTACTCTGTGCCCGGCCCTGACCCGGCTAAACTACCGGAGAAACTCCGACCGGACGTGACCGTTCCAGTGTCGTCTTGACCTCAAACGCCATTTTCTTGCCCGCCACCCGACGGCGGTGTGTCATCTTCGCCAAGTTCAGCTTGGCCAGCTGCCAGGCCGCCACCCCGGTCGGCTCGGCGTGCAGGAAGTAGTGCAGCACGACGCCGTCCAGCGACGGTTCCAGCCAGATCTCCATGGTCCCGGTCAACGCCCCGGTGATCGACCACCGGATGCCCTTTTCCCCGCGATCCTCGACGACCTGCAGCCGCAGGTCCGGCCACCAGCGTCGCCAGCTCGACGGATCGGCGACCGCGGCGCCCACCCGTGCGCCCTCGGCGGCGACGAACGTCTCATCCGCAATCTGGATGCTGTTCATGATCACAGCTTCACACACCGGCCCGCAGCGGCCCGCCGAGGGCGGGCCGGTCGTCGTCACGGGCAATCGCGGTCCCGCCCCGACCCACTCCGGCCGTGCTGGGTCAACGCGCGGATTAGGCTGGTCAACAACAACCCGGCGCCCGGGAATCTCCACGAGGTCAATCGAGGTCATCAGAGTGCGTGAGTACAGCGTCCCCGCCCGCTTCTCCGTCGGCGAAGAAGACAACGTCGCGGCGATGGTCTTCGAACACGAGCGCGATGACCCCGACTTCGTCATCTACCAACGTCAAATCGACGGTGAGTGGACCGATGTCACCTGCGGCGAGGCGGCCGATCAGATCCGCGCCGCCGCACTGGGTTTGATCTCCCTGGGTGTACAGGCCGGCGACCGGGTGTCCATCTTCTCGGCCACGTGCTACGAATGGGCCATCCTCGACCTGGCGATCCTGTCGGTGGGCGCGGTGACCGTGCCGATCTATGAGACGTCGTCGGCCGAGCAGGTGCGCTGGGTGCTGCAGGACTCCGAGGCGGTGCTGGCGTTCGCCGAGACCGACGAACACGCGGCGATGGTCACCGAGCTGACCGCCGAACTGCCCGCGCTGCGCCGGGTGCTGCACATCAACGGTTCGGGTCCCAAGGCCCTCGACCAGCTCGTGGAGGCCGGCGCTGCCGTGGAACCGGCCGAGCTGACCGCGCGTCTCGAGGCGCTGCGGGCGCAGGATCCGGCGACGCTCATTTACACCTCGGGCACCACCGGGCGGCCCAAGGGCTGCCAACTGACGCATTCGAACCTGCTGTATGAGACCCGGGGTGCCAAGGAGAGCCTGCCGACGCTGCTCGACGAGGGGCAGCGGCTGCTGATCTTTTTGCCGCTGGCTCACGTGCTGGCGCGCGCACTCACCTTGTCCGCGTTCGCCAACAAGGTCACCGTCGGGTTCACCAGCGACATCAAGAACCTGGTGCCGTTGTTCGCCGTGTTCAAACCGACCGTGGTGGTGTCGGTCCCCCGGGTGTTCGAGAAGGTGTACAACACCGCCGAGCAGAACGCCTCGAACGACGGCAAGGGCCGGATCTTCGCGACGGCCGTCCAAACCGCCGTCGACTGGAGCGAGGCGCAGGACCGTGGCCGCCGCGGGCCGGTGTTGCGCGCCAAGCACGCCGTGTTCGACCGGCTGGTGTACAGCAAACTGCGCGCCGCGCTGGGCGGCGACTGCCACGCGGCGGTCTCCGGCGGAGCACCGCTGGGCTCGCGCCTGGGGCATTTCTATCGCGGCGTGGGTCTGACCATCCATGAGGGCTACGGCCTGACCGAGACCAGCTCGGCGATCACCGTCAACCAGGTCGGCAATGTCAAGATCGGCACCGTCGGAACGTTGGTGCCCGGCAACAGCATGCGCATCGCCGACGACGGCGAACTGCTGGTGCGCGGCGGTGTGGTGTTCAGCGGTTACTGGCGCAACGAGCAGGCCACCGACGACGCCTTCACCGACGACTGGTTCAGGACCGGCGACCTCGGAGTGCTCGACGAAGACGGCTTCTTGAAGATCACCGGGCGCAAGAAGGAGATCATCGTGACCGCGGGCGGCAAGAACGTCGCACCGGCGGTCCTGGAGGACCGGCTGCGGGCCCATCCGCTGATCAGTCAGGCGATGGTCGTCGGCGACAACAAGCCGTTCATCGGCGCGTTGATCACCATCGACCCGGAAGCGTTCGACGGCTGGAAGCAACGCAACCAGAAGGGCGCCGGCGCCTCGGTGGGCGATCTGGCCACCGACCCCGACCTGGTCGCCGAGGTGGACGCGGCCATCAAGGCCGCCAATCAGGCTGTGTCGCATGCGGAATCGATCCGCAAGTTCCGCATCTTGCCGGTCGATTTCACCGAGGACACCGGTGAACTGACACCGACGATGAAGGTCAAGCGCAACGTGGTGGCCGAGAAGTTCGCCTCCGATATCGAGGCCATCTACGAGAAGGACTAGCCGTCCCCCGCGCCGAGCACCGTTCAGCCGAGCAGCGCGCCCAACCGTGCCGCCAGGCTGTCCCAGCGCCACTGGGCCGTCACCCATTCCCGCCCGGCCGCGCCCATCTTGGTGGCCCGGTCCCGATCGGTCAGTAATTCGGTGACGGCGTCGGCGATCTCGTCCGCCTCGCGTCCGTCGACGACGAGCCCGGTCTTGTTGTGCTGCACCGTCTCTGGAGCTCCCCCGGATTTGCCGGCGATGACGGGCACGCCGGTCGCCGACGCCTCGAGGAATACGATGCCCAATCCCTCGACGTCCAGCCCGGCGCCGCGGGTCCGGCACGGCATCGCGAACACGTCGGCCAGCGCGTGATGCGTGGGCAACTCGGCGGCCGGTACGCCGCCGGTGAAGGTCACGTCGTCGGCCACCCCGCACTCGCGAGCCAGTGCGCGCAGCGAGTCCTCGTACGGGCCGCCGCCGACGATGACCAGGGCGGCGCCGTCGACTCTTTTCCGGATCGACGGCAGCGCCTTGATGAGCATGTCCTGGCCTTTGCGCGGCACCAGCCGCGACACGCACACCACGGTGGGCCGCTGTCCCAACCCGTAGCGGTCACGCAACTCGGCCCGGCCCGCCGGATCGGGCCGGAACCGGCCGATGTCCACGCCGGACGGCAGGTATTCCAGCGACGCCTTGGGACCGAACGCCGGCGCGAACCGGGAACGGGTGTAGCGGCTGACGAAGGTGACGACGTCGGTGTCGTCGCCGATGCGGCGCAGCACCGAGCGCGCGACCGGAAGCATCGACCACCCGACCTCGTGGCCGTGGGTGCTGGCCAGCACCCGGCTCGCCCCGGCCCCGCGGGCGCGTTCGGCCAGCAGCGCCAGCGGCGCGGCCGCACCGAACCAGACGGTGTCGATGCCATGCTCTGCGATCAGCCGCCGCATCCGGGTATCGACCGCGGGACCGGGCAGCATCAACGTGCCGGGATGGCGCACCACCCGATAACCGGCGGCCTCGTCGTAAGCCTCGGCGCCCTTCCATTGCGGCGCGTACACCGTCACCGAATGCGGCCCGGCGTCGACCAGCCGACCGACGAACTCACCGAGGTACGACTGGATGCCGCCCGGGCGGGGCGGAAAGTCGTTGGTTACCAGCAGGACCCGACTCACCTGCGTCAGGCTAGCTGGGCGGCGATGCGAACCCCGCACACGGTCTGAGCTCGCCCGCGGCGGCCGGCGGCCACCCGGGCGAGCCGCCCTAGTGGGTCAGCCACTGATGCCAGCGCGTCAGCAGGTCCGCGGGGCTGCTGCCCAGCACGTCTTGGCCGGCGACGGTCATGTCGGTGTGCCGGATGCCGCAGGTGGCCAGGTAGAGATCGCGCAGCTTCGGCGGTCCGTAGGTGTCGGCGACGAATCGGGCGAACCACCAGGCACGGTCGTAGGCCAACGAGCGCTGCGCCCCCGGCACGTCCAGGTCGCTGTCGGTGGGCAGCGTCATGGGTAGCAACGCGTCGGGGGGCACCCGGGTGGGCGGGCGGCCAACGAAGTCGGCCACCCCTTCGGTGAGCCAGCGGGGCGCATCCGCGACGGTGTCGGCGCGCGCGGCATAGTGAAAGAGCTCGTGTGCCAAGACGATTCGCAACGATGCGGCGCTCATGTTGGCCGCCCCCGGCGCGAACACGATCCGCTGACCGAGGGCAACGCGGTGAACGGGATCCAGACGGTCGACGACGGTCACGGCCGCGATGTCGGCCCACTGCGCCGGCGGTCCCCCGCCGGCGGCGGCGCGAAATTCCTCGTCCGTACCGGCCGCGGCCACCGAGATCTCGCGGGTCCAGTCGCGGCCCCAGAACGACTCCACCGCGGTGATCGCCGCGCCCATGTTCGACGCCACCCGGGACAACAACCGGTCGCTGGCGGGCCCGCCGAGCCCCGACAGCCGGACGGTGCGGTCGCCAACGGTGACCGACCTCGTCGACGCACTTGTTTGGCTGGGGGCGGGCGTGACCAGCTGTGCGGGCCGGATCCGGCTTTCCCGTTCGGCGTCGAACGGCACGGCCGCGGCCACCAATAGTTCGACGACGAACACCCAAGCCAGCAGTATCGGGAGCCGCCGGCGGGGCGGTCGGGGGTGTCTAGTAACGGCGAGCGTCGTAGATCGGGCCGCCGGCGCTCATCGGCGCCACCCGGACCGGCACGCCATAGGTGGAGGAGTGGATCATCATGCCGTCACCGATGTAGATGCCGGTGTGCGAGGCGTCGGAATAGAAGGTCAGCACGTCACCGGGCTGCAGATCCCCGATCGAGACGGGCTGGCCACCGTGGGCCAACGCCTGGCTGGAGTGCGGCAGTGAGATGCCGGCTTGCTGGAATGCCCACATCACCAGGCCGGAGCAGTCGAATCCGCCGGGCGCGGAGCCACCCCAGACATAGGGCGAACCGACCTGGGTCAGCGCGGCCTGCACGACGGTGGCGCGGTCACCGCCGCCGACTCCGTTGGGAGCCATGCCGGGCATGCCGGGCATTCCACCGGCGGGCGGAGCCTCACCCGGCGCCTGTCCGGGAAGCGTGCCCGGGGGCGCCGCGTCCGGCGCCGGGGCGCCCGGGGCGGGCGCGGCCGGGCCGGGGTTGGCCAGCGCGGTGCGCTGATCGGCCGTCAATGAAAGGTATTGCGACTTGACGACCGCGATCTGCACCTGCAGCTGGCTCTGCTTGGACTGCAGGCTCGCCCGGACAGCGGCGGCCTGCTCGGCTGCGCTCTTGGCGTCGGAGGCCGACTTGGCGGACTCCCGCTCGGCCTTGGCGGCCTGGTCTCCGGCGATCCGGTAGCTCTTCATCTGGCCGGCCATCTGCGTGGCCATCACGCGCTGCACCGCCAGCTTGTCGATCAGGCCCTGCGGCGAGCCGGCGGTCAGGATGGCCTCCATGCCGTCGACGTGGCCGCCCATGTAGGTGGCGGCGGCCAGCTTGTTGACCGAGTCCTGATACGACGCCAGATGCGCCTTGGCCGCATCGACCGCGGCCTGGTCATCGTTGTGCTTCTTGTCCGCTGCGCGCTGCGCGGCCAGCTTGTCGTTCAGATCGAGCTGGGCACTGTGCATGGCCTCAGTGGTCTGCTCGGCCTGGCGGGACAGTTCGTTGAGTTTTGCCGTGGCGTCTTCGGCCGGGTCGGCCCACGCCGGGGCGGTCATGACGCCGGAGAAGATCGCGAAGCCAGCTAGCGTCCCTATGGCCAAACGTGTCAGGACACGCGCAACCGGGTACCTAGATTCAAGCCTCAAGATTTGCTTCCTTAAACGGCCATCGACGAATAGGTCGCCGAGCGAGCTGGTTTAGGTCTCAAACAGGTTACGAAACGATATCGACGTTTGTCCAAAGCGAGCGGTTAAGAAGTTAGAAAGAATCCTGTCATTTCTATGTGAATCGTTTCGCGTGGTCGAGGATCTTTGTGGGACAAGGCGTTTAAGCTACACCAGATCCGCGGTCCCGACGAATCGGGACCAGACGAAGTCGCGGCGCCAAGCCAACTTCGGCAAGAACCTCCAAAGCCGCTCGTTCATCCTGCAATAAAGTATCCGGGACCCCGAGTATCACGCTGATGACACAGTCGCGGCAGCCGGGGCCGCGCACCGCGCATTCGTCACAGTCGATCACCACCGGCGTCCCGGGTTCCGGCGGCGTCATGCCGAGGTCGGTAGGTCCAGTTCTTGGTGCCATCGGGGTCGGTCCTCTCGCTCTGACCGGCGAAGTGGGTGGGCGAACATCACGCCGGACTGCCCGAACGGTAATCGCGGCCACCGACATGTATCCGTTCCCGGCGTTGCGGCCCCGCACCCGGCGTGGGAGCCGCGCGGGTGTCGGTCGGCGGCCTTAACGTCACCGCCGTGGCTTCCGGGGTTGCGACGCAGCTGAGCTTCGCCGACGTGGGGCCACCGTTCGCCCCCGACGAGCTTTCCCTGCGAGACACCACCTTCGTGGTGGTGGATCTGGAGACCACCGGAGGGCGCACCAAGGGCACCGAGGGAACCGTTCCCGACGCCATCACCGAAATCGGGGCGGTCAAGGTGCGCGGCGGCGTGGTGCTCGGCGAGTTCGCCACCCTGGTGGATCCGCGGCGCAGCATCCCGCCCCAGATCGTGCAGCTGACCGGCATCACCACCGCAATGGTCACCGACGCACCGGCCATCGACGCGGTGCTGCCGATGTTTTTGGAGTTCGCGGGCTTGGACCACGGGGCCGTGCTGGTCGCCCACAACGCCGGCTTCGACGTCGGCTTCCTGCGTGCCGCGGCGCAGCAGTGCGATATCGCCTGGCCACGGCCGCAGGTGCTGTGCACGGTCCGGCTGGCCCGCCGGGTGCTCAGCCGCGAGGAAGCACCCAGCGTGCGGCTGGCCTCGCTGGCGCGGCTGTTCGCGGTCGCCACCCAACCCACCCACCGCGCCCTCGACGATGCGCGCGCCACCGTCGACGTGTTGCACGCCCTAATCGAGCGGGTGGGCAACCAGGGGGTGCACACCTACGCCGACCTGCGCGCCTACCTGCCGGACGTCACACCCACCCAGCGTCGCAAGCGGGTGCTCGCCGAGGGCCTGCCGCGCCGGCCCGGCGTGTATCTCTTCCGCGGGCCCTCAGGCGAGGTGCTCTACATCGGCACCGCCGTCGACCTGCGACGACGGGTCAATCAGTACTTCACTGGCGCCGATCCTCGGGGCCGCATGAAGGAGATGGTCACGCTGGCCGGTGCGGTCGACCACGTCGAGTGCGCGCACGCCCTCGAGGCCGGCGTGCGCGAACTGCGGTTGCTGGCCGCCCACGCCCCGCCGTATAACCGGCGGTCCAGGTTCCCGCACCGATGGTGGTGGGTGGCGCTGACCGAGGAGGCATTCCCCCGCCTGGCGGTGGTGCGGGCGCCGCGGCACGACCGCGCCGTCGGCCCGTTCCGCGCCCGCACCGACGCCGCCGACACGGCCGCCCTGCTGGCCCGGTTCACCGGGCTACGCACCTGCACCAACCGGCTGGGGCGCTCGGCGCTACACGGGCCGCTGTGTGCCGAGGCGGAGGTGTCGCCGTGCCCGGCGGCGCGTGAGGTCACCGCCACCCAGTACGCCGCCGCCGTGGCGCGGGTCGCGGCGCTGGTCGACGGCGCGGACAACAGCGCCCTGACGGCGGCCGTCGACCAGATCCGCGCGCTCGCCGAGGGGCATCACTTCGAGAGCGCCGCGCGACTGCGCGACCGCACCGTCACCGCGGTCGAGACGCTGTGGCGCGGCCAGCGGCTGCGCGCCCTGGCCGCGTTGCCCGAACTGATCGCCGCCGCGCCCGACGGGCAGGGTGGCTATGAGCTGGCCGTCATCCGCCACGGCCAACTCGCCGCGGCGGGCAGCGCCAGGCGCGGGGTCCCGCCGGTGCCGGTCGTCGACGCGATAGTTGCTGGGGCACAATCGATTTTGCCTACACCGTCCCCGCTGGGCGGCGCACTCGTCGAGGAGACCGCGCTCATCACGCGCTGGTTGACGACGCCCGGGGTGCGCATCGTTCGGGTCGCCGAGGATGGTTGGGCTTCCCCGATGCGGGCGGCGGGCGCCTGGTCGGCGTGGGCCGCGTCGGCGCGCTCGGCACGCCTGGCCAGCGAGCAGGCCCTGCGGGAATCAGACCTGCTGGCAGTGCAAAACATGATTACACCGCGAAGGCGGGACAGGGCATCGTCGCAAGGACGCCTACCGGCTTGAGGTGATTACCCAGCTCCGATGCGGGCGCCAGGAACTATCTGCGCTGGTCCCTGCACCCGTCCGCCGACCGTTCCCGCTACTACAAGCTCGCACCTGTGCTGTGTGCGTCGCCGGTACACATGCCGTTGAGGCGTACAGCACCGCAGCTTTCGACAACGAGACCGTGCACCATGCGTGTGAACGCCGATAAGGCGCCCCCGGAGCCGCTTCATGACTTGCCGGGGGCTAGGCAGCGCAAACGGTGCCGGCCCCGCGCGTCGCCTTTACCTGCACTACCCCCCGCGCAAGAAATGAAACTGGTGAGGGAGGTGTGCCTGATGGTGCATTGGTGGTTCTCGGAGACCACCGCAGGTGGATGCTCCGACGAGGTGGTCAGCGTTGCAGGGCGCCACGCTGAAAGCGACCATGGCATCGTCTGCCTGACACCAGCGCCTCATTCATCATCCGGCGGCCCTGATCCCTCCTGGGCCCACCTGCACGGGTTGCGAGGTCGATGGGGTGCTGTTCGCCACATACGGAATTAACGGGCGCACCGATGGGTAGTAACCAACACAAGCTTTCGCTCCAGCTCCGGGCGCAAACCATTAACGAACTGATTTGGAGAACTGCGCCCTATGCAGGCTGTTCGCACGCTCAATGAGCTACAAGTCAGGGTCGCTCGGACCCTGACCGACCATTACCCAAACTGGGAATACCCCGGCATCTGCCGGTGCGGCTACGGGTACGGCTTTGTCCCGACGACTACCTGGGAAGAGCACACCGCGGAGCATCTGTTCCCTGTGGTACCGAAGGAAGCCACGCGATGCTGACCAATCTCATCAACCGGCTGTGGAGCATGCTCGACCCGTACGAGCTACCGGACGACGCCGAGTTACTCGGTGGCACCATCATCGACTGGTACACGGCGAAGGAGTTCTGACGGAACCGGCGTTACGGCGTGCTAGGGAGTACTCAGACTGGCCTGGAGCGGATGTCTCCTCCGTCATCCAACCCGCCGAACGGGCGGGAAGGGCCTCCAGGCGGGTCCTGCGGTTGATCAGGGACCGCATCCGTTCCAGGTACACCCGCTCGTCGTCGATTGAGACTACGAGTCCCGCATCCGACTCACGCCTGAGCCGGTCGATAGTGGCTCTGATTGCTCCAGCTCGTGCGAATGACCCTCCCCCGGTACGGAACACCCTCCGGGTCACGGGCTGGTCCCCCACTGCTCACTAAGGCGCGAAGGTTTGCACGCGGCATGTTGGCTTCTACTGCTGGCCGAACCGCACCCATCGCGCGAGCAGCTGTTCGGCCGCACCGGAATCGATGGCCGCGCAGGCACGGGCCAGCCCTTCCTCCCACGCCGGCAGCCATTCAGCGCGGCTGGATAACCCGGCGTGTGCGACGATCGCACCGGCGGCATTGAGGACGACGGCGTCGCGCACCGGGCCCTTGCCGCCGGCCATCACCGCACGCACCTCGGCCGCGTTGGCGTGCGCGTCCCCGCCCAACAAGTCATCGAGATCGGCTCGGGGGAAACCGAACCCGGCCGGATCGAATGTCAGCCTGTCCACGGTGCCGGCCTGCACCCGCCAGATGGTGCTGGTGGTGGTGGTCGTCAACTCGTCGAGCCCGTCGTCACCGTGCACCACCAGCACACTGGACCGGCGGGCGGCGAACACGCCCGCCATCACCTCGGAGAGGTCAGCGAACGCGCAGCCGATCAATCCGGCCCGCGGCCGGGCCGGATTGGTAAGCGGCCCAAGGAGATTGAACACCGTCGGCACACCGATCTCGCGGCGCACCGCGGAGGTATGCCGGTAGGACGGGTGGAACAGCGGCGCGAAGCAGAACCCGATGCCGACCTCGGCGAGACTGCGGGCAACCTCTTCGGGGCCCAGGTCGATCCGGATTCCGAGCGCCTCGAGCGTGTCGGCGCCGCCGGACAGCGACGAGGCCGCCCGGTTGCCGTGTTTGACCACCGGCACACCTGCGGCCGCGGCAACGATTGCCGCCATGGTGGACAGGTTCACGGTGTTGACGCCGTCGCCACCGGTTCCGACGATGTCGACGGTGTCGTCGCGGATGGCGCCGGTGGGCATCGGCAACGCGTGGTTGAGCATGACCTCGGCCAGCTCGATGACTTCGGCCGAGGTGGGGACCTTCACCTGCATCGCCACCGCGAAGGCCGCGATCTGGGCCGCGCTCGCGTCGCCGGCCATGATCTGGTCCATCGCCCAGGCGGCCTGCCCGCGCTTCAGGTCCTGACCGCCCGTCAGCCGAGACAGGACCTGCGGCCACGATGTTGCGGACGCCCCGGACGCCCCGGACGCGCCGGAAGGGGAAGCCTCGGATGACAAAGCCACCCGCCGATGGTCCCACGAGGACCACAGCAGCCCCAACCGTCGCCGCGAGCCGCCCGCTTCGCCGGCTGGCGCGGCGCGCCAGACATCAAATGCCGCCCCGGGTGGAGTTCAACAACTACAAAGCGTCATACTTGCGGATGTGACCAGCGCTGCCGGGACTTCGGGTACTGCAATTACGTCGCGGGTGCATTCGCTGAACCGACCCAACATGGTCAGCGTCGGCACCATCGTTTGGCTTTCCAGCGAGCTGATGTTCTTTGCTGGCCTTTTCGCGATGTACTTCACCGCTCGCGCCCAATCGGGCGGGAAGTGGCCGCCGCCGCCGACCGAGCTGAACCTGTACCAGGCCGTCCCGGTCACATTGGTGCTGATCGCGTCGTCGTTCACCTGCCAGATGGGGGTGTTCGCGGCCGAGCGCGGCGACGTGTTCGGGCTCCGCCGCTGGTACGTGCTCACCTTCCTGATGGGCCTGTTCTTCGTTTGCGGCCAGGGCTACGAGTACTTCCACCTGGTGTCGCACGGAACCACCATCCCCGGCAGCGCCTACGGCAGTGTGTTCTATCTGGCGACCGGGTTCCACGGCCTGCACGTCACCGGCGGCTTGATCGCCTTCATCTTCCTGCTGGCCCGCACCGCGATGAGCAAGTTCACGCCGGCGCAGGCTACGGCCAGCATCGTCGTCTCGTACTACTGGCATTTCGTCGACATCGTGTGGATCGCGCTGTTCGCCGTGATCTATTTCATCCGATGAGCAGGCGCTGGACGAACAGGAGTGCTCGGTTGAAGAAACTGGGATCTACCCGATCCGGTGCGGCCAAGCCGCCAAACGGACAGCGTGACCGCTCACGACGGCGCCTTCGCCGTCGGCTGTCCGGCGGCCTGCTGCTGCTCATCGCGCTGACCATCGCCGGCGGTCTGGCCGCCATCCTGACCCCCCGGCCGCAGGTGGCCGTCGCCGACGAGTCGAACTCGGCGCTGCTGCGCACCGGCAAGCAGCTGTTCGACACGTCGTGCGTGTCCTGCCACGGTGCCAACCTGCAGGGTGTGCCGGACCGCGGTCCGAGCCTGATCGGCGTCGGCGAGGAAGCCGTCTACTTCCAGGTGTCCACCGGCCGGATGCCCGCGATGACCGGTGAAGCCCAGGCGCCGCGCAAGGAACCGATCTTCGACGAGGGACAGGTCGACGCGCTGGGCGCCTACGTCCAGGCCAACGGCGGCGGCCCCACGACGGTGCGCAACCCGGACGGCTCCCTGGCGATGCACTCGCTGCGCGGCCAGGATCTGGGACGCGGTGGCGACCTGTTCCGGCTGAACTGCTCCTCGTGCCACAACTTCACCGGCAAGGGTGGGGCGCTGTCGTCCGGTAAGTACGCGCCGGACCTGGAGCCGGCCAACGAGCAGCAGATCCTGGCGGCGATGCGGACCGGTCCGCAGAACATGCCGAAGTTCTCCGACCGTCAGCTGTCTTTTGAGGCCAAGAAGGACATCATCGGCTACATCAAGGCCGTGACCGAGGAGCGCCAGCCGGGCGGCTACGGCCTGGGCGGCTTCGGGCCCGCACCCGAGGGTATGGCCGCCTGGATCATCGGGATGGTCGCCGCCATCGGGCTGGCACTGTGGATTGGGGCACGAGCGTGAGCCGCGCCGAGACGATGCAGAGCGAAGCGATGAGGAGGAGCGGCGCAAAATGAGCGACGCCTTGAATCAGGGAGACGGTCGCGGCTCTGACACCGGCGGGAACCCGCACGGCGCCGGCGAGAGGGAGCCCGACGACGCGGCACTGGCCGCCATGAGCCAGCAGGAACTGGTGACGCTGGGCGGCAAGCTGGACGGTGTCGAAACGGTGTTCAAGGAACCCCGTTGGCCGATCGAAGGCACCAAGGCCGAAAAGCGCGCCGAGCGTGGCGTCGCCCTCTGGCTTTTGCTGGGAGGCTTTTTCGGGCTCGCCCTGCTGCTGATTTTCGTGTTCTGGCCGTGGGAGTACAAGCCCAAGGAGGAGGCCGGGAGCTTCCTTTACGACCTGGCCACCCCGCTCTACGGCCTGACCTTCGGGATGTCGATCCTTTCGATCGGGGTCGGCGTCATCCTGTACCAGAAACGCTTTATTCCCGAAGAGATTTCGATCCAGGACCGCCACGACGGTGCGTCGCGCGACGTCGACCGCAAGACGGTGGCGGCGAACCTGGGCGACGCGTATCAGGGTTCGACGGTCGGGCGGCGCAAGCTGATCGGTCTGTCCCTGGGCATGGGCCTGGGCGCCTTCGGCCTGTCCACCCTGGTCGCCTTTGCTGGCGGATTGATCAAGAACCCGTGGAAGCCGGTCGTGCAGACCGCAGACGGCAAGAAGGCCGTGCTGTTCACGTCCGGGTGGACCCCGCGCTACCACGGCGAGACCATCTATCTGGCGCGCGCCACCGGCTCCGCATCCACGTCGCCGTTCATCAAGATGCGCCCCGAAGACCTCGACGCCGGCGGCATGGAAACCGTCTTCCCATGGCGGGAGTCCGACGGGGACGGCACGACTCCGGAATCGCAGGAAAAGCTGCGGGCCATCAACCAGGGTGTGCGAAACCCGGTGATGCTCATCCGGGTTCGGCCCACCGACATGGGCCGCGTGGTCAAACGACAGGGCCAGGAGAGCTTCAACTTCGGCGAGCTGTTCGCCTACACCAAGGTCTGCTCGCACCTGGGTTGCCCCGCATCGCTGTACGAGGAGCAGTCCTACCGGATCTTGTGCCCTTGCCACCAGTCGCAGTTCGACGCGCTGCACTTCGCCAAGCCGATTTTCGGGCCGGCCGCGCGTGCGTTGGCGCAACTGCCGATCACCATCGACACCAACGGGTACCTGGTCGCCAACGGTGACTTCGTCGAGCCCGTCGGACCGGCATTCTGGGAGAGGACGACAACATGAGTCCGAAACTGAGTCCCCCGAAGATCGGCGATGTCTTGGCCCGCCAGGGCGAGGACATCGACACGCGCTATCACCCGTCGGCCGCCGTACGCAGACAGCTCAACAAGGTCTTCCCCACGCACTGGTCGTTCCTGCTGGGTGAGATCGCGATGTACAGCTTCATCGTGCTGCTGCTCACCGGTGTGTACCTGACGCTGTTCTTCGACCCGTCCATGGGCGAAGTCACCTACAACGGCGCCTACCAGCCGCTGCGCGGCGTGGACATGTCGAAGGCCTTCGCCTCGACCCTCGACATCTCCTTCGAGGTACGCGGCGGATTGTTCGTGCGTCAGGTCCACCACTGGGCCGCGCTGATCTTCTCCGCGTCGATCATGGTGCACCTGGCCCGCATCTTCTTCACCGGCGCCTTCCGGCGGCCACGCGAGGCCAACTGGGTCATCGGTTCGCTGCTGCTGATCCTGGCCATGTTCGAGGGCTACTTCGGCTACTCGCTGCCCGACGACCTGTTGTCGGGCATCGGGTTGCGCGCCGCGCTGTCCTCGATCACGTTGGGCATGCCGGTGATCGGCACCTGGCTGCACTGGGCCCTATTCGGTGGTGACTTCCCCTGCGGTGGCGTCGGAAGCGAATGCGCCACAGCGGGTTACATCATTCCGCGGATGTACGCCCTGCACATCCTGTTGCTGCCGGGGATCATCCTTGCGCTGATCGGGCTGCATCTGGCCATGGTGTGGTTCCAGAAGCACACCCAGTTCCCCGGCCCCGGCCGCACCGAGCACAACGTGGTCGGCGTGCGAGTGATGCCGATATTCGCGGTCAAGTCCGGCGCGTTCTTCGCCGCGATCGTCGGTGTGCTGGGCCTGCTGGGTGGTCTGCTGCAGATCAACCCGATCTGGAACCTGGGCCCCTACAAGCCATCTCACGTCTCGGCCGGTTCGCAGCCGGACTTCTACATGATGTGGACCGAAGGCCTGGCCCGCATCTGGCCACCGTGGGAGTTCTACTTCTGGCACCACACCATTCCCGCGGCGGTCTGGGTGGCGCTGATCATGGGCGGGGTCTTCGGTCTGCTGATCGTCTACCCGTTCCTGGAGAAGCGGTTCAGCGGTGACTATGCGCACCACAACCTGCTGCAGCGACCGCGCGACGTGCCGGTGCGCACGTCGATCGGCGCGATGGCGATCGCGTTCTACATGCTGCTGACGCTCGCGGCGATGAACGACATCATCGCGTTCAAGTTCGACATCTCACTGAACGCGACGACGTGGATCGGGCGCATCGGCATGGTGATCGTTCCGCCGGTCGTCTACTTCATCACCTATCGGTGGTGCATCGGGCTGCAGCGCAGCGACCGCGCGGTGCTCGAGCACGGCATCGAGACCGGCATCATCAAGCGGTTGCCGCACGGTGCCTACATCGAGCTGCACCAGCCGCTGGGCCCGGTCGACGACCATGGCCACCCGCTGCCGCTCGAGTACCAGGGTGCGGCTCTGCCCAAGAAGATGAACAAGCTGGGCTCAGCCGGATCTCCGGGTAGCGGTAGCTTCCTGTTCGCCGATCCGGCGTCCGAGGACGCGGCATTGCGGGAGGCGGCGCACGGCTCGGAGCAGCGTGCCCTGACCGCACTGCGCGAACACCAGGACGGCTTCAACGGTTCGACAAACGGTTCGACAAACGGAGAGGGCGGCGAGCACTAGCTCGCTTTGCGCCGGTGACGACGCCGCCCGCCCTCACGCGGGCGGCGCCTAGCCTTCTCACTGTGCCCCGGGCGGGCAGCGGGCCCGCCCAATCCCCTAGCCGCACAAGCCTTCACGCTGAACGCGGACACTCCCCTTCGCGTAGCGCGGTACCCCGCCGTCCATTTCCTGGACGCCCATTTCCTTGACCGACGTCGCGGCGGCTACTGCTCGGCGACAACGCGGCGCAGCTGGCGAATATGCAGCCATTCGACCACGGGCATCGCCGCCGTGATTGCGCCGGCGAACCCGTACCCGACCCAAGACGCGCCGTCGTGACCAACCGCCATCAGGTAGGTCGCCGTCGCGACCGCGATCAGAGCCGCACCCATGGTCCCGGTCAGTATCACGGTGCCGCGCAACCAGACTCGGTCTACCGCGTCGCCTGACCACGCGGCGCCCGATGCCGGGGCCGCCGTTTCCACCGTGGCCCGCTGCGCCCGCCCGGTCCCGGTGCGCGGGGCGCCGGTCCCCAGCCCCACCGAAGGTCTTGACGCCCCCCGCGCCGGCGCTGTCATCGCCTCAGCGGCCGGCTCGGACTGCGACATCCGGCGGGCCCGCAACAGGATGGGGATCGCGCCCGCGATGATCAGCGCCGAGACGATGATGACGGCGTACAGCACCCAGGTGGTGTGCGGGCTGCTGGCCGCCTTGTGAAAGCCCCTGCCCAAATCCGCCAGGGCGACCGCGGCCGCCACGCTGACACCCAGCAGCACCAGGTAAACGGCGGCGCACGCGCCGATCAGGATGCGGTCGATGACCTCGGGCGCAATGGTGTCGTCGTCGCCCACCCCGCGCCGATATGGCGAATATCTGCTGACCATCAGCAGCTCGTCTGCGGCAAGTCGTTGCTGTTCGACGAGAGCACGGTTCCGTCGCTGGTCGTGATCGAGCAATTGAGCCTGCTGACCCGGAACAGGCTGGAAGCCTCCACCGAGCCCACGTCGGACTGCGAGATCGGGGTGACGGTCATCGACCACGGGATGTACACATTGTGCTGCGTGCGGCGCCGGCCGGACGCGTCGACGTAGGTCACCGAAATGATGTCGCCCGGGGCTTTGGTGCCGGTCACCGAGTAGGTGACCTGCCGCGGACCCGCCGGCGTCGTGGGCGGCGGTGGCGCGGCCGCCGTGGACGTCGCCGGCGGGGGCGCCGGAGCGGGTGCGGGCGGGGGCGGCGGTGCCAGAGAAGGCGTCACCGTCACAGTCTGGGTCTCCGTTGCTGTCGGGGGCGGTGGCGGTTCGCTCGTGGGTGGTGGAGGCGGCGGGGGCGGCGGTTTGGTGGTCGTGATCTCGTCCTGCAGCGGCGGCGTGGACGGAGCGGTGGTGGTTCCGGGGTTGGCAAGCTTGGTGGTATCGGTGCGTGCGAACAGCAGCGATACCGAGACGACGAGCGCGATCGCGGCCACGATCGCGGCGATGCCCACCACCCACGGCCAGCGCGCGGTGCTGCGCTCGTCGTCAGTGTCGGAGGAGTCGTCGAAGTCGTCGTAGTCGTAGAGCCGCAGATCGGCCGGCATATAGGGGCCGCTGATGAAATGCTCGGACTCCGGGGCCGAGTAGGCCCGCGAGTATGCGTCCGTCTCATCGGTCTGGTTCGACGCGGCCGGTTCGGCGCTGTCCTCGAAGGGTTCCGGCTCGCTTTCGGCATCGCTTTCGGCGCCGGGTTGCAGGTCATCCGCCGGTTCGTCGCCGGAATCCGGTTCGTGGCTGATCGAGTCGGCAGGGTCGGGTTCGTCAGGATCCCATCCCGGGGGTCTCGACCCGCTCATCTCTGCCTTTGCCTACCCTGTTCGACTGCCTCACCTGCGCGCAAGATTCCGCGATCACATCGTTGCGGGCGCGCTGGGAAACTTCTCGTTTGCCTGGGCAAAACACTACCGAACCCCAAAGGGGCAAAGCCGTCGTGGCGAACGGCGCAGGCGATCACGTGATCTGATTGTGACCTTATCTGCCGCGAATCAGTGCTTCTCGGGACCGAGGTAGTACTCGAAGACCAAGCCGGCCACCGACGTCAGGATGAACATCACCCCGGCGGCGATCAGCCATGGCAGCCACAGCGCGATGCCGACCGCGGTCACCGAGCCTGACAGCGCGACCAGAATCGGCCACCAGCTGTGCGGGCTGAAGAAGCCCAATTCGCCTGCTCCGTCGCTGATCTCAGCACCCTCGTAGTCCTCGGGCCGGGTGTCCAACCGGCGCGCAACGAACCGGAAAAAGGTCGCCGTGATCAACGCCAACCCACCGGTCAGCACCAGCGCAGTGGTGCCCGCCCACTCCACACCTCCGGTCGCGAAGATCGCGGTCAGCACCCCATAGAGCACCGCAACCACAATGAAAAACCCGGCGATGACTTCGAATAGCCTGGCTTCGATATGCATTTGGTGTCCTAACCTACTGGCTTCCGGCCAATTGACCGCGCTTGGTGTCGAACGGGTGAGTGGTCACCGCGAGCGGGGGCTGCCCGATCGCCTGCAACGCCTCGGCGTTGCTCTTTCCGTCCATCCGCTGCTGCAGGTAGGCCTTGAAGTCGTTGGGCGCCACCACCCGAACCTCGAAGTTCATCATCGAGTGATAGGTGCCGCAGAACTCGGCGCAGTGGCCCACGAACGCACCCGGGGTCTGGATCTCTTCGGTCTGGAAGACGTGCACCGAGTTGTTCGCATCGGCGTTGGGGATCACGTCGCGCTTGAACAGGAACTCCGGCACCCAGAAGGTGTGAACCACGTCCGCGGACGCCAGATCGAATTCGATGCGCTTGCCGGTCGGCAGCACCAGCACCGGGATTTCCTCACTGGTTCCCAGCGTCTCGACCTTGTCGAAGTTCAGGTACTGCCGGTCCGAGGTGTTGAACCCGCGGACGGGACCGACGCGCTCCTCACCGTGGGCGTCCTTGCCCTCGGGCCGAGACAGCATCGCCTTCTTGCGCGCCTGGTCGGCACCGTCGTAGTTCAGCGTGCCGTCTTTGAAGGCCACACGCTGGTAGCCGAACTTCCAGTTCCATTGGAAGGCCGTGACATCGATCACTACCTCGGGGTCCTTGGCCAGGTGCAGCATCTTCTCCTGCACCACCACGGTGAAGTAGAACAGCACCGAGATGATGAGGAACGGGGTCACCGTGAGCACTAGCTCCAGCGGCATGTTGTAGCCGAACTGCCGGGGCAGCACGGTGTCGGTGGCCTTCTTGCGGTGGAAGGCCGACGCCCAGAAGATCAGGCCGAACACGATGCCGCCGACGACCAGTGAGGCGATCACCGCACCGATCCACAGCTCCCGGTTGAGGTGAGCCTCCGGGGTGATGCCCCGCGGCCAGCCCAGGGCCAGTGCGTCGGCCCAGCTGCTGCATCCGCTCAAGAACAACGCCAGCACACCCAGCGTCACGGCCAGCGCGAAGGGCCGAAGACGACGGGAAAGACCCTTAGCCGGGCCCCCGCTGGAATGGCGCCGAAACCTGCCCTGCGACAAACGTTGCGAACGGTCCTGCTCGCGAGGGGTCACGTTAGCGCCTCCTGCTCGGATATCGAATACTACGCAGCGTAGACCACGCGCCTGAGCCGGGCGACGAAACCCCGGCCCGCCAGTCTGCCCGGCCATTCACGACGTGCCGGGCGTGACATCCACGTACGTCCTCCCAAGTGCGGCATACTGGGGCGCCGTGTGTGGTCTGCTGGCGTTCGTTGCTGCCCCCGAGGGCGTGGATAAGGACGCGGCCGCCGCCCGGGCCGACAACGCGGTCGCGCGCGCGTCGCATTCGATGCGCCACCGCGGGCCCGACGAGCCGGGCACCTGGGTGGACCCGGACGCCGACGGCTCGGTCGTTTTCGGCTTCAACCGACTGTCCATCATCGACATCGCGCATTCGCACCAGCCGCTGCGCTGGGGTCCGCCCGAGGCGCCCGACCGCTACGTGCTGGTGTTCAACGGTGAGATCTACAACTACCTCGAACTGCGCGACGAACTGGCCAGCCGGCATGGCGCCGCCTTCGCCACCGACGGTGACGGCGAGGCGGTCGTCGCCGCCTATCACTATTGGGGCACCGACGCCCTGACCAGGCTGCGCGGCATGTTCGCGTTCGCGCTGTGGGACACCGCCGCCGGCGAATTGTTCTGCGCCCGTGACCCTTTCGGCATCAAGCCACTGTTCATGGCGACCGGCAGCGGCGGCACCGCGGTGGCCAGCGAGAAGAAGTGCCTGCTGGACCTGGCCGAGCTGATCGGATTCGACACCGGGATCGATGAGCGGGCCGTGCAGCACTACACCGTCCTGCAGTACGTGCCCGAGCCCGAGACGTTGCACCGCGGGGTGCGCCGGCTGGAGTCGGGCTGCTACGCACGGATCCGTCCCGACCGCCTACAACCGGAGGTCACCCGGTATTTCGTGCCGCGCTTTGGCGCCACGCGGATCACCCGGGACACCGAGCAGGCCCGGTACGACGAGATCACCGCGGTGCTCGAGGACTCGGTGGCCAAGCACATGCGCGCCGACGTCACCGTCGGGGCGTTTCTGTCCGGCGGCATCGACTCGACCGCCATCGCGGCGCTGGCCATCCGGCACAATCCCCGGCTGATCACGTTCACCACCGGCTTCGAGCGCGAGGGTTTCTCCGAGATCGACGTCGCGGTGGCCTCGGCCGAGGCGATCGGCGCCCGCCACATCGCCAAGGTGGTCACCCCCGACGAGTTCGTCGCCGCCCTGCCCGAGATCGTCTGGTACCTCGACGAGCCGGTGGCCGACCCCGCGCTGGTGCCGCTGTTCTTCGTCGCCCGGGAGGCGCGCAAACACGTCAAGGTGGTGCTGTCCGGCGAAGGCGCCGACGAGTTGTTCGGCGGCTACACGATTTATCGGGAACCGTTGTCGCTGAAGCCCTTCGACTATCTGCCACGGCCCCTGCGGCGGTCGATGGGCAAGGTGTCCAGACCCCTGCCGGACGGGATGCGGGGCAAGAGCCTGCTGCACCGCGGCTCCCTGACGCTGCAGGAGCGCTACTACGGCAATGCCCGCAGTTTCTCCGACGCGCAGCTGCGCGACGTGCTGCCCGGCTTCCGCGAGGAATGGACCCACACCGACGTCACCGCGGCGCTGTACGCGGGATCGGCGGGCTGGGATCCGGTGGCCCGCATGCAGCACATCGACCTGTTCACCTGGCTGCGGGGCGACATCTTGGTCAAGGCCGACAAGATGACCATGGCCAACTCACTGGAGCTTCGGGTGCCGTTCCTGGATCCCGAGGTGTTCGCGGTCGCCTCCCGGTTGCCCGTGGAGGCGAAGATCACCCGTACGACCACCAAGTACGCGCTGCGGCGCGCCTTGGAGCCGATCGTTCCGGCGCACGTGCTGCACCGGCCCAAGCTCGGCTTCCCGGTGCCGATCCGGCACTGGCTGCGCGCGGGCGAGCTGCTGGAGTGGGCCTACGCGATGGTGGACTCGTCGCAGGCCGATCATCTGATCGACCCGGCCGCCGTGCGCCGGATGCTCGACGAGCACCGCAACGGCGTCAGCGATCACAGCCGCCGGCTGTGGACGCTGCTGATCTTCATGCTCTGGCACGCGATCTTCGTCGAGCACAGCGTGGTGCCCCAGATCAGCGAGCCGCAGTATCCGGTGCAGCTCTAGCGTCTGGCGAGGGTGCGAATGTGAACGCTGGGCGGTGATTTCCGGCGGGTCGTCGCCGTCAGCTCACACCCGACGCCGCTGAGTTCACACTCAGCCGCGCCGCGCCGAGTATGGCTAGGCGAGCACCGCGGCGATTTCGGCGGCCGCCTCGTCGCCGTAGGCATCGGCCAGACGGGTCTTGGCGACCGCGGCGTCCCACGTCCACTCCTGGGTTCCGGTGGACTCCAGCACCAGCACGGCCACCAGCGAGCCCAGCTGGGCCGAACGCTCGAGGTTCAGCCCGGCGCTGCGGCCGGTGAGGAAGCCGGCCCGAAACGCGTCGCCGACGCCGGTGGGGTCGGTCTGACTGGTCTCGGGCACCACACCCACGTGGGTGGTGGTTCCGTCCCGCTCGACGATGTCGACGCCCTTGGCGCCCAGCGTGGTCACCCGCAGCTCGACCTTCTCCTGCACGTCGGCCTCGGACCAGCCGGTCTTGGAGAGCAGCAGTTCCCACTCGTAGTCATTGGTGAACAGGTAGGCCGCCCCGTCGACGAGCTTGTCGATCTCTGCGCCCGACAGGCGGGGCAGCTGCTGGGACGGGTCGGCGGCGAACGCCAAGCCGAGCTTGCGGCACTCCTCGGTGTGCACCACCATCGCCTCCGGGTCGTTGGCCCCGACGATGACCAGGTCCGGCGTGCCCACGACCGACGCGACGTCGGCGAGCTTGATGTCGCGGGCCTCCGACATGGCGCCGGGATAGAAGGAGGCGATCTGTGCCATGTCCAGGTCGGTGGTGCAGACGAAGCGTGCCGTCTTCGCGGTCTGCGAGATCAGCACGTGGTCGCAGTTGACACCGTGCGACTGCAGCCAATCGCGGTACTCGCCGAAGTCGTCACCGGCCGCACCGACCAGCGCCACGTCGCCGCCCAGCACCCCGATGGCGAAGGCGATGTTGCCCGCCACGCCGCCGCGGTGAATCACCAGGTCGTCAACCAGAAAACTCAGGGACACCTTCTGCAGGTGCTCGGCCAGCAGGTGCTCGGAAAACCGGCCGGGGAACCGCATCAGATTGTCGGTCGCAATCGAACCTGTCACCGCGATCGTCACGAAAACTCCACCCTTCGTTAGTAAGGTTATCTAGCTTACCCACGCCGGCTTGACCGTCGCTGTGTGCACGGTCGGCGCGAGGCCGTGCGCTAGCCTCCCTTAGAAACCCACTCAGTTACTCATTCACGTCGCCGGGATCACATTGCTCGGGCCGCAACCCGCTCGCAGTCCCGTCTACCACCGTAGGAGAACCACGATGGCAGGTCCGCACTCGCCGAACCACACCGTCGGCGGCGAAGGACCAACCCCCCCAAGCGAATCCCAGCCACTCGAGTTCCCCGATGACCCCAACACCGGTGACCCGGGCTTCGCCGCAGCGTCGCAGGCAGGACCTGCTTCCGCCCATTATGCCGGGCAGCCTCCCCCGCCGGTGCCGTACCCGCCGCAACGTTCCAAGCGCCGGCTGATCGTCGGCATCGTGCTGGCCATCGTGCTCGTCGCGGTGCTGACGGTGGCCATCGTGTACGGGGTCCGCACCAACGGGGCCAATACCGGCGCCACGTTCTCCGAGGGGGCGGCCAAGACGGCCATCCAGGGCTATCTGGACGCACTCGAGCACCGCGACATCAACGAGATCGCCCGCAACGCGCTGTGCGGCCTGTACGACGGCGTCCAGGACAAACGATCCGACCAGGCCCTGGCCAAGCTCAGCAGCGACGCGTTCCGCAAGCAGTTCTCCGAGGTCGAGCTGACCTCGATCGACAAGATCGTGTACCTGTCGCAGTACCAGGCCCAGGCGTTGTTCACGATGCGGGTGTCCCCGGTGAGCGGGAGCCCGATGCACGGGCAGGTGCAGGGCATCGCGCAGCTGCTGTTCCAGCGCGGCCAGATCATGGTCTGCTCGTACGTGCTGCGCACCGGCGGCTCATACTGAACGCAATCCGCCGGCCGGACATCAGGTCGGCCGGCGGATTTGCGGGATTAACCGATCAGTTGAACGAGTCGCCGCAGGCGCACGAGCCGGTGGCGTTGGGGTTGTCGATGGTGAAGCCCTGCTTCTCGATGGTGTCCACGAAATCAATGGACGCGCCTTCGACGTAGGGCGCGCTCATGCGGTCCACCGTCAGCCGCACGCCCCCGAACTCCGCGGTCAGGTCGCCGTCCAGCGCCCGGTCGTCGAAGAAGAGGTTGTAGCGCAGCCCGGCGCAGCCACCCGGCTGCACCGCGATGCGCAGCGCCAGGTCGTCGCGTCCCTCCTGGTCCAGCAGGGACTTTGCCTTGGTGGCGGCGGCCTCGGTCAGGATCACGCCGTGGGTCGTCGTGGCGTTCGACTCGTTTTGCACCGTCATTGCTTCTCCTACATGCCTCATTGTTGGGTGGGTCCGGTCAAGCCGCAGGTCACCGGCTAGCGCCGAGCGATCCGGACCGCCGGAAAAGTCCACTGCTTCAACGGTACCTTGCAGGACCGCTATTCCCGAGTCGCGCCGCCACAACGGAAGCCAGACCCATGAGTTGATTGGCCGCGTCGGCCTGCGCCAGCCGCACCGATCCGGCGTGCTCGGCGATGGATAACGCCGCCATGATGCCCGACGAGCGCACCGTCGCATTGTCCAAGTCGACCTGGCCGGCCAGCACGACCACCGGAATCCCCCGCGGCCGGGCCGCGTCGGCGAGGAAGCCCACCACCTTCCCGTGCAGGGATTGCTCGTCGAACCGGCCCTCACCGGTGACGATCAGCTCCGCGGTGTCCAGGTCGTCGGACAACCGCGTGTGCTCGGCGATGATGGCGGCCCCGGACTGACAGCGCCCGCCGAGCGCCAGCAGGCCGGCGCCGATGCCGCCGGCGGCCCCCGCGCCCGGTTCGGCGCTCACGTCCCGTCCGGCCACCGCTTCCAAGATCAACGCCCACGCCTGCAGCCGAACCTCCAGTGCGGCGACGGTGGCCGTGTCGGCGCCCTTCTGCGGCCCGAACACCCGGGCCGCCCCCCACGGGCCCAGCATCGGGTATTCGGTGTCGGAGGCGGCGATCAGCTCCACGTTGCCCAGTTGCCGGCGGGCGGTGTCCAGGCCGCCGAGCTCGGCGATCATGCCCTGGCCGCCGTCGGTGCAGGCGCTGCCGCCCAATCCGACCACGATGCGGGTCGCCCCGACCCGCAGCGCCTCGGCGACCAGCTGCCCAACGCCCTTGCTGTGCGCCGCCATGGCGGTCTCCGGGGTGGGCGGTCCGCCGATCAGCGCCAGGCCGCACGCTTGCGCGCATTCCAGAAACGCGGTGGCCGAACCGCGGTCGAATACCCAATCGGCTTCCACCATGGCTTTCAGCGGTCCCGAGACCCGCAGGCGCCGCGTCTCCCCCAGCCGGCTGGCCAGCACCTCGACGAAGCCGGGGCCGCCGTCGGACTGCGGGGCGACGATGAACCGGTCGCCGGGGCGGGAACGGGTCCAACCGGTCGCGATGGCGGCGGACGCCTCCAGGGCCGACATGCTGTCGGCGTAGCAATCCGGGGCCACCAGAACTTGCATGGCGGGCAACTGAAGACGGCCGGGGGCCAGGCCGGGACCAGCATCATCCGAGGCCATCGACCCGTCGTCCATCAAAGGCAGCCGTTCATCACGTGTAAGAGTAGGACCAAGTGCGGCACTAACGCAGGTCTAATAGCAAGGCATTCCAGGCGAATTCCGGAGCGAGTAGTCCGCGAAGTAACCTGGCCACTGTGAAGCTGTTGGGCCGCTGGAAAGGCCAGGACACCGACCTTGACGAGAGCGCAGCCGCGTCGGACGCATCCGGCGGTGCTGGTGCCTCGGGCGACGCGACCCGCGAGGCGCAGCGGACGGGCCCCAAGGGACGCCCCACGCCCAAGCGCAACGACGCCCGCCGCAATGCCAGGAAGGGTCCCGTCGCGCCCGCGCCCATGACGGCCTCCGAGGCGCGCGCCCGGCGCAAATCGCTGGCCGGTTCCAAGCTCAGCCGTGAGGAGCGCCGCGCCGACAAGGCCGCCGGCCGTGCCCGTATGTCGGATCGCCGGGAAAAGATGATGGCCGGCCAAGAGGGCTACCTGTTGCCGCGCGACCAGGGGCCCATCCGCCGCTACGTTCGCGACGTGGTGGACTCGCGGCGCAACCTGCTGGGCCTGTTCATGCCGTCGACCCTGTTCTTGATGTTCGCCATGTTCGGTGTCCCCCAGCTGCAGCTGTGGGTGTCTCCGGCGATGCTGGTGCTGATGGCCGTGATGAGCGTCGACGGCCTCATCCTGGGCCGCAAAGTCAGCAGGCTGGTCGACGCGAAGTTCCCTGATAACACCGAAAGCCGTTGGAAGCTAGGCCTTTATGCCGCCAGCCGAGCGTCTCAGATGCGCCGGCTGCGGGCGCCGCGGCCCCAGGTCAAGCACGGCAGCAGTGTCGATTAAAGCTCGCCAGAAGTCCGGCTGACACGAGTGCGCACCCTGGTGCTCGGCGGGATCAGGTCAGGCAAATCGCAGTGGGCGGAGGAAGAAATCGCCAACGGGTTGCCGGCCGGGCAGGGGGTTCGTTACCTGGCGCCCGGCCCGACCGAGCACGATGCCGCCTGGGCAGATCGGATCGCCCAGCATCGCGGCCGCCGGCCCGTGCACTGGTCGACGATCGAAACCGATGACATCGCAACGCAATTGCGTCAATCGCCGGGCATTCCCACACTGGTCGACGATCTCGGTACCTGGCTGACCGGCGCGCTGGACCGCAACAACGCCTGGGACGGCGGCTCGGTGGCCGCTCCCGTCGATGACGTGCTGGCCGCAGTCGGCGACTTCGCCGCCCCGCTGGTTTTGGTCAGCCCCGAGGTCGGGTTGACGATCGTGCCCGCCACCGCCTCCGGACGCCGGTTCGCCGACGAACTGGGCAGCCTCAACCAGCGTCTCGCGCGGTTGTGCGACCGGGTGATGTTGGTGGTGGCCGGCCAGCCGGTACCGATCAAGCCGCCGGGGGCCCGATGAAATTCGCTCCCATCTCGCCGCCGGATGTGGACGCCGCCGCCGCCGCCCGTGTCCGCCAGGACACCCTGACCAAGCCCAGGGGTGCGCTGGGCCGCCTCGAGGAATTGTCGGTGTGGGTCGCGTCGTGCCAGGGGCATTGCCCGCCAAGGCAATTCGAGCGCGCCCGGGTGGTGGTGTTCGCCGGTGACCACGGCGTCGCCCGCTCGGGGGTATCGGCCTACCCGCCGGAGGTGACGGCGCAGATGGTCGCCAACTTCGATGCCGGCGGCGCCGCGATCAACGCCATGGCCGACATCGCCGGGGCGACGGTGCGGGTTGCGGACCTCGCCGTCGACGCGGACCCGCTGACCGAACGGATCGGCGCCCACAAGGTGCGCCGCGCCAGCGGTGACATCAGGGTGCAGGACGCGCTGAGCGACGACGAGACCGCGCGGGCGCTCGCCGCCGGCGTGGCCATCGCCGACGAGGAGGTCGATGCCGGCGCCGACCTGCTGATCGCCGGCGATATGGGGATCGGAAACACCACGGCCGCAGCGGTATTGGTGGCGGCCTTGACGAACGCCGAGCCGGTCGTGGCGGTGGGCTTCGGCACCGGGATCGACGACGCCGGGTGGGCGCGCAAGACGGCCGCGGTGCGCGACGCCCTGTTTCGCGCGCGGCAGGTGTTGCCCGATCCGGTCGCGCTGCTGCGTTGCGCCGGCGGCGCCGACCTGGCCGCGATGGCGGGCTTTTGCGCGCAGGCCGCCCTCCGGCGCACGCCGCTGCTGCTCGACGGCATGGCGGTGACGGCGTCCGCGCTGGTCGCCGAGCATCTGGCGCCGGGCGCCAGGCTGTGGTGGCAGGCCGGTCACCGCTCCACCGAGCCCGCGCACGCACTCGCGCTGACGGCGCTGGATTTGGAGCCGATTCTCGACCTGCGGATGCGGCTGGGTGAGGGAACCGGCGCCGCGCTCGCGCTGCCGGTCCTGCGCGCCGCGGTGGCCACGCTGTCATCGATGGCGACCTTCGCCCAGGCCGGTGTGTCCAACCGCATCGACAGCTCCGATCATCCCACTCACCCGTCGTGATCCGTTCGCTGGCAACGGCTTTCGCGTTCGGGACGGTGCTACCCGTCCCGAGTGGCGGCAATGCGCCGATGGGCCGGGGCGCCATGACCGCGCTGCCGGTGGTGGGGGGCGCCCTGGGGGTCCTGGCCGCGGCCGTGACCTGGGGTTCGGCGTTGGCCTTCGGTCGGTCCAGCCCGCTGCCCGGCGTGCTCGCGGTCGCGGTGCTGCTGGTGGTGACCCGCGGCCTGCACCTCGACGGTGTCGCCGATACGGCCGACGGCCTGGGCTGCTACGGGCCGCCGCAGCGGGCGCTGGCGGTGATGCGTGAGGGATCGACGGGGCCGTTCGGCGTGGCCGCCGCCGTCGTGGTGATCATGCTGCAGGCCCTGGCCTTTTCGGCACTGGGGGCCGCGGACCGGATCATCCCCGGAATCGCCGTGGCGGTTTTCGCGGGCCGGGTGACCGCGGTGCTGGCCAGCCGCCGCTCGGTGCCGGCGGCCGGCGGCAGCGCCCTGGGTGTCCGGGTCGCGGGAAGCCAGCCGGCGTCGGTGGTGGCGGCCTGGATCGCGGTGCTGGTTGGTGTTTCGCTGCTGGCCGGGCCTCGGCCGTGGCAGGGACCGGTGGCGGTGCTGCTGGGCCTGGGCTGCGGCGCGCTCCTGGTGCGGCACTGCGTGCGCCGATTCGGTGGCATCACCGGTGACGTGCTGGGCGCCGCGATCGAACTGACCGCGACGGTGAGCGCGGTCGTGCTCGCGGCTCTGGTGCGCCTCTAGCCGCGCCGACTAGCCGAGCCGGGCCATCCAGCCGTGGGTGTCGGCGAAGGTGCCCCGCTGAATTCCGGTGAGCGTGTCGCGCAACGCCATCGTCACTTCCCCGGGCTGGCCGTCGGCGACGGTGAACTCGGCGTCGCCGTACTTCACGCGCGAGACGGGGGTGATGACCGCGGCGGTACCGCAGGCGAACACCTCGGTGATCTCCCCGGCGGCGGCCTTCTTCTGCCACTCGTCGATATCGATCTTGCGCTCCTCGACGGAGAATCCGGCGTCAATGGCCAACTGTAGCAAGGAGTTTCGCGTGATTCCGGGCAGCAGCGAACCGGACAGCTCCGGGGTGACCAGCCGCGCCGAGCCGCCGCTGCCGAACACGAAGAAGATGTTCATCCCGCCCATCTCTTCGACGAAGCGTCGTTCGACGGCGTCCAGCCACACCACTTGGTCGCAATCGTTGGCCGCGGCTTCGGCCTGAGCCGACAGCGAGGCCGCGTAGTTGCCGCCGAACTTGGCCGCGCCGGTGCCGCCGGGGCTGGCCCGCACAAACTCCGTCGACACCCAGACGGTGACCGGGCTGATGCCGCCCTTGAAGTACGCGCCGGCCGGCGAGGCGATCAGCAGATAGCGGTAGCGCTTGGACGGCCGCACACCCAATCCGGGCTCGGTGGCGATGACGAACGGGCGCAGGTACAACGCCTCCTCGCCGCCGGCGGCCGGAACCCAGGCGTTGTCGACCGCGATCAGCTGGCGCAGCGATTCCATGAACAGCTCTTCGGGCAGTTCCGGAATGGCGAGCCGACGCGCCGAGGACCGTAGGCGTGCGGCATTGGCCTCGGCCCGAAACGACACGATCGAGCCGTCCGCCCAGCGGTACGCCTTGAGTCCCTCGAAGATTTCCTGCGCGTAGTGCAGCACGATCGCCGACGGGTCCAGCTCGATCGGGCCGTACGGGATCACGCGCGCGTTGTGCCAACCGCCGCCGGTCTCGTCGTAGTCGATCGACACCATGTGATCGGTGAAGTACTTGCCGAAACCCGGCTCGGCCAGGATGGTTTCGCGTTCAGCGTCGGTTGCCGGATTTGCCGAGCGCGAAACCGTGAACTCAAGGGAGCCACTGGTCATTCGCCGATTGTATATCCGCCTGCCGAATCGGATTTCGCCCGCGCACGCGGCGCGGCTAGCGCGTTTTCACCGCGACGAAGGGCGGGCGCACGACTTCGCATGCGGCGGGACGGCCACGGACGTCGACGGTGATCTCCTGACCGTCCTCGACTCCGGCGTCGGTGTCGATGAGCGCCAACGCGATGCCGGCCTGCAGCGTCGGCGAGAACGTGCCCGAGGTGGTGACCCCCACCGGCGTGTCGCCGGCGAGCACCGTCAGCCCGGCGCGCAGCACACCTCGGCCCACCATCCGCAGGCCGCGCAGCAGCCGCGGCGGGCCCGCCTCCTTCTCGGCCAGCAGGGCGTCCCGGCCGAAAAACGCGTCCTTTTTCCAGCCGATCGCCCAGCCGCAGCGGGCCTGCAGCGGGGAGATGTCGAGGGCGAGTTCATGGCCGTGCAGCGGATAACCCATCTCGGTGCGCAGGGTGTCGCGCGCGCCCAGGCCGGCCGGCTCGCCGCCCGCCGCGGTGACCCCCTCCGCCAGCGCATCGAAGACCACACCCGCGGAGTCCCACGGCGGCAGCAGCTCGTAGCCGTGCTCGCCGGTGTAGCCGGTGCGGCAGACCCGCACCGGTACGCCCGAGAACGAGGTGTCGGCGTAAGCCATGTAATCCATGTCGGTGGGTAGGCCCAGCTCGCCGAGCACGTCGGCCGATCGCGGCCCCTGCACGGCGAGCACCGCATACGAGCGGTGCTGGTTGGTGATCGTCAGCCCGCTCGGGGCGGCGGCCTGCAGCGCATCGACCACGGCGGCGGTGTTGGCGGCGTTCGGCACCAGGAAAATCTCGTCGTCGTCGACGTAATAGGCGATCAGGTCGTCGATGACACCGCCGGATTCGGTGCAGCACAGTGTGTATTGAGCCTTGCCCGCCCCGATGCGATTCAGGTCATTGGTGAGCGCCGAGTTGACGAACTGCGCGGCCCCCGGCCCGCGGACCAATGCCTTGCCCAGGTGGCTGACGTCGAAGAGACCGACCGCGTTGCGCGTCGCGTTGTGTTCACTGACCGTGCCGGCATACGACACCGGCATCAGCCAGCCGCCGAACTCGGCGAAACTGGCGCCCAAGCTCCGGTGACGGTCTTCCAACGGTCCGTGCAGAAGGTCGGCTTCATTGCTCACGACTCTTCACCCTAATCAGCCGTGACGGGTGGACCGTTAGGGTGATGCGGATGAGCACCGAACCCGGTTACGCCTCCCCCGTTGTTAGTGTCGCTTCCTCGCTGCCACGGCGCGCCGCCGCGTCCACCGTGCTGATCGTGCCCGTCGTCTCGACCGGCGAGGACGACAAACCGGGCGCGGCCGTTGCGGCGGCCGAGCCGTTCCTGTCCTCCGGCGCGGTCGCCGAAATCGAATCCGGTCTGCGGGCGCTGGAGGCCACCGGCGGCGCCGAACAGGTGCACCGGCTGGTGGTGGGATCGCTGCCGGTGTCCAGTGTGCTGACGATCGGCCTGGGCAAAGCGCGATCCGAGTGGCCCGCCGACACCATCCGTCGCGCCGCCGGTGTGGCCGCGCGGTCGCTCGGCAAGACCGAGTCGGTGATCACCACGTTGACCGGGCTGCCCGGCGAGGGCATCGGCTCGGCCGCCGTCGAGGGCCTGATCCTGGGCAGCTACCGGTTCACCGAATTCCGCAGCGACAAGACTGCGCCCAAAGACCAAGGGCTGCGCAAGATCACGGTGCTCGCCACCGCGAAGGACGCCAAGAACGACGCCGCGCACGGCGCCGCGGTGGCGACGGCGGTCGCCACCGCGCGCGACTTCGTCAACACCCCGCCCAGCCACCTCTTCCCGGCCGAATTCGCCAAGCGCGCAAGAGCTTTGGGTGAGTCCGTCGGCCTCGAGGTGGAGGTGCTGGACGAGAAGGCGCTGCAAAAAGGCGGCTACGGCGGGATCATCGGTGTGGGGCAGGGCTCGTCGCGTCCACCGCGGCTGGTACGCCTGATCCACCGCGGTTCCAAGCTGGCCAAAACCAAGAAGGGCCAGGCTGGAAAGCGAGTGGCGCTGGTCGGCAAGGGCGTCACGTTCGACACCGGCGGCATCTCGATCAAGCCGGCCGCGGGGATGCACCACATGACCTCGGACATGGGCGGTGCCGCCGCGGTGGTCGCGACCGTCGCGCTGGCCGCGCAGCGCAAACTTCCGATCGACGTGATCGCCACCGTGCCGATGGCCGAGAACATGCCGTCGGCCACGGCGCAGCGCCCGGGCGACGTGCTGACGCAGTACGGCGGAATCACGGTCGAGGTGCAGAACACCGACGCGGAGGGCCGGCTCATCCTGGCCGACGCCATCGTGCGGGCGTGTGAGGACAACCCCGATTACCTGATCGAGACGTCCACGCTGACCGGTGCGCAGACCGTGGCGCTCGGCGCCCGCATCCCTGGGGTGATGGGCAGCGACGAGTTCCGCGACCGCGTCGCGTCGATCTCGCAGCAGGTCGGCGAAAACGGCTGGCCGATGCCGTTGCCCGACGAACTCAAGGAAGACCTGAAGTCCACGGTGGCCGACCTGTCGAACATCAGTGGGCAACGCTTCGCCGGCATGCTGGTGGCGGGGGTGTTCCTGCGTGAGTTCGTCGCCGACGGCGTGAGTTGGGCGCACATCGACGTGGCCGGCCCGGCCTACAACACCGGCAGCCCGTGGGGCTACTCGCCGAAGGGCTCCACCGGCGTGCCGACCCGGACCATGTTCGCGGTGTTGGAGGATATCGCCGAAAACGGCTAGCGGGTCAGCCGTGTGATCATGGCTCGACTCAGCTTGCGGCGTGGCCAGCCGGTCGGGCCGTCAGCGGCCAGTGCGGCATTGGCCGCGTTGCGCCCGCACGCGCCGTGCACCGAGCCACCCGGCGTCGCGGACGCGCTGCCCAAATAGAGCCGCTCGATGGGTGTTTCGGCTCGACCCATCCCCGGTGCCGGACGGAAGACCAACATCTGCTGCAACTGCGCGGTTCCCCCGTTGAGCGCCCCGAGATGCAGGTTGGCGTCGCTGGCCTCGAGATCCGACGGCCGTTGCACGAACCGGTCGATCACTGCCGACCCGAAGCCCGGCGCATGCTCTTCGATGACCCGGTCCACCGCTGTGGCCAGACGGTCCGCCGAAGCGTCGTCAGAGACATTTCGCGGCAAATGTGTATAGGCCCAAACACTTTCGGTGCCAACTGGCGATCTGCTGGGATCCGCCGTGGTGGTCTGGCCCAGCAACATGAACGGATGCTGGGGTATCACGCGAGTGTTCAGATCGGCCATCCAGCGGATCAGTCCATCCCCGTCGGCTCCCAAGTGGACGGTGCCCACCGACCGCAGATTTTTCGCTCGCCACGGAATCGGCGTTCCCAGCGCATAGTTGACCTTCACCACCGGCGGATCCCACTCGTAATGTTGGAGGTCGCGACGCAACGCCACCGGCACCGCATCCGCGGGCAGCATGTCGCAGAACAATCGCGGTGCCGCCACGTCGGCCACCACTGCACGGCGAGCACTCACAGTCCGCCCCTCCGCGGTGGTCACGCCGACTGCCCGGCCGCCCCGCACGTGGATGCGAGAAACGTTCTGGTTACATTCGATTCGCGCTCCGGCCGAGCAGGCCCGTTTGACCAGCGCCGCGGTGAGTTGGCCCGATCCGCCGACCGGCACCGGCCAGCCCTGATCCTGGGCCAGCATCGTCATGAGGAAGCCCATGGCACCGCTGATCGGCGCATCCGGGGGGACGTCGGCGTGCATTGCATTGCCCAACAGCAACACTCGCGGTGCCTCACCCTCGAACAGCTGACTTGCCATGGCATTGGCCGGCTGCACCAGCAGGTGCGCGACCCGGACGGCCTCCGGCGTGCCGAGTTTGCGCAGCAGTCCGAGCAACGGACGCACGGGCGGGAAGGGGGCCAGCATGGCGTCCAGCAACGGACCCTTGATCTTGTTCCACAGCTCGACCAGACGCCACCAGTTCTCGCCGTCGGCGGGCGTTCGCCGCGCGAATTCCGCTGCCGTCCGGGCGGGGTCGCGGTACACGATCGGCGGGTCGTCGTCGGCACCGTTGCGCGGGTGACCAACCACCGTCGGTGCATGCGACCAGCGCAGCCCGTGATCCTCCAACCGCAACGCCGTCATGGCGGGCGAGGCCACCGTCATCGGGTAGTAGGAGCTGAACAAATCGGTGATGTAGCCCGGTGTCAGCTCGGCGCTGCGCACCGCGCCGCCCGGTTCGGGCTGGGCTTCCAGCACCAGCACATCCCAACCCGCGTCCGCCAGCATCGACGCCGCCACCAGCCCGTGGTGTCCCGCCCCGATCACGACGGCGTCGGCGGCATCCCGCACGTCACTTCACCTGGCCCGGCTCCAGGCGTTCCGCCAACGCCGCCAGCCGCCAGAGGCACTCCTTGTTGCGGGGGTATGCCGCGGCCAACGCGAGGGAATCGGGAACGGCCGCCATCGGCCCTTCGACGGGAACTTCGATCATCTCGATCCGGCAGCCTTGCGGGATCTCGTGCAGTAGCATGGTGATTCGCGCGGCACCCAACGGCCCCAGCCGGGCACACAGCACGAGCTTGCGCGGTGGTTCACATTCCTCCACGATGGTCGCGTCGTCGATAACCAACGGCCAGATCCCGATGGAGTGCTTGATGGAGGAGCCGGGTTCCGGCCAGTTCGGATCGACGGCCCGCATGCGGCTGTTACCCACCACCCACTGGGTGTACGTCCAGCCCTGGGCGAGCACCTCCCACACCCGTTCACACGACTCGGGCACCTCGCGCGTTGCGGTGATCACCTCAGAAACCCTCCATGTCTTTGGTTATCGCGGCGGATACCCGGCAATCGAGGAGTTATTCGGCGTCAACGTCGGGTTTACCGCCGGTGGGCCGCGGTTAATCTCCTTAGCGTCGAAATCCCCCACGACGAAAGGCGAGACCATGACGCTGCGACGGTTGATCCTCGGGGTGGGCGCCGTGCTCTTGTTGGCCGGAGTCATTGGACTGCTGGCGCCGGTGTCGGTCTCCGACAGCAACGGCCATTCGGTCGGATGCGGAAACGCCGTGGCCACGGACCTTTCCGCGGCCAGAAACGCCAACAACAGCAACGGGTCGAACATCCCGATTCTGAACCAGATCATTCCGCACACCGACTACGTCGCGCAGTGCCAGTCGTCGGTGGGCAGCCGGCGCGCGTGGGCGATACCGCTGGCCGTGCTGGGGGTCATCGCGATCGGCGCGACATTGTTGACGGGACGTCGCGGGGCGACACCGGCCGCTTAGCCCGTCTCAGATCACCCGCATCCGCGCAGCGTTTCGCAACCCCTGCGGCGCCAGACGCGAAAGGCCGTACAGCGCATAGGCTTCCGGCGCCACCGGGCGAATCGGCTTCTTCTTTTGAACCGATGACAGGATCGCGTTGGCGACCTTGTCAGGGCCGTAGCGGCGCAGCGCGAACATCTTGCCCAGCTGCCCACGGCGGCCGTCGACATCGTCGTCCCGCTTTCCCACGGGCGCGTCGAACCGGGTGGTGTTGATGATGTTCGTGTCGATGACGCCCGGGCAGATGGTGGTCAGGCCAACGCCGGCGGTGTCGAGTTCGGCGCGAAGGCAGTCGGAGAACATGTAGGTCGCCGCCTTCGACGTGCAATACGCATTCAGCGACCGCGACGGGGCGTAGGCAGCCATCGACGACACGTTGACGATGTAGCCACCGGTCCCCCGCTCCACCATCCGCCGCGCGAACGACCGGCACCCGTTGACCACACCGCCGAGGTTGACGTCGAGTACCCGGTCGAACTGCTCGGGCGGGGTGTCCAGGAATCCGCCCGCGTGCCCGATGCCCGCGTTGTTGACGACGATGTCCGGGACGCCGTGCTCGGTGCTGACCCGCTCGGCGAACGACTCCACGGCCTGCGCGTCGGACACGTCGAGCACATAGGCGTGCGCGACACCGCCCCGGGTGGCGATCTCGGCCGCGGTGGCCTTGACCGCAGCCTCGTCGATGTCGCTGATGACCAGCTCGGCGCCTTCCCGCGAGAAGGCGAACGCGGTCTCGCGACCGATTCCACTGCCGGCACCGGTGACCGATACCAGGGTGTCGCCGAACGAGCCGCGGGGACGGCCCACCTGCGCGCGCAACAGTGCGCGGCTGGGTTTTTGACCCTCGGCCTGATTGGCGAACTCGTGCACCGCCGCCGCCATCACCTGGGGGTGCGACATCGGCGAGAAGTGACCGGCCTGGATGTCGCGGCGCCACAGCCTCGGCACGAAGCGCGGAGCGTGATCGTACCCGTAGGGCCGCACGTACTTGTCTTTGGTGTTGACGATGAGCTGCACCGGCACGTCGATGACCGCGACGCCGTCCTTGCGACCGGAGAACGACCGAAAGTAGTTGGCGGGATAGGTTTTCACCGACCGGGCGGCATCGGAGGCCAGTTTCTCGGAGTGGTGGATCTGTTCGGCGGGGATGTTGTCGACTGCGTTGCGCCGCAGCGCCGGGATCGACAGGGTCAGCCGCAGGAGCAACGGCGCCAGCACCGGGATCGAGAGGAAGATCATGTAGGTCAGCCGCAGCGCCTGGCTGAGCGCGCGGAGGAAGGTGCGCGGCCGCCAGGGCGCCCGCAGACCGCTGAAGATGTAGTCGACCAGCTGGTCCTGAGCGGGTCCGGACACCGACGTGAACGTGGCGACCCGGTCATGGGCGCCGGGACGCTTCAGGTAGTGCCACACCCCCACCGAGCCCCAGTCGTGGGCCAGCACGTGCACGGGCCGGCCCGGGCTCAGCTCGCCGGTCACCGCGGCGAAGTCGTCGGCGAAGCGGTCCATGCTGTAGGCCGACACCGGCTTGGGCACCGAGGACTCACCGACGCCCCGGTTGTCGTAGCGGATGATCCGGAACCGCTCGGCCAGCAGCGGGACGACACCGTCCCAGAGCACATGCGAGTCGGGGAAGCCGTGCACCAGCACGACGGTCGGGCCCTCGCGGTTGCCCTCTTCGTAGACGGCGATGCGGACGCCGTCGGCGCTCTCGACGAAACGCTGGCCTAATCGTTGTGATGGCGGCATCGGGACCTCCCCGCTCTGGCTGCAGTGGCCACACCGTAGCAAGCGTGATCGTCGTCACCCGCCCGGCGCGGGGTATCTGCCCTGGATGTGTGCCGACAAGGGCGCAGTGACAGGATAGTTTTGGATTGCTACTTCGCCTTCCGCAAAGCGAGCTGATCGACCCGCCCCGACCCACGAGCGATCGAGGAGTCAAAAACGATGGCCTTCTCCGTCCAGATGCCGGCACTCGGTGAAAGCGTCACCGAGGGGACGGTCACCCGCTGGCTCAAGCAGGAAGGCGACACGGTCGAACTCGACGAACCACTTGTCGAGGTGTCGACCGACAAGGTCGACACCGAAATCCCGTCGCCGGCCGCGGGCGTGCTGACCAAGATCGTCGCCCAGGAGGACGACACCGTCGAGGTCGGTGGCGAGCTGGCCGTCATCGGCGACGGCTCCGAAGGTGGTGGGGCTGGGGGCGACTCGCAGGCGCCAAGCCAGCCGGAGCCCGAGGCACAGTCCGCGGCCCCTGCCCAGTCCCAGTCCCAACCCGAGCCCCAACCGGAGCCGCAGCCCCAGGCCCAGGCCCAGGCGGAGCCCGCGCCCGCCCAGCCGAGTTCCGGTGGCGGCGCCGCGACCCCGGTGTTGATGCCCGAGCTCGGAGAGTCGGTGGCCGAGGGCACCGTGACGCGCTGGCTCAAGAAGGTCGGCGATTCGGTCCAGGTCGACGACGCTCTGGTCGAGGTCTCCACCGACAAGGTCGACACCGAGATCCCGTCACCGGTGGCCGGTGTCCTGATCAGCATCACCGCCGAGGAGGACGCCACCGTGCCCGTCGGCGGCGAGCTGGCGCGCATCGGCGCCGGTTCCGACGCTGCCGAGGCGTCCGCCGCTCCCCAGCCCCCGCCCGCGCCCAAGCCTGAACCCACGCCGGAACCGGCGCCCCAGCCCCAGGCGCAGCCCGAGCCCGAGCCCACGCCGGCGCCCGCACCACAGCCCAAGCCCGCGCCGGAGCCGAAAGCTCAACCGGCGCAGGCCCAGCCGGCAAGCCCCGCCGCCGACGGCGCGCCGTACGTGACGCCGCTGGTGCGAAAACTGGCCGCCGAAAACAACATCGACCTGAACTCGCTCACGGGCACCGGGGTGGGCGGTCGCATCCGCAAGCAAGACGTGCTGGCCGCCGCCGAGCAGAAGCAACGGCAACAAGAGCCGGCCGCCCCCGCGCCGGCCGCCGCGCAGCCCTCCGCTGCCCCCAGCGCCGCCGCGGCGCCCACCCCGGCTCCGGCGCTGGCGCACCTGCGGGGCACCACCCAGAAGGCCAGCCGGATCCGCCAGATCACCGCGAACAAAACTCGCGAATCCCTGCAGGCCACAGCCCAACTCACCCAGACCCACGAGGTCGACATGACCAAGCTGGTCGGGTTGCGGGCCAGGGCCAAGGCGGCTTTCGCCGAGCGCGAGGGGGTGAATCTGACCTTCCTGCCGTTCATCGCCCGGGCGGTGATCGACGCGCTGAAGGTTCATCCCAACGTCAACGCGAGCTACAACGAGGAAACCAAGGAGATCACCTACTACGACGCCGAGCACCTCGGCTTCGCAGTCGATACCGAGCAGGGTCTGCTCTCCCCCGTCGTGCACAACGCGGGTGACCTGTCCCTGGCCGGGCTGGCCAGGGCGATCGCCGACATCGCCGCGCGCGCCCGGTCGGGCAACCTCAAACCCGACGAGCTGTCCGGTGGCACCTTCACGATCACCAACATCGGCAGCCAGGGTGCGCTGTTCGACACCCCGATCCTGGTTCCGCCGCAGGCCGCCATGCTGGGCACCGGCGCGATCGTCAAGCGCCCGCGGGTTGTGGTCGACGAGAGTGGCAACGAATCGATCGGCGTCCGCTCGATCTGCTACCTCCCGCTGACCTATGACCACCGGCTGATCGACGGCGCCGACGCCGGCCGCTTCCTGACCACCATCAAGCACCGTCTCGAAGAGGGCGCGTTCGAGGCCGACCTCGGCCTCTAAAAGAAGGACAAGCGAACGTGGCTCGCGCTGGCCAGAAGGCCGTCATCGCGATTGCGGGTTCGTCCGGCCTGATCGGCTCCGCTCTGGCCGCGGCCCTGCGCGCCGCCGACCACCGCGTGTTGCGCATCGTGCGCCGGGCACCGGCGAATGCCGATGAGCTGCACTGGAATCCGGAGAGCGGCGATCTGGATCCCGAGACGCTGACCCACGTCGACGCCGTCGTCAACCTGTGCGGCGTCAACATCGGCAAGCGGCGGTGGTCGGGCGCCTTCAAGCAGAGTCTGCGGGACAGCCGCATCGCCCCCACCGAAGTCCTGGCGCACGCCGTCGCCGACGCGGGTGTGGCGACCATGGTCAACGCCAGCGCGGTGGGTTTCTACGGGAACACCAAGGACCGCGTGGTCGATGAAACCGACCGTGCGGGAACGGGTTTCCTGGCCAGGCTGTGCGAAGACTGGGAAGCCGCCACGCTGCCGGCCCAATACGGCGGCGCCCGGGTGGTGCTGGCCCGCACCGGGCTGGTGTTCTCTCCCGCCGGCGGCGCGTTGGGCCGGTTGCGGCCGTTGTTCCGCACCGGCCTCGGCGCCCGGCTGGGCGGGGGGCGGCAATACATGTCGTGGATCACGCTGGAAGACGAAGTGCGCGCGCTGTTGTTCGCGATTCTGCGCCCCGAGCTGTCCGGCCCGGTGAACATGACCGGGCCCGCGCCGGTCACCAACGCCGAATTCACCACCGCGTTCGGGCGGGCGGTCAATCGCCCAACCCCGTTGATGGTGCCCGGTTTTGCCATCCGCGCCGCACTGGGCGAGTTCGCCGACGAAGGCCTGCTGACGGGGCAGCGCGCCATCCCGTCCGCGCTCGAGCGCGCCGGCTTCGACTTCCACCACAACACCGTTGGCGAGGCGCTCGCCTACGCCACCGCCCGCCGCGAGCACGACTAGCCCCGCGGCCAGACCGGACTGGGCCCCGCCGGCGCGGGCCGAGTACCGTCGCGAACGTGATCGATTCCATCCGGTCCAGCCAGGCCCTGATCGACGTCCGCCCCCTCGGCATCGTCGACTACCGCGTGGCCTGGCAGCAGCAACGCGATCTGGCCGACGCCCGAGTGGCCGGCGGCAGCGACACGTTGTTGCTGCTGCAGCACCCCGCGGTCTACACGGCGGGGCGGCGCACCGAGCCGCACGAACGGCCGGTGGATGGCACTCCCGTCGTCGACACCGACCGTGGCGGCAAGATCACCTGGCACGGTCCCGGCCAGTTGGTCGGGTATCCGATCATCGGCCTGGCCGAACCGCTCGACGTGGTCAACTACGTGCGGCGCCTCGAGGAAGCGCTGATCAAGGTCTGCGCCGACCTGGGCGTGGACGCGGTCCGGGTGCAGGGCCGGTCCGGGGTGTGGGTGCCGGGCGGTGAGGGTCGGCCCGACCGCAAGGTTGCCGCCATCGGCGTCCGGGTTTCGCGGGCGACCACCCTGCACGGGTTCGCCCTCAACTGCGACTGCGACCTGGACGCCTTCAACGCCATCGTGCCGTGCGGCATCAGCGACGCGGAAGTGACGTCGTTGTCGGCCGAACTGCGCCGTCCGGTGTCGGTCGAGGATGTCCAGACCGCGGTCGCCGATGCCGTCTGCGACGCCCTGGACGGGGTGCTGCCGGTCCGTGACCACCCGGCCGCGCGCGTAACATCAGCGATGTGACTGTCGCACCGGAAGGACGCAAACTCCTGCGCCTGGAAGTGCGTAACGCCGAGACCCCGATCGAGCGCAAACCGCCGTGGATCAGGGTACGGGCCCGGATGGGCCCGGAGTACACCCAGCTCAAGAGCCTGGTCCGGCGGGAGGGGCTGCACACGGTCTGCGAGGAAGCCGGCTGCCCCAACATCTTCGAATGCTGGGAGGACCGCGAGGCCACCTTCCTGATCGGCGGCGACCAGTGCACCCGCCGCTGCGACTTCTGCCAGATCGACACCGGAAAGCCCGCGGCGCTGGACCGCGACGAGCCGCGGCGGGTCGCCGACAGCGTGCGCACGATGGGACTGCGCTACGCCACGGTCACCGGGGTGGCCCGCGATGACCTGCCCGACGGCGGAGCCTGGCTGTACGCCGAGACGGTGCGCGCCATCAAGGAACTCAACCCGTCGACCGGCGTCGAGCTGTTGATCCCGGATTTCAACGGCGAACCCGCTCGGCTGGCCGAGGTGTTCGAGTCACGCCCGGAAGTCTTGGCGCACAACGTCGAAACCGTGCCGCGCATCTTCAAACGGATCCGGCCCGCCTTCACCTACCAGCGCAGCCTCGACGTCCTGACCGCCGCGCGCGACTTCGGGCTGGTCACCAAGAGCAACCTCATCCTCGGCATGGGCGAAACCCCAGACGAGGTGCGCACCGCCCTGGCCGACCTGCGCCACGCCGGCTGCGACATCATCACCATCACCCAATACCTGCGCCCGTCGGCGCGTCACCACCCCGTCGAGCGCTGGGTGAACCCGGAGGAATTCGTCGAGTTCGCGCAGCACGCCGAGGAGCTTGGCTTCGCCGGTGTGCTGGCCGGACCTCTGGTGCGCTCGTCGTATCGCGCGGGACGCCTCTATGAGCAAGCCGCCCGCAGCCGCGCCTGAAGATGCCGCGCACGGTAGCGGCGTTCGCCGGTCGCGGGCCTACGTATTCTTTGACTATGGCTAAACCCCGCACTGCCTCTGAGAACAAGGCCGCCCGAGCGCAGGCGCAGGCTGTCCGCAAGGCCGCCGCGCGGGAGCGCCGCACCCAGTTGTGGCAGGCGTTCAACATTCAGCGCCAGGAGGACAAGCGCCTACTGCCGTACATGATCGGCGCCTTTGTGCTGATCCTGGGCATCTCGGTGGGTGTCGGTATCTGGGCCGGCGGACTGACGATGCTCACCCTGATCCCGCTTGGTGTGGTGCTGGGCGGGCTGGTCGCCTTCATCGTGTTCGGCCGCCGCGCCCAGAAGTCCGTCTACCGCAAGGCCGAAGGCCAAACCGGAGCCGCGGCTTGGGCTTTGGACAACCTGCGCGGCAAGTGGCGGGTGACCCCGGGGGTGGCCGCCACCGGCCACTTCGACGCCGTGCATCGGGTGATCGGTCGGCCCGGCGTCATCCTGGTCGGCGAGGGGGCGGCGGCGCGAGTCCGGCCGCTGCTGGCGCAGGAGAAAAAGCGCACCGCCCGCCTGATCGGGGACGTGCCGATCTACGACATCATCGTCGGCAACGGCGAGGACGAGGTGTCGCTGGCCAAGCTGGAGCGCCACCTCACGCGGCTGCCGGCCAACATCACCGTCAAGCAGATGGACACGCTGGAATCGCGGTTGGCCGCACTGGGGTCGCGAGCCGGCGCGGCCGTCATGCCCAAGGGTCCGCTGCCCAACGCGGGCAAGATGCGCGGCGTGCAGCGCACCGTCCGTCGCAAGTAGCAGCGAGACGGTCAGCGGCGATCGCCAGCGCGGCGAAGCCGGGCGCAGCGGGTCGCCGCCATCAGGTCAGCGGCGATCGCCAGCGCGGCGCAGCCGGGCGCAGCGGGTCGCCGCCTCGCCTTCACCGTCGCACCACGGCCGTCGCGGTCAACCGATCCTGCATGCCGCGGCCGTCCCAATCGGTGAACAAGGCCGGGACCACCGTCCCGACCAGCACTCCGCGCACCACGGCCCGGCCGAGGCCGACCGGGTTGCGGCCATCGACCGTCACCACCTGCAGGCGTAGCACCAGCTGGCCGGGGGTGAACCCGAACGACCGCAAAAAGACCACCCCCAGCACGAACCAAATCACCAATACCGCGGTGGCCAGCGCCTGTTGGGAGAAAAAGCCGAATCGCATGGCCAGCGCCGCCAGACCGTAAGAGATCAACCAGTCGATCATCAGCGCTCCCAGCCGGCGCCCCATCGGCGCCAACGACCCGGGCCCGCTCTCCGGCAACCCCAGCTTTTCGCCCGGAAATGCGGATCGTGATTCCGCCATCATCGACTCGGACCGGAGTCCGAATAATCCGGCGCAGAGGCCTGGTAAGGAGGGCGGGCGGTGCGCCCGTTCACCAGAAAAGATACGATCTTGCGATCCATCGCCCCACAATAGAACCCGCCGCCCAAGCGGCCACTTTTAGCGTGTGGCAGTGGTCACGTAACGTGCGCGCAACATCGGGTTGACTGACGGGCAACATCTGCTCCATAGCGTCAGGCCGCGGATCTCACCAAGTAAAGGAGCATTCTGTGACGGAAACGACGCCCGACGACGTCTTCAAACTCGCCAAGGACGAAAACGTCGAATTTGTCGACGTCCGGTTCTGTGACCTGCCCGGCATCATGCAGCACTTCACGATTCCGATTACGTTCTTCGACGAGAGCGTTTTTGAGGATGGCTTGGCCTTCGACGGCTCGTCGATTCGCGGATTCCAGTCCATTCACGAATCCGACATGCTGCTCCTCCCCGACCCGGCGACCGCACAGATCGACCTGTTCCGCGAAGCCAAGACGCTGAACCTCAACTTCTTCGTGCATGACCCCTTCACCCTCGAGCCGTACTCCCGCGACCCGCGCAACATCGCCCGCAAGGCAGAGAACTACCTGATCAGCACCGGCGTGGCCGACACCGCCTACTTCGGCGCCGAGGCCGAGTTCTACATCTTCGACTCGGTGAGCTTCGACTCGCGCACCAACGGCTCGTTCTACGAGATCGACGCGATCTCGGGCTGGTGGAACACCGGCTCGCCGAACGAACTCGACGGCAGCCCCAACCGCGGCTACAAGGTGCGCCCCAAGGGTGGCTACTTCCCCGTCGCCCCGGTGGACCACTATGTCGACCTGCGCGACAAGATGCTGACCAACCTGATCACGGCCGGCTTCAGTCTGGAGAAGGGCCACCACGAGGTCGGCACCGGCGGCCAGGCCGAGATCAACTACAAGTTCAACACGCTGCTGCACGCGGCCGACGACATGATGCTCTACAAGTACATCGTCAAGAACACGGCCTGGGCGAACGGCAAGACCGTCACGTTCATGCCCAAGCCGCTGTTCGGTGACAACGGCTCCGGGATGCACACGCACCAGTCGCTGTGGAAGGACGGCACCCCGCTGATGTACGACGAGACCGGCTACGCCGGCTTGTCGGACACCGCCCGCCACTACATCGGCGGCCTGCTGCACCACGCGCCGTCGCTGCTGGCGTTCACCAACCCGACGGTGAACTCCTACAAGCGTCTGGTGCCCGGCTACGAGGCGCCGATCAACCTGGTCTACAGCCAGCGCAACCGTTCGGCATGTGTCCGTATCCCGATCACGGGCACCAACCCGAAGGCCAAGCGGCTCGAGTTCCGTTGCCCCGACTCGTCGGGCAACCCGTACCTGGCGTTCTCGGCCATGCTGATGGCCGGCCTGGACGGCATCAAGAACAAGATCGAGCCGCAGGCACCGGTCGACAAGGACCTCTACGAGCTGCCGCCCGAGGAGGCCGCCAACATCCCGCAGGCGCCCACCCAGCTGTCCGCGGTGATCGACCGTCTGGAAGAAGACCACGAATACCTCACCGAGGGCGGCGTATTCACGCCCGACCTCATCGAGACGTGGATCAACTTCAAGCGTGAGAACGAGATCCTGCCGGTCCAGATCCGGCCTCACCCTTACGAATTCGCGCTCTACTACGACGTATAAGTCGGCTTGACGAGACCACCCGCTCGGCAATCGCCCCGCGGGTGGTTTCGTCTCGCCGCGTTGTCGCGTTATCCGCGGCGACCGCAATCCTTCTCGGTGGAGGGGGTGGTGGGCTCATCGGCATCAGGCTCCATGTACCCGTAAGTGGACCAAGTGGTTCACGCGCCGGCGGGACGCACCCGCGCCTGCACCGCTTTGATGCCCGCTGCGGACGCGATCGGCTGCGGAGCGCGGTCTTTCACACTCCCCCTGCACCTTTCGCCTAGCTCGAATGCGGCGAGGTGACATGGCGGTCTGCGACTGGTTGGCGTCAGGCCGACGGTCCGAAGACTTTCTCCACGGTTCGGGGTATGCGTTTGACGGCGGCCGGTCCGGTGAGGGCCAACTGCATCAGGTAGCCCGGCAGGACACACAACAGCAGGTCGGTCACCGCAACCGCGTCACGGGCGGGGCGCTTGGGCGATCGTAAGAGCCGTGCTGCGGCCGTACTCGAGGCACGGAGTCGTTCCGCCAGAACGGGATTGCGCATCGCCTCCGACCAGACAAGCAGCGCGATCGCTGCAAAACCATCCTCAGCATGGCGGGCGGTGACGAAGTCGAGGACGGCGCCGATGGCCGCTTCGGCCGTCAAGCCGTCCTCGATCGACGTGCGGATCACGTTGACAACCTGATCAAGGTTGTCGGCGGCGATCGTCTCGATGACGGCGTCCTTGCTGGGAAAGTAGCGGTATACCGCGCCCGAGGACACGCCAGCCTCGTCGACGAGATCCTGCATCGAAGTGCCATGGAAGCCGTCGCGCACGAAGCACCTGCGTGCCGCGGCGAGGATGTGCGCGCGCCGTTCGGCGCGGTACTCGAGTGACACCTTCGGCATCGTCACACCCTACCTCAAACGCACATGAGCGTTCGCGTTTGACGCCAGCGCGGGACAGTGGCAACATAAAAACATGAGCGCTCATTCTCTTATCTGTAACTGAACCGCACGGCAGCTCGGATTTAACGAGGAGATGGATCGATGAGTGATGCAGGAGAATTCGGAACTTTCGGCCGGTTTGTGGAGACGCCGGTACACGACATGTCACCGGAGATGAAGCAGGCTTATGACTTCACCCGCGAGTTGCGCGGGTTGGTGCCGGGTCCGCATAGGATCTGGCTGGCTAACCCGACGCTGTCCACGACGATTGTGCCGACCGGGGCTTACTATCAGCGCCATTCGACGCTGAGCAAGGCGGAGATCGAAATTGCGACCAACCTGGTGTGCGGTCGATGGCGCAGTGCGTACGCCAGCTACGAGCATGAAATCATCGGCGAGCGGGACGGCGGGCTCGACGCGCGGTGCGTCGCAGCCTTGATCGCCGGGTTGCCGACATCTTTTAGCGATCCACGCCAGCAGGTGGTCTACGACCTCGCCTCGACGTTGCTGGCAGGGCGGGTGGTTCCGATGGGACTGTACCGGCGTGCCCGGGATCTGCTCGGCGACGCCGGCGTCGTTGACGTGACGGTGCTGCTCGGCTGGTTCACCATGGTGTGCCTGACGCTGAGCGCGTTCGACGTGCCTGCCGACGCTACGGGTTTGGACCAGTGAGCGCCGCAGCCTCTGGCCTGGGCGGGCGACTGTCGCTGGCCGACCCCGGCGCGCTGAGCCGAACACAGCGCGAACTCTTCGACCACATCCTGTCCACCGCAGTGCCCTGGGCCCACCGCAGCGGCTTCGCGGCCACCACCACTGGCGGCCAGCTCATCGGACCGTTTAACCCCAGCTTGCTCAATCCCGGCCTCGCGACAGCATTTTTGGAGCTGCAGGCCGCCGAACAGGAGCACACTTCGCTCGACGAGCGAGTTCGCCAAGTGGTCATCCTCACCGTGGGTGCGGTGTGGCGGGCCCCCTACGAGCTCTACGCTCATTCCCGGGTGGCGCAGCGCGCGGGACTGTCGAAGACGGTGATCACCGAGCTGGCCGGCGGCGGTGAGCCCGAGCAGCTCACCAACGCGCAAACCGCAGCCCACCGCCTGGCCCGACAGCTATCGACGAGTCACTGCGTCGATGACGCCGTTTACGGCCAGGCCGAACGTATCTTCGGCGAATCCGGGGTTTTCGACATCGCCGTGCTGGCCGGCACATACCACGCGGTTTGCGCCATCCTCACCGCCTTCGCCATCCCCGCCCCGTGACCATTTCGCGCCGGGCTTCGTGGCCTGCACATCCTGCTCTAGTTCTGAAGACACCGGAAGGTAGGACCAACCGTGCCTGATGTACCCCTGCCCACCGTCACGTTGGCACCCGTGGCGTTCTTCCCGAAGAAATACTTTCTGGAAAACCTGGCCGTGCGCGCTGACGGCTCCGTCTTGATCACCGCGGTGCTGCAGAAGGAACTTTGGTACGTCCCGGCCACCGAGAGTGGTTCGCCGGTGGAACCCGTCTTGCTGCATCGTTTTGACCATCCGGTCACCGGCATCGTTGAGGTCGCAGCCGACGTGTTCGTCCTTAGCCTCACCGAGGCCTACACGACCCACGAATCTCTGCTCGTGAGAGTCGATCTCGTCGGCTGGGCCCCGGGCGACCCTGTCATCCCGGAGACCATCTACCGGTTCGACGACCGCGTCCGCGGACTCAACGGCGCCTGCATGCTCGGCCCGGACGTGCTGGCGGTCGCCGACTGTTTCGCCGGCCTGATCTGGCGGGTCGACCTCGCAGGCGACACCCGTGCGGCCACCGCCGAGGTGTGGTTGACCCACGACACCATGGCGTTCGACCCCGACAGCGGCCTGCCGCCACCGCCCCAGCCGGGTGTCAACGGCGTACGCTACAGCCCGAAAACCGGCTACCTGTACTACACCTCGACCGCGCAGAAAGTGTTCATGCGCGTCGCCGTCGACCCCCTCACACGCAACCCGGCCGCGGCACCGGAGTTCGTCGCCGCGATCGACAACGCCGACGACTTCTGCCTCGACGAGGACGCCGGGTTCGCCTACGTCACCCGCCACCGCGCCAACACCATCGACCGGGTACCGCTGCAGCCGCGGCACGGCAGCGAGGTCCGTCACCTCGTCGGCGATCCCTTCGACGAAGCGCTGATCGGACCCTCCAGCGCCGCTTGGGGACGCCGCCCCGGACAAGGCGGCAACGTTTTCTATGTCACCACCGACGGCGGCACCACCGCACCCCCGCAGGGCATCGTGCGCAACGCGGCGCTGCTGCGCGTCGCACTGGACTCGGCCCCATCCGAAACATCCGGCGCGGGGCGGCCATGACCCGGCACGGGGAAGTCGTCGACACACCAGATGCGTCCATCGAAACCTACGTCGACGGGCACGGACCGGCGGTAGTGATCGTCCCGTCCTATGGCCGCGGCGGTGACGCCGATTTCGACGCGCTGACCGCCGCGCTCGTCGGGGGCGGCTACCGGGTGCTGCGGCCCCAGCCGCGCGGCGTCGCCCGCTCGATCGGTCCGATGAGTGGGGTCACCTTCGAAGACATGGCCGATGACCTCGCCGCGGTGATCGATGAGCTCGCCGACGGGCCGGCGGTGGTGCTCGGTCACGCGTTCGGCAACCTTGTCGCCCGCGCCACGGCGGTGCACCACCCCGCCAACGTGGGTGCCGTGATCGTGGCGGCGGCGTCGGGCAAGACGGTGCCGCCCGAGGTCATGACGGCTCCCATGCGCGCAGCCGACCCGACACTGCCTGACGCCGTCCGGCTGGACGCGCTGCGCCTGGCGTTCTTTACCCGCGAGCACGACGCCACGACGTGGTTAACCGGCTGGTACCCAGACACTCTGGCGATGCAAGTCGACTGTGTCCGGCACGCCAACCTGCGTCGTTACCGCGGCGCCGGCGCCGCGCCGGTGCTCGAGATCATCGCCGCGCTCGACCCGTTTCACGCCCGAGAAGAATGGAATGACTTGCGCGCCCGCTACGGCGATCGCATCACCACCGTCGTCATCGAGCATGCGAGCCATGCGCTGTTCCCCGAACAACCCGACGCGGTTGCCGAGGCCATCCTGTCCTACCTGCGTTTAATTGTCGGTACCGCAGGCCGGTGATGGGCGTCGATGAATTGATCGAATGGTTGAAACACTGTGTTGCCCTGCCCTTTTCATGCTGGATGCCGGGTAAAAGATGTCGATTCTCGGGAATAGGAGTGCACATGGTTGGTTGTGGTGAGGTATGAAAGCGATCGGATATACCGAATTCGGTGGTCCTGAAGTCTTGCGCGTCTTGGAGTTGCCGCAGCCCCACGCGGGGGTCGGGCAGGTTCGCGTCCGTGTGCAGGCAGCGGCGGTCAATCCTGCTGACACAGCGGCCCGGTCGGGCTGGATGCAGCGGACCTATGCGCCAGACACGCTTCCCGGAGGACGCTACCCCGAACCGCCGTACGTACCGGGATGGGACTTCTGCGGTGTTATCGACGAGTCCCCCGAGGGCGCTCCGATCGCGGTTGGCCAACACGTTATCGGCCTGACGCTCAGCCCGATCGGCGATGTCGGCGCTTACGCCGAATACGTGGTCACCGACGCGCGCTCGGTTGTGCGAGCACCGGGTAACGCCACAGCCGTTGCCGCATCCACTCTTCTCATGAATGCGGTGACCGCATATGCCATGCTCGAGGCAGTGGCCGTCCCGGCCGGCGGCACGGTCGCGGTGACGGGCGCGGCCGGGGCTCTGGGCGGCTACGCCGTTCAACTGGCCAAACATCAAGGGCTGCAAGTCATTGCTGATGCCGCTGAAACCGACGAGCAGTTGGTGAAGGGGTTAGGGGCAGACATCGTCGTCCGCCGCGGAGACAAGTTGGCCGATCACATTCGTGCAGCGTTACCTGAGGGAGTCGACGGTGTGGTGGACGCCGCGCTGTACAACGATGCGATCGTTGCCGCGATCCGCGATGGCGGCGCCGTCACCTCGGGCCGCCAACACGTCGGCCCCACCGAACGAAACATCGTGTGGCACAAGGTCTTCGTCAACCAACACACCACGCGCACCGACGTTCTCAACACTTTGCGCGATCTCGTGGAGGCCGGCGTCCTGACCCTGCGTGTAGCAGACACCCTTCCCGCCGAGCAGGCCGCCGAGGCGCACCGGCGGCTAGAGGCCGGCGGCCTGCGGGGTCGTCTCGTGCTCACCTGGTAGCTCGGACAAGCCGGCGCGGGCTCAGCCGCGCGAACACCCTGTACTGCTCGATCGCTGAGAGGAATCGAATGACGAAGGACTTTCGCCCACCCGGCTCGTATCGAGCGGATGACGCCGTCGACATCTCCGGCTTGCTGACTCCGTTGTCGGTGGGCTCGCTGCGGCCGCCCAACCGGTTCGCACTCGCGCCGATGACACGCTACGCCACGCCGGACGTAGCCACGAACTCGTCCCCTACGACGAGCGCCAACACAAACTCACACTCCGGTGATACCGGACGCAGGTAAACGACGGAAGGTAATTGCGGACCTTGTGGCGGATTACTTCCTATGGGCAAACACGAGTCTCGTCCGCGACTGACATCCGACTGAAAGGACTATCGCTATGCGCGTTTACCGATTCGATAACCACGGGGGGCTAGACGGTCTGCAATTGCACGACGAACCCGTACCCTCACCGCAGCGAGGAGAAGTCCTACTACGGATTAAAGCGGTCTCGTTGAACTACCGCGACATAGCGATTCCGTTGGGCCGCTACGTGCGTGACGCCAAAACCGGTTTGGTGCCGTGCAGCGACGCTGTTGCCGAAGTGGTCGAGATCGGTGACGGCGTCGCCGACTACCGGCCCGGCGACCGGGTGGTAGGGACGTTTCAACCCAGGTGGTTCGGTGGGCCACTGCCGGCGACCGCAGAGTCCGACAGTTACGGCGGCGGACAGGACGGATGGCTCACCGAATACAAAGTCGTGTCGCAGGAATCGGTCGTCGCCGTGCCGCCCGCTCTGTCGGACGAGCACGCCGCGACGCTGCCCTGCGCCGGTGTCACTGCCTGGAATGCGCTAGGCGGTCCCGCACCGATTCGCGCCGGCCAAACCGTATTGACGCTCGGCTCGGGCGGGGTATCGGTCTTTGCCGTGCAGCTGGCGAAACTGCTCGGGGCGCGTGTCGTCGCGACCACGTCGAGCACCCAGAAGGCGCAGGTGTTGCAGTCGTTGGGCGCTGACGAGGTCATCGATTACCGCGCCAACCCTCAATGGGGCCAACGGGTGCGGCAATTGACCGAAGGTCGCGGCGTCGACCGTGTCGTCGAAGTCGGCGGACCGGCCACCATCGAACAGTCATTGCGCGCGGTCGCGGCCGGAGGGGAAGTGACCTTGATCGGCTTCCTGAGCCAGGACAATCCCGGCATCGACTATTTCTTGCTCAAGGGCAGCGGCGCAATAACGCGGTCCATCACGGTCGGCGACCGCACAGAGCTTCAAAGTCTCGTGCGGGCCGTCACCACCACCGGGCTCACGCCGGTTATCGACAAAATCTTCGAATTCTCAGACGCGAGAGCGGCATTCGAACGACTGCGCGACGGTAAGCACCTCGGCAAGCTCGTCATCAGGGTCGACTGAGCCGGTGCGTACCACCACGGGGCAATCGCCGTGATGGTTTCGTCTTCGCCGCGTTTCTGATTGCCGGCCCGGGGTAGCCGGTTGGTCATGGACGCAACGCTTCCGGCTGCGCCGCTGAACAAAAGCCGGGCCCTGCCGTTGGCACGGCTACATGGAGCATTCAACGTTGCCGGCGGTCTGTGGCCGGTGGTGCATATGCGAAGCTTCGAAGCCGTGCTTGGCCCCAAGGTCGACCGGTGGCTGGTGTATACCGTCGCAGGCCTGATGGCCTGCATCGGGGCGACCCAATTGAGCGCCACCGGCGAGACGGCAAGCCTGCGGCTGGGCCGGCGGATCGGAATCGGCTCGGCGTTGACGCTGGGAACGATCGACGTGCTCTACTCCCCGAGGGGACGGATCAGCAAGATGTATCTGGTCGACGCGTTGGCGGAGGCCGGCTGGCTGATCGCATGGGCCACGACTGCGCTGGATGGTCGTCAGTGATGTGCGGCGCTGCCGAGGATCAGGCGTCCCGGTCGCGGTCGTTTCCGTGGCCGGCGTCGACGAGCCATAGACGACGCACACCCGCGGCGGCGTGTCTTCGCCACTGTTTATGCGTCGGACTTCAGCCGTCGAGTGACAGGTCCTTGCGGAAGCGCTGCATGCCGTCGATCTTGTCGTCCAGGCCGGCGTCGGGCCCGGCGTAGAACATCCACGGCATCGTGATGATGCCGGTGATGCCGGCGTCCTCGACGCGCCGATAGTCGGCGGTGGTGAACGCGTCGGTCAACGGTGTCAGGATGGTGAAACCGTCCATGGTCAAGCCGTTTTCGGCGCGCAGGTCGCGCAGCCGTCCGACCGCCTCGATGGCCCGCTCGGTCTTGATCAAATCGCCGATCCAGCCGTCGTTGCGGGCGGCGCGGCGCAGCGCGATGTCGCTGAGCCCGCCGACATACACCGGTATCCGCGGCGGAGTGGGTTGCATCTCGAGGCGCGGCGCCTGGTAGAACTGGCCGTCGAACTCCGTCCAGCCCGGAGCCCACAGCGCCCGCATCAGCTCGATGATCTCGTCGGTGCGCTTACCGCGGGCCTCGAATTGCTCACCCATCAAAGCGAATTCCTCGCGGCACCAGCCCACGCCGATGCCCAGCTCCACCCGCCCCGATGCCAGAACCGCCGCGGTGCCAATGGCTTTGGCCGCCGAGTACGGGTTGCGCATCGCCGGGATGTATACGGTGTTGACGAAACGCAACCGCGTGGTGACCTGAGCCAGCGCGCCGACGAGCACCCAGGGATCGGGCCAGTCGGTGAAGGGTTGCCAGCGCCGTTGCCCGTCTTTGGTGTACGGATATGGGGTGTCCAGGGTCTGAAGGTTGACGACGTGGTCGGGGATGCCGATCCCGTCGTAGCCGAGCTCGTCGGCCGCCTTGGCGAGCTCGACGATCTCACGCGTATTCAAGAAGGCGCTGCTGATGTAGAACTTCACTGCGTCTCCTGCGCCCAGGCCGGCTCGATGAAGACGCCGTCGGCCTCGACGGTGACCCCTTCGGAGTCCGAAATGGTGCCACGCGCAAAGACTTTGCGACCCTCCTTGCCGTCGACCCACGCCTCACAGCGAAGAGGGCCCAGCGGGGTCCCGCGCAGATATTTCACGGTGATGGTTCCGGTGAACCGCGCCTTGGACAATCCCTCGCTGGCCGCCTCGCCGAGCATGTGGTCGAGCACCAGGGCACTGACGCCGCCGTGCACCAGTTTGGGCGGGCCCTCATAGGCCGAGCCGAGGATGAACTCGCTGAAGCAGCGCCCGTCGCCCTGGTGCTGTACGACGATCGGCGGGGCGATGGGGTTGCACACGCCGATCGCGGCGTTGCCCAGCGGCAGCGGGCGACCGTTGACGCGGTAGCTCACCCCGACCGGTCGGGTGCGTTGCCGCAACGATGCGGTGACGGCCTCGATCGCCCGCCGGGCCTCGGCGACGACGTCGTCGTCGGCCTCGGTGCGGATGGTGGCGTCGACCAGTTCGCGGACCGCATCGGCCAACGGAGCGTACAGCGCGGTCACGCGATCGGCCTCCGCCGCGCTGAGCACCTCGAATATGGCGTCCAACGCGCCGGCCTCCTGACTCAACTTCCGAACACCTTGCGCACGACCGCTTTTGCGCGTCGCGTCACCCGTAAATAGTTGTCCAAGAATTCCCCGCCCTCGTCGGTCGGCCAGCCCGCTGCCACGGCGACCGCGTTGAGCTGGCGCCCGGGCCCGGGCAGCTGGTCGGTGGGCTTACCGCGGACCAGCACCAGCGCGTTGCGGGCCCGGGTGGCGGTCAGCCAGGCCTGCCGCAGCAGATCCACCTCGTCGGCGGGCACCAGGTCGGCCGCGGCGATCGCGTCCAGGCACTGCAGCGTCGACGTGTTGTGCAGCGCGGGAATCTCGTGTGCGTGCCGCAGTTGCAGCAGCTGCACGGTCCATTCGATGTCGGCCAGTCCCCCGCGGCCCAGCTTGGTGTGCGTGTTGGGGTCTGCGCCGCGCGGCAACCGCTCGGAATCGACGCGGGCCTTGATGCGCCGGATCTCCTGCATCGCCTCGCTGGACACCCCGGCGGCTGGATACCGCGTCTTGTCGGCCATCAACAAAAACCGCTGGCCCAGCTCCGCGTCACCGGCAACCGAGTGCGCGCGCAGCAACGCCTGAACCTCCCACGGCTGCGCCCACTGCTCGTAGTAGGCGGCGTAGGACGCCAGGGTGCGCACCAGTGCACCCTGGCGGCCCTCGGGCCGCAGGTTGGCGTCGACCTCCAGCGGCGGGTCGACACTGGGGGTGCCCAGCAGCGCCCGGACCTGCTCGGCGACGCCCGTCGCCCAGCGCACCGCCGCGGAATCCTCGACGCCGGCCGCCGGCTCGCAGACGAACATCACGTCGGCGTCGGATCCGTAGCCCAACTCGGCGCCGCCGAGGCGGCCCATGCCGATGACCGCGATGGCCGCCGGTGCCTTGCCGTTCTCGGGCAGGTTGGCCCGGATCATCGCCTCCAGCGAAGCCTGCAGCACCGCCACCCACACCGAGGTCAGCGCCGCGCAGACGTCGGTGACCTCGAGCATGCCGAGCAGGTCGGCGGACGCGATGCGGGCCAGCTCGCGGCGCCGCAGCGTGCGCGCCCCGGCGATCGCCCGCACCGGGTCGGGGTAGCGACTGGCCGCGGCGACCAGCGCGCGGGACACCGCGGCGGGCTCGGTGGCGAGCAGCTTCGGGCCAGACGGTCCGTCGCCGTAGTCCTGAATCACCCGGGGGGCGCGCATCAAGAGGTCCGGCACGTACGCCGAGGTCCCCAGCACATGCATGAGCCGGCGGGCCACGGCGGGCTTGTCGCGCAGCGTCGCCAGATACCAGCTTTCCCCGGACAGTGCCTCGGACAGCCGCCGGTAGGCCAGCAGCCCGCCGTCGGGATCCGGCGTGTACGACATCCAGTTCAGCAGCCTGGGCAGCAGCACCGACTGCACCCGTCCGCGCCGGCCGCTCAGGTTGACCAGGGCCGACATGTGCTTCAGTGCGGTCTGCGGGCCCTCGTAGCCCAGCGCCGCCAGCTGGCGCTCGGCGGCTTCGGCGGTCATGCCGTGCGCGATCTCGAGCCCGGGTGGGCCGATCGATTCCAGCAGCGGCTGGTAGAAGAGCTTGGCGTGCAGCTGGGACACCCGCAGGTTCTGATGCCTCAGCTCCTCGCGCAGCACCCCCGCGGCGTCGTGGCGTCCGTCGGGCCGGATGTGGGCGGCCCGCGCCAGCCAGCGCACCGCTTCCTCGTCGTCGGCCTCGGGCAGCAGGTGGGTGCGCTTGAGGCGCTGCAGCTGCAGCCGGTGCTCGAGTAACCGGAGGAACTCGTAGGAGGCGGTGAGGTTGGCCGCGTCCTCGCGGCCGATGTAGCCGCCCGCGCCCAGCGCGGCCAGCGCATCCACCGTCGACGCCACGTGCAGCGACTCGTCGCCGCGGCCGTGCACCAGCTGCAGGAGCTGCACGGCGAACTCCACGTCGCGCAATCCGCCACTGCCGAGCTTGATCTCGCGGCCGCGGACCTCGGCGGGTACCAGCTGCTCGACCCGGCGGCGCATGGCCTGCACCTCGACCACGAAATCCTCACGCTCGCAGGCGACCCAGACCATCGGCATCAGGGCGTCCAGGTAACGCCGCCCGAGCTCCGCGTCGCCCACCGCCGCACGGGCTTTCAGCAGCGCCTGAAACTCCCAGGTCTTCGCCCAGCGCTGGTAGTAGGCGATGTGCGACTCGACGGTGCGGACCAGTTCACCGCTACGGCCCTCTGGCCGCAGCCCGGCGTCGACCTGGAAGAACGCCTCGGAAGCCAGCCGCATCATTTCGCTGGCCACCCGGGTGGTGACCGTGTCGGCCTGCTGGCCGACGAAGATGACGTCGACGTCGCTGACGTAGTTCAGTTCGCGGGCACCGCATTTGCCCATCGCGATGACCGCCAGCCGCGGCGGCGTGCGGTCACCGCACACGTTGTTCTCGGCCACCCGCAGCGCTGCGGCCAGAGCGGCGTCCGCCAGGTCCGAGAGGTGGGCCGCCACCACGGTGAACGGGACCACGGGTTCGTCCTCGACGGTCGCGGCCAGATCCAGCGCGGCCAGCACCAGCAGCTGGTCGCGGTACAGGGTGCGCAGCCGCACCATCGCCGAACCCGGCGCCGCCAGCGCCTCGTCGACGCATCCGGTGAACGTCGCGCGCAGCTCGTCGCGGGTGGGCAGTTTGACGTTGCCGCGCAAGAGTTTCCAGGACTGCGGCTGGGCGATCAGGTGATCGCCCAGCGCCAGCGACGCGCCGAGCACGGCGAACAGCCGGCCGCGCAGCGGGCGTTCGGCGAGCAGGACGGCGTTGAGCTCGTTCCACCCGGCCTCAGGGCTCTCCGACAGCCGGACCAGCGCGAGCAGCGCGGCATCGGGATCGGCCGCGCGTGACAGCGACCACAGCAGGTCGACGTGGGCTTGGTCGTCGTGGTCGTACCAACCCAGCTGCGCCATGCGTTCGGCCGCTTGCGGATCGACCAACCCGAGCCGGCCGACGCTGGGCAGCCTGGGGCGCTGCGTCGCGGGTTTGGTCACGATCACGACCGTAGCGCAAGCTGCCCGTCTTCAGGCGCGACTGGCGCTGTGCGCAACGGGATATGCCCTGCAGGGACCTACAGGGACAGGTAGGTGCTCAGTTCGTACGGGGTGACGTGACTGCGGTAGTTGGCCCACTCCGTGCGCTTATTGCGCAGGAAGAAGTCAAAGACGTGCTCCCCCAAGGTTTCCGCGACCAGCTCGGAAGACTCCATGGCGCGAAGCGCGCTGTCCAGACTCGTCGGCAGCTCGCGATATCCCATCGCGATGCGTTCTTCGGCGGTCAGGTCCCACACGTTGTCCTCGGCCTGCGGCCCCAGCACATAGCCCTTCTCGACCCCGCGCAGTCCGGCGGCCAACAGTACGGCGAAGGTCAGGTACGGGTTGCACGCCGAGTCGGGGCTGCGGACCTCGACGCGGCGCGACGACGTCTTGTGGGGCGTGTACATGGGCACCCGCACCAGCGCGGAGCGGTTGGCGGCACCCCACGACGCGGCGGTGGGCGCCTCGCCGCCTCCCACCAGTCGCTTGTAGGAGTTGACCCATTGGTTGGTGACGGCGCTGATCTCCGAGGCGTGCTCGAGGATGCCGGCGATGAAGGACTTGCCCACATCGGAGAGCTGCAGCGGATCGTCGGGGCTGTGGAACGCGTTGACGTCACCCTCGAACAGGCTCATGTGGGTGTGCATCGCGGAGCCGGGATGCTGCCCGAACGGCTTGGGCATGAAGGTCGCGCGGGCGCCGTTCTCGATCGCGACCTCCTTGATGACGTAGCGGAACGTCATCACGTTGTCGGCCATCGACAGCGCGTCGGCGAAGCGCAGGTCGATCTCCTGTTGACCGGGCGCGCCCTCGTGGTGGCTGAACTCCACCGAGATGCCCATGAATTCCAGGGCTTCGATCGCGTGACGGCGGAAGTTCGAGGCGGAGTCGTGGACCGCCTGGTCGAAGTAGCCGGCGTTGTCGACCGGAACGGGCGGCGTCCCGTCGTCGGGGCCCGGTTTGAGCAGGAAGAATTCGATCTCGGGGTGCACATAGCAGGAGAAACCCAGGTCGTTGGCCTTCTGCAGCTGGCGGCGCAGCACGTGCCGCGGGTCCGCCCAGGACGGCGAGCCGTCGGGCATGGTGATGTCGCAGAACATCCGCGCCGAGTGGTGGTGGCCGTTGGCCGAGGCCCACGGCAGCACCTGGAAGGTGGACGGGTCGGGGTTGGCCACCGTGTCGGATTCCGAGACGCGCGAGAAGCCCTCGATCGAGGATCCGTCGAAGCCGATGCCCTCCTCGAAGGCGCCCTCGAGCTCGGCCGGGGCAATGGCGACCGACTTGAGGAAACCGAGCACATCGGTGAACCACAGCCGAACGAAGCGGATGTCTCGTTCCTCGAGGGTGCGGAGGACGAATTCCTTCTGTCGATCCATAACTCGAACAGTATGCAACTGCTGTTAATTCTGTGTTACCGATGCCCGCTCAGAACCATTGCGAACCTCGCCGATCGCGGTGCCCGGCGCTGGTCAGGACTGGCAGTGGTAGGACGCCGGCGGCGGCGTGCCGGCGACGAAATAGCGGACGACGGCGGTGTCCACGCATTGGTGGCCGTTGAACACCGCGGTGTGCTGCGTCCCGTCGTAGGTGATCAGCGGGCCACCGAGCTGGCGGGCCAGGTTCACCCCGGCCTGATATGGCGTGGCCGGGTCGTGCGTGGTGGAGACGACGACCACCTTGCCCGGCGGCATGGGCGGCGCGGCGTGCGGCGCCGACGTCGCCTGCACCGGCCACAGTGCGCACAAATCGCGGGGAGCATTTCCGGTGAACTGCCCGTAGCTGAGGAACGGCGCGGCCTGGCGGATGCGCTGATCGGCGCTCACCCAGCTGGCTTGATCCGTCGGGTTGGGGGCGTCGACGCAGCGGATCGCGTTGAACGCGTCCTGGTCGTTGGAGTAGTGCCCGTTCTTATCGCGCCCGTCGTAGTCGTCGGCGAGCAACAGCAGGTCGCCCGCGTCGGTGCCGCGCGCCAGGCCGAGCAGACCGCTGGTCAGGTATTTCCAGTGCGCCGGTGTGTAGAGCGCGTTGATGGTGCCGGTGGTCGCGTCGGCATAGCTCAGGCCGCGTGGGTCCGCGGTCCGCCCCGGCTTGGTGACCAGCGGATTGACCAGCGCGTGGTAGCGGTTGACGAATTGGGTCGGGTCGGTGCCCAGCGGGCAGCCCGCCGAGCGGGCACAGTCGGTGGCGTAGTCGTTGAAAGCGGTTTGGAATCCCGCCATTTGGTTGACGTTCTCGTCGATCGGCCCGACGGTCGGATCGATGGCGCCGTCGAGCACCATCGTGCGCACGTGGTTGCTGAACTTCTCCAGGTAGGCGGTGCCCAACTCGGTGCCGTAGCTGTAGCCCAGGTAGTTGATCTGGTCGTCGCCCAGTGTTTGGCGCACGGCGTCCATGTCCCGCGCGACCGAGGCGGTGCCGGTGTTGGCCAAGAACGCCGCGCCCATCCGGGTGACGCATTGCTGGGTCAGCTGCCGGTAGAGCTGCTCGATATGCGCGACCCCGCCGGGGCTGTAGTCGACCATCGGCTCACGCCGGTACGCGTCGAACTCGGCGTCGGTCCGGCAACGCAGCGCGGGTGTCGAGTGACCGACGCCCCTGGGATCGAAGCCGACCAGATCGAAGTTGCGCCTGATCGGAGAGTTCTCCTGATCCGAGGCCATCGAGGCCACCATGTCGACCGCCGAGCCGCCGGGGCCGCCGGGATTGACCAGCAGCGACCCGATCCGTTGCCCCGTCGCGGGGATGCGGATCACCGCCAGCCTGGCCTGCGCGCCGGCCGGACTGTTGTAGTCCACCGGTACCGCCACGGTGGTGCACTGCGCGGTGGGGATATCGCTTGTGTCGCTGACGAATTGACCGCAACTTCCCCAACCCTGCGGCACCGTGGCCGACGGCGGATTCGGGCCCGGTGTCTGCCCGGCACCGGGTTCCGGCGTGGCGACGGCCGTGGGCAGCGCGACGGCACATGGACCACTGAGCAGCAGCCCGAATGAAAACAGCGCCGAGCTCAAGGATCTCAGGCGCGACATGGCTGTCATCGTTGCAGCCCCGGGTACCCGTGACAGCGCGAAACGGTTACGCCTTGGTCTCGGCTGGCGTCCTCGCCGAGCGTGCGGCCATGGCGAAAAATCGCCCAATATTCCGCCGTCAGTGCACGTTCGGCGTCGGCTTGGGTGCCCGCATCGTCACCGGGCGGTCAGCACTTGGCGCCGCTCGGCGGGATGGAGCCACTGACCAGGTATGCCGTCACGTAGTTGTCGATGCAGCCGTCGCCCTGAAAGACCACAGTGTGCTGCGTGCCGTCGTAGGTGAGCAGCGAGCTGCGCAGCTCGTTGGCCAGATCGACCCCGGCCTTGTACGGGGTGGCCGGGTCGTGGGTCGTCGACACCACCACCGTCGGCGCCAGACCGGGCGCGGAAATGGTGTGCGGCTTGCTGGTCGGCGGCACCGGCCAGAACGCACAGGTGCCCAGCGGCGCGTCACCGGTGAACTGCCCGTAGCTCATGAACGGTGCGACCTCGCGGGAGCGGCGGTCCTCGTCAATCACCTTGGCGCGGTCGGTAATCGGCGGCTGATCCACGCAATTGACCGCCACCCGCGCGTCGGTGGCGTTGGTGTAGTGGCCGTGCGAGTCACGGCGCATGTACATATCGGCCAGTGCGAGCAGGGTGTCGCCGTGGTGGTCGACGAGTTCGGCCAGCCCGTCGGTCAGGTGATGCCACAGGTTCGGCGAGTACAGCGCCATGATGGTGCCGATGATCGCGTCGCTGTAGCCCAGTCCGCGAGGGTCATTCGTCGGGACCGGCCGACCCACCATGGGGTTGTTCGGGTCGACCAGCGGGTCGACCAGGCTGTGGTAGACGTCCACGGCTTTGGCCGGATCGGTGCCCAGCGGGCAGGTCGGTTGCTTGGCGCAGTCGGCGGCATAGTCGTTGAACGCGTCCTGGAATCCCTTGGCCTGACGAAGATCGGCTTCGATTTGATCGGCGTTGGGGTCGACGGCTCCGTCGAGGATCATCGCGCGCACGTTGTGCGGGAAGGCCTCGGCGTACGCCGAGCCGATCCGGGTGCCGTAGGAGTAGCCGAGGTAGGTCAGCTTGTCGTCACCGAGCGCCGCCCGGATGGCATCGAGATCCCGTGCGACATTGACGGTCCCGACGTTGGCCAGGAAGTCCTTGCCCATCTTGTCGATGCAGCGGCCGACGAACTGCTTGGTTTCGTCCTCCATGTGGGCCACACCCGCCGGGCTGTAGTCGACGTTGGGTTCGGTGCGCAGCCGATCGTTGTCGGCGTCGGAGTTACACCACACCGCCGGGCGCGATGCTCCCACGCCGCGGGGGTCGAAACCGACGAGGTCGAACCGTTCGCGGACCTTCTTGGGCAATGACTGGACGACACCGAGCGCCGCTTCGATGCCGGACTCCCCCGGCCCGCCGGGGTTGATCACCAGCGAACCGATTTTGTCTCCGGTCGCGGGGAAACGAATCATCGCCAGGGTCGCCACGTCGCCGTCGAGGTGGTCGTAGTCGACCGGCACGGCCAGTTTGCCGCACAACGCGCCGGCCGGAAGCTTGACCTTCGGATTCGCGGCCCGGCACGGCGTCCACTCCACGGCCTGGCCCAACTTCGGCCCGGACATGACGGCGCGTCCCACCACGACGCGGACACAGCCGGCCAGAAGCAGCGCAACGGCAGCCATCGTCGTCCAGATCAGCAGCGTGCGCGCAATCTTGCCGCGGCGAGACAGGGCCATGCCAACCTATGCTGCCAGAGGAAACCTGAGATCCTGATTAGCGGCACCGCCTGGCCGGCTACCGGGCGAGCGCGAGCAGCTCCTCCATCCCCACCGCGAACTCGTCGGCCATCTCCCACAGGTCCGGCAGCAGATCCGGGCAGGCGACCAGGCCGATGTCGAGTTTGCCCTGCAGCGACATTGCGGTGATGTTGAGTCCCGAGCCGTGAAATATCGGCCCCAATGGATACATCGATTTGACCTCGCAGCCCAGCATGTACAGCGGAACCTGCGGCCCCGGCACGTTGGAGACCACCAAATTGTGCACCGGCATGCTGTCGGTGAACCTGGTTCTGGCATAGAGCCGCATTGCAATACCGAAAACCGCCGGCGCGGCGAATTGCGTCCAATCCTGCAACAGTGACGCGCCGATAGCTGAACTGTGTTCTTTGGCAACAGAATTGGCGTGAGCAATGGCTTTGAGGCGTTCCACCGGGTCGGTAATTTGAGTGTGCAAACTGGAAAGCATCGCCGAAACCTGATTGCGGCCCGGCCGGTCGGATTTGCCGTGCACCGAAACCGGGACCGACGCCACCAGGGACGTATCCGGCAATTCGTTTCGGTCGCTCAGGTATTGGCGAAGCGCCCCGGAAACCAACGCCATCACCACGTCGTTGACTTTGACGTCGAAATGGTTCTTCACCGTTTTGACGTCGTCGAGATCCAATTCGGCATAAGCGACGTTGCGGCGGTCACTGATCCTGGCGTTGAACGGGGTTCCCGGTGCCGCGAACGGACGTGCCATGGTCAGGCCGTCGCGCGCCCGTCGCACCGTGGCCAGCACCGACGAGACGGTGTCGGGCACCGCGTTTGCCAGGTGCAGCGGCCGGGTCGCGAAGCGGACCAGCCCACCCGCCGCGATCTGCCATCCCTGGGCTCCGCCGACGCCTTCGGCCGGCTCCGGGGCGGGGGCGTCGGCTTCGGTCGCGCACAACTGCGACATCAAGTTGGCGCCGGTCACCCCGTCGACGCCGGCGTGGTGCACCTTGGTCATCACCGCCAGTCGCCCGTCGCGGTGGCAATCCGTGCCCGCGATGCCCTCGATGACCCACATCTCCCACAGCGGCCGGCCACGGTCCAACGGTGTCTGCGCGATGTGGCCGCAAATCTCGGAGAGCTCGGCCCGCCCTCCCGGAGCCGGCACTGCGATGCGATGCAGATGGCGATCGATATCGAATTTCTCGTCGTCCACCCAGACCGGGTGATCGAGATTCAGCGGACTGTCGGCGAGCTTTTCGCGAAACGTCGGGATCGCCTTGATGCGCAGCGCAAGGGCGTCGCGCAACCGGTCGAAGGCGTAGCCGCCCGGCACCGTCGACGTGTCCAGTTCGATGATCGAACACACATGCATGGGCTGTGACGACGTCTCCAGGTACAGGAAGCTGGCATCCAGGCCACTCAGCCGCTGCATGCGCAGCATGGTATGTCTCACATCGCCGCGGCGGTGCAACTGCGCGAAAGAAATGGCAGAATGGCACCGTCAGACGAACCCGGGGACCCGTTAGCGGCCACGAGGATCGAACCGACCACCACTAGGGACAATGATGTCTGAGCACAACGTTTACGGTGCCAACTCGCCTGCGCAGCCCGAAAAGGCGAGGCCCAAGATTCGCATCCACCACCTGCAGAAGATGAAGGCCGAAGGCCACAAGTGGGCCATGCTCACGGCCTACGACTATTCGACCGCCCGCATTTTCGACGAGGCCGGCATCCCGGTGCTGCTGGTCGGCGATTCCGCGGCCAACGTGGTGTACGGCTACGACACCACCGTGCCGGTCTCGATCGACGAGTTGATTCCGCTGGTGCGCGGCGTGGTGCGGGGTGCCCCGCACGCCCTGGTCGTCGCCGACCTGCCGTTCGGCAGCTACGAGGCCGGTCCGGCTGCCGCGCTGGCCACCGCCACCCGATTCATGAAGGAGGGTGGCGCACACGCCGTCAAGCTCGAGGGCGGCGAGCGGGTGGCCGAGCAGATCGCCTGCCTGACCGCCGCCGGCATCCCCGTGATGGCGCACATCGGGTTCACCCCCCAAAGTGTGAACGGCCTGGGCGGGTTCCGGGTGCAGGGGCGCGGTGACGCGGCGGAGCAGACGGTGCACGACGCGATCGCCGTCGCCGAGGCCGGCGCATTCGCCGTTGTCATGGAGATGGTGCCCGCCGAGTTGGCCACCCAGATCACCGGCAAGCTCACCATCCCCACCGTCGGGATCGGAGCTGGACCGAACTGCGACGGCCAGGTCCTGGTTTGGCAGGACATGGCCGGCATGAGCAGCGGCAAGGCCGCCCGCTTCGTCAAGCGGTTCGCGGACATCGGTGGGGAATTACGCCGGGCCGCAACGCAATATGCGCAAGAGGTGGCCGGCGGGGTCTTCCCTGCCGACGAGCATTGCTTCTGACCGCCGCGCAGCCGACCCAAAACGGGCAGTTACGCGCCCGGACCGGCGACCTGACGTTCACACCTGGTTGACGACGTTATCCCTGTCACAACGAAACCGCTGAAAAGCCTTGCGGTACAGGCATGTACGATTGCCCGCAGAGACGATTTGAACTCTGACGAGCAGGGGTGGACCACATCGACCGGGGGAATCGCGGTGATTTCGTGCACCGTCGAACGGTGTTGGCGTTGCCGCTGCTGGTGGCAGGAGGCATGGCTGTGGCCCAGACGCCACGCGCATCCGCCGAGCCTCCTCGTACCTCGCCGCAAGCAAGCCGATGGTCGCCCGAGCGCGCCAACCGCTGGTATCAGGCGCAGGGCTGGCCGGTCGGCGCGAACTACATCACCTCCAACGCCATCAATCAGCTGGAGATGTTCCAGCGCGAAACCTTCGATCCCCGGCGCATCGAGACCGAACTGGGTTGGGCGCGGACCAACGGGTTCAACGCCATCCGGGTCTTCCTGCACGATCAGCTGTGGGCGCAGGATTACCGCGGGTTTCAGGGCCGTCTCGCGCAGTTTGTCGACATCGCGGCACGCCACGGCATCAAACCGCTGTTCGTCTTGTTCGATTCGTGTTGGGATCCGTTCCCCCAAGCGGGTCCGCAACGCGCGCCGAGGCCGGGCATCCACAACTCCGGCTGGGTGCAAAGTCCGGGAGGGGCGCGCCTCGACGACCGTGGCTACCTGCACACCATGCGCGGCTACGTCACCGGGGTCCTGACCCAGTTCCGCAATGACGACCGAATCTTGGGCTGGGACCTGTGGAACGAGCCGGATAACCCCGCGAACGCCTACGCCTCGGTCGAGCGGAACGACAAGGTGGAACTGGTGGCCCAGTTGCTGCCGCAGGTGTTCGAGTGGGCGCGGCTGGTTGATCCATGCCAGCCGTTGACCAGTGGCGTCTGGCACGGCGAGTGGGCCGACCCGGGACGGCGCAGCGTCATCAGCGGCATCCAGCTCGACAACTCAGACGTCATCACGTTCCATTCCTACGCCGGCCCGGCGGAGTTCGAGGGGCGCATCGCCGAGCTCGTCGGCCTGGGCCGCCCGATCCTGTGCACGGAGTACATGGCCCGGCCGCTGGGCAGCACGGTCTCCGACATCCTGCCGATCGCGAAGCGCGCCGGCGTCGGCGCCTTCAACTGGGGATTCGTCGCCGGGAAGACGCAGACCTTCTTCCCCTGGGATTCCTGGGACCACCCGAATCCGGATCCCGCGATGCCGCGGGAGTGGTTTCACGACCTGCTGGGCCCCGACGGACGGCCATTCCGCGACACCGAGATCCAGACGATCCTGGAGTTGAGCGACCTGGCGATGCATCTGCAGCCGCCACCACCACCGGCCGGCTGACGGGCATCGGTCAGCGGCACCGATTCTGGAAGTCGGTCAACGGCTGGCGAATGCCCTCGAGGTCAGCGTGGGTCTGCGGGTTGGCATCCATGTACTCCTTCAGCTGCGCGCGCATGTCGTCGCGGGGCTGCCCCTTCAAACCGGTGAAGTACGCGTTGACGTCCGGGTGTGTGAACAGATACGCCGACGTCGCCGCGGCAACGCCCGACGACACCTGGGCCAGATCGGCTGCCGTGCAATTCGGTTGCGACGAGGGAGCCGGTTCCGGATCGTCCATCGGCCAGTCCGCGGCAGCCGAACCCGCCGTCGCGAACAGCATTGCCACACTGACCGCACCGGCGGCCATTGCGCCGGCCACGACTCGTCCTGCCGGGCGAACAAAAGACACCATGGAAACGCTCCTTCGTTCGGGCATCCGCAAGGGCGGCCATTATCCGTATCGCAAACCATAAGGGGTTTTCTCGCCGTGCATGCGCTGTTCGAGTGGCAAAGAATGCGGAGCCATTCTTCAATCTCGGCCCGTCCGCCACGCCGCGACGGCACAATGCATCAAGGGTGGCAGGAAGGAGACCGCAGATGAATCGGCGCCGCTGGTTTGCCGCAGTCCTGGCGTTCGCGGGCTTGGCCGCAACTTCCGGAATTCTTGTTGCCCCCCATTCCGCCGGTCGGGTGGAAGCGACGGTGTGCGTGGGCGCGGGCCGACGCATCTCGGTCAGTGGGTGCACCAACATCGCCGACAACATCGAACGTTATGTCCCGCCGCCGGCGGCTTATGCGCCACTGCCGGAAGACGACACGACGGCTCCTCCTCCGCCGCCGTAACGGCGGTCGCGACGGGCGCTTGAGTCACCCTCCGATCGATGGCGGTTCCGTCGCTTCGGTATGGCAGGCTATGGGTGCTCAATTCCCATCGTCCACCATGTTCACGGCCGCGCTGACGCGCCCGCGCGCCCCCAACGGAGCCGAAGATGCCTGCAAAAGCGCCTCAGCCCTCGCGTCATCTCGAGGTCGAGCGCAAGTTCGACGTGGTTGAGTCCACGGTGTCACCCTCGTTCGAAGGGATCGCCGCGGTCGCCCACGTCGAGAAGTCGCCGATGCAAACCCTGGATGCGACGTACTTCGACACGCCCATACACGACTTGGCGCGCAACAAAATAACCCTGCGCCGCCGCACCGGTGGCACCGACGCGGGATGGCACCTGAAGCTGCCGGCCGGACCAGACGCCCGCACCGAGGTGCGCACACCGCTGGACGCCTCGGGTGGAAACGACATCGTGCCCGACGAGTTGAGGGATGTGGTGCTGGCCATTGTCCGCGACCGTCCGTTGCAGCCGGTCGCGCGCATCACCACCCGGCGCGAAAGCCAGGTGCTCTACGACGCCGCAGGCACCGCGGTGGCCGAGTTCAGCAACGACCATGTCATTGCATGGTCTACCCGCGACTCCGAGGACACCGACGCCGCGCCCACCGAGCAGGAATGGCGCGAGTGGGAATTGGAGCTCCTCGAGGCCAGTGGGCTGTCCAACGGGACGGCCGGCGTCGAGCTGCTGAACCGGTTGAGCAATCGGCTGCTGGACGCCGGCGCGGCACCGGCCGGTCACGGCTCCAAGCTGGCGCGGGTGCTGGGTACCACGTCGCCACCCAACGGCGGTGCGCCGTCCGACGATCCGCTGCAACGCGCGATCGCCGAGCAAGTTCGTGAGCTGCTGGTGTGGGATCGCGCGGTGCGCGCCGACGCCTACGACTCCATTCACCAGATGCGGGTGACCACCCGCAAGCTACGCAGCCTGCTGCGGGACTACCAGGAGTCCTACGGGCTGCCCGAGGAAGGGTGGGTGCTGGACGAGTTACGCGAGCTCGCCGCAATTCTGGGTGTGGCGCGCGACGCCGAGGTGCTGGCCGAGCGATACGAACACGACTTGGACGGGCTCGCACCGGAATTGGTGCGCGGACCGGTGCGCGAACGTCTGGTCGGGGGTGCCCAGCGCCGCTACCAGACCGGGCTGCGCCGGTCATTGATCGCCATGCGATCGCAGCGATACTTCCGTCTGCTCGACTCCCTGGACCTGATAGTGGCCGAAACCCCCGGCGCCGCCACGGCCGAGGAACAGGCGCCGGTGACCATCGAGGCCGCCTACAAGAAGGTACGCAAGGCCCAGAAGGCCGCCGCCGAGGTCGACCGCGAACACCCCGACGACCAACACCAGCGCGACGAAGCAATCCATCGGATCCGCAAGCGCGCCAAGCGACTTCGCTACACCGCTTCCGCTACCGGCGCGGCCGGGGTGTCCGAACAGGCCAAGGCGGTCCAGTCGCTGCTCGGTGATCATCAAGACAGCGTCGTCAGCCGCGAGCATCTGCGCCTGGAGGCCGAAACCGCGCACGCCGCCGCTGAGGACACCTTCACCTACGGACTGTTGTATCAGCGGGAGGCCGACTTGGCCGACCGGTGCCGTGACCAACTCGACGACACCTTGCGCAAACTCGCCAAAGCGGTGCGCAAAGCGGGTCACTAGAAGCTGAAGGCGGACGAGTTGGCCTGTAAGCCGGATTCTGTTCCCCGCCGCCGCGCGTAAGCAACGGCGGCGCGGCGGCGACCATCCATCTGGACACACCGTCACCGGGTGCCTCGAGCGGCCTACCCGCAGGCTCGGGCGAGCAGCCCTCGAACGCCTGCGCGACCGCACCGGGGGTGCGGCCTTCTTGGCCTTGCTTCGGGTGGGGTTTGCCTAGCCACCCCGGTCACCCGGGATGCTGGTGCGCTCTTACCGCACCGTTTCACCCTTACCACCGCGAGGGTGGCGGTCTGTTTTCTGTGGCACTTTCCCGCGAGTCACCTCGGATTGCCGTTAACAATCACCCTGCTCTGTGAAGTCCGGACTTTCCTCGAACCGCCTTGCGACGGTCCGCGGCCGCCCGGCCAACTCGTCCGCGACGATCCACGGTACTACCTGCGGCATGCTGGGGCCAGCAACGCTCGAGCGTCCCGTCGGATCTATCTATGGTGAAGAGGCAGACCAACACCCGGGAGGCCGCGATGTCCCAGTGGAAAAGGCGTGTCGACACTGGCGATTGGGACGCCATCGCCACCGCGGTCGACGAATACGGCGGGGCGCTGCTGCCGCGGCTGGTCACGGCCGGCGAAGCGGCCCGGCTGCGCAAGCTCTATGCCGATGACGACCTGTTTCGGTCGACCATCGACATGGCGCCCAAACGCTATGGCGCCGGGCAATACCGCTATTTTCATGCGCCCTACCCCGAACCGATCGAACAGCTCAAACAGGCGCTCTACCCACGGCTGCTGCCGATAGCGCGCGATTGGTGGGGCAAGCTCGGCCGGGCCGCACCCTGGCCGGACAGCTTCGACGACTGGCTGGCGACGTGCCACGCCGCCGGCCAGAGCAGATCCACCGCCCTGATGCTGAAATACGGTGCGGGCGACTGGAATGCCCTGCACCGGGATCTGTACGGTGAATTGATTTTCCCGCTACAGGTGGTCATCAACCTGAGCAACCCCGACACCGACTACACCGGCGGCGAATTCCTGCTCGTCGAACAACGGCTGCGGGCCCAATCCCGCGGCACGGCAACACAACTCCCGCAGGGACACGGGTATGTCTTCACCACCCGGGAACGGCCGGTGCCCTCGGCCAGAGGATGGTCCGCGGCGCCGGTGCGCCACGGCGTCTCGGTCGTTCGTTCCGGCGAGCGCTACGCGATGGGCTTGATCTTTCACGACGCGGCGTAGGGGCTAACCGGTTCGCCGCATGACCATCAGGTTGTCGGTCATCGCTGCGACTTCCCCGTTCGGTCCGACCGCTTCGCGGTCGACGGCCTCGGTCCGCAGCCGCGTCCAGCGCGGTGCATCCAGGTGTAGCGACGCGAGGACCTCCTCGATGCCGGCGAAGTGGTGATCGTGATGCTGCGCCCATGGCGGGGGCGCTCCATGGTCGACGATCAACAGCACACCGCCAAGGTTCACCCGCTCGGCCGCCCGCTGCAGCACGCCGTCGCGTTCCAGTCGAGCCGGCGAGTGCAGATACTGGGCCGATACCAGATCGAAGGTCCCTTCCGGGAAGCTGTCGTTGAGGTCATGTCGCTGAAAGTCGATGTGTGTCAGCACGTTCCGCGCCAACGCCGCCTCGGTGGCGCGCTGCAACGCGGTGGCTGAGACGTCGACGGCCACCACGTCCCAGCCGCGCTCGGCCAGCCACAGCGCGTCGGCTCCTTCCCCGCAGCCTAGGTCGAGAGCCCGGCCCACCGGCAGGTCGGCGGCCACCTCGGCCAGGCGGGGATTGACCCGTCCGCTCCACACCCGCTCCGCCGAGCGGTAGCGCTCCTCCCAAAACTGCACAGCATCATCAGGTTTGCACGAATTCTCCACACCGCGAGCTTGCCTACCCGTATGCAGTTTGCCAAGCTGAATTGCTATGCAGGCAAAGACCCCGCCCGATATCGACCTCCAGGTGCGCCGGCGGCTCCGGGAACTGCGCGTGCAGCGCGGCTTGACGCTGCAAGAGGTAGGCGAGCGCGCCGGGATCGACGTCTCGACGCTCAGCCGCCTCGAATCCGGGAAACGCCGGCTGGCATTGGATCACCTGCCGCGGCTGGCCCGGGCGCTGTCGGTCAGCACCGACGAGCTGTTGCAGGCGCCGCCTACCGCCGACCCACGGGTGCGCGGCACCGCTCACACCCACCACGGCGTCACCTATTGGCCGCTGACCCGCCGGGGCCCCGCCGGCGGCCTGCACGCGTTCAAGGTTCGGGTCAGCGCGCGGCGCCGCACCCCGCCCGCCGAGCTGCCGGTGCACGAGGGCCAGGACTGGATGTATGTGCTCTCCGGGCGGATGCGGCTCATCCTGGGCGAGCGCGACTTCACCATCGACCCTGGCCAAGCCGTCGAATTCTCGACGTGGACGCCGCACTGGTTCGGGGTGGTCGACGGGCCGGTGGAAGCCATCGTGATCTTCGGACCGCACGGCGAGCGGCTCCACCTGCATAGCTGACTCATAAGACCATTGCCCAACAGGCAGGTCGGTGCCAGGCTGACCGGATGACCGAAGCCGAAAGTTTCGTCGACCAGGCGGTCACGGGGCTCGCAGAGCCGCAACCGATGTACAAGGCGCTGCGCGAAACCAGCCCCGTGTTCCGGTCGCCGCAGGCGGTTGTTCTCAGCCGCCTGGCCGACATCGAAATGGCGCTCAAACACACCGAGGTGTTCTCGTCGAACATGGACGCGGTCGATCTGGGTAACGTGCGGCCGCTGATCCCGCTACAGATCGACCCGCCCGAACACGCGAAGTATCGGCGCATCCTCGACCCACTGTTCACTCCGCGGGAGATGGTCCGGCGCGAGCCACGCGTCACCGAGCTGGTCAACGAGATGATCGATCGCTTCGCGGGCCGGGGCGAGTGCGACTTCCACGCCGAGTTCGCGGTGCCGCTGCCCTGCACGGTCTTTCTGCAGCTGCTCGGCCTGCCGCTGGACGACCTAGAGCAGTTCCTGGTGTGGAAGGACGGCGTGATCCGCCCCGCGGGCGACTCGGGTTTCGGCCGCCGCCACGAGAGCTCGGCGGGCGTGGCCCAACAAATCTACGAGTACTTCGACCGCGCCATCGACGATCACATCGCCCACCCCCGCGACGACGTGCTATCCGCAATGATCGCGGCGAACTTCAAAGACGAGGCCGGCCAACCGCTGTCGCGCGACGAGCTGCTCGACATCTGCTTCCTGTTCCTCATCGCCGGACTGGACACGGTCACCGACTCGCTCGACTGTTTCTTCGTGTACCTCGCGCGCCACCCCGATCATCGCCATCAACTCGTCGAGCAGCCCGACGTCCTGCCCAGCGCGGTGGAGGAGCTGTTGCGTTGGGAGACACCGGTGCCCGGCGTCGCTCGGGTCGCCATCCAGGACGTCGAGGTGGGCGGGTGCCCGATCAGCAAGGGCGAGCGCGTCAGCCCGTTACTGGGTGCTGCCAATACCGACCCGGCGGAGTTCCCCGACCCGGAGCTGGTGGACTTCACCCGCAACCCCAACCGGCACCGGGCTTTCGGCGGCGGTCCGCACCGCTGCCTCGGCTCGCACCTTGCCCGCATGGAACTGCGGGTCGCGCTGCGCGAATTCCACCGGCGCATACCGGATTACGAGATCAAGCCCGGCACCGAGCTGGCCTACACCGCCGCCCTGCGCTCGGTGGAGTCGCTACCGCTGGTGTTTCCGGTGCCATGACCCCCGCCGGCGACAATGCAGAGCGAAGCGATGAGGAGGAGCGGCGCCGATGACCCGCATAGCCGTCGACCCCGACCGCTGCGCCGGCCACGGGCGCTGCTACACCCTGGCGCCCGACGTCTTCGACGCCGACGAGGTCGGCCACTGCCAGGTGCTCGTCGACCAGGTGTCCGGCGAACTCGAAACCCAGGCCGTCACGGCCGAGCAGAACTGCCCGGAAGGCGCCATCACACTGGCTCGTTGAACGTCGGGCCGGCGACATCCGTCTGCTATCGAATCGGGCTAGAACACGGCGCACCGGGGTAACCCCGGGTATGGCCATGAACGTCGCTCACAAACTGATCAGCTCGCATCTGGAGTCCGGGCAGATGTCGCCGGGAGAAGAGATCGCGATCCGCGTCGATCAGACGCTCACCCAGGATGCGACCGGCACGCTGGTGATGCAGGAACTCGAGGCGCTCGGGCTCGATCGCGCCCGCACCGAGGTCAGCGTGCAGTATGTCGACCATAACCTGCTGCAGGGCGACGAGAAGAACGCCGAGGATCACGAGTACCTGCGCACCGCGGCGCAACGCTTCGGCCTGTGGTTCTCGAAACCGGGCAACGGAGTCTCGCACCCCACCCACATGCAGCGCTTCGGCATCCCCGGCAAGACGATGGTGGGCTCGGATTCCCACACTCCGGCAGCCGGATCGCTGGGCATGCTCGCGATCGGCGTCGGCGGTCTCGAGGTGGCGCTCGCGATCACCGGGCGCCCACTGCACATCCGCATGCCCGAGGTATGGGGGGTGCGGCTCGACGGTGAACTGCCCCAGTGGTGTTCGGCCAAAGACGTGATCTTGGAGATGTTGCGCCGCCACGACGTCAAAGGCGGGGTGAACAGGATCATCGAGTATCACGGTCCCGGCGTGACGACGCTGACGGCGATGGACCGCCACGTCATCGCCAACATGGGAGCCGAACTCGGCGCCACGACGACGGTGTTTCCCAGCGACGACGCCGTTCGCGAATTCCTGCGGGCCGAGGGACGCGAGGACGACTGGATAGAACTGCTGGCCGACGAGGACGCGGGCTACGACGTCGAGGACACCATCGACCTGTCGCAGATCGAGCCGCTGATCGCCAAACCGTCGTCGCCGGGCAACGTGGTACCGGTGCGCGAGGTGACTGGCGAGGAGATCGCCCAGGCGGTGATCGGCTCCAGCGCCAACCCCGGGCTGCGCGATTTCGCGATCGCGGCCGCGATGGTGGCGGGACGCCAGACGGCCCCGCAGGTCAGCTTCGACATCAACCCGACGTCGCGCGAGATCCTGGCCGACCTGACCAAGATGGGCGCGACGCTGGATCTGGTGGTGGCCGGCGCGCGCATCCACCAAGCAGGCTGCCTGGGCTGCATCGGCATGGGCCAGGCTCCCGCGGTCGGTCGCAACTCGCTGCGCACCATGCCTCGCAACTTCCCCGGCCGGTCTGGCACCAAGGAGGATGCCGTCTGGCTGTGCTCGCCCGAGACCGCCGCGGCCTCGGCGCTGACGGGCGTGATCACCGATCCGCGGGACTGGGCCAAACAGGAGCAGATGGAGTATCCGAAACTCGATCTGCCCGAGCGCAATTCCGTCAACACCGCAATGCTGGTACCTCCACTCGACGCCGAGGAGGCACAACGTGTCGAACCGGTGAAGGGGCCCAACATCTCCAGCCTGCCGGAGTTGTCACCGCTGCCCGACGAAATCGAGGCGCCGGTGCTACTCAAGCTCGGCGACAACATCTCCACCGACGAAATCTCACCGGCAGGCGTACAGGCTCTTCCGCTTCGGTCCAACATCCCGAAGCTCGCGATGTTCAGCTTCACCCGGGTCGACGACTCCTATCCGGAGCGGGCTCAAAAGGCCGGCGACGCTGGGCACATCATTGTCGCCGGGGACAACTACGGCCAAGGCTCCTCGCGTGAGCACGCCGCAATCGCACCGCGCTACCTCGGGTTGCGCGTGGTCATCGCCAAGTCCTTCGCGCGCATCCACTGGCAAAACCTGGCAAACTATGGAATTTTGGCGCTCGAGTTCGAAAATCCCGACGATTACGACTCCCTCGACCAAGACGACACCCTGCGCATCCAAAATCTGAACGCGCTCGAAGAAGAGGATGCCCTGCGGGTCGACAATGTCGGAAAGGACTCGTCATTCGCTGTACGGCATCGACTTTCGCCACGACAAGTCAAGGACGTGTTGGCCGGCGGCCTGATCCCACGACTCAACCAAGAGCAGGACTGACGTTTACAGATAGGCCGTCTGGTTGACCAGCCGCACCGAAGATGCTCCGTCGGAATAGAATTCGGCGATACTCAGCGATGCGAGGTCGAGGTGCAACCGGTACAAGATGCCGGGCCCGGCGTCCAGCGCCTCGCGCAGCAGCATCTTGATGGGTGTCACGTGCGACACCAACAGCACCGTCGTTCCTTGCTGTGCGGCGACGATCCGGTCACGAACCCTCGACACCCGACCGGCCACCGCGTCGAAGCTCTCACCGCCGGGCGGGGCGGTGCCGGTGTCGCGCAGCCAGCGGCCGTGCAGTTCGGGGTCGCGCTCGGCGGCCTCGGCGAAGGTGAGGCCCTCCCAGGCCCCGAAATCGGTCTCGATCAAGTCGTCGTCGACCGTCACGTCCAGGCCCAACGCCTTGGCGGCGGCCGCCGCCGTGTCGTAGGCCCGTTGCAACGGGGAGGCGAATACCGCCGAAATCCCGCCCCGCTGCGCCAGGTAGCGCGCCGCCGCATCGGCCTGCCGCCGCCCCATCTCGGTGAGCGCCGGGTTGCCGCGGCCCGAATAGCGCCGCTGCACCGACAACTCGGTCTGGCCGTGGCGCAGCAACAGCAGCCTGGTCGGGGTGCCACGCGCGCCGGTCCAGCCGGGCGCCGACGGGGAGGGCGCTGTCGCGGGCTCGGCCCTGGGCGGTTCGGGCTGGGTCCTGGGTGGTTCGGGTTCGGTCCTGAGCGGTTCGGATTGTGTCACCGGTCCGGACGTTTCCGTCGACCCGCCCGCCTCGGCCGCTGCGTCCATCGCCTCGTTGGCCAACCGATCCGCGTGTGTATTGCGCTCCCGCGGAATCCACGAGTAACTGATCCTCGCGAACCGCTGCGCCCGGCTTCTGGCCTGGGCGTGCAGTTCAATCAGATCGGGATGCTTGACCTTCCACCGCCCCGACATCTGTTCCACCAGCAGCTTGGAATCCAGATATACCGCGGCCTCGGTGGCACCCAGGTTCAGGGCATCGTCCAAACCGGCTATCAGACCGCGGTATTCGGCCACATTGTTGGTTGCCCGGCCGATGGCTTGCTTGGCCTCCGCCAGCACGGTGGCGCGGTCCTGGGTCCACACCACCGCGCCATATCCGGCCGGCCCGGGGTTGCCGCGTGAACCTCCGTCGGCTTCGATGACGACTTTCACTGATCAAATCCCTTGACGCGCAGCAGGATCGCGCCGCATTCCGGGCAGCGCACCACATCGTCATCGGCGGCCGCCGAAATGCGCGACAGCTCGCCGCGGTCGATCTCGATCCGGCAGGCCCCGCACCGGCGTCCCAACAGCTGCCCGGCGCCCGGGCCTCCCCCGGCACGCTGTCGTTCGTACAGGGCGGACAGCACCGGATCCAGTGCCGCACTCAGCGAGTCACGCCGCGCGGACTGAAGCTCGCGGGCCTCGCTGATTTCGGCGACCGCAGCGTCAAGGGCCTGGCGCGCGCCGGCCATCTCGGCCTCCAATGACGTGAGCGTCTGCTGCTCACCGTCCAGCTGGGATTGCAGCTCCTCGCGACGTTCCATCACCTCCAGCAGCGAGTCCTCCAGGCTGGTTTGACGGCGCTGCAAGGTCTCCAGCTCGTGCTGAAGATCCGACAGTTGCTTGGCGTCGGTCGCGCCGGACTGCAGCAGCGAACGGTCGCGGTCTTCGCGCTGGCGCACCGCGTCGATCTCCGCCTCGAGCCGCGACACGTGGGCATCGATGTCTTCCACGGCGATGCGCACGGCGGCCAGTCGGTCACTGGCGGCCTCGTATTCCACCTGCAACCGCTCGCAGGCCTCTTGTTCCGGCAGGTGCGTAGCCCGGTGCGTGATGCGGGACAGCTCGGCATCGAGTTTCGACAATTCGAGTAGCGAACGCTGCTGTGTTACTTCGGCTTTCATGGCTTCTCACCCCCGGACTCGTTGCCATCGTGCTCGACGTTCCAAGGGTCGGTGCGAATCGAGCTCACCCGCACCGGGAGCTCCGCACCGAAACGCGACCGCAACAAGCCGGCGGCCTGTTCACACCATGGGAATTCACTTGCCCAATGTGCCACATCGATCAAAGCCACATCGGAGGCCCGGCGGTGCTCGTCGGCCGGGTGGTGCCGCAGATCGGCCGTGACGTAGGCCTGCACTCCGGCGCGGGCCACGGCAGCCAACAACGAATCACCGGCGCCCCCGCAGAGCGCGACCCGCGACACCTGCATGTCGGGCTCCCCCGCCGCCCGCACCCCCCAGGATGTCTGTGGCAACGCCGCGCTCACGCGGGAGACGAAGTCGCGCAACGGTTCCGGGCGTGCCAGCGTCGCGATGCGGCCCAACCCGGCGTCGCCGGGCGGTGGCACCAGCGCGAAGATGTCGAAGGCGGGTTCCTCGTAGGGATGGGCGGCGCGCATCGCAGCCAGCACCGCGGCCCGGGAACGAGCCGGTGCGACGACCTCGAACCGGTCTTCGGCCACCCGCTCGACATTGCCCACGCTGCCCACCGCGGGTGAGGCACCTTCGTGCGGCAGGAACTGCCCGATACCGCTGACGCTCCAGCTGCAGTGCGAATAGTCGCCGATATGGCCGGCCCCGGCCGCAAACACCGCCGCCTGCACGGCTTCCGCGTTCTCGCTGGGCACGTAGACGACCCACTTGTCGAGGTCGGGTGCGCCCGTTGCCGGCTCCAGCACCGCCTCGACATCAAGGCCCAGCGCCGCGGCCAGCGCATCGGAGACGCCCGGGCAGGCCGAGTCGGCATTGGTATGCGCGGTGAACAGCGAACGCCCGGTCTGGATCAGCCGGTGCACCAGCGCACCCTTGGGGGTGCTGGCGGCCACGGTGTCCACGCCGCGCAACAGCAGCGGATGGTGGGCCAGCAGCAGGCTCGCGTGGGGAACTTCGTCGACGACCGCGGAGGTCGGGTCGACCGCGACGGTCACCGACTCCACCTGGTCGCCGGGGTCACCACACACCAGACCCACCGCATCCCAGGATTCGGCGAGCCGCGGCGGGTAGGCCTCATCGAGCACCGCGATGACGTCGGCCAGCGTCACGCTCACTGCCGCCTCCCGATGCTTTCCGTCGTGACCGCCTCCGAAATCGCCTGCACCAACTGCGGCCACTCGCGGCGCACCGCGGCCCTCAGGTACCGCTCGTCCAAGCCGACGAACGTATCACAGCGGCGAATGGCAATTCCCCTGTCATACAGATGCTTTCGTATCGCGACGGAGTCGGGTGTGCGAAACAGCACGAACGGGGCCCGGCCGTCGACCACCTCGGCGCCCGCCGACACCAGACCGGCCACCATCTCGGCGCGCAGCTGGGCCAATCGCGCCGCCCCGGCCGCCGCGTCGGCGACGGCCCGCGGGCCGCAACAATCCGCGATGGCCGTCAGTTGCAGCGTCCCCACCGGCCAGTGCGCCCGCTGGGCGGTCAGCCGCGCCAGCACCTCCGGGGCGCCCAGCGCGTAGCCCACCCGCAACCCGGCCAGCGCCCAGGTCTTGGTCAAACTGCGCAGCACCAGCACGTCGGGCAGCGCGTCACCGGCCAGCGACTGCGGCTCACCGGGAATCGAGTCGGCGAACGCCTCGTCGACCACCAGGATCCGTCCGGGCCGTCGCAATGCCAGCAATTCGTCGCGGGTATGCAGCACCGAGGTGGGGTTGGTCGGATTACCCACGACGACCAGGTCGGCGTCGTCGGGAACGATCGCACCGGCCAGGCCGAACGGCGTCTCCAGCACGACGTGGTGCACCGGCACGCCGGCCGCGGTCAGCGCGACGGCCGGCTCGGTGAACGCCGGTGCGAGGATCGCCGCGCGCTGCGGGCGCAGGTTGCTCAACAGGGTGAACGCCTCGGCCGCCCCGGCCAGCGCCAGCACCTCGTCGCGGGTCCGGCCGTGCCGCTCGGCGACCGCGTCCTGTGCGCGGTGAACGTCTTCGAGGCCGGGGTAGCGCGCCAGATCGGGCAGCCGCTCAGCGAGCCGTCGCAACAACCACTCCGGCGGTTGACCGTGGCGGACGTTGACGGCGAAATCCAGCATCCCGGGCGCGACGGCCTGATCACCGTGATAGCGCGCCGCAGGCGGGCTCAGGTTCAGACTCGCCATTCGTGAAACACTAGTGGGCCGTCCTGGCCGTGCGGAGCCACACCGTCGCACCCGGCTGCAGCCATCGAGGACAATGGTGAGGTGACAGGCACAACGTCAGCCGATCGCCAGGCCCCCGTCGACGCCGCCTCCTCGGGTGGGGCGCAGCTGGTGATCTTCGATCTCGACGGCACGCTGACCGACTCCGCGGAGGGAATCGTCGCCAGCTTCCTGCATGCGCTCGACCACATCGGCGCCCCGGTGCCGCCCGGCGACCTCGTCGCACAGATCGTCGGCCCGCCGATGGACGACACCTTCCGGGCCATGGAACTCGGTGACGAGGCCGAGAAGGCGATCGCCGCCTTTCGCGCCGAGTACGGCGCCCGCGGCTGGGCGATGAACGCACTCTTCGATGGGATCGAGGCGCTGCTGTCCGACCTGCGCGCCGCCGATGTCCGGCTGGCGGTGGCCACCTCCAAGCTGGAGCCGACGGCGCGGCGCATCCTCGCCCATTTCGGGCTCGACCAGCATTTCGAGGTCATCGCCGGGGCGAGTCCCGATGGTTCACGCAAAGCCAAGGTCGAGGTGCTGGCCCACGCCCTGTCGCAGCTGGAGCCGCTGCCCGAGCGGGTGCTGATGGTGGGTGACCGCAGCCACGACGTGCACGGCGCGGCCGCCCACGGCATCGACACCGTGGTGGTCGGCTGGGGCTACGGCAAGGCCGACTTTCCCGATCGCGCCGACGGCATCCGCACGGTCCGGGACGCTTCCGGCGTGACGCACGCCGCGACCATCGACGAGCTACGGAGGGCGCTGGGTGTCTAAGCGTGAGCCGCTGCACGTGACGTTCGTGTGCACCGGCAACATCTGCCGTTCGGTGATGGCCGAAAAGATGTTCGCCGACCAACTGCGCCGGCGCGGTCTCTTGGACGCGGTGCGGGTGAGCAGCGCCGGCACGGGCAACTGGCATGTCGGCGAGTGCGCCGACGAGCGGGCCGCCGACGTGCTGCGCGCCCACGGCTACGCATGCGACCACCGCGCCGCACAGGTCGACGCCGACCACCTGGGTGCCGATCTGGTGGTGGCCCTGGATCGCAACCACGCCCGGATGCTGCGGCATCTGGGCGCCGACGAGGACCGGGTCCGGATGCTGCGGTCCTTCGATCCGCGCACCGGTGCCCACACCCCCGACGTCGCCGATCCCTACTACGGCGACGCGGGAGACTTCGAACGCGTCTACACCGTCATCGAGGCCGCGCTGCCGGGCCTGCACGACTGGGTCGATGAACGACTCGCGCAGAACGGATCGCCGTGATGCGCCGCGTGGCCTTTCTGCTGCGTCCCGGCTGGATAGCGCTGGCGGTGGTGGTCGTCGCCTTCGCGTATCTGTGCTTCACGGTGCTCGCACCCTGGCAGCTGGGCAAGCACAACAGGACGTCGCAGGAGAACCACCAGATCGAATCCTCGCTGAACACCCCGCCGGTCCCGGTGAAAACCCTGCTGCCGCAGCAGAACTCAACAGCCCCCGGAGCGCAGTGGCGCCAGGTCACCGCCACCGGGCGTTACCTGCCCGACGTGCAAGTGCTGGCACGCCTGCGGGTGATCGATTCGAAGCCGGCGTTCGAGGTGCTGGCACCGTTCGTCGTCGACGGCGGGCCCACCGTCCTGGTCGACCGCGGCTACGTGCGGCCGCTGGAGGGCTCTCATGTCCCGCCGATCCCCCGCCCGCCCGCGCAGACCGTGACCCTCACGGCGCGGTTGCGCAACTCCGAGACCGCCGCCCTGAACAAGGATCCGTTTGTGGGAGACGGTGTGCAGCAGGTGTATTCGATCGACACCGAACAGGTCTCGGTGCTCACGAAGGTCCCGCTGGCGGGGTCCTACCTGCAGCTGGTCGACGGCCAGCCCGGCGGGCTGGGCGTGGTCGGCGTGCCCCAGCTGGACGCCGGCCCGTTCCTGTCCTACGGCATCCAGTGGATCGCGTTCGGCATCCTGGCCCCAATCGGGTTGGGCTATTTCGCCTACTCGGAGATCCGCGCCCGCCGCCAGGAGAAGCAACAGCGGCCCTCCTCCGCCACTGAGGCGGCGCCCACACCCGACGCGCCGCAAACCGTGGAAGCCAAACTCGCCGACCGCTACGGCCGCCGGCGGTAACCCGACAGTCCGGCCAGCACCGCGGCGCCCGCCTGCACCAGCGACGACAGCGTCACCGCGCGCCGAAGGTCGGTCACCGTCGGCTCGCGGCCATCGCCGAGTGTGGGCCGGATCTGCAGCTCATCGCGGTATTGCGTGGGACCGCCCAAGCGCACGCCCAGGGCCCCGGCGAAGGCCGCCTCGACGACGCCGGCGTTGGGGCTCGGATGACGGGCTGCATCACGGCGCCAGGCCCGCGCGGCACCGGACGGTGATCCGCCCACCAACGGGGCCAGCAGCACCGCCAGCGACGCGGTCACCCGCGCTGCGACGTAGTTGGCCACGTCATCCAATCTTGCTGCGGCCCAACCGAATCGGAGATAGCGCGGCGAGCGATAGCCCACCATCGAGTCCAGGGTGTTGATGCCGCGATACACCAGAACCGCCGGCACGCCACCGGCCGCCGCGCACAGCAGCGGCGCCACCTGGGCGTCGGAGGTGTTCTCGGCGATCGATTCCAGCGACGCACGGGTCAGGCCTGCGCCGTCCAGCGACGCCGGATCACGCCCACACAGCGACGGCAACAGCACCCGCGCGCCCTCGACGTCGCCGCGTCCCAGCAGTTCCGACATTTCCAGGCCGGTGCGCGCCAACGAGGTTCCGCCCAGCGACACCCAGGTGGCCGCGGCGGTCGCCAGGATCGACCACAGCCTGCCGCGAGGCTCGGCGGCCCGCTGCACCGCCAGGCCGAGCAGGCCCACCGCCCCGACCAACGCAACGACGTGGACCGCGCCGGCGGTGCGGCTGTCGCGGTAGGTCACCGGCTCCAGCGCGGTGGCGGCTTGGCCGAACACCGCGACCGGATGACCCCGTCGTGGGTCGCCCAGCGCGCGGTCGGCCAGGTAGCCGATCATCACGCCCGCGATCCGGGTCTGCGTCGTAACCACCTCGGCAGCGTCTCATACTGGAATCCATGAGACCGGTGCGGCAAGGTCCGCGATGAAGCGGTCCGCAACTCGGGTCGCCGACCTGTTGAACCCGGCGGCGATGTTGTTGCCCGCCGCGAACGTCATCATGCAGTTGTCCTTGCCCGGCGTCGGCTATGGCGTGCTGGAAAGCCCGGTGGACAGCGGCAATGTCTACAAGCATCCGTTCAAGCGCGCCCGCACCACGGGCACCTATCTGGCGGCCGCCACCATCGGGACCGAGTACGACCGGGCGTTGATCTGCGCGGCCGTCGACGTCGCCCACCGGCAGGTGCGCTCGACGTCGTCAAGCCCGGTGTCCTACAACGCTTTTGACCCCAGATTGCAACTGTGGGTGGCGGCGTGCCTCTACCGGTACTTCGTCGACCAACACGAGTTCCTGCATGGCCCGCTGGACGACGCGACGGCCGACGCCGTCTATCTCGACGCCAGGCGGCTGGGCACCACACTGCAGGTGCCCGATCGGATGTGGCCACCCGATCGCACCGCGTTCGACGAATACTGGAAACGCTCCCTCGACGAGCTGCGCATCGACCCTGCGGTACGCGAACACCTGCACGGCGTGGCGTCGTTGGCGTTCCTGCCGTGGCCATTGCGGATGCTGGCCGGGCCGTTCAACCTGTTCGCGACAACGGGGTTTCTGGCCCCGGAGTTCCGGGCGTTGATGCGGCTGGACTGGTCGCCCGGCCAGCAGCGCCGCTTCGGTTGGCTGGTGTGGAGTCTGCGGCTGGCCGATCGGTTGATTCCGCACTGGGCGTGGATCTTCGGTTACCGGCTCTACCTGTGGGACATGCGATCTCGGGCGCGGCAAGGCCGGCGGGTCGTCTAGCGTGGCAAGGCATGACCTTTCCAGCGCTCAACCACGTCGCGGTCACGGTGCGCGACATCGCGATCAGCGGCCCCTGGTATCGCAATCTGCTCGGCGCCGACCCCATCCTCGACGAGCACACTGACGCCGGCTTTCACCACCAGGTGTGGATGCTTGATGGCGGCACCATATTCGGCATTCATCAGCACGACCGGCCGGCACCCGAGGAACAGTTCAGCGAACATCGCGTCGGCCTCGACCACGTCGGCTTCGGCTGCGCCAGCCGCGCCGAGCTACAGAACTGGGTCGCCCGGCTGGGCGAACTGGGCATCGTGCACGGCGGCATCGTGGATGCGCCCTATGGTTCGGGGTTGAGTTTTCGCGACCCCGACGGCATCGCGCTGGAGTTCTTCGCCCCGCCCGCCTGATCGGCTCAGCGCACCGTCGCGAAGAACGCGCGGAGGTCCTCGACGAACAGCTCCGGTTGTTCGAAGGCCGCGAAATGCCCGCCCCGCGGCATGTCCGTCCAGTGGGTGATGTTGTAGACCGGCTCGCACCAGCTGCGCGGCGCCTTGAGCAGCTCCCCGGGGAAAGCCGCGACGCCGGTGGGCAATTCGACGCGATCTCCGCGGCCCCACACCGCCGAGCTCTCCCAGTACAGACGGGCCGAGGACGCGGCGGTGTTGGTCACCCAATAGACCATGACGTTGTCGAGCAGCTCGTCGCGGCTGACCGCGTTCTCGGGGTGCCCGTCGCAATCGGCCCAGTCCCAGAACTTTTCGACGATCCAGGCCAGCTGACCCACGGGCGAATCGGCCAGGCCGTAGCCCAGCGTTTGCGGGCGGGTGGACTGTTGCTTCGAATAGCCGGTGCCCCATTTGCGGTGGTTGGCCAGCCCGGCCAACGCTCGTTGCTCCTCCTCGGTCGGGTTCGTCAGCGAGCCCTTGGTGGGCCGGCCGACCGGCATATTCAGGTGGATGGCCACGCAGTGGCCTCGATTGCGGCCTATCTGTGTCGTGACGGCGGCGCCCCAGTCCCCGCCCTGGGCGCCGTAACGGTCGTAGCCCAGGCGCAGCATCAGCGTTTCCCATGCCTGCGCGATCTTTTCCACGCCCCAGCCGGTGCCGGTGGGTTTCCCGGAGAACCCATAGCCCGGAAGCGACGGACAGACCACGTGGAAGGCGTCCTCGGCGCGCCCCGAGGCGGGATTGGTCAGCGGTTCGATCACCTTGTGGAATTCCACGATGGAGCCCGGCCAGCCGTGGGTGATCAGCAGCGGGAAGGCGTCGGCGTGCGGCGACCGCTGGTGGATGAAATGGATGTCCAGCCCATCGATTTCGGTGGTGAACTGATCGAAACGATTGAGCGCGGCCTCCCGTGAACGCCAGTCGTAGTCGTTGGCCCAATAGTCGGCCAGCTCCCGGGTATAGGCCAATGGCATGCCCTGGCTCCAGTCGTCCACGCATTCGGCCTCGGGCCAACGCGTGCGGGCCAGCCGCGATCGCAGGTCGTCAAGAACGTCGTCGGGAACGTCGATGCGGAACGGGTTCACGCGTTCATTATGGCTGTGCCCCGGGCTCGAACGGGTCTGCGCATGACCCGGCTCCGAAGATCGCCGAGTGTGACGCCACGGCGAAATGCGGCGTGATTTTCCGACGTGGTGTCACACTCGGCGAATTGGTGGGCGCGGACGGTATCGAACCGCCGACCGCTGGTGTGTAAAACCAGAGCTCTACCACTGAGCTACGCGCCCGTTGCTGCGGGCAGGCTACCCGCCAGAAGGCCAAGACCCCAAAATCTCAGGCCCTCAACGCCGCCAGGGCGTCGCTCCAGAGCCGCTGGTCGCGGGACTCGCCGGGCTGTTTCATCTCGGCGAAGCGAATGATCCCGGACCGGTCGACGACGAACGTCCCGCGGTTGGAGTAGCCGGCATCCTCGTTGAACACGCCGTAGCTCTGGCTGACCGCGCCGTGTGGCCAGAAGTCCGACAACACCGGAAAAGTGAAGCCGCTGTCCAGCGACCAGACCCGATGCGTGGGCGGCGGGCCGACCGAGATGGCCAGGGTGGCGCTGTCGTCGTTTTCGAAATCGGGCAGGTGGTCGCGCAACCGATCCAGCTCGCCCTGGCAGATCCCGGTGAATGCCAGCGGGAAGAACACCAGCAGAACGTTCTTGGCATCCCGGTAGGAGCTCAGCGTGACTCGCTGTTGATTCTGGTCGCGCAGGGTGAAATCCGGGGCGGGGGTGCCGACGGGCAGCATCAACGCTTCCCGGCCCGGGATTTCGGCTGCACCAAGCGGCTGGCGCTCCAGTCCCCCAGGTTGACCGACGAGGTCGGCATCAGACCGGCGGTGGGGGCGGCCTCAGCGATTTCGGCCGGCAGTACGTGCCCCGGCTTGCCGGTCTTGGGCGTCAGCACCCAGATCACGCCGTCTTCGGCCAGCGGACCGATCGCGTCCATCAGGGTGTCCACCAGGTCGCCGTCACCGTCTCGCCACCACAGCAGCACGACGTCGACTACCTCGTCGGTGTCTTCGTCGAGCAACTCAGCACCGCAGGCTTCCTCGACCGCGGCGCGGATCTCGTCATCGGTGTCTTCGTCCCAGCCCCACTCCTGGACAACTTGGTCCCGTTGGATGCCCAATTTGCGAGCGTAGCTCGGGGCGTCATCCGCCGCGACCACCGTGGAGCCTCCTTCAACATCCGAGCGCTGTGCGATTGGGGATTATCGTCGCACAGCCAGAACTCGGTCCATACTTCCGCATCATTACGTAGCCAGGCAGAGTTTCACTGCGTTCTTTTTCGTGTCGTTGAGTTGATCGACTCGCTTGTTGAATTCCGACGTCCCCGCGTGCGTGCCAATGGCGTTGGCCACCGCGCGGGCGGCGTCGATGTAGGCGTTGAATGCGTCCTTGATCTGCTGCGACATGGCGTCGTTGAAGCTGTTGCCCACCGTGGTGGCGCTGTCGTTGAGGGCGTCGATGGCCGGGCCCTCGGTGGGGCCGGTGCCGCGGCCCGCGTTGAAGGCCTTGACGAATTCGTTGGTCTTGTCGATCGCGTTCTTGCTGGTGGTGATCAGCGTGGCGCAGGCGGTGCGGACCGCCTTGGTGGTCAGCGATTGCTGCCGCTGGGACTCCCGAACGCTCGACGTCGCCGATGACGCCGACACCGACGCCGACACCGACTGCCGGTAGGCCGGAGCCACCTTGGTGTCGGGCGTTGCCGTGCCGTTGGTGACGGAGGTGCACCCCACGATGCCTATCAGCGCCACGGCGATACAACCGAGGGCCAAGGCTCCACGCCGGGGCAAAGCCCTCACCTGCATCTGAGGGACGGCACGCCACCGGGTGAGCACAAGCCTGACGTTACCGGGTGGGTTATGCACCCGCCCCATACACGCCGAGTTCAAGTTCGCCAGGTGAGCTCCGTCGGCTATTCGATGTCGGCTATCCGCGCGAAACGCCCGTGCGGCACGATGGTGGGCAGGGTGCGACCCACCCGTTACGGCACACATTCCGCCAACAACAGGAGTAGTGCGTTGACAACTGAGTTCGTGCGCCACGATCTGGCGACAAACCCCAACGGGGCAACCGAACCCGACCGCGTTCGGGTGATCCGCGAGGGGGTGGCCTCCTACCTACCCGACATCGATCCAGAAGAGACGTCGGAGTGGCTGGAGTCCTTCGACGAACTGCTCGAGCGCTCGGGCCCGTCGCGGGCGCGTTATCTGATGCTGCGATTGCTGGAACGCGCAGGCGAACAGCGAGTCGCCATCCCGTCGCTGACGTCAACCGACTACGTCAACACCATTCCGACCGAGCTGGAGCCGTGGTTCCCCGGCGACGAGGACGTCGAGCGGCGCTACCGCGCGTGGATCCGGTGGAACGCCGCCATCATGGTGCACCGTGCCCAGCGCCCGGGAGTCGGTGTGGGGGGCCACATTTCGACCTACGCGTCGTCGGCGGCGCTGTACGAAGTCGGCTTCAATCATTTCTTCCGCGGCAAATCGCATCCCGGTGGTGGGGACCAGGTATTCATCCAGGGCCACGCGTCCCCGGGCATTTATGCGCGCGCCTTCTTGGAAGGCCGGCTGACCGCCGATCGGATGGATGGCTTCCGGCAGGAGCACAGCCACGCCGGCGGCGGACTGCCCTCCTACCCGCATCCGCGGCTGATGCCCGACTTCTGGGAATTCCCCACGGTGTCGATGGGCCTGGGCCCCCTCAACGCCATCTATCAGGCGCGCTTCAACCACTACCTGCACGCCCGCGGCATCAAGTACACCTCCGACCAGCACGTGTGGTGCTTCTTGGGCGACGGCGAGATGGACGAGCCGGAGAGCCGCGGTCTGGCGCACGTCGCGGCGCTGGAGGGTTTGGACAACCTGACGTTCGTCGTCAACTGCAACCTGCAGCGTCTCGACGGCCCGGTGCGCGGCAACGGCAAGATCATCCAGGAGCTGGAGTCGTTCTTCCGCGGCGCCGGCTGGAACGTCATCAAGGTGGTCTGGGGCCGCGAGTGGGATGCCCTGCTGCACGCCGATCGCGACGGCGCGTTGGTGAACCTGATGAACACCACCCCGGACGGGGACTACCAGACGTACAAGGCCAACGACGGCGCCTACGTGCGCGACCACTTCTTCGGCCGCGATCCGCGCACCAAAGCGCTCGTGGAGAACATGAGCGATTCGGAGATCTGGAATCTCAAGCGCGGTGGCCACGACTATCGCAAGGTGTACGCCGCCTACCGGGCCGCCGTCGACCACAAGGGTCAGCCGACGGTGATCCTGGCCAAGACCATCAAGGGCTACTCGCTGGGTGCGCATTTCCAGGGCCGCAACGCCACACACCAGATGAAAAAGCTTGCGCTGCAGGATCTTAAGGACTTCCGCGACGCGATCCGGATTCCGATCAGCGACGCCCAGCTGGAAGAGGATCCCTACCTGCCGCCCTACTACCACCCCGGCTCCGATGCCGAGGAGATCCGCTACATGGTCGACCGCCGGCGCACCCTGGGTGGCTTTCTGCCCGAGCGGCGCACCAAGGCCAAAGCGTTGCGGCTGCCCGGCCGTGACACCTACGCCGCGCTGAAGAAGGGGTCGGGAACCCAGGAGGTCGCCACCACCATGGCGACGGTGCGGACATTCAAGGAAGTGTTGCGGGACTCCGAAGTTGGTCCGCGCATCGTGCCGATCATTCCCGACGAAGCGCGCACCTTCGGCATGGACTCGTGGTTCCCGTCGCTGAAGATCTACAACCGCAACGGCCAGCTGTACACCGCCGTGGACGCCGAACTGATGCTGGCCTACAAGGAAAGCGAAGTCGGGCAGATCCTGCACGAGGGCATCAACGAGGCCGGGTCGGTGGGGTCGTTCATCGCGGCCGGCACGTCGTACGCGACGCACAACGAGCCGATGATCCCGATCTACATCTTCTACTCGATGTTCGGTTTCCAACGCACCGGTGACGGCCTGTGGGCCGCGGCCGACCAGATGGCACGCGGCTTCCTGCTCGGAGCCACCGCCGGGCGCACCACGCTGACCGGCGAGGGCCTGCAACACGCCGACGGCCACTCGCTGCTGCTGGCCAGCACCAACCCGGCGGTGGTCGCCTACGACCCGGCGTTCGCCTACGAAATCGCCTACATCGTGGAAAGTGGGCTGGCGCGGATGTTCGGGGAGAACCCCGAGGACGTCTACTTCTACATCACCATCTACAACGAGCCGTACGTGCAGCCCCCCGAGCCGGAGAACTTCGACCCCGAGGGCGTACTGCGGGGCCTCTACCGCTACCACGTCGCCACCGAACAACGGGCGAACAAGGCGCAGATCCTGGCGTCGGGGGTGGCCATGCCGTCGGCGCTGAACGCGGCGCAGATGCTGGCCGCGGAGTGGGACGTCGCCGCCGACGTGTGGTCGGTGACCAGCTGGGGCGAGCTGAACCGCGACGGTGTGGCCGTGGAGCGGGCCAAGCTGCGCCATCCGGACCGCCCGGCCGGTGTCCCGTACGTCACCCAGGCCCTCGCGGACGCCAGCGGCCCGGTGATCGCCGTCTCGGACTGGATGCGCGCCGTTCCCGAGCAGATCCGGCCCTGGGTGCCGGGCACCTTCGTCACCCTGGGCACCGACGGGTTCGGGTTCTCCGACACCCGGCCCGCGGCGCGGCGCTACTTCAACACCGACGCCGAATCGCAGGTGGTCGCGGTGCTCGAGGCGCTGGCGCGCGACGGTGAGATCGATCCCTCGGTGCCGATCGCCGCCGCCCGCCAATACAAGATCGACGACGTGCAGGCCGCCCCGGAACAGACGTCCGATCCCGGCGTGTCCTGAGGCTCAGGGCGACGGCCACGCGCCGCCTTTGGCGGAAACTTCTAGAAAACACGCGTAGCTTTTAGGGGTGAATGACAACCCCTTCGCCGGTCCGTTCGCCAAACAGCCCCGGTCACCGCTCGAGTTGCTGGACACGGTGCCGGAGTCGGTACTGCGGCGGCTGAAGCAGTATTCGGGGCGGCTGGCTACCGAAGCGGTCTCCGTCATGCAGGACCGGTTGCCGTTCTTCGGCGACCTGGAGGCGTCGCAGCGGGCCAGCATGGCGTTGGTGGTGCAGACGGCCATCAACAACTTCGCCGAGTGGATGCAAGACCCGCACAGCAACGTCAGCCACACCGCGCAGGCCTTCGAGCTGGTGCCCCAGGACCTTGCCCGCCGGATCGCGTTGCGCCACAGCGTCGACATGGCCCGCGTGACCATGGACTTCTTCGAGGAAGTCGTCCCGTTGCTGGCCCGCTCCGAAGAGCAGCTGACCGCGCTGACGGTGGGCATCCTGAAGTACAGCCGCGATCTGGCGTTCACCGCCGCCACCGCCTACGCGAACGCGGCCGAGGCACGCGGGACCTGGGACAGCCGGATGGAGGCCAGCGTCGTCGACGCGGTGGTCCGCGGCGATACGGGCCCCGAGCTGCTGTCCCGCGCCGCGGCACTGAACTGGGACACCACCGCCCCGGCGACGGTCGTGGTCGGCACGCCGGCCCCCGGGCGCGACGGGTCGACCGGGCCCGACGACAGCGAACGCGCGAGCCAGAACGTCCGCGACATCGCCGCACGCCACGGGCGCGCGGCCCTCACCGACGTGCACGGCACCTGGCTGGTCGCGATCGTGTCCGGCCAATTGTCGCCGACCGACAAATTCCTGGGCGATCTGCTGGTGGCGTTCGCCGACGGCCCCGTGGTCGTCGGACCCACCGCGCCGATGCTCACGGCGGCCTACCACAGCGCCAGCGAGGCGATATCCGGCATGAACGCCGTCGGTGGATGGCGCGGAGCGCCACGTCCCGTGCCGGCCCGCGAACTGCTGCCCGAACGTGCCCTGATGGGCGACGCGTCGGCGATCGTGGCGCTGCACACCGACGTGATGGGGCCGTTGGCCGACGCGGGTCCGACGCTGATCGAGACCCTCGACGCTTACTTAGATTGTGGCGGCGCGATTGAAGCTTGTGCCAGAAAGTTGTTCGTTCATCCAAACACCGTGCGCTACCGACTCAAGCGGATCACCGACTTCACCGGCCGCGATCCCATGCAGCCCCGTGATGCATATGTGCTGCGAGTGGCGGCGACGGTGGGCCAACTCAACTACCCGACCCATCCTTCTAGCGCCGCCAACAACGCCATGCCGGCGGTTCCGCTGCCGGTCAAAGGGGCTGTGGCGGGACAATTCGGGTGATAGTGACCCAGGCAACAAATCGCGGCACGATATCAAACCCGTAGCTTACAGAGCTATTTTGTAGGGTATATACAAAAACCTAAGACGAGGTTCATAATCTGTTACACCCGCCAAAACCGTTTCCACAGTGTTCTCTTAAACACGTGATCGCATTACTTGCGCCCGGACAGGGTTCGCAGACCGAGGGGATGCTCTCGCCATGGCTGGAGCTGGCCGGCGCCGCTGACCAGTTGGCGCTGTGGTCCAAGGCCAGTGGCCTCGACCTCGTGCGCCTGGGCACCACCGCATCGACCGAAGAGATCACCGACACCGCGGTCACCCAGCCGCTGGTCGTGGCCGCCACGCTGCTGGCCCACCAGGAGCTGAGCAAGCGCGGCCTGCTGTCGGACGCGGACCTGGTCGTGGCCGGCCACTCCGTCGGAGAGATCGCCGCCTACGCGATCGCCGGCGTGATCGCCGCCGACGACGCCGTCGCCCTGGCCGCCACCCGCGGCGCTGAGATGGCCAAGGCGTGCGCCGTCGAACCGACCGGCATGTCCGCGGTGCTCGGTGGTGACGAGGCCGACGTTCTGACCCGCCTCGAGCAGCTCGACCTGTTCCCGGCCAACCGCAACGCCGCCGGGCAGATCGTTGCCGCCGGCTCGCTGACCGCGCTGGAGAAGCTGGCCGAGGACCCGCCGGAAAAGGCCCGGGTGCGCGCTCTTGGTGTGGCCGGAGCGTTCCACACCAAGTACATGGCATCGGCGCTGGACGGCTACGCCGCCGCTGCGGCCGCCGTCCAGCCGTCCGAACCCACCGCCACCCTGCTGTCCAACCGCGACGGCAAGCCGGTCGCCTCGGCGGCCGCGGCGATGGAGGCGCTGGTCGCTCAACTGACCCAGCCGGTGCGCTGGGACCTGTGCACCGCGACGCTACGTGACCTGGAAGTCACTGCGGCCGTGGAGTTCCCGCCCGCGGGCACGCTCACCGGTATCGCCAAACGAGAACTTCGGGGACTTACGGCTCGTGCCGTGAAGTCGCCCGCAGACCTGGACGCTTTGGCTGAGCTCTAAAGCCAGCTCGACCAGTTGCAAACCAGTACAACCGCATAGCACGTCAATTCGACTAACACACAACACATTACGAAGGGAACACGCCGTGGCTGTCAGCCAGGAAGAAATCATCGCCGGTATCGCCGAGATCATCGAAGAGGTAACCGGTATCGAGCCCTCCGAGGTCACCCCGGAGAAGTCGTTCGTCGACGACCTGGACATCGACTCGCTGTCGATGGTCGAGATCGCCGTTCAGACCGAGGACAAGTACGGCGTCAAGATCCCGGACGAGGACCTCGCTGGTCTGCGCACCGTCGGTGACGTCGTCTCCTACATCCAGAAGCTCGAAGAAGAGAACCCCGAAGCCGCCGAGGCGCTGCGGGCCAAGCTGGAGACCGACAACCCCGAGGCGGTCGCCAACGTCAAGTCGAGGCTGGAAGCGGACAAGTGAGCAAGCCTTCCACTGCTAACGGCGGTTACCCCAATGTTGTGGTAACCGCCGTCACGGCGACGACGTCGATCGCGCCGGACGTCGAGAGCACGTGGAAGGGTTTGTTGGCCGGCGAAAGCGGCATCCACGTCCTCGAAGACGAGTTCGTCACCAAGTGGGACCTGCCCGTCAAGATCGGTGGGCACCTCAAGGAGCCCATCGACGAGCACATGAGCAGGCTCGACATGCGGCGGATGTCGTACGTCCAGCGGTTGGCCAAGGTGCTCAGCGCTCAGTTGTGGGAGACCGCCGGTAGCCCGGAGGTCGATCCCGACCGGTTCTCGGTCGTGGTCGGCACCGGCCTCGGCGGCGCCGAACGGATCGTGGAGACCTACGACCTGATGAACGAGGGCGGCCCCCGCAAGGTCTCGCCACTCGCGGTTCAGATGATCATGCCCAACGGCGCCGCAGCCGTGGTGGGTCTGCAGCTCGGTGCCCGCGCCGGGGTCATCACCCCGGTGTCGGCCTGTTCGTCGGGTTCCGAGGCAATTGCCCACGCCTGGCGTCAGATCGTCATGGGTGACGCCGATTTCGCGGTGTGCGGGGGTGTCGAGGGCCCCATCGAGGCGCTGCCGATCGCGGCATTTTCGATGATGCGGGCCATGTCGACGCGCAACGATGAGCCGGAGCGCGCATCGCGGCCGTTCGACAAGGACCGCGACGGCTTCGTGTTCGGTGAGGCCGGGGCGATGATGGTCATCGAGACCGAGGAGCATGCCAAGGCACGCGGCGCCAAGCCGCTGGCCCGTTTGCTGGGCGCCGGCATCACGTCGGACGCGTTCCACATGGTCGCGCCGGCGGCTGACGGCGTGCGTGCGGGCCGGGCAATGACGAGGTCGCTCGAGTTGGCGGGGTTGTCCCCCAAGGACATCGACCACATCAACGCGCACGGCACCGCGACGCCGATCGGCGACACCGCCGAGGCCAACGCCATTCGGGTCGCCGGTTGCCAGGAGGCGGCGGTGTACGCGCCGAAGTCCGCTTTGGGGCACTCGATCGGTGCGGTCGGAGCGCTGGAATCTGTTCTCACGGTATTGAGCCTTCGGGACGGCGTGATACCGCCAACACTGAACTACGAAACACCTGATCCCGAGATCGACCTTGATGTTGTCGCGGGCGAACCTCGCTACGGCGATTTCCGTTACGCGATCAACAACTCGTTCGGCTTCGGTGGTCACAACGTGGCACTCGCCTTCGGGCGTTATTGAGCACGGCATCCGGCGACGATGCGGGCCGAGATGGCCCGAGCAGGAGCCGGACAAGTTAGGGAAGGAACGTTCGCAAGACCCATGACAGAGCTGGTTACCGGGAAAACGCTCCCGAATGTAGTTGTCACTGGCGTCGCCATGACGACTGCACTGGCAACTGATGCCGAGAATACCTGGAAGCTGTTGTTGGACAGCCAAAGTGGTATCCGCAAGCTCGAGGACCCCTTCGTCGAGGAGTTCGACCTGCCGGTGCGCATCGGCGGGCATCTGCTGGAGGAGTTCGACAGCCAGTTGACCCGCGTCGAGCTGCGTCGGACCGGCTACCTGCAGCGGATGTCGACCGTGTTGAGCCGGCGGCTCTGGGAGAACGCCGGGTCTCCCGAGGTCGACAGCAACCGCTTGCTGGTGTCCATCGGTACCGGTTTGGGTTCGTCGGAAGAGATGGTCTTCAGCTACGACGACATGCGCGCTCGTGGCATGAAGGCCGTCTCTCCGCTTGGGGTGCAGAAGTACATGCCCAACGGCGCCTCGGCGGCGGTGGGGCTGGAGCGCCACGCCAAGGCCGGGGTGATCACCCCCGTGTCGGCGTGCGCCTCGGGTTCGGAGGGCATCGCGCAGGCCTGGCGCAACATCGTGTTCGGCGAGGCCGACATCGCGATCTGCGGTGGCGT
>NZ_LZTA01000082.1 GCF_001665875.1 Mycobacterium sp. 852002-40037_SCH5390672
AGGTGGTTCCGCCCACCCTCAATCTGGAAAACCTCGACCCCGAAATCGACCTGGACGTGGTGGCCGGCAAACCCCGCCCGGGCAACTACGAGTACGCGATCAACAACTCGTTCGGCTTCGGTGGGCACAACGTGGCCATCGCCTTCGGGCGGTACTGACGGCGACGCAGACGCCGGGCTGGATCGCCGAGCGCTCGTTTGGTGACTGAAGCACGGGGTAAAGCAGCGACTATGGCTTTCGCCGACTATCAAAACGAGTTGTACGACCAGTCGCTCCACGGCAATCAGCCGCAGTACCCGATCAGGTTCGAGGAGCTGGAGAAAAAGGCGTCGGCGGCGATGACGCCGAAAGTGCTGGGATACGTGGCAGGCGGCGCCGGTGACGAGCACACCCAGCGCGCCAACTGCGAGGCTTTCAAGCGGTGGGGGTTGTATCCGCGCATGGGAATCGCCCCCGAGCAGCGCGACATGTCCGTCGAGTTGTTCGGCATCAGGTTGCCGTCCCCGATTTTCATGGCACCCATCGGCGTCATCGGGGTATGCGACCCGGACGGGCACGGGGACATGCTCTGCGCGCGGGCCTCGGTCCGCACGGGTGTGCCGTTTTTCGTGGGAACACTGTCGGCCGACCCGATGGAAGACCTTGCCGCCGAGCTGGGCGACACCCCGGCCTTTTTCCAGCTGTACACGCCGCCGGACCGCACGATGGCCGCCAGCCTGGTGCACCGGGCCGAGGCGGCCGGCTTCAAGGGCATTGCCGTCACCCTCGACACCTGGGTCACCGGCTGGCGCCCCCGCGACCTGAGCGGCGGTAACTACCCCCAGGTGCCCAGTGGCTGCCTGGCCAACTACACCAGCGATCCGGTTTTTCGCGCCAGCCTGAGCCGGGGCGAAGACGCCACCGAGGCGGCGGTGCGCAAGCTACCGATCTTCGGTGGACCGTTTCGGTGGTCGGACCTGGAGTGGCTGCGATCCGAGACCAGCCTGCCGCTGATGGTCAAGGGCATCTGCCATCCCGACGACGTTCGCCGCGCCAAAGACATTGGCGTGGACGGCATTTACTGCTCCAACCATGGCGGTCGACAGGCCAACGGTGGGTTGCCCTGCTTGGATTGCCTGCCCGGGGTGATCGAGGCCGCCGGCGGGATGCCGGTGCTGTTCGACTCGGGTGTGCGCGGCGGCGCCGACATCATCAAAGCGCTCGCGCTGGGTGCTACCGCCGTGGGGATCGGCCGCCCCTACGCCTACGGGCTGGCCGTCGGCGGTGTCGACGGCATCGTGCACGTCTTGCGCTCGCTGCTGGCCGAAGCGGACCTGATCATGGCCGTCGATGGATATCCCTCACTCAAGGACCTGACGCCCGACGCACTCCGGCGCGTCGAATACGTTGACTCACACAGTTATTCGTAACTGCCCTCCACATACCAGCGCCGCTGGCGATAGCACAGCAGCAGCGCACGCTCACTCTCCAGCAATACCTGGGCGCGGGCGGTGCGACCCTTACCCAGGTCGGGATCCCACCATCGTTCGTCGACCGGCCAGGGCCCGGACCACCAGCACAGCCGCTCGTCCCGGCCCTGGGCGATCATGCGCGCGGGGTCGGCGGAGAACAGCCCCCGAATGGTCACCCGTATCGGATTTCCTTGGGCGTCAAGAAGTTCCACCGGATCGTCAAGCAACACCGCCGGTGAGGGCTCGGGCAGCCGGCCGGGCCACGGCAGGTCGGGGTCGGCCCGCGGTACCGGCTCGTCGCCCAGCGGGATCAGCGTGATGCGCTCGGCCGGGCCGCGCCCGCCGGACAGCACCGGCACTCGCACCGCCTCGGGGCCGAGCAGGCCCTGCACCCGCACCAGCGCCCGGCGGGCCCGCAGCCTGTCCTCCTCACCCAGGCCGCCCCAGAGCGGCAACTGCAACGCCTCGGCGGATACCACCTCCACCGCGCCCAGCCGCAACAACGTCACCGCGGCGGTGGGACGGGGATCGCGCGCGGTGCGGCTGCTCAACCATCCGTCGAGCTGCCAGCGCACCCGATCGGCGGTGGCATCCTCGGTCAACGGCTCGGCGCACCGCCACACCCGGTGCAGTTCTTCGCCGTTGGCGGTCACGGCGTGGATGGCCAGCCGGGTGCATCCCACCCCGGCGGCCATCAGCGTCTGATGCAGACGGCCGGCCAGTGAGCGCCCGGCGAACGCCGCGGCATCAACCCGGTCGATCGGCGGATCGCAATCCAGCACGGCCTCGAGTTCGGCCGGCGGCTCCCGGCCCGACGGCGGCCGTTCGGGTTCGCCGCGGGCCAACCGGTGCGCGGTCACCCCGTCGGCGCCGAACCTGGAAGCCACGTCGCTGCGCGACAGTGCGGCGAACTGCCCGATGGTACGAATCCCCATCCGCCACAACAGGTCCGTCAGTTCCTCGCGGCCGGCACCGGACAGGCTCGGCTCGGTGGCAAGTTGGCGGATGGACAGCACCGACAGAAACTTCGCATCGCCTCCCGGCTCGACGATACGGCCCGCCCGCGCCGCGAAGACCGCGGTGGACAACTGGTCGGCGATCCCGGCCTGACACTCGGCGCCGGCCACTGAACTCACAGCCACCGCATCGATCAGCCGTTCGGCGGCGGTGACCTCGGACCCGAAATAGCGGGCCGCCCCGCGCACCGGCATCACCAGGAGGCCGGGCCGCAGCACCTCGGCACGGGGTACCAGGTCGTCCACCGCCGCAACCACCGCTTCGAAGAAGCGGGCGTCGCGGTCCGCGTCGGCGGCGGTGACGTGCAGTTGCGGGCACCGGGCGGCCGCCTCCCGGCGCCGCAACCCCCGCCGCACTCCGGCCGCACGGGCGGCCGACGAGCAGGCGATCACCCGGTTGGCCAGCGTGACCGCGATCGGGGTGGTCGCGGACAGACCCGCGGCCGTCGCCGCCGCGACCGCGGGCCAATCCATGCACCAGATCGCCAAAACCCTTGAGCCAGAAGGGGGCACCACGGTATTACCCGGCTCGCGCTGGGGTCATCACCCGTCGTCCCGCACACATCCCGCTGACCTGCAGCCGCACCCCGGCGATCCGGCCGAATCCAGGGACGGGCGCCTCCCGACAGCCCGGAGTGATCTCATAACCACAGACCCGGGCGGCAAGGCGCGTGGGCGCCCCTTGCCAATCGCCACCGGTGACCAACAGGGTGCAGCCCTTGTTCCGGGCGCGGGCCACCACCGCGCGCGCCCGCGTTGGCGGCACCCGGCGCCCGCCCAGCCCCAGGACCACCAGATCCATGCCGTCGACGAGCACCGCGGCCACCTCCACCGGATCGGTTCCGGGATCCGGTATCACCGCGACCCGGCTCAGATCCGCCCCCATCTCCGCGGCGGCCAGCAGCCCGATGTCCGGCTGGCCGACGATTGCGGCGTTGCCACCGGCCGCCGTGACGGCGGCCACCATGCTCAGCAGCAGCGACCGGGCACCCGAGAGCACGGCGACCGTTCCCCGCGGCACCGGCGCGGGCAACAGATCGGCCAGCCACGACGGGAGGGCCAGCTGGAATTCCGAGTCCGGCAGCAGGTCGCCGGCGGGCGCGAAGGCCGGCCCGGCCTTCTTGCCGGAGATGCTCGCCATCCGCCGGCGAAGCGATTCCAGCTGTTCAGCACGGGTGTCCTGGCGGGGGCTGGAGGCAAAAGCCGCGGTCATGACAGCCTCCTAGCACCAGGTTCCGGGAAGTGTATTCGAATGTATGTTCGATACATTTCGAAGTAAACACCCGCCCTCCGACAACCGTCAAGCGACGCAAGGGGCAGTGTTATGCGATCGGTACTGGTGTGGCTGATGGGTGCCCTGTGGCCGATTTCGCGGCGGCCGGCTACTCCCATTCGATGGTGCCGGGTGGTTTGCTGGTGATGTCCAGCACCACGCGGTTGACCTCGGCCACCTCGTTGGTGATGCGGGTCGAGATGCGCTCCAGCACCTCGTAGGGAACCCGGGTCCAGTCGGCGGTCATGGCGTCCTCACTGGACACCGGGCGCAGCACGATCGGGTGCCCGTAGGTGCGACCATCGCCCTGCACGCCGACCGAGCGCACCTCACCCAGCAGCACCACCGGGCACTGCCAGATCAGGTTGTCCAGGCCGGCCGTGGTCAGTTCCTCGCGGGCGATCGAGTCCGCGCGCCGCAGGGTGTCCAGCCGCGCAGCGGTGACCTCGCCGACGATCCGGATCCCCAGACCGGGACCCGGGAACGGTTGGCGCGCAACGATTTCCTCCGGCAGACCCAGCTCGCGGCCGACCGCGCGCACCTCGTCCTTGAACAGCAGCCGCAGGGGCTCGACGAGCTTGAACTTCAGGTCGCCGGGCAGGCCGCCGACGTTGTGGTGGCTCTTGATGTTCGCGGTGCCGCTGCCGCCGCCGGACTCCACCACGTCGGGATACAGCGTGCCCTGCACCAGGAACTCGACACCGGAATCCTCAGAGTCCTTGTCCCCCACAATGTCTCGGACCGCTCCCTCGAAGGCCCGGATGAACTGGCGGCCGATGATCTTGCGCTTGCCTTCGGGGTCGGTCACGCCCGCGAGCGCGTCGAGGAAGGTGTCGGCCGCATCGACGGTGACCAGGTTGGCGCCGGTGGCTGCCACGAAATCGCGTTGCACCTGCGCGCGCTCGCCGGCGCGCAGCAACCCGTGGTCGACGAAGACACAGGTCAACCGGTCCCCGATGGCGCGCTGCACCAGCGCGGCGGCCACCGCGGAATCCACGCCGCCGGACAGCCCGCAAATCGCTCGACCGTCACCGATCTGGGCACGCACCTGTTCGATCAGCACCTCGGCGATGTTGGCGGCCGTCCAGTCCGCGCCCAACCCGGCGAAGTCGTGCAGGAATCGGCTGAGTACCTGCTGCCCGTGCGGACTGTGCATGACCTCCGGGTGATACTGCACGCCGGCCAGGCGCCGCTGCCGATTTTCGAAGCCCGCCACCGAAGCACCGGAACTGCTGGCCACCACCTCGAACCCGTCGGGTGCGGCCGTGACCGCGTCGCCGTGGCTCATCCATACCGGTTGCACATTCGGCAGTCCCGAATGTAGTTCGCCGCCAAGGACTTTCAACTCAGTGCGGCCGTATTCGCTGGTGCCGGTGTGCGCGACGGTTCCGCCCAGCGCCTGCGCCATGGCCTGAAACCCGTAACAGATGCCGAACACCGGCACCCCGAGATCGAACAGCGCCGGATCAATCTGGGGCGCGCCTTCGGAGTAAACGCTGGACGGCCCACCGGAGAGCACCAGCGCCAGCGGATCGCGGGCCTTGATGTCCTCCACCGTGGCGGTGTGCGGGATGACCTCGGAGAACACCCGCGCCTCGCGGACGCGGCGGGCGATCAACTGCGCATACTGCGCGCCGAAGTCCACGACGAGCACCGGTCGAGCCGGCGATCCGGAGACCTCGGATACCTCGATTTCAGGGATTTCAGTGGGGTCGGCCACGCACGCGAGTCTAGTGGCTGCCGGCATCGCCGCCGCCCCGCAGGGCTACAGCGAAAACACGTGACGCATTGTGTCGACGGCATCCGGGTCGCCGTCGAACTCGATGCGGCGTAGCGCTGCCTTACGCTTGACTTCGCTTGCCCCCAGCCGGGCGGTGACGAGGTCGGCCGCGCTGGCGGTCAGAGTCACCGAAGGCTCGCCCCGAGCGGCCGCGAGGCGGCCTTGCGTTACCGCGAACTCGAAACGGCGGCCGTCGATCTCGACGCGATACGTCGCCTCGACGTCGGCTGCGTTAGCGGCGTTGCCGCCCAGCAGTATTCCCGCGAGGAACCCGTTGAGCGGCGACACCGGGCCGTCCTCGACCGGGTCCAGTCGGTCCAGCCCGAACCACGCGATGCTGTGCAGGATCGGCAGTACCCGCTGCCAGCCCAGGTCGCTGAGCGTGTACACGGTACGCCCGATGGGCGCCGGCAGGTCGTTCCGGTCGACGAGCCCGGCCTCTTGTAGTTCTTTGAGCCGCTCGGCGAGCAGATTGGTTGCGATCCCGGGCAGCGCGTCGCGCAGGTCGCCGTAGCGGCGGGCTCCTCCGACCAGCTCGCGCAGGATCAGCAACGTCCACCGCTCGCCCAGGACGTCGAGGCCGCGCGCGATCGGGCAGTTCTGGTTGTAGTTCCGGACCGGCACCACGTCAGCCTACCGTGTTACAGACATGTTTTTCAACATATTACTTGATTTATTTGTCTATCGACTTTATCGTCTTGTCATGCATACCGCTCCGGTGCTCACGCGCTCCCGCAGTCATCCGATCGCCGCGCTCGCCGTCATCTGCCTTGGCGTCTTCGTCATCAGCGTCGATGCCACCATCGTCAACGTCGCGCTGCCCACGCTGTCACGTGAACTCGGTGCCGACACCGCTCAACTGCAGTGGATCGTCGACGCCTACACCCTGGTGATGTCCGGTCTGCTGCTCTCGGCGGGCAGCCTCTCCGACCGCTACGGCAGGCGAGGCTGGCTGAATTCCGGGCTGGCACTGTTCGCCGTAACTTCCGCGATTGCGGCACAAACGAATTCGGCGGACGCGTTGATCGCGGCACGCGCGGCCATGGGGGTGGGCGCCGCGGTGATCTTCCCGACCACGCTGGGACTGATCACCAACATCTTCACCGACCCGGTACCCCGCGCCAAGGCGATCGGACTGTGGGCGGCCATGGTCGGCGTCGGGGTGGCCGTGGGGCCGATCAGCGGCGGATGGCTGCTCGAGCACTTCTGGTGGGGCTCGATATTCATGGTGAACATTCCGATCGCGGCCCTGGCCATCATCGGCGGCACGCTGTTCGTTCCGACCTCGCGCGACCCCGCGACGCCGCGCGTCGACGTCCCCGGCCTCATCCTGTCCGCAACCGGGATCACGACGCTCGTCTACACGGTCATCGAGGCGCCCACCTGGGGCTGGACCGACGGCCGAACCGCGGCCGGATTCGCGCTCGCCGCAAGCATTCTCGCCGCATTTGCGCTCTGGGAGCGGCGCAGCACCCATCCGATGCTCGACGTCTCGGTGTTCGCCAACCGGCGGTTCTCCGGCGGCAGCCTGGCGGTGACCGCCGGGTTTCTCACCCTGTTCGGTTTCATCTTCGTCATCACCCAGTACTTCCAATTCATCAAGGACTACACGGCGTTTCAGGCCGGCGTGCGATTGCTGCCGGTCGCCGGGTCCATCGCGCTGGCCAGCATCCTTGGGCCCCGGCTGGTGGAACGAATCGGCACCACCGCCGTCGTCTCCGCAGGCCTCGCCATATTCGCCGGCGGGCTGGCGTGGGCGTCCACCGCCGACGCCGCCACGCCGTACAACCAGATCGCCGTGCAGATGCTACTGCTCGGGGGCGGCCTCGGCCTGACCTTTTCACCGGCCACCGAGGCCATCATGGGATCTTTGTCCGCCGACAAGGCGGGGGTGGGCTCGGCCGTCAACGACACGACGCGCGAACTCGGCGGCACCCTCGGAGTCGCCATCGCGGGCAGCGTCTTCGCATCGGTGTACTCGGGGCATCTGGGCGCCTCCGCCTTGACCGGACTACCCGCCGATGCCATGCGTCATTCGATGGCTGTGGCCCACACGGTGATCCAGCAACTGCCGGCGCCGCAGGCCGCTGCCGTCCGCGGCGTGGTCAACCGCGCGTTCCTGGACGGCATGCAGGTCAGCTCGCTGGTGTGCGCGGGCATCGCGCTGGGCGCCGCGATCATCGTCGCCTGGCTTCTGCCATCCCGGCAGTCGGCACACCGTCCGGAAACCGAGATCACCACGATCACCGAAAGGGCAACGCGATGAACACACCAGCTATGGGCAGCAGTTATGTCCCCGGGCACGCCGACGTGGAGGTCCAATGGCTGCTGCTGGGCGCGCCGATCGGCATCGCCGGGGCCCGGGTGCAGAAATGAACGACACAATCGAGAACCAGTACTCGACAGGACTGTCGCGCACCAACATCGAGCATGCGCTGGTCTGCGCCGGCAAAGACCTTGACCACCTCACCCCGGCCGACCTGGCATTGCTGGAGGACTTCCACACCATGGGCCGCATTGCCACCAACCAGCTGGTGGACCTGGCGCAAATCACCAGCGAGAGCTTGGTTCTCGACGCCGGCAGCGGAGTCGGTGGCACCGCCCGCTACGTCGCCGACCGCTACGGCTGCACCGTCGCTGCGGTGGACCTGACCGACGAATACTGCCAGACGAACCGTTGGCTCAACCGACTCGTCGGACTCGACGGCCTCATCACCGTTCGGCAGTCCGATGTCACCGAACTTCCCTTCCCCGACGGAACTTTCGACGTCGCCATCAGCCAGCACGTCCAGATGAACGTGCCCGACAAGGCCCGCCTGTACGCCGAGGCGCACCGCGTCCTCAAAGGTGGCGGGCGGCTTGCCCTGTGGGACATCACAATCGGGGATGATGGCCCCGCGCTCGACTATCCGCTCCCGTGGGCCGACGAGCCCGGGCGCAGCTGCCTGGTCACCCCCGAGCAATTGCGCGCCGCCGTGGAGTCCGCCGGGTTCACGGTCGAGCACTGGAACGATCTCACCGACCAGGCGGCCGCGCTCATGCAGGCCGTGCTGGCCCAGCCCGACAGCCCGCTGGGCCTGCACGCGTTCGTCACCGACTTCGGCCGGAAGGCTGAAAACCTCACCCAGGCCCTGGCCGACGGACGGCTTCGCGCCATCCAAGCAGTGTGCGAAAGGTAAATAGATGCACGCCAACGAGATTCCCGACCAGCGTTACACCATGACCTGGAGCGGCGGCCGCGGCACGGTGAAGTTCCTGCGCCGGTCCGACGGGTCGCGGTTGCGCTACTTCACGGCAGGAACCGGTCCGCCGCTCGTTCTGCTGCACACGGTCCGCACCCAGCTGGACTACTTCCAGCGGGTAGTGCCCGCGCTGTGGGACGAATACACCGTCTACGCGCTCGACCTGCCCGGGATGGGATGGTCCGACATCGCCGGCGGCGCACGCTACGGCGAGCCCGAACTGCGCGGCGCCCTCGTCGAATTCATCACCGCGCTGGACCTGCGGGACGTCACGTTGGTAGGCGAATCGATGGGCGGTGCGATCGCATTGCTGGCCTCGATCGAGCTGACAGGCCACCTGTCCAGCGTCATCGCCTTCAATCCCTACGACTACCCGAGTGGACTCGAGCGTGGCAACTGGCTCGCCCGCCTGATCGGAACGGCCGTCCGGCTCCCCGGCTCCGGGCCGATCTTCGCCCGGCTGGAAAACCGGCTCATCCTCAAAGGCATGCTTGCCGGCGGCTTCGCCGACCGCGGTGCGCTCCCGAAGGACTTCGTCACCGAACTGCGCCGCAGCGGCCGGCGCCGCGGCTACCCCACGGTGAACCGGGCCATCATGCGCAACCTCACCGGGTTCATCGACGCACGCGACCGCTACACCCAGGTGGAGGCCCCCGTGACGCTGATCTACAGCGAGCACGATTGGTCGCGCGTCGCGGACCGCGAGCAGGTCGCCCGCCGGCTCCCCCACGCCGACATCATCACAATTCCAGGCACCGGCCACTTCTCGGCGCTCGAGCGCCCAACGGAAATGGTGCGAATCATCCGCCGAAGCGCAACCGCCCGTCGATAACGCAGGGCCGGCCGGCGGCCACCGCACCACCCGCCGACCCAGACGAACCCGCTAGGACGACAGGCGTTGGTCCCACAGACGGTCAGGGGTGGCCGGCATCGCAGCGGTCTTGAGTGCGCCGAACCGGTAGGGGGTTGCCTCAGCTGACGGGGCGTGCTGGCTTTGCCACACGGCCGACTCGGCCGAATACCGGGACTGGGCGGGCTGCGGATGCTGCTGGCGTCGGTCGAAGCGGTCGAGCCGGTGCGCCGGTACCAGTCCGGTCAGCATGAGACTCCCGATCTCGCGCAGCATATTGCCTGCGGTGCGCCGGGTATCCGCCGCGCTGACGTAGCGGCGGGCGATGGTGAGAAAGTCCTCGGGTTCAACACCGGCGACATCCCGCACATGGGAGGTCGGCCCGCCCACCTCCCAGGTTCCGAGGCCGGTCTCGGGCAGGTAATGCCGCAAGCCGGACTCGAAGTACATGTCGACTCCGAGTCGCTTGGCGCCCACGCGCACAGCTCGCATGAACATCCACGGGGGAATTTCCATGAGGCGGACCCGCCGACCCAGCGCCTCGCCTATCGCGTCGGCGATATCTTTGCCGGACAACAGCTTTGGTCCAGTCGGGCGATAGGCCCGACCATCATGGCGGTGCGGGTCAAGCAAGGCACCCACCGCGACCCGGGCGATGTCTTCGTTGGACGGGGGCGCGTTGCGTCGTCCCCCCGTGCTGGGCATCGGCAGCACCCCGAGCTGGGCGGCAACCGGCAGAACTTGGAAATAGTTGTCAGCGAAAAACCCAGGATCAACGGCGACATGGGCGGTGTCCGGCAGCAGTTCAAACAGTTTGTCGGACAACCACTGCTGACGCGTCATCAAAGACGGATGCTCCGGACTGGCCAGCCACTGCCCCAGCGCGACCACTGCCTCAACGCCGCTGCGGCGCGCAGCCACGGCGAAGGAGACCGCACTGTCGAGTGCATGCGGGTGGTACGGGGGGTTGAAGAACAATCGGTCCACACCGTCGACTGCGGCCTGAACTTGTTGGAAGTCAAGCATATCCGCGACAACGATCTCGGCGCCCAAGGCGCGCAACCGTGCGCTGCGCCCGTCGTCGCGACGTACCAGGGCCCGCGTCGCCACGCCCTTTTCCAGTAATTGCGCTACGACCGCCCCGCCGATCCTTCCGGTGGCGCCGGTGACCAGCACCCGTGTGTTTGTCATTGGAGTTCCCTTCCTCATCGGATATGGTCGATGTGACCAATGGTTACTTCCGTAGTATGCGGCCGCTATGTGACCGCTGTCAACATCCGGGCGGACGTGAGATGGTAAGGGCATGGGTTCCGTGAGCACCGACTCCCCTGGCAAAAAGGGTTACCACCACGGGGCGTTGCACTCGGCCCTCATCGAGGCGAGCATCGCGCTGGCCCGCGAGGGCGGACCCGATCGGGTGATCCTGCGTGAGGCGGCCCGGGCCGCCGGAGTGTCGCACTCAGCCGCCTACCGCCACTTCGCCGACCGCGAGGCGCTGCTGGCCGAGGTGTCGCGCTTCGCGCGCAGCGAGCTCGCCGCGCAGATGCGCCGACGTGTCGATCGCAGCAACGATCCCCGCAAGAGGCTGCGCGCGGTCGGCACCGCCTACATCGACTTCGCGATTTCGGAGCCGGGGCTGTTTCGCACCGCGTTCACCTCGCATCCCGCGACATCCCCTGACGCGGAGCACACCACCGCCGGCGCCGAACCCTTCGACGTCCTCGGTCAGGTGCTCGACGAAGTCAAGGCCGCCGGTCTCCTGGATGCTGGGCGCCGACCGGGAGCCGAGGTCGCCGCCTGGTCAGCGGTGCACGGCCTGGCCGGGCTGCTGCTCGACGGACCGCTGCCCGCCAGCCCCGCCGCAATCAGATTCTCGCGAGACCAGGTGTTGGACCTCATCGAGCGCGGACTGCTGAACGACACCCCGCCGCACGCGAGTGAGCACGGCTGAAACCTGGCGGCACGCGCGCAACCATGGTGGAGTGGATAGCGCCCAACCCCGATACCCGAGAGCGAGGTACCCGTGCTGGGTCTGCCAGAGAAGGTGCGTGCCTGTCTGTTCGACCTCGACGGCGTGCTCACCGACACCGCCAGTGTGCACACCAAAGCCTGGAAGGCCATGTTCGACGCCTACCTGTCCGACCGGGCCAAGCGCACCGGCGACGAATTCGTCCCCTTCGACGAGGCCGCCGACTACCGCGAATACGTGGACGGCAAGAAGCGCGAGGACGGGGTCCGGTCGTTTTTGGAAAGCCGCGACATCCACCTGCCCGACGGCAGCCCCGACGATCCCGATGACGCCGAGACGATCTACGGCCTGGGCAACCGCAAGAACGACATGTTCCAGAAGGTCTTGAAGGAAGACGGCGTCAAGGTGTTCGACGGGTCGCGGCGCTACCTCGAGGCGGTGTCGGCCGCGGGGCTGGCAATCGCGGTGGTGTCCTCGAGCGCCAATACCCGCGACGTCCTCGAGATCACCGGCCTGGACCGGTTCGTGCAGAAGCGGGTGGACGGCATCACCCTGCGTGACGAACACATCGCCGGCAAGCCGGCCCCCGACTCCTACCTGCGTGGGGCGCAGCTGCTCGACGTCCCCCCCGACGGGGCGGCCGTGTTCGAAGACGCCCTGTCCGGGGTCGCGGCCGGCCGGGCCGGTAACTTCGGGTTCGTGGTGGGCGTCGACCGAGTGGGGCAAGCCGAGGACTTACGCCGCAACGGCGCCGACGTGGTGGTCACCGACCTCGCCGAGTTGCTGCAGTCATGATCACCGACGAATCGTTCCCCGTTGACCCCTGGCACGTACGCGAGACCCAGCTCGACCTCAATCTTCTGGCCCAGTCCGAATCCCTGTTCACCTTGTCCAACGGCCACATCGGGCTGCGCGGCAACCTCGACGAGGGCGAGCCATACGGCCTGCCGGGCACCTACCTGAACTCCTTCTACGAGATCCGGCCGCTGCCCTACGCCGAGGCCGGTTACGGCTACCCCGAAGCCGGCCAGACTCTCGTCGACGTCACCAACGGCAAGATCATCCGACTGCTGGTCGAGGACGAGCCATTCGACGTGCGCTACGGCGAATTGCTCTCCCACGAGCGGAATCTGGACCTGCGCGCCGGAACGCTGACCCGCGGCGCGCACTGGCGCTCCCCGGCGGGCAAAGAGGTCAAGGTGGTCTCCACCCGGCTGGTGTCGCTGGCCCAGCGCGGCGTCGCCGCCATCGAGTACGTGGTGGAGGCGGTCGGCGAATTCGTGCGCGTGACAGTGCAGTCCGAACTCGTCACCAACGAAGACCAACCGCATACGTCCGGCGACCCGCGGGTGGCGGCCATCCTGGAGAACCCGCTGGAAGAGGTCGCCCACGAATGCACCGATACCGGTGCGGTTCTCATGCACCGGACCCGCAGCAGTGCGCTGATGATGGCCGCTGGTATGGATCACGAGGTGGACGTCGCCGGCCGCGTCGAGATCGGCACCGATGCGCGCGCCGATCTGGCGCGCACCACCGTGATCTGCGGCCTGCGCGAGGGACAGAAGCTGCGCATCGTCAAGTACCTGGCGTACGGCTGGTCGAGCATGCGCTCGCGTCCGGCGCTGCGCGACCAGGTCGCCGCCGCGTTGCACAGCGCCCGCTACACCAGTTGGCAGGGGCTGCTGGATGCGCAGCGGAAATATCTGGACAACTTCTGGGATTGCGCCGACGTCGAGGTCGAGGGCGATCCCGAATCCCAGCAGGCCGTGCGATTCGGGCTCTTCCACCTGTTGCAGGCCAGCGCCCGCGCCGAGCGCCGCGCCATCGCCGCCAAGGGGCTCACCGGAACCGGCTATGACGGCCACGCCTTTTGGGACACCGAAGGTTACGTGTTGCCGGTGCTCAGCTACACCGCACCGCACACGGTGGCCGACGCGCTGCGCTGGCGGGCCTCGACCCTGGACCTGGCCAAGGAGCGGGCGGCCGAACTGGGGCTGGCGGGTGCCGCCTTCCCGTGGCGGACCATCCGCGGGCAGGAGTGCTCGGCCTACTGGCCGGCCGGCACCGCGGCCTGGCACATCAACGCTGACATCGCGATGGCCTTCGAGCGCTACCGCGTCGTCACCGGGGACCACGACCTGGAAGCCGAGTGCGGCCTGCAAGTGCTGGTCGAGACGGCCCGGCTGTGGCTCTCCCTCGGCCATCACGACCGGCACGGCGTCTGGCACCTCGACGGTGTCACCGGCCCCGACGAGTACACGGCGATCGTGCGCGACAATGCCTTCACCAACCTGATGGCCGCCAACAACCTGCACATCGCCGCCGACGCCTGCAACCGCCACCCCGATGTGGCCAAGGCGCTGGGGGTCACCACCGAGGAGGCGGCGTCCTGGCGCGATGCGGCCGATGCCGCCAACATTCCCTACGACGACGGGCTGGGTGTCCATCAGCAGTGCGAGGGGTTCACCACCTTTGCGGAGTGGGACTTCCAGGAGAACCACTCCTACCCGCTGCTGCTGCACGACCCTTACGTGCGCCTGTACCCCGCGCAGGTGATCAAACAGGCCGACCTGGTGCTGGCGATGCATTGGCAGAGCCACGCGTTCACGCCCGAGCAGAAGGCCCGCAACGTCGACTACTACGAGCCGCGCATGGTGCGTGACTCGTCGCTGTCGGCCTGCACCCAGGCGGTCATGTGCGCCGAGGTCGGGCATTTGGAACTCGCGCACGACTACGCCTATGAGGCCGCCCTGATCGATCTGCGCGATCTGCACCACAACACCCGCGACGGTCTGCACATGGCCTCGCTCGCCGGTGCCTGGACCGCGCTGGTGGCAGGCTTCGGCGGATTGCGCGACGACGAGGCCATCCTGTCACTGGATCCGCAACTGCCCGATGGCATTTCGCGGTTACGGTTCCGGTTGCGATGGCGAGACTTCCGGGTCACCGTCGACGTCAGCCACACCGATGTCACCTACACGCTGCGCGACGGGCCCGGCGGCAAGCTGAGGATTCGGCACGCCGGCGACGAGCTGGAGCTGAGCACCGAATCCGCGACGACGGTCGCGCTGTGTCCCCGCAAGCCACACCTGCCGCCGCCGCAGCAGCCGCCCGGCCGCGAGCCCATGCACCGGCGGGCGCTGTCCCGGGTCAAACTGTCCCGGGATCACTGAGGATCGGTGGGCCCGAGAATCCGTTGCACCTCGGCACCTGCCGCCTGGCGTATCTCGGCATCCGTCAGCTCTTCAATCCCCGTCGCGGCGCGCAGGATTGGCGAGAACAGCCGCCAACCGAACTGCAGGGCAAGGGCATTGGCCACCGCGAGCCGGGCCCTGACGTCGTCGTCGTACAACGGGCGCACGCCGTCGAGCAGCGTCGCGATGTTGGGGAAGCGCTTCTGCAACTGACCCGCCGGATAGCCGTCGAGCACGGTGCGGGCCATCACCCGCATCTGCCGGTCCATGGAACTCTCCAGGACGGCCGCGGGTGTATCGGTGCCCAGCAGGGCACTGAGGTTGGCGCCCAGGTGATCGAGCACGGCGCCGACCAATTGCTCCTTGGTGCCGAAGTGCCGGAACACCAGTCCGTGATTGACGTTGGATCGCGCGGCGATGTCGCGGATGGACGTCGCGGCCGGACCGCGCTCGGCGAACAGGTCGGTGGCGGCCTCCAGGATCGCCGCGGCCACTTCCGCGCGCCCGGTGGGCATTTTCCCGGGGCCCGTTGCAGAAGTTGTAGTCATCTGACTACACTACCAAATGTAGTCAGTCGACTACACCCGTTTCGACCCAAGGAAACGACAATGACAGGTCAGATAACCGTCACCAAGCTGGGCAGCCGCATCGGCGCCCGGGTGGACGGGGTTCGCCTCGGCGGCGACCTCGACCAGGACGCGGTCGAGAAGATCCGCCGGGCGCTGTTGACCCACAAGGTGATCTTCTTCCGTCACCAGCACCACCTCGACGACGAGCAGCAGCTCGCGTTCGCCGCTCTGCTGGGCACGCCCATCGGCCACCCGGCCGCTTCGGCCCTGGCCGCCAAGCACATCCCGGTGATCACCCCGATCGACTCCGAGTACGGCAAGGCGAACCGCTGGCACACCGACGTGACGTTCGCCGCGAACTATCCGGCGGCGTCGATCCTGCGTGCGGTCAAGCTGCCGGCCTATGGCGGCTCGACGCTGTGGGCCTCGACCGTGGCGGCTTACCAGTACCTGCCCGAGCCACTCAAGCCTCTGGTGGAAAATCTCTGGGCGCTGCACACCAACCGTTACGACTACGTCACCACCGAAGCCGCCATCTCGATGAACGACGCGCAGCGGGCGTTTCGGCAGGCGTTCGAAAAGCCGGACTTCCGCACCGAGCATCCCGTGGTGCGGGTGCATCCGGAGACCGGTGAACGCACCCTGCTGGCCGGCGATTTCGTGCGCGGCTTCGTCGGCCTGGACAGCCACGAGTCAAGCGCCCTACTTGAACTGCTGCAGCGGCGAATCACCGTGCCGGAGAACACCATTCGGTGGAACTGGACGCACGGCGACGTCGCCATGTGGGACAACCGCGCGACCCAGCACCGGGCGGTCGACGACTACGACGACCAGCCCCGGCTGATGCACCGCATCACCCTGATGGGCGATCTGCCGGTGAACGTGCACGGGGAGCACAGCCGCGTGGTCAGCGGCGCACCGCTGCAGGCGATTGCGAGCTAGCTGGCCGAGCTGACCGGATTGATCGGCAACCAGCGCAGCGCCCCCGGCGCGTCGGCCGGGACCACGGGCGCCTTGGGCGCGATCGGCTCCAGCCGGCGATACGGCTCGTTCTGCAATGGACGCTGGTCGTTCTCGCCGTTGTTCGGCCACAACGAGGCGGCCCGCTCGGCCTGGGCGGTGATGGACAGCGAGGGGTTGACGCCCAGGTTCGCCGAGATGGCCGCGCCGTCCACCACGAACAGCGTCGGGTAACCGTAGACCCGGTGGTAGGGGTCGATGACCCCGTGGTCGGCGTTGTCGCCGATCACCGCACCGCCGAGGAAATGCGCGGTCAGCGGGATGTTGAACAACTCTCCCCAGGTGCCGCCCGCCACGCCGTCGATCTTGTCCGCGATGCGGCGGGTGACCCTGTTGCCGACCGGGATCCAGGTCGGGTTGGGCTCGCCGTGGCCCTGTTTGCTGGTGTACCAGCGGATGCCCAGTTTCCCGCGCTTGGTGTAGGTGGTGATCGAGTTGTCCAGGTGCTGCATCACCAGCGCGATCATGGTGCGCTCGCTCCACTGGCGGGGATTGAGCAGCCGCAGCATGGCGCGCGGATCCTCGCGGGCGGTCTCGAGCAACTGCTTCCAGCGGGGCACGTCGGTGCCTTCGGGACCCGGCCCGTCGGTCATCAATGTCTGCAGCAGCCCCATCGCGTTGGAGCCCTTGCCGTAGCGGACCGGCTCGATGTGGGTGTCCGCCGTCGGGTGGATGGACGACGTGATCGCCACGCCGTGGGTCAGGTCCAGGTCCGGGGAGACCTCCAACCTTCCGGCTCCGACGATGGACTCGGAGTTGGTGCGGGTCAGCACGCCCAGGCGGTTGGAGAGCCGGGGCAGCCGGCCCTCGTCGCGCATCTTGAACAGCAGATGCTGGGTTCCCCAGGTTCCCGCGGCCAGGACCACATGCTTGGCGGTGTAGGTGCGCCGATCGCGGCGCAGCCAACTGCCGGTGCGTACGGTGCGTACCTCCCACAGGCCGTCGGGACGCTGCTCGAAGCGTTTCACCGTCGTCATCGGAATCACTTGTGCGCCAGAGGATTCGGCGAGCGCGAGATAGTTCTTCAGCAGGGTGTTCTTGGCGCCGTAGCGGCAGCCCGTCATGCAGCCACCACACTCGAGGCAGCCGGTGCGCTCCGGTCCCACGCCCCCGAAGTACGGGTCCGGCACCGTCTTGCCCGGGGCCTTGGTGCCGTCGGGACCGAAGAACACCCCGACCGGCGTCGGCACGAACGTGTCCCCACAACCCATCTCGTCGGCGACCTCTTTGACGATCCGGTCGGCATCGGTGAAGGTCGGGTTCTGGACCACGCCCAGCATCCGTCGCGCCTGGTCGTAGTGCGGCATCAACTCGTCGCGCCAGTCGGTGATGTGCGACCACTGCGGGTCTTTGAAGAAGGGCTCCGGCGGCACATACAGGGTGTTGGCGTAGTTCAGTGAGCCGCCGCCCACTCCGGCACCGGCCAGGATCAACACGTTCTTCAATGGATGGATGCGCTGAATGCCATAGCAACCCAGTCTCGGCGCCCACAAAAACTTACGCAGATCCCAGGACGTCTCGGCGAAATCCTCGTCGGCGTACCGGCGCCCCGCCTCCAATACGCCGACGCGGTAGCCCTTTTCGGTCAGCCGCAACGCGCTGACGCTTCCCCCGAAACCCGAACCGATGATCAGTACGTCGTAATCCGGCTTCATCGCACCAGTATGGCCTTACCGGCGGGTAACAAGCCAGCGCGGCCTGCGGTCAGCTACCGACCGTCAGGCCGACCTTTTGGAACTCCTTGAGGTCGCAATAGCCGGCCTTGGCCATCGACCGGCGCAGCCCACCGACCAGGTTGAGGCTGCCGAATGGATCGTCGGACGGCCCGTTGAGCACCTGCTGCAACGGCGGGCGCTCACCGACGGCGATCTGCAACAGCGCACCGCGCGGGAGCGACGGGTGCGCCGCGGCGGCCGGCCAGAACCATCCTTCGCCCAGCGCCTCGGCGGACTCGGCCAGCGGCGTGCCCAGCACCACCGCGTCGGCGCCGCAGGCGATGGCCTTGGCCAGCTCGCCGGAGGTGTGGATGTCGCCGTCGGCCAACACGTGCACGTAGCGGCCACCAGTCTCGTCGAGGTATTCGCGCCGCGCGGCGGCGGCGTCGGCGATCGCGGTGGCCATCGGCACGCTGATGCCCAGCACCTCGTCGCTGGTGGTCACTCCCCTGGTCGCGCCGTAGCCGACGATGACGCCGGCGGCGCCGGTGCGCATCAGGTGCAGCGCGGTGCGGTGGTCCTGCACGCCGCCGGCGACCACCGGCACGTCGAGCTCGGAGATGAAGGTCTTGAGGTTCAGCGGTTCCCCGGCCCCATCCCTATCCCGGGCCACTCTTTCAGCCGAGACGATGGTGCCCTGGATGACCAGCAGGTCGATGCCGGCAGCCACCAGCACCGGCGTCAGCGCCTGGGCGTTTTGCGGGCTGACCCGCACCGCGGTGGTGACCCCGGCGTCGCGGATCCGGGCGACAGCGGAACCCAGCAGGTCCGGGTTCAGCGGTGCCGCGTGGAACTCTTGCAGCAGCCGGATCGCCGCCGAGGGTTCGGGCTCCTTGCTGGCGGCCTCGACGAGCTGCGCGATCTTGGCCTCGACGTCGGCGTGCCGCCCGATCAGCCCCTCGCCGTTGAGCACGCCCAGGCCGCCGAGCTTGCCGAGCTCGATCGCGAACGCCGGTGACACCAGCGCATCGGTCGGATGAGCGAGCACGGGGATCTCGAACCGGTAGGCGTCCAGCTGCCAGGCGGTCGACACGTCCTGCGACGAGCGGGTGCGCCGGGAGGCCACGATGCTGACTTCGCTCAGTTCATAGCTGCGACGGGCGACACGGCCCATCCCGATCTCGACCATCTGGGCCTCAGCGTGCGTAGTAGTTGGGGGCTTCGACCGTCATGGCGACGTCGTGCGGGTGGCTCTCCCGGAGTCCGGCCGCGGTGATCCGGACGAACTGCGCCTGTTGCAACGCCTCGATACTCGGCGAACCGGTGTAGCCCATCGCCGCGCGCAGACCGCCGGTCAACTGGTGGATCACCGAGGACAGCGGCCCGCGGAACGGCACCCGGCCCTCGATGCCCTCCGGGACCAACTTGTCTTCCGAGAGCGCGTCGTCGGCGAAGTAGCGGTCCTTGGAGTACGACTTTCCGCCACCCGAACCCCGGCCGGCCATGGCTCCCAACGAGCCCATCCCCCGGTAGCTCTTGAACTGCTTGCCGTTGACGAAGATCAGCTCGCCGGGGGCCTCGGCGGTACCGGCCAGCAACGAGCCCAGCATGGCCGCCGACGCGCCGGCCGCCAGCGCCTTGGCGATGTCGCCGGAGTACTGCAGTCCGCCGTCGGCGATCACCGGCACGCCCGCCGGGCCGCAGGCCGCGACCGCCTCCAGAATCGCCGTGATCTGTGGGGCGCCGACACCGGCCACCACCCGGGTGGTGCAGATCGACCCCGGACCCACGCCCACCTTGACCGCGTCGGCGCCGGCGGCGACCAGGGCCGCGGCCGCCGACCGGGTGGCGACGTTGCCGCCGATCACCTCGACCTTCTCGCCCACCTCGGCCTTGAGCTTGCCGACCATGTCGAGCACCAGCCGGTTGTGCGCGTGCGCGGTGTCCACGATCAGCACGTCCACCCCGGCGTCGACCAGCATCATGGCGCGGACCCAGGCGTCGCCGCCGACACCGACGGCCGCGCCGACCAGCAGCCTGCCGTCACTGTCCTTGGTGGCCAGCGGGTGTTGTTCGGTCTTGACGAAGTCTTTGACGGTGATCAGCCCGGTCAGCCGGCCGTGGCCGTCGACGATGGGCAGCTTCTCGATCTTGTGGCGCCGCAACAGCCCCAGCGCCGCGTCGGCGGACACGCCCTCCTGCGCGGTGATCAGCGGGCCCTTGGTCATCACCTCGGCGACCTTCTTGGTCTGGTCGACCTCGAAACGCATGTCGCGGTTGGTGATGATGCCGACCAGCGCGCCCGACTCGTCGACCACCGGCAGGCCGGAGATCCGGAATCGTGCGCACATCGCGTCGACCTGGGCCAGGGTGTTGTCCGGGCGGCAGGTGACCGGGTCGGTGACCATGCCGGCTTCCGAGCGCTTGACCATCTCGACCTGACCGGCCTGTTCGGCGACCGGCAGGTTGCGGTGCAGCACACCCATGCCGCCGGCCCGGGCCATCGCGATGGCCATCCGCGACTCGGTGACCGTGTCCATCGCCGAGCTCACCAGCGGCACTTTGAGCCTGATCTTCTTGGTGAGCTGGCTGGAAGTGTCCGCGGTGGCGGGCACGACGTCGGAGGCCGCGGGCAGCAGCAACACGTCGTCGAACGTCAGCCCGAGCATGGCGATCTTGTGCGGATTGTTGCCTCCGGTGGGTACCGGGTCATCGACGAGACCACCCACCCGCACATAGGCACTGCCGACGAGGTCAGAGCTGTCTTCCAGGTGGGACGTGCCACGGGTCATCAGTGGGGTCCTCCATACGATGCGGGGTGAGAGACCCATCCTATCGGCTCGCCTGCCGGTGTAGCCCGCTTGCTCGGGCGCGCCGCGCGCACCAACCGGCACGGGCGAGCCACGCGGGAGGGCGAGCGTCTGCCTGCTGGCGTTATCCCGGGCGGGCTGCGTAGGCTAGAGGCGTGCGCGACCACCTCCCACCGGGTTTGCCGCCCGACCCCTTCGCCGACGACCCCTGTGATCCGTCGGCGGCACTGGAAGCCGTCGAGCCAGGCCAGCCCCTGGATTCCCAAGAGCGGATGGCCGTCGAGGCCGACCTTGCCGATCTGGCCGTGTACGAAGCGCTGCTGGCGCACAAGGGTATTCGCGGACTGGTCGTGTGCTGCGACGAATGTCAGCAAGATCACTACCACGACTGGGACATGCTGCGGGCCAATCTGCTGCAGCTGCTGATCGACGGCACCGTGCGTCCGCACGAGCCCGCGTACGACCCCGAGCCGGACGCCTACGTCACGTGGGATTACTGCCGGGGCTACGCCGACGCCTCGCTCAACGAAGCGACGTCGGACGCCGACGGTTTCCACCGCCGGCACTGATTGCTCACTGATTCGGAGTTAGCGGCGCCACCGGGGGTGGCGTCTGGCCGTGATGGTGGTGCTTGCCAACTGATGGACTCGGCGACACGCTCGGCGCGTCGGCCGGTGGACTGAGCGGCGCGGGCGTTCCCGCCTTCGTCGGTGCGATCGACGCGGCCGGCGGGGCAGCCGGGATCGCCGTGGCCGGCCCCGGCGGCGCGGCCGGGGGCGAAGCGACCGGCGGTGTGGCATTCGGGTCGCGCGCTTCGACCTTTGCGTTCAACAGCTTCAGCTGATTCATCAGGTCCTGTTTGCTGGCGGGGTCGTCAATCGACTGCACCAGGCTGCTCACCTCGGTCAGCTGGTTCTTGGCCTGATCCCACTGCCCGCGGTCGATCGATTCCTGCACCTTCGCCAGGTCGGCCTTGGCGGCCAGCATTTCCTGCTTTTCGTGCACCTGGGGCTGGTCGAAGAACATCGCGTGCAACCCGTACAGGGTGCCGCCGGGCCGGGCCTCGACCACCATGGCACCAAAACCACTGAGCACCATCAGCGCCGCGGCAACCGAACCCACGACGCTCAGGCCACGATGGCCGCGCCGGCGCTCCGCCAAACCGGTGCGCAACGCGTTGACGGCCTCTTCGGGCGTCACCAGTGCGCTGGCCGGCGGCCACCTCAGGTTGTCGCGCCAGTCCTCCAGCAGGGTGGTCAGCACGTCGACGTCGGGGTCCTCGACGTCGACCTGCCGGCGCTGGGCGAGCGCGTCGAGCAGCAGATCGGTGCGGGCGAATTCATCCAGGGATTCAGGCACAGTCACCTGCCGCAATCATCTCGGACTTCAGCCGCGACAGTGCGCGGTGCTGGGCAACGCGGACCGCCCCGGTGGTACTGCCGACGGCGGCCGCGGTCTCCTCGGCGGACAGGCCGACGACGACACGCAGGATCAGGATTTCACGTTGCTTGGCGGGCAGGATCTCGAGCAATTCGCTCATCCGGCTCACCGAATCGGCTTCGATCGCAAGCTGTTCGGGCCCCGCGTCGTTTGACCAACGCTCCGGAATCGAGTCGGTGGGATAGGCGAGATCACGTCCGGCAGCCCGGTGGGCATCGGCGACCTTGTGGGCCGCGATGCCGTAGAGGAAGGCCAGGAACGGACGTCCGCGCTCGCGATAGCGCGGCAGCGCCGTGATAGTCGCCAAGCACACCTCCTGTGCCACGTCATCCGCTGACAGGCCACCCCGATCGACTGTGCCGACACGCGCTCGGCAATATCGCACGACGATCGGACGAATGGTCTCCAGCACCTCCCGCAATGCGCCGTGGTCTCCGGTTACGGCCTTGGCGACCACAGCATCGAGACGTTCCCCTGCTGGAATTGTCATCGACGGTGATATCTCCAACGTTACGAAGCGGACACAACGCGGGCCAACCGGGCTAACTAACGAATTGACAATAACGGGCGGAAGGCCGTTTCAAGCGCAACGCCACGTTCCACCGGCGCGCCGCACTTGGCCTGCGCAGACATCTCGAATTTCGTGCAGCTGATGTGCCGGAAATGTGACACTTCCGATATCGATCAGCAAGCAAGCCAGCGCCCAACGAAGTGGTAGCAGCCCTAATCGGCCGGTGGTCGCCACCGCGATGTCGGCGATCGTGCGGGCGCGCTCGAGATCGCCGGCGCAGCACAGCGCGGCGGCCAGCACCACTTCGCTTTTGACCCGGTGCCGCGGCGATGCGACGGCCATGGCCGCGGCCAGCTCCACGCCTTCGCCGGCATGGCGGACGGCGACGTCGCCCTCGCCGCGGGCCATCGCGAGCTCGGCGGCCACCCACCGGCGGCGCACCGGCAGCCGGTCGGGCACCGGGGCTTCTGAGTTGGCCGATGCCAGCAACGGGTCGGCGCGCGCCAGCAGCGTCGCCGCGGCCGCGAAGCGCCCGACACCCAACGCGTCGGCCGCCAGCCCGATGAGGGCGTCGGCGCACGCCTCGGCGTCACCGCCGGCCAGCGCCAGGGCGCGCCCGTCCCAGCCCCGGGCCTCGGTGTGCCAACCGAGTTGGCGCAGGAACGATCCCTGCGTGCTCATGCCCAACGACACCAGCCGCCCGGCCGGAGCGCTGCGCCGTAGCACCGCGAGGTCGCGCAAGGCGGCGCCGTAGCGTCCCTGGCCTCCGGCCGCGACGGCGCGCAGCCACAGTTGGGCCGGCGTCGTCGCCGCCGGCAGCGGCCAGCTGCCGGGCCGGTCTCCGAAGGCAGCGGCGGCCAACTGCCGCCCGATCAAGGAAGTGTGACGAGTTTCAATCACAATGAGGTAGTAAACAGTTTGTGGTCTTCATGTTACCGAACCGTTAATCACTATAGCCCATGGATAAATTCCCCTTATCGGTCCCCCACCCGCTGAGCTGGGGAATCTCGTTTCGGTCAACTGCCTGGTAGCACGCCGTAGGTTTCGCGATTTCAATCGAGATGAACACAAAGTTAATTCTGCTCCGACGGGCACATATTTTGCCGGGCTAAGTGGCTATTGACGTAAATTCACCGTCGCCCCTAACGTCTACGCATGACGGGTAGTCATCGGTGACCCCACTCCACTTAATTTAAGTTGCACCTATCGCTTTCACGAACCTGACCTCGAGCGGGCGGTGCAGAGAGGGAACAAACCAATGCCACAGCCGGAGCAGCTACCTGGACCCAACGCCGACATCTGGAATTGGCAACTCCAGGGATTGTGCCGCGGCGTTGATTCATCGATGTTTTTCCACCCCGACGGTGAGCGCGGCCGCGCGCGCATGCAACGTGAGCAGCGCGCGAAAGAAATGTGCCGGCAGTGCCCGGTGATCCAGGAGTGCCGCTCGCATGCCCTCGAAGTCGGTGAGCCCTACGGCGTTTGGGGCGGCCTGTCGGAGTCCGAGCGCGACCTGCTGCTCAAGGGCGACATCGGCCGCGGGCGCACCATCCGCCGCTCGGCGTAGTCCCTCGATTCGACCCGTCCCCGTCGCGGTTGAACGATCTACGGCGCCAACCCGTGTCCTAGGCATGGACTAGGCCGGCCGGTCGCGGTCCTAGTCGACGCGGCGTCGAGCCCGTTGCGTCCCGCCGGCTCCCGCACACACCGGAGGGGCGCTGTGGCGAATCGGTGGCAGCATGTCGAAAATCGAATCCGCACTACCGGGCTTGCGGTGCGGACCACCCTGGGTCAACAGGCGTGGCTGGACCGGCCCGGCTACCGGCTCGAGCACGCTCTGACCTTCTTGTTCGCGGCCATGGGTGGTCACCGCGACCGAGTCAGCAACGCACTGCATGGCACGTGGCTCGGTCATCCGCTGCACCCGGCGTTGACGTCGGTGCCGACCGGCGCGGTGGCGACGACGCTCGTCATGGACGCGGTCAGCGCGCTGCCCGGCAGTGCCGCCCGACTGCGTGAGGGGTCAAGGTTCGCATTGGGTGTCGCACTCGTGGGGAGCCTCGGCGCCGCCGCGACCGGCGTGACGGATTGGCAGCACACCCACGAGCAGTCGCGCCGGATCGGCCTTGTCCATGGCGCCCTCAACGTGATCGCAACGGCGCTGTATGCGGCGTCGTGGTGGGATCGGCGCCGCGGCCGCCACCGGCGTGGAATGGCGAGCAGCGCGGTGGGTTACGGCCTCACCCTCGGCAGCGGCTACCTGGGCGGGGCTTTGGTGTTCGGATCGGGCACCGGTGTGGACCGGTCCGGCCCCCGGTTGAGTGGCGACCGCTGGATGGCGGTGCTGGCGGCAACCGCGCTGGACGGCCAGCCGCAGCGGGTCGCGGTCAACGGCGTCGGCGTGGTCCTGTATCGCAGCGACGGCCGGATCATCGCGGTCGGTGAGCACTGCCCGCACCTCGGCGCACCGATGAGTGACGGCTGGATCGACCGCGGCCGAATCGTATGTCCCTGGCATGGTTCCAGATTCGCGTGCGGATCGGGTGATGTGCTGCGCGGCCCGGCGACGACGGCCCTGCCGCATTACCCGGTGCGGATTCGCGACGGGCTCGTCGAAATACATGGAATGGCGAAATGAACGCCTACGAGGTCCTTTTCGAGCACCACAATGTCTTACGCGATCTCTGCGCGAAGATCACCGATATACCGGCGGATAGCGACGAGCGCCAGGACGCGCTCGACGGACTGCTGATTGAGCTGGACATCCACATGCGCATCGAGGACGACTTGTTCTACCCGGCCGTATCCGCGGCCAGCACGTTGGTCGCCATCGCCCATGCGGAGCACCGGCAGGTGTGGGATCAGCTGGCGGTGCTGCTGCGCACGTCGCCCGCCGCGCCGGAATACGCCGACGAATGGGAGGCGTTCGTGACGGTCCTCGACGCCCACGCCAGCGAGGAAGAGCGCGACTTATGCCCGGCCCCAATAGATTTGAGTGATGACATGCTCGACGCGCTGGGAATCCGAATGGCCGAGCGCATCGCCCGGTTGCACCGCTCCCCCATCAACAGGTTCCGCGTTCGAAGCCGCAAGGCCCTGCTGAGCTCGCTGGGCAGGTAGGCGCGGCGGGGCCGTGTCAGACCGCGCTGTTAACAACGTCTTTGAGGCCGGCAACACGACGCCGACGCATCTCGGGCGCATCGTGGGCCCAGCCGCGGGCGCGACGGGGCGGGGCCGCCGAGTAGGTCGCCGTTTCGGCGAGGGCGAATGTGGGTAGGCACCGCAAATGATGAAGGCCGCATGCTTTGCGGTCGCGGCGCTTACCGCGACCGTCGCACCGTTAGCCGCATGCTCAAACCAGCAAGGCAGCCAGCCCAATACGTCACCGCTGACCAGCTCGACACCAGGGGCGGAGCGGTTGACCACCCAGCTGAAGACCGCCGACGGGAGTCCGGTCGCCAACGCGACCTTCGAATTCGCCAACGGCTACGCGACGGTGACCGTGGAAGCCGGCCCCAATCAGGTGCTCAGCCCCGGATTCCACGGGCTGCAAATCCATGCGGTGGGCAAATGCGAGGCCAATTCCGTTGCGCCGAGCGGAGGTTCGAGCGGGGACTTCGACTCCGCCGGAAGCGTCTATCAGGCGGCCAATCACACGAGTTACCCCGCCAGCGGTGACCTGACCGCCTTGCAAGTGCGTTCCGACGGCTCGGCGAAACTGGTCACCACCAGTAATGCGTTCACCTCAGCCGACCTGAGAAACAGCTCGGGCACCGCGCTGATCATCCACCAGACCGCGGATAATCTGGGCACCACCGCCCCCTCGGGTGAATCGGGCAAGCGACTGGCCTGCGGTGTGATCGCGGCCTCGTCCGCGACGACGACCTCGTCGACCACCAGCGTCACGACCAGCACCACCACCACCGTCGTGCCGCCGGCATCCACCAGCACGAGCACCAGCACCGTCACGGTCACCAGCACTCCGACCCTGACGTCCACACCGACCACGACCGTGACGACTCCGCCTTACTATCCGCCCGGGCGCTGACGCTAGGCCGAAAACCGAGTCTGGACGGCCGTGGGGCCCTTACAGTTCTGGCATGCAGACGGCACTGTTTGCCCTGGGCCTGGTGCTTTTCCTGCTCGGGCTGCTCACCGGGCTGGCCGTGCCCGCGTTGAAAAATCCGCGCATGGCGCTGTCGAGCCACCTCGAGGCGTTGCTCAACGGCATCTTCCTGGTGGTGCTCGGCCTGCTGTGGCCGCACCTGCATTTGTCCCACGCGTGGGGGATCGCGGCGGTCGCACTTGTCGCCTACGCCGGCTACGCGAACTGGTTGGCGACGCTGCTCGCGGCGGCATGGGGCGCCGGCCGCAGATTGGCGCCGATCGCGACCGGCGACCACGAGGCCTCGGGGGGAAAAGAAGGGCTCGTCAGCTTTTTGTTGATATCCCTGTCGCTGGCGATCTTAGTGGGCGTCGGCATTGTCATCGTCGGGCTCTGACGACGACCCACCAGCACAGTGAGGCCTGAACGATAAAGCGCCCCCGGCCTTTTCGAGCCGGGGGCGCTTGTCGTCGTTTCACTCAGTGGTGGTGATGATGACCGTGGCCGTGGTCATCGGATTCGTTCGCCGGCTTTTCGACAATCGCGGTTTCGGTGGTGAGGACCATCCGGGCCACCGACGCCGCGTTGAGCACCGCCGAGCGAGTGACCTTGACGGGGTCGATGACACCGTCGACGATCAAGTCACCGTAGGTGAGCTTGTCCGCGTTCAGCCCGTGCCCGTTGGGCAGCTCGATCACCTTGTGCACCGCGACCGCCCCGTCGAGGCCGGCGTTGGTGGCGATCCAGTACAGCGGCGCCGCCAATGCCTCGGAAAAGACGTCGACGCCCAGAGCTTGATCGCCCTTGAGCGTTCCGCGGAGCTTGTCCAGCGCCTTGCGGGTCTGCAGCAGCGCCGAGCCGCCGCCCGCGACGATGCCCTCCTCGACCGCGGCCTTGGCCGCCGCGACGGCATCTTCGACGCTTTCCTTGCGTTCCTTGAGCGCGGTCTCGGTGGCGGCACCCACCTGGATCACGGCCACGCCGCCGGACAGCTTGGCCAGCCGCTCCTGCAGCTTCTCGCGGTCCCAGTCGGAGTCGCTCGCCTCGATCTCGGCGCGCAGCTGCTTGATGCGGTTGGCCACCGCGTCCTTGGGGCCGCCACCGTCGACGATGACGGTGTCGTCCTTGCTGACCACCACTCGGCGAGCCGAGCCCAGCACATCCGTGCCGACCTCACGCAGCAGCAGTCCGGCATCGGGGTTGATCACCTGGCCGCCGGTCACGACCGCCAGATCCTCGAGGAACGCCTTGCGGCGGTCGCCGAAGAACGGCGCCTTGACCGCGACGGCCTTCAGCGTCTTGCGAATGGAGTTGACGACCAGGGTCGCCAGTGCCTCGCCTTCGATGTCCTCGGCGATGATCAGCAGCGGTTTGCCCGATTCGGCGATTTTCTCCAGCATGGGCAGCAGGTCGGGCAGCGAGGTGATCTTGTCCTGGTGCAACAGGATCACCGGGTCGTCCAGCACGGCCTGCTGGGCGTCGAAGTCGGTGACGAAATACGCCGACAAGAAGCCCTTGTCGAAACCGACGCCCTCGGTGAACTCGAGCTCGGTGCTCAGCGTCGAGGATTCTTCGACACTGACCACGCCGTCGGTACCGACCTTGGTCATCGCCTCGCCGACCAGCTCACCCAGCAGGGCATCCCGCGACGACACAGTTGCCACCTGTGCGATTCCGTCCTTGCCGGAGACCGGGGTGGCCGACGCCAGCAGCGCCTCGGACACCGCGTCGGCGGCCTTGTTGATTCCCGCCCCCAGCTCGATGGGGTTGGCGCCGGCCGCGACCAACCGCAGACCGCCCTTGACCAGCGCCTGCGCCAGCACGGTCGCCGTCGTGGTGCCGTCTCCGGCGACGTCGTTGGTCTTGGTCGCGACCGACTTCACCAGTTGGGCACCCAGGTTCTCGAACGGGTCTTCCAGGTCGATCTCGCGGGCTACGGTCACGCCGTCGTTGGTGACCGTCGGCCCGCCGAACGCCTTGGCCAGCACCACATGCCGGCCGCGCGGCCCGAGCGTCACCCGTACCGCGTCGGCGAGCCTGTTCACGCCCGCCTCGATGGCGCGACGCGCTGTCTCGTCGTACTCAATGATTTTGCTCATCAGGCTCCTTCAGCCAAACGCATGCCGCCCCGGAAATCACCCGCGCATGACGCGGGGATCCCCGGGGCGGAACACGGTTCTTACTTGGAGACGACAGCCAGCACGTCGCGTGCCGACAGGATCAGGTACTCCTCGCCGCCGTACTTGATTTCGGTGCCGCCGTACTTGCTGTAGATGACGGTGTCACCTTCCGAGACGTCCAGCGGGATGCGCTTCGCGCCGTCTTCGTCCCACCGGCCGGGGCCGACTGCGACGACGGTGCCTTCCTGCGGCTTCTCCTTGGCGGTGTCAGGAATGACCAGACCAGACGCGGTCGTGGTCTCGGCCTCGTTGGCCTGCACGAGAATCTTGTCCTCGAGTGGCTTGATCTTCACCTTCGCCACGATTGGAGCCCTCCAGTGTTTGGGTCGGGTCCGGGACGTGCCCGGACCGGAGTTGACGGGCGGTACGGGTTGACCCCGCACCTTCCGAGTTATCAGGTGTTCGGCATCCGTCCATGCCCGAGCGCCGTCGTCGCGGGTGCCGACACAGGGGCTTGGCCGATTGCCACCTAGCACTCTATACATGCGAGTGCTAGCACTCAAGGGCACCCCGCTGCTTCTCGCACGTTGGCCTGTCCGCGCTCAGCGAACATCAGCTCACCTGCCCTTTCAGCACCGGCAGCCCCGGATCGCTGGGCACGTCCAACGGGGAGGGCGGCGCCCCCGCGGCCACCAGCTGCGCGGCGAAGGACGCGATCATCGCCCCGTTGTCGGTGCACAGCCGCGGCCTGGGGATCCGCAGCGCCAGCCCGGCCGCGGCGCAGCGCTGCTCGGCCACCTCGCGCAACCGCGAATTCGCCGCCACTCCGCCGGCGATCAGCAAGGTCGAGGCGCCGAGATCCGTCGTCGCACGCACTGCCTTGCGGGTCAGCACGTCGGCGACGGCCTCCTGGAACCCGGCCGCGACATCGGCGTTCACCGCGTCCGGGTGGCTTTCCAGGTATCGCGCGACGGCGGTCTTGAGCCCGGAGAAGCTGAAGGCGTACGGATCGTCGCGCGGTCCGGTCATGCCGCGCGGAAAGGCGATGGCGTCGCGATCACCGGTGCGGGCCAGCTCGTCGAGCACCCGGCCGCCCGGGTAACCCAGCCCCAGGAGCCGCGCCACCTTGTCGTAGGCCTCGCCGGCGGCGTCGTCGACGGTGCTGCCGAGCTCGACGATCGGCTCGCCGAGGGAACGCACATGCAATAAGTGGGTGTGGCCCCCGGAGACCAGCAACGCCACACACTCGGGCAGCGGCCCGTGCTCGTAGACGTCGGCGGCCAGATGGCCGCCCAGGTGGTTCACCGCATAGAAGGGCACCCCCCAGGCGGCCGAATACGCTTTGGCCGCAGCAACTCCGACCAGCAGGGCACCGGCCAGCCCGGGACCGATGGTGGCCGCGACGATGTCGGGCTTGTCCAGTCCGGCGGTAGACAGCGCGCGGCGCATGGCGGGGCCCAGCGCCTCCAGGTGCGCGCGCGAGGCGATCTCGGGCACCACGCCGCCGAACCGCACGTGTTCGTCGACGCTGGACGCCACCTCGTCGGCCAGCAGAGTCACGGTGCCGTCGTCATCCAGCCGCGCGATGCCGACTCCGGTTTCGTCGCAAGAGGTTTCGATGGCCAAGATGTTGGTCGTCATAGCGCCTCCCGCCGCATCGTGTACGCGTCGGCGCCGCTGACGCGGTAATAGCGGCGGCGCAGGCCGATCTGCTCGAACCCGACGCTGGTATACAGCCCGATGGCCGCCTCGTTGTCGGTGCGGACTTCCAGGTACACGACACCGCCGTCGGCGAAGGTCAGCAGCTCGTCGAGCAGCCGGCGGCCGATGCCCCGGCCTTGGTATGCCGGATCCACGCCGATGGTGTGCACCTCGTATTCGTAGGGAGGGGTGCGGCCCAACCGCGAGATGCCGGCGTAGCCGACCAGCGTCTCTCCCACCCGCGCGCCCACGTAATGGTTGTGGGCGCTGGCCAATTCGCGGTGAAACGCCGCCGCGGGCCAGGGGTCGTCACCGTCGAAGAGCTGCGCCTCCAGCTCGGCGCAACGCTGTGCGTCGCCCCGGGTCAGGCCGCCGACAGTCGCGGGCTCGCTGCGTGCGGTCACTGCCGCGCCGCCAACGGTTTGGCATCGGGCCGACGCAGATACAGCGCCACCAGCGGCTCCGGGTCGGCGGACCAATCGGCCACGGCGGCAACCAATCCGGCCGGTGTCGGCGAGGCGGGCTCGCACACCGGCACACCGAACAGGCTTGCGTGGTCGGGCGAGCCGGCGACGGCCTGCGCGGTGCCCGGGTCGACGTCGGCCGGGGGGTTGACCGATGGGCCGTGGGTGCGCACTCCGTCGCGGTAGCGGGCCCAGTAGACCTCGCGACGGCGGGCATCGGTGACCACCAACGTGTCCCCGGTGGTTCGCACGCCGATGGCGTCCAGGCTGCACACGCCGCGCACACCGATGCCCAGCGCATGCCCGTAGGCGGCGGCGGTGGCCATGCCGGCCCGCAGCCCGGTGAACGGGCCCGGACCACAGCCCACCACGACAGCATCCAGGTCGGCCATCGATAGGCCTGAATCGCTGAGGGCGGCAAGCACATTCGGTGTGAGACGTTCAGCGTGGGCCCGGGCGTCGACGGTGATCCGCTCGGCCAGCACATTCAGATCGTCACGCCGCACGATGCCGGCCGTCACCGCCGGGGTGGAGGTGTCCAGGGCAAGGACAATGCTCGTACGGCTCATGAGGCATCCTCGTTGGCCGCCCACCGCCAGGTCGCGATCCGTACGTCGGATCGGGTGACGCGCTCCAGCCGGATGTCCAGATGCCGCTCGGCAAGCCGCTCCACCAAGCCCTCGCCCCATTCCACCACGACGACAGCGTCGTCGAGATCGCTGTCCAAGTCCAGTGAGTCGAGTTCACCGAGCAGGTCGGCGCCTTGATTGTCGGTGTGGTCGAGCAACCGGTACATGTCGACGTGGATCATGGCCGGGCCGCCGGGCCGCCGCGCCGGGTGCACCCGCGCCAGCACGTAAGACGGTGAGGTGACCGGTCCGTCGACATCCATCGCCGCGGCAATACCCTTGGCCAGCACGGTCTTTCCCGCGCCGAGCGGGCCGGAGAGCACCACCACGTCGCCCGCGCGCAGCTGCCGGCCCAGCTGCGACCCCAGCGCCATGGTGTCCTCGACGCGCTCGAGCGTCGCGGTGCCGCCATTGATCTCAGCCACCGCGCCGCAGCCTTTCTCGCATTCGGCGCATCCGCAGGGCCGCCTTGCTCGGGGTGGCCCGCCTGACCAGTCGGACCAGGCCGCCGTTGATGGCCTCGGGCTTGTCGAGCAGCGCCAGGTGGCTGGCGCCGGCGACGATGACCAGCTCGGACTGCGGCAGGGCGGCGGCCATCCGTCGTGAATATTCGTCCGGGGTGAGCAGGTCGTGGTCGCCGCACGCGATCAGGGTGGGGACTCGCAGCAACGTCCACAGCCCGGCGGTTTCGTCATGTTCTTCCAACGCGTCCAGGAAGCCCACCATGGTGGGGATCGGGGTGCTGTTCATCATGCGCTGGGAGAACGCGTCCAGGCTCCGGCTGACCTGCAGGTCGCTGTAGGAGGCGGCTCGCAACACCGGGCCGATCAACGACCGGGACACGTTGCGGCCGCGGTGCATCAGCTTCGGCGCGGATCGTGCGGCGACCCGGACCGCTTCCAGCGCAGGGTTTTTCAGAATCTCGCCCAGCGGTGACCTCGAAACGCCCTCGGCCGCTGACGAAATCAGCGCGGCGCCCACGATTCGACGGCCGTACTGCTCGGGGAACTGGCGGGCATGGGACAACACCGTCATGCCGCCCATCGAGTGGCCCACCAGCACAACCATTCCGCGTGGTACCACCACATTCAGCACGGTCTGCAGGTCCTTGCCGAGTTGGGTCAGGGTGTAGGTCTCGGGGTCGGCCTCGCCGGATCTGCCGTGCCCGCGCTGGTCGTAGAAGACCACCCGCACGCCGGGACCCAACTGATCGGGGAGCCGCGTGCGCTGAAAATGAAAGGCGCCCATCTGCAGGCAGAATCCGTGCACGAACACCAGGGTCAGCGGTGCATCGGCCGGTCCGGTATCGCGGACCGCCAGCGGTATCCCGTCGGGCGTGGCCACCACCAGGCTGGCGTCGTCCTCGAGCCTGTTGAAATCCTCATCGGCGTAAGGGTCTTCGGCGGTGGCGCGCTGGGTCATCGACCGGCGGGCGGAGGCTCCGATGATGGTGGCGACGGCGGTCACCCCCGCGCCTCCCGCAAGCCAGGCCCTGCCCTTGCGGCGCCGGCGGGATTCCTCAGCGCTCAACGGTTTGTGCCTCGCGGTAGGTCCTGGTGATCCGCCCGCGGGGACTGGTCACCACTTCGTAATGGATGGTGCCGAGCAGATCGGCCCAATCCTGCGCGGTGGGTTCACCGCCGCCGCCGGGCCCGAACAGGATCGCCTCGTCACCTTCGGCGACGTCGACGCGCCCCGGGCCGAGGTCGACGACGAACTGGTCCATGCAGATCCGCCCGACGCCCGGCCGCCGCCTGCCGTTGATCAGCACCTCGAGCCGGCCGCCCAGCGACCGGAAGATGCCGTCGGCGTAGCCCACCGGCAACAGCGCGAGGTTGGTGTCATGCTGCGCGGTCCAGGTGTGCCCGTAGGACACGCTCTCCCCGGCACGAATCGACTTCACCAGGGTCACAATGCATTTCACCGTCATCGCCGGCACCAGACCCATGTCGCCCAGCTCGGGTACCGGGCTCAGCCCGTATACCGCGATGCCGGGGCGCACCATGTCGAAGGCCAGATCGGGACGAGACATCGTGGCAGAGGAATTCGACAGATGCGCCACGTCGAACCGCACACCCTGATCGCGCGCCTGCGCCAGCATGTCGGCGAACCGTTGGGCCTGAAGGTTATTCACAGGATTCGCGGGCTGGTCGGCGTACACCATGTGCGACATCAGCCCCCGCAGCACGATGGCCTGCTCGGCGACCGCCCGGCGCAGCGCGGTCAGCATCGAGGCGTATTGCGCCGGTAGTACCCCGTTGCGGTTCAGCCCGGTGTCGACCTTGACGGTGACCGTCGCGGTGCGGCCGGTGCGGCGCGCCGCGTCCAACAGCTCGTCGAGCTGGCGCTCCGATGACACCGCGATCTGAACGTCGGCCAGCAGCGCGGGCCCGAAGTCGATACCCGGCGGATGCAACCAGGCCAGCACCGGCGCGGTGATTCCGTCGGCGCGCAGCGCCAAAGCCTCGGCGACGGTGGCGACCCCCAATTCGGCCGCACCGGCGGCCAACACAGTGCGGGCCACCGGGGTGCCCCCGTGGCCATAGCCGTCGGCCTTGACGACGGCCATCACCTGGGCGGAACCGGCGTGCTCACGCAGCACCCGCACGTTGTGCGCAATCGCCTCCAGGTCCACGACGGCCTCGGCGAGGACGCCCGGCGCCAGGGATATCGGGGTAACTGCCACGGTCGCCATTGTCCCAGAGCCCGGTTCCGGCATGCCCGTCCCACCGCCACGCGGGTGTGCCCGACGGCGCTGAGTGTGCGGTCAGGGTGGCGACACGCCGAGGCGGCCCGCCCTAAGCGCACACCGAAAGCCCTGGGCGCACGCTCAGTGCGCGAAGTGCTCGGCCCTGTAGTGCCCACCCGGCTTGAGCTTGTCGAGGGAGGCCAGCGCGGTGCGGGCGTCGTCGTGCAGCGCCCGGGCCAGGTCGGCGGACAAGCCCTCGCGCACCACGATGCGCAGCACCGATATGTCCGTGGCGTTGTCGGGCATGGTGTAGGCGGGCACCTGCCAGCCGTAGCCGCGCAGCTCGTGGGAGACGTCGAACTCGGTGTAGCCCAGACCGCGGGCGAGGCGGAAGCTGACCACCGGGATCGCCGAACCGTCGGAGATCAGTTCGCAGTGGTCCCCGACACGCAGTTGCTCCCCCAGCCATCGCGCGGTCGAGGACAGCGTCTGCATGACCTGCGTGTATCCCTCGCGGCCCAGCCGCAGGAAGTTGTAGTACTGGCCGACCACCTGGTTGCCCGGACGCGAGAAGTTCAGCGTGAAGGTCGGCATGTCACCGCCCAGGTAATTGACGTGGAACACCAGATCCTCGGGCAGGTACTCCTTGCTGCGCCACACGACGAACCCGATGCCGGGATAGGTCAGCCCGTACTTGTGGCCGCTGACATTGATCGACACCACCCGGCGCAGCCGGAAGTCCCATTTCAGCTCCGGGTGCAGGAACGGCACCACGAAACCCCCGCTGGCGGCGTCGACGTGGACCGGAACGTCCACGCCGCCTTCTGAAAGGGGTTTGCCGGCCAGTTTGTCCAGCGCCGCACAGATCTCGGCGATGGGCTCCAGCTCGCCGGTGTAGGTGGTGCCCAGGATCGCCACCACACCGATGGTGTTCTCGTCGACGGCATCGATGACCTGCTCGGGGGTGATGACGTAGCGGCCTTCTTCCATCGGCAGGTAGCGCGGCTCGACATCGAAGTAACGGCAGAACTTCTCCCAGACCACCTGCACGTTGGAACCCATCACCAGGTTCGGGGTGCGGCCCTTCCAGTCTTTGCCGACCTTCTCGCGCCAGCGCCATTTCATCGCCAGGCCGCCCAGCATGACCGCCTCGCTGGAGCCGATCGTCGACACCCCGCAGGCGCTGGACGGGTCGTCGTCGCGCAGGCCGTCGGCGTGAAAGAGGTCGGCCACCATGCACACGCAGCGCTGCTCGATGGCCGCGGTCGCCGGGTATTCGTCCTTGTCGATCATGTTCTTGTCGAACGTCTCGGCCATCAGTTTCTCGGCCTCGGGATCCATCCAGGTGGTGACGAAGGTGGCCAGGTTCAACCGGGAACTGCCATCGAGCATGAGCTCGTCGTGGATGAAGCGGTACGCGGCGTCCGGGTCCATCGACTCCTCGGGAAGCCGCAAGGCGGGTATCGGCGCGGTGAACAGGCGACCGGTGTAGGCGGGCGCGATCGAGTGGGCGGGCATGTAGGGGTGTTGTGGCACAGGGGTTCCTTTCTCCTGTTACAGGGCGGCCAGGGCGGCCCGGATGTGCGGAACGATCCGCGACGCCGACGTCGGCGCCTCACCCGGGCCGGGGTCGGCGGCCGACAGTGCCGCCGCGCGCGTGTGCACGAACGCCGCGGCGGCGGCCGCCTCGACCGGCGGCAAACCCGCCGCCAGCAGCGCGCCGATCATGCCGGACAACACGTCGCCGGAGCCGGCGGTGGACGCCCAGGACTGCCCGGCCGGATTGAGATAGACCGGGCCGCCCGGATCTGCGATGACGGTGACGTTGCCCTTGAGCAGCACCGTGGCGCCGAATGCGTCGGATAGCTTGCGGCACGCACCCACCCGGTCATCACCGGGCGGGTTACCCGCCAGGCGGGCGAATTCACCGGCGTGCGGAGTCAGCACGGTCGGCGCGGTGCGGTTGGCCACCAACTCGGGGTGGGCCGCCAGGATGGTCAGCCCGTCGGCGTCCACGATCACCGGCAGGTCGGTTTCCATCGCGAACCACAACGCTGCGGCCCCGACGTCGTCGGTGCCCAATCCCGGCCCGACGACCCAGGACTGCACCCGTCCGGCCGAGGCGGGGGTGGGCGAGGCGATCACCTCGGGCCAGTGCGCGAGCACCTCACGGTGCGCGCTGCCGGCGTAGCGGACCATGCCGGAGGTGGCCGCGACGGCGGCACCGGTGCACAGCACGGCGGCGCCGGGATACGTCGACGAGCCGGCCATCACGCCGGTGACGCCCTGCGTGTACTTGTCGTCGTGGGGCCCCGGTACCGGCCAGCGGGCGGCCACGTCGGCGGCCTCGAAACCCAGAACGTCGGTGTCGGGTAGATCGAGCCCGATGTCGATCAGCTCCACCCGCCCGCAGTCGCCGAGCGCGTGCACGGGTTTGAGCCCACCGAAGGTGACGGTCAGCGCGGCACGCACCGCGGGACCGGTGATCGCCCCGGTTGCCACATCGATGCCGCTGGGGATGTCGACGGCGACGACCGGGATGCCGCGGGCGTCGACCTCGGCGAACACCTCGGCCGCGGCCGGTCGCAGCGGGCCCGTGCCCGAGATGCCCACCACCCCGTCGATGACGAGATCCGTTGCCGGCGAGATGCTTTCGACAATGCGCCCGCCGGTCTGCCGGAACGCCGCCAGCCCCTTGCGGTGGGTGCGCTCGGGCTTGAGCAGGATCGCGTCGGCGGCCGCGCCGCGACGGCGCAGGAAGGTGGCCGCCCACAGCGCGTCTCCGCCGTTGTCTCCCGAGCCGACGACCGCGCACACACGTCGCCCGGCTACCCCGCCGGTGCGGGCGGTTAACTCACCGACGATCTCGGTGGCCAGCCCATAGGCGGCGCGCCGCATCAAGGCACCGTCGGGCAGCCTGGCCAGCAGTGGCGCTTCGGCCTGCCGGATCGCTTCTACGCAGTAGTAGTGGCGCATCAGAGTCAGATTACGTGTCACCGTCGCGGTGCACCGCCGCGCTCGGCTCGCCGGCATCCACGGCGGTCGACACCGCTTCGGAGTGGCCTGGCGCCCATAGCCTTTCGGGGCCCGCCGGTGCCGGCATCAGGTCGAGGTTTCCGGCGGCACCCGGCGGCGCACCATGGTCCGCAGTCGCGCCGGACTCAACCGCCGGCTGCCTTCGGAGCGCGTGCGAGTCATCGGGTAGAAACACAAGCCGATGAGGATCGAGGTGAAGTGCCCGATCGCGGTGAAGTTCAGTTCGTTACCCATCGTGATCAGCGGGAAACCGAAGATGACGAACAACACCCCGAGATAGCCCCAGCACCAGGGCCGGGCGATGTGGTAGGTCAGCACGGCCATCACGCCGACGAGGAAATAGCTCACCCCGATGTCACGGGCATGCACCAGTCGTTGCGACGCATCGTGTTCCTCGATGGCGAAGTAGAGGATGCCTTCGCTGATGTAGGTGGCGAGGATGTGAGAGCTCAATCCCACGGTGAGCCAGCGCAGTTGGCCGAGCCAGTGTTCGGCCGGCGCGAGAAACAGGGTGAACAGCAGCAGGTAGGGCTCGAAGTTCTTGCCGTCGATCCACAGCAGGCTGGAGAACAGGACGTCGAGCGGATCCCTGCCCAACTCGTGAATGTTGGTGGAGCGGTGCAGCAGTACCGAATGCAACTCCCTGCCGGTGAGATGGGTCTGGATGATCGTCGTGATCATCAGCACCAACAGCCAGCCGTAGGTCAGCGGCGCGCTTGTGACGAAATGCCAGACCGCCAGCGTCATGCTGCGCACTCGTCTGCGAACCGATGGATGCGCCACGACATCAACCTTCGCACGCGCGGCGCGGTGCCGGAGAACTTCGGCGGCAAACACGCCGCCGGCGATCGGCTAGTTCGCCGGTGCGGGGGCCGGATCCGCCGGTGCCGGGTCCTGTTCCGCCGGTGCGGGGGCCGGATCCGCCGGGGCCGGATTCGCCGGCGCGGCAGCGGGCAACGGTTTCAAATGTCGCCACCAGGAGCTGATGTAGAGAATCATCGAGACCGCCAACGCGACCAGCACCCAGATGACGACGGTGATGTCGACCCAGCTTCCGAATGGCGGCGAGCCGGGTAGCGCGTTGCGCAACGGCACCACCGCGAACAGCATGGCCGCGTACCACGTTGTCATCGGCGGCTGAAACGGTCGCCGGTCGCGCGCCGTCTGGACCGCAACGAACAGGGCCAGACTGGCGATCGTGACGAGCACGCCGAGGATGACGACGGCGAATGCCGCGGTGCTGAGCGAGCGCCGCACGTTCAGTCGGTAGGGGCCGTCCGCCTGGGATCTGGTGGCGGACAGCCGCCATCCCGAGAGGTGGTCGACGAAGGTGACCGGCACATGGTCGGGGGCCCGGTCGGTGTCGGGGCCGTAGAAGATTTCGACTTCGATCGGCCCCGAGCGATATTGATCGAAGGGCCAGCGCTCGATCTGGCCGGCGATGGTCAAAGGAACGGCCATCAGGCCGGGAAGCATGCCCTTGGTCCAGGTGTGCCGCGACGGCATCGCCGACGAACGCACGCGCAGGCTGAGATCGTCCTTGAGATGGTGGGTTTTCGGGTCCAACAACGCCAATCCGGGATTGAACGCCAGGTTGACGGCGAGCACGCTGTTGTTGGACTGAATATCTTCCACGTTGATGGTCGCCGACGGCTTGTCGCCGTCGACAGCCGGAGCGGCCACATCCAGATGCCGGCCACTGCCGCTCTGCGCGTACATCGCGACCGCCACCAGGTATGCCGCGAGGATGAGGACGATAAGACCTACGACGCCGTACTTCGTGCCGGCCGATCGCATACTTCCTCCCGTACGGATGTAGCCCAACCCACCTGCCGCAAATGCTGTCCCAGGGCAATGTAATGGATCGGCTGCGTGTCCGCCGGTGATACGGGCGAAGGGGCGCGGGCTATGCCCGCCTATTCGACGGTGACGGACTTGGCCAGATTTCGCGGCTTGTCGACGTCGTAGCCGCGGGCCTGCGCCACCGACGCGGCGAACACCTGAAGCGGGATGGTCGACAGCAGCGGCTGGAGAAGCGTTGACACCGAGGGAATTTCGATCAGGTGGTCCGCGTAGGGGCGCACGGTGTCGTCGCCTTCCTCGGCGATCACGATGGTGATCGCGCCGCGGGCCTGGATCTCGCGGATGTTGGACAGCAGCTTGGCGTGCAGCACGGCCGACCCCTTGGGCGACGGCATGATGACGATGACCGGCAGATCGTCTTCGATCAGCGCGATGGGGCCATGCTTGAGCTCGCCGGCGGCGAAACCCTCGGCGTGCATGTACGCCAATTCCTTGAGTTTCAGCGCGCCTTCCAGCGCCACCGGGTATCCGACGTGGCGCCCCAGGAACAGCACCGTCGGGGACTGAGCGAATTGATAGGCCAGGGCGGCCACCGGCTTGATCGTCGCGATCACCCGCGCGACAAGGTCCGGCATCGCCTCCAGCTCGTGGTATTCGCGCTGCACCTCGTCGGGGTACTTGGTGCCACGGGCCTGCGCCAGGGCCAGCCCCACCAGATAGTTGGCGGTGATCTGCGCCAGGAACGTCTTGGTCGAGGCCACCCCGATCTCCGGGCCGGCGCGGGTGTACAGCACGGCGTCGCATTCGCGCGGAATCTGCGAGCCGTTGGTGTTGCAGATCGCCAAGACCTTGGCTTTCTGCTCCTTGGCGTGCCGAACCGCTTCGAGCGTGTCCGCGGTCTCGCCCGACTGCGAGATGGCGACCACCAAAGTGCTGCGGTCCAGAACCGGGTCGCGGTAACGGAATTCGCTGGCCAGCTCGACCTCGACCGGCAGCCGCGTCCAGTGCTCGATCGCGTACTTCGCCAACAGCCCGGAGTGATACGCGGTGCCGCAGGCCACCACGAAAACCTTGTCGATCTCGCGGAGTTCCTGATCGGACAGGCGCTGTTCGTCGAGGACGATCCGGCCGTCGACGAAGTGTCCCAGCAGCGTGTCGGCCACGGCGGTGGGCTGCTCGGCGATCTCCTTGAGCATGAAGTACTCGTAACCGCCCTTTTCTGCGGCGGCCAGATCCCAGTCGATGTGGAACTCGCGGTATGCCCCAGGTCCCAAGTCGTCGTTGCCGTCGAAGTCGGTGATCCGGTAGCCGTTCGCGGTGATCACCACGGCCTGGTCCTGGCCGAGTTCGATGGCGTTGCGCGTGTGCGGGATGAACGCGGCGACATCGGAGCCGACGAACATCTCGCCGTCGCCGATGCCGATGACCAGTGGGGTGGAGCGGCGGGCGGCGACGATGGTGCCGGGGTGGTCGGCGTGGGCGAACACCAGCGTGAAGTGGCCGTCCAGGCGGCGCAGCACCGCGAGCACCGACGCCGCGAAATCGCCCGCGGTGTCGCCGTGCCGATATGCCTGGGCCACCAGGTGCACCGCCACCTCGGTGTCGGTGTCGCTGGCGAACTCCACGCCCTGGGCCTCCAGCTCGTGGCGCAGGTTGGCGTAGTTCTCGATGATGCCGTTGTGGACGACGGCGATCTTGCCGGCGGCGTCGCGATGCGGGTGGGCGTTGCGGTCGGTGGGGCGTCCATGGGTGGCCCATCGGGTGTGGCCCAGACCGGTGGTTCCGGTCAGGGACGACGGCGGCATCTGGGCTACCGCCTCTTCCAGGTTGGCCAGCCGGCCGGCGCGACGGCTGACCGTCAGGATGCCGTCACCGTTGGCCAGGGCGATGCCCGAAGAGTCGTAGCCTCGGTACTCCATCCGGCGCAGCGCGGCCAGGACGACTTCACAGGCGGGCTGCTGCCCGACGTAGCCGACAATTCCGCACATTCTGAACAGGGTAGTGCAGGTGCACCACCACTCCCGCACTCCGCGGTGATGGTTAGGCCGCCCACCTGCGCGAAAGGCCCGTTTTGACCGACCCGTACCGCACCGCGCAACCCACGACGCGCTGGCCGGTTGGTGGAGTGTGGACGTCCCTGCTGGTGATGAACCGGGGTTGCGCTGATCGCCAATTGGAACGCTATCCGCGCCCCGGCCGGGCGGCCGCCGGGCAGGTACCGCGATAGTCATTCACTCATTCGTCACAAACGGCGGAATCATTTTTCACTTAGCGTATTCGTAACGTTTTCGTTTGCTGCGTCGCCCACCAGATTTTTGCGCCTAATATCCAAAATATCAGCAAACACCGGAAACAACCCGAACCTGCGGGAAGGATGGGCCGCTTGACGCCCGTCCGATCACGATCACGCAGCGTGTCAGGCACGAACCCGTGGTCATCCATTTGCCGTCAGGGGTTTATTCTGCGTAGGTCAGATAATCTGGCTACCTGGGACCACGCTTTTAGCCGAGCCATGAATTCAGTCGTCAGTGGTTGTTAACCGGGAATTGTGCAACGGGTCGTATTGAGATGCGTAACTTTTCGGACCGCCTATCGGGCGCCATGAGGAGGCAATCATGACCGCAGTTCGCTACGACGACGTGGTGCCCGCCTCGGTGGCACCGGCGCCCAGGCAATCACCCAGGCAGCGCCAGCAGCCGTCGACCGGCTCGGGAAACCCCTTGATGGACATGACCACCCGGCTGCTGGCCATCCCGCTGCACCAGCTCTACGCGGCGCTGTGGCGGGCGGGTGTCATCGAGGTCCGGGGCTAGAAAAGGACCGCGAAACGCCTGGGTAAGGCCCGTGCCGGGCGCCCGGCGTTCCTTGTCCCCCGTCGCCCGATTGCGATGCGCTAACGTCAACGCGTGGCCCGCATCCGCAAGCTCGTCGCAGCACTGCACCGCCGTGGCCCGCATCGAGTTTTGCGTGGTGACCTGGCCTTTGCCGGCCTGCCGGGTGTGGTGTACACCCCGGAGGAGGGGCTGAACCTGCCCGGCGTGGCGTTCGGCCACGACTGGCTCGCCGGCGCGGCCCGGTATTCGAACTTGCTCGAGCATCTGGCGTCGTGGGGCATCGTGGCCGGCGCGCCCGACACCCAGCGCGGCCTGGCTCCGTCGGTGCTGAACTTCGCCTTCGATCTCGGCACCGCCCTGGACATCGTGTCGGGCGTGCGCCTGGGACCCGGCAAGATCAGCGTGCACCCCGCCAAGCTCGGCGTGGCCGGTCACGGTTTCGGCGGCTCGGCGGCGGTGTTCGCCGCGGCCGGGATGCCGGCCAAGCTCGCGGCGGTGGCGGCGCTTTTCCCCAGCGTCACCAGCCCACCGGCCCAGCAGCCGGCCGCGACACTGAAGGTCCCCGGAGTGATCTTCACCGCACCGGGTGATCCCAAAACGCTGAACTCCAACGCGTTGGCGCTCGCCGACGTGTGGGACGCGGCGACGCTGCGCATCGTCAGCAAGGCCGAAGCCGGTGGGCTGGTCGAGGGCCGCCGGCTGACCAAGGTGTTGGGGCTGGCCGGTCCGCACCGGCGCACCCAGCGCTCGGTTCGGGCGCTGCTGACCGGTTACCTGCTCTACACGCTCGGCGGCGACAAGGACTACCGCGACTTCGCCGATCCGGAGGTGCACCTGCCGGGCACGGAGGCGATCGACCCCGAGGCGCACGCTATTCCCCTGGAAGACAAGATCGTCGCCCTGTTGAAGTGAGGCGGCGGCGCCCAGCGGGTAATTGTCCGTTATGTCGACCGTGCAGGCGCTCTACGACCGCTGGATCATCGAGCTGTGGAACGGCCAGCCCATCGCGGCCGAGATCGTCACCGAGGACTTCGTGGGTCACTGGCCCGGCCGGGAGATACATGGGCCGCGGGGCCTGGCGCAGGTCATCGAGCAGACCCGAAACATATTCTCGGACTTGAGCTTTGCCATCGAGATCGGGCCGCTGTGCGACGGCGACCTGGTCGCGGGCCGCTGGGTGGGCACCGGTCTGGGTCCGGACGGCCCGGTTTCGTTCACCGGCAACGACATCCTTCGCCTGGCCGCCGACGGTCAACGGTTCGCGGAGTACTGGACGGGCACTTCGGCGGGCTGAGCGTCCCGGGTCGCGCGGCAGCTGGTAAGTGTCATTGATGCGAATCGGGATCGCGCTGAATTATTCGGGCGGCTTTCACGAGGCCGTCGACCGCTTGGTCGAACTCGAGAAGTCCGGCATCGAAGTCGTGGTGGTGGCCGAGGCGTATGCCTTCGACGCCATCAGCCAGCTGGGCTATCTGGCCGCCAAGACGAACACCGTCGAGTTGGCGTCCGGGGTGCTGCCGATCTACATCCGTACGCCGTCGTTGTTGGCGATGACCGCCGCGGGGCTGGATTACGTGTCCGACGGGCGTTTCCGTCTCGGCATCGGCACCTCCGGGCCGCAGGTGATCGAGGGATTTCACGGCGTCCCGTTCGACGCCCCGATCGGCCGCACCCGCGAGATCGTGGAGATCTGCCGCAAGGTGTGGCGCCGCGAACGCGTGCAATACGACGGCAAGCACTATCAGCTGCCGTTGCCCGCGGACCGCGGAACGGGATTAGGCAAGTCGCTGCAGCTCATCAATCACCCTGTACGCGAACGCATTCCGGTCAGCATCGCCGCGCTGGGCCCCAAGAACGTCGAGCTCACCGCCGAGATCGCCGAGGGCTGGCAACCCGTCTTCTACCTTCCGGACAAGGCCGCCTCGATGTGGGGTGAGGCTCTGGCGGCCGGTGCCGCCAAGCGCGATCCCGCGTTGGGGCCGCTCGATGTGATGGTGCACGCGTCGCTGGCCATCGGGGACAACCTTGACGAGCGGCTGGCCTGGGTCAAGCCGCAGCTGGGGCTCTACATCGGCGGGATGGGCGCCAAAGGCCGCAATTTCTACCACAATCTGGCGACGCGCTACGGGTTCGGCGAGGTCGCCGACCGGATCCAGGAGCTGTACCTGTCGGGCCGCAAGCAGCAGGCCATCGACGCGGTGCCCGACGAGCTGGTGCGCGGCATGTCGCTGATCGGCCCGCCCGGATACGTCGCCGAACGCATGGCCGCCTTCGCCGAGGCCGGGGTGACCACGCTGCTGGTGAACCCGCTGGCCACCGACCGCGAGGAATCCATGCGCTTTGTCGAGGAAGCTTTGAAGCTGCAGCCCTGAGCGGTCATTGCCCCGCCTGCGGAAGCTGGTCCGCGGCAATCTCGCAGGGTGTTGACCCCTCGTTCGCCGCCGGTGCAGGCTCGGCGGAGGGAGCGGCGGGCGGTGCCGGCGGCTCGCCCGGTGGTGACGTGTCTGCCGGCGGTGCGCCCGCCGGTGCCGGGGCCTCGACCGGTTGAATCGGGTCGCTGGGCGCGCTCGGCTCGGGTGGGCCGACGGGTTGAACCTGGTCTGTTTTGGCGGGATCGTCGGCGTGCTCGGCGGCCTTGTCGTCAGCTGCGGTCTTGTCATCGATGACGTCGCCGGTGTGCTCGGGATCTTCCGGGTGGAACGGGTTTTCGTCGAAGGCGTTCTCGTCGTCGGCGCCGGCCAATGAGTCTGCGCCGCCCAGGCCGTCGCCCGTCGATCCGATCAGCCCGCCCACCGCATCGACGATGCGCCCGGCCAGCCCGAGCAGCCCGCCGCCACCGCCGAGTCCACCGCCCAGACCGCCGCCGCCGAGTCCACCGACGTCGCCCATGGGCATGCCACCCAGATCGCCCGCCGGCATGCCCAGGGCATCGCCGAGCGCGGCTCCCCAGTCCGCCGGAGGCGCCGGGGCGGCGGCGACCGGCGGCGGTGCCGGAGCAACCGAATCCGGTGTGGCACCGCCCGAAGCGGGCACGGCGGACATCAATGTCGGCGCGGGATCGGCCGGCGGTACGGGCGCGACGGACACCGGCGGGGCGAGTTGCGTCGGCACAAAACCACGTCCGAGATCACCGGGACATTCGAAGCGCGTCGTCGGTACGGCTGCCATCTTGTCGATGACCATGGCGTAGGACGTCTCGACCCCGTCCGAGGCCGACCGCATCGCCGTCAACCAGTCGTTGCGAATGTCATTGTCCACGTATGGCATAACCTGCTGGCGCACCACGTCGGCCGCGCTGTCCCGGTCCCCCGCCGTGACCGCGGCCGCGGCGGCCAGCCATGCCGGCCGCGGCAGCCGCGCGCGGTCGTCGACGGCGATGGCGGTCGCCACTTTCGAGTCCACCAGATACCACAGGTTGTCGCGCAGCGACTCGCACCGTTGGGCCGCCGCGCGCAGTTCGGTGGCGACCGCGTCCGCGGTGTCGCAATGCCGCTGCAACAGCTGCACCGCGGCGTCCCCGCCCGAACCCGTCCACGCCGCGGCCAGCTCGGCCACCTGGGCGCGCTGCATCCGCAGCGCTTCGGCCGCCACCACGCCCGCCGCCCGCAGCTCCGCGCAGTCGCGGTCCAGCGCGCGCAGGTCGAGACCGTCCTCAGCCGCATACCGCTCGCGAACCTGTGCGGGATGCATTGTCAGATCGGGGTTTTGGTAGCCCAGCGCATGACAGGCCTGCACGTAGGTCTGGGTGTGCTCGACGGCAACCCGGCCCTCGGCGAGGCGCGCGGCCACATCCAACCGGTCGGCCACGAGCTAGGCGATCCGCGCCGCGGCATACAGTTCGGCGTCGGCATAGCGCTCGGCGCTGGACCGCAGCGCGAGGGCGATCTCGGTCGACGCACGCGACCACTGCGACACCTGAGCCACCAGCCGCTCCAATTCGACGCGCAGGGTGTCCCCGCGCGCGGTGTGCGCCCGCCCGGCGCTGGCCCCACCGAACGCCAGCCTGGCCAGATGGTCGCTGACCGCGCGGTCGAGGAAGTCGGCCGCCATCGCGAATTGGTTAGCGACACGTTGCGCCGCCGGCACATCGATCTGCGTACGGGCGACGGCTACAGGGCGTGTTCCCCCAACGGATTTCATGCCTTATCCGACGCCCCCAGACGCGCCGGGGTTCCGAGGAGATCAGAGCGCGTCGCTGACCGCTTCGGCGACGCGAGCGGCGACCCGCTGAGCTATGTCCTTCTCGGGCGCTTCCACCATGACGCGGATCATCGGCTCAGTTCCCGACGGGCGCAACAGGATTCGGCCGGTATCGCCCAGCTCGGCCTCGGCCTGCCCGACGGCGCTCTGCACCGCGGGCGCGCTGGCGGCGGTGTCCTTGTCGGCGACGGTGACATTGATCAGCACCTGCGGCAGCGTCCGCATCGCGGAGGCCAACTCGGCCAGCGACGAGCCGGTCTGCGCCATGCGGTTCATCAGCCGCAGCCCGGTGACGATGCCGTCGCCGGTCGAGCCCAGCGCGGGCATCACGATGTGCCCGGATTGCTCGCCGCCCAGACTGTAGTCGCCGGCCCGCAATTCCTCCACGACGTAGCGGTCGCCAACACCGGTGGTGCGCACCGTGATTCCGGCCGAGCGCATGGCCAGGTGCAACCCCAGGTTGCTCATCACGGTGGTCACCAACGTCTTGGACGCCAGCTCGTCGGCCTCGTGCATGGCCAACGCCAGCACCACCATGATGTGGTCGCCGTCGACCAGATTGCCGTTGGCGTCGATGGCCAGGCACCGGTCGGCGTCCCCGTCGTGCGCCAGGCCCAGGTCGGCGCGGTGCGCGACGACCGCCGCGCGCAGCGAATCCAGGTGCGTCGAACCGCAGTTGTCGTTGATGTTGAGCCCGTTAGGGTCGGCGTTGATCGCGATCACCCGCGCGCCGGCCGCGCGGTAGGCGCGCGGGGCCACCGCGGAGGCCGCGCCGTGGGCGCAGTCCACCACCACGGTCAGCCCGTCGAGGCGCAGCGTGCTGGCCTTGCTCAGGTGGCGCAGGTAGCGGTCGGCCGCGTCCTCGGCGTCAATGACCCGCCCGATCCCGGCGCCGACCGGGCGCAACCCCGGGTCCGCCCCGAGCAACGCCTCGATCTGCTCCTCGGTGCCGTCGTCGAGCTTGCGGCCGCCGGGACCGAAGATCTTGATGCCGTTGTCGGGCATCGGGTTGTGCGACGCCGAGATCATCACCCCGAAGTCGGCGTCGTAAGCACCGGTCAGGTAGGCCACCGCGGGGGTGGGCAGCACCCCGACCCGCAGCGCGTCGACGCCGTGACTGGTCAGCCCGGCGATCACCGCCGCCTCGAGCATTTCGCCGCTGGCCCGCGGATCGCGGCCGATCACCGCGACCCGCCGGCCCGGTGCCGGCGCGCTCGCCAGGTGCCGCGCCGCCGCGGAACCCAGCGCCAGCGCCAGCTCGGCGGTCAACTCGCGATTGGCGACCCCACGGACACCGTCGGTGCCGAATAGTCGACCCATGCGAACAAACCTCTCACAGTTGTCGGGCTAGCACCTAACGTGCCCGTTCCTTTGTGAACGAAACCGGCCACGTCCGGGCGCAGACACGCCGCAGCCGGCCACAACTTGTGCACCACGATGCCAAGTTGTGGCCGGATAGCGACGGCTGATCAGCGCTTGCTGTACTGAGGCGCCTTACGGGCCTTCTTCAGGCCGTACTTCTTGCGCTCGGTGGCGCGCGGGTCACGGGTGAGGAAGCCGGCCTTCTTCAGCGGGGGCCGGTCCTCGGGCTGGGCCACGATCAGCGCCCGGGCGATGCCCAGACGCAGCGCGCCGGCCTGCCCCGACGGGCCGCCGCCGTGCAGCAGCGCGTAGATGTCGAAGCTGTCCACCCGGTCGACGGTGACCAGCGGGGCCTTGATGAGCTGCTGGTGCACCTTGTTGGGGAAGTAGCCCTCCAGGGTGCGGCCGTTCAGGTTGAACTTGCCGGTGCCCGGCACCAGGCGCACCCGCACCACGGCCTCCTTGCGGCGGCCGACGGTCTGGATGGGCCGGTCGAACACGAAGGACTCGGCGGGCGCGGCGGCTTCGACGGTGTCGGAGGCCTCGACCGGGGCTTCGGTCACCTCGGCGACCTCGACGGTCACTTCGACTTCCGGGGTTTCCGGGTTATCCGCGGTTTCGGGGTTTTCCGGGTTTTCCACGGCCTCGGGCGTTTCGGTCACTGGGCCACCTGCTTGATCTCGTACGGAACGGGCTGTTGTGCGGCGTGGGGGTGCGTCGGGCCGGCGTAAACGTGCAGTTTGCGCGCGATCTGGCGGGCCAGCTTGTTCTTGGGCAGCATGCCGACGATCGCGTCCTGAACGACACGGTCGGGGTGCTTGTCCATCAGCTCGCGCATGGTGCGACTGCTCAGACCACCGGGATACCCCGAGTGGCGGTAAGCCAGCTTCTTGTCCAGCTTCTGGCCGCTGAAGGCGACCTTGTCGGCGTTGATGACGATGACGAAGTCACCGCCGTCGACATTGGGGGTGAACGTCGGCTTGTGCTTGCCGCGCAACAGGGTGGCTGCCACGACGGCAAGGCGGCCAAGCACCACGTCCGTGGCGTCGATGACGTGCCACGATCTCGTGGTGTCACCCGCCTTTGGCGTGTACGTAGGCACAGCGCTTACCACTTTCTCTTTGCGAGCCTCTTGGCTCGGGGTGATCCCGGTGTGACCCGGGGGCCGGTCAGGCGTTCGCGGCAGGGCTTGTCTCGGCGACCGACATTGACCCGAGGCCCCGGCGTACCGCACGCCAACGGAGCAGCTTACCGACCGCCATCCCCGCAGGTCAAAATGACTGTGTGGTCCCGACGGCTCTCCCCCGTCAGGACCACACAGGTCTCACGGCGCGGCTAGGACCGCGCGGTGTCTATTCGGCCGCTACCGCGCCCAGATGCCGGCCGCCCGACGGTCGGCTTCGGCCACCTCTTGCGCACCGTCGCGTACCGCATTTCCCAGCTCGACCAGTATCTCGTTGAGCGCGGTCGCCGACTGATGCCATTTCAGCTGCTCAGCCTGGTAGGCGGCGGCCGCTTCAGAGGTCCAGAGCTGCCGCAGCGGTGTGATCTGTGTGCACAGCTCGTCCAGCGCGGCGTTGAAGCGGGCCGACGTGGAGTGGATTTCCTGGCGCACCGAGTGTTCGATTTCGCCGAAGTTATAGGAAAGCACCGGGTCCACGGGGATCCTCCCTCGTCACAGGTTTCCGCCGGCGGCGGCGATGTGGTGTGCATGGTTTTGGCCGGCCTCCTGCAGGGTGGCCGCATTGTGCCGAATGGTGTCGGCGATGGCGTTCAGGGCGTGGTAGAGCCGCAGCGACTCCGCGTTCCAGCGATCCATCACCTCTTTGAAGCGCGCGGCGGCGAGCCCGCCCCACGCCGACGCAGGCACGCCGTTCATGCGACCGACGAATGCCTGCAGCATCGCCCTGATTTCCTCGTTGCGGACGTCGGTGGCACCCGCCACCGACCGCATCAGGTCCAAGTCGGTGCTCAGCGTGTTCGATGCAGCCATACCAAATACGACCCACGCGGCCGTCTTGCGGTTCCATAAAATTCTCATCCGACCGCGTGGGCGGATCGCACCGCCTGTTCGCACGCATCGCGGACGGCGTCTTCGTCGCCGGCCCGGCTCTGGCAACCGATGCTGATCCGAACCGGGCCGTCCAGCAGCACCGTCCAGCGCACATGATGGCCGGGGCGCACTTCGCGGTAAGTCACCGCCGGCCGGCCGACGCTGGTTCCGGACGGGTTGAAGTCGACAAACACCCCGGGCGGCGCCGCGTCGATCGCGCGCTTCAACCGGTCCGCGGTGCCGCTCAATGTCTCGCCCGCGACCGGCGATTGGGTGATGTGCAAAGCCACTTCGGGATCTGCCGGCGACGTGACCTGCACCCGTGCCGAGCCCGGTCCACTGACCACCCGCTGCTTCGACCATGCCACCGGCACCGACAGCGCCACCCGGCCCTCCACCAGAAATGTAGTGGGCGCCGTTTCCACCGGCTTCGACGCTACGACACCGGGGCGGCCCATCGTCACTGCGGTCGGTGCCGCCGCGGCGATCACGATGGCGGCCGCACCGAGCCCGCTCCGCGTCCGACCGCGCGATCGGTTGGCACCGGCGGGTGTGATCTTCGCACGCACCGGGTAGGCCGATGCCGCGAGTCGGGCCAGCCGGATGTCGTTGATCGTGAGGATGTTTGGGATCTTCTGTCCGCTTCCGCGCACCGCGTCGGCGATCAGCGTCGCCAGCACCGGCGCACCGGCGACGGCGCTCGGTGTGTCGATCAGCGCGGCCGCGGGCGCCATCGCGGCGATGACACCCGCAACGCCGTGGGCGACGGACTGCGGTTCGGCGTTACGCGGTATGGCGGTGACCTCGCTCGCCGTGATCGCCACCAGTCGCTCGGCGATTTCGACCACGACCGTCGCGGCCGGTGCGGCACCGCAAGACTGCATCAGCAGCGACGATCGTGCCCGCATCCGCGCTTCACCTGCCACGGACGCAGCGGCCGCACTCACCACGTCCACGCGCGGCGCCGACCACCACGAGGGATGAATGACGACCATACCGTCGCGGTGCCCCCGGGTTGCCGATCGCAGCGCGGCTTCCCACAATGCGTCGACGGCTACCGGGCGCTCCCCTACCAGCGCTACCCGGTCGTCAATCGCATCCAGCGCCGCCCGAACGATGCCGGCCATGTCGTCGTCGGCGACTGTGCTTGTCGCACAACATAACCGGCGGATCGTGCCGGGTCCGGCTTCGATGATTGCAGGGTGGTCGCTCATGGTGGGCTCCAGGCAACCTGGACGAGTTCTTCGGCACCGGCCCGAGTGCTCAGGACGCCGCGGCCCGGCGGCAATCTCATCGGCCGCGTGGAACCGAACGATCCGCCTTCAGCTGGACATCCGCTCATCAGCAGCGACATGCAACCGAGGTCGTGCAGACTCGCCAGTAGTGGCTCGAACATCGCGCGCTCGACGCCACCGCTGCGGCGGGCAATGACCAGATGTAATCCCAGATCCGCTGCATACGGCAAGAACTCGACGACGGGTGCCAGCGCATTGCCCGTCGGGGTGGCGACCAGGTCGTAGTCATCGACGACGACAAAAAGTTCCGGCCCCGACCACCAGACACCGCTGCGCAACTGGGCCTGGGTGGCGTCCGGCGGCGGCATCCGCGCCCGCAGAGACTCGATCAGCTCGGGCAGCAATACAGCCAGCGCCGCGGGCGACATGGCATAACCGCTGAGATGTTCCGACTCGACGACACCGAGCAGTGCGCGCCGAAAGTCGACGATCAACAGCCGGGCTTGCATGGGCGTCTTCGTCCGGACGATTTCGCGGCACAACGTCCGCAACGTCGCGGTCTTCCCGCACTCGTTGTCGCCGAGGACCAGAAGATGGGAGTGGCTTCCGAAATCGATTGCCATCGGCCGTAGTTCGCGTTCCCGTAGGCCAAGCAGGATCGGCGTACCCGATTCGGCGTTCGATCCGCGCACTGCGATCTCGATCGCTTCGCGATCCACCTGCATGGGCAGCTGGGGTATCGGCGGAGCAATCGATTCACCGGCCGGCACCTCGGCGATGGGCAGGGCAATCACCATGTGCAGGCCCTCACGGGAAAGACCACGGCCCGGGCTGTCACGCGGCACATGCTGCGCGGCCTTGCGGTCGATTTCGGAGTCCGCGGCATCGCCCAGCCGTAACTCGACGCGAGTGCCGATCTGATCCCTCAGCGATGGCCGGACCTCGGCCCACCGCGACGCCGACAACACCACGTGCACACCGAACGAAAGCCCTTGAGCCGCCAGTGCGGTGATCGACTCCTCCAGCGTTTCGAATCCTTGGCGCACGCCCGCCCAGCCGTCGATGACGAGGAAGACGTCACCGAACGGATCATTGTTCATGCGCCGCTGACGGTATTGGGCGATCGACGCGATGCCGTGCTCACGAAATAGGGCTTCACGGCGACGCACGAGCGACTCGCATTCGGCGACCATCCGGGCGACCAGACGCGGTTCCGCTCGCCCCGCCACCGCACCCACATGCGGCAGGGCGTCAACCGTCGACAGCGCCCCACCGCCGAAATCCAGGCAGTAGAACTGCACCTGACCAGGATCATGCGTGGCCGCCAGGGCCGTAATGAGGGTGCACAGCGTCGTCGACTTTCCCGATTGGGGTGCGCCGATGACCGCCACATTGCCTGCGGCTCCTGACATATCGACCATAAGCGGTGTCCGGCACTGATCGAAGGGGCGGTCGATGATGCCGATGGGGACCGTCAGGTTCCCCGGCATGCAGCCAGCGTCGGCCAGCACGGTGCGCAGCGCGGGCGCCGACCCGAGCGGGGGCAGCCAGACCCGATGCGCGAATGGCCCCTGGCCACCCAGGCGATCCAGCACAGCATGCGAGATGGTCCGTTCGGGCGTCCCGCTGACGTCGGCGGCGCGGGTGACCGCCCCGGTTACCCGGGTGCTGAACACCCGCACCGAGCGCGCTGTGACGGCGGGCGCACGAGATGGCGTGTTCGCCGGCAGCGGTGCCGAAACCAGGGCGGCCTGGAAGCGAATCGGTTCACCACCGCTGATGCGCAAGAACCCGGCGCCAGGGGTGCCCGCCAGCCGGTATGCGTCCAGATTCCCCAGCACGGCTTGGGATTCGGCGGCGGACAGCGTTTTCAGGCAGATCCGGTACGAGAGGTGGGCTTCCAGTCCGCGGAGGCGGCCCTCATCGAGGCGCTGGCTGGCCAGCAGCAGGTGCATGCCCAGTGAACGGCCGAGGCGGCCGATCGCGACGAACATGTCGGCGAAATCGGGATGCTGGCTGAGCAATTCGGAGAACTCGTCGACGATGATGAACAGCGTGGGCAGCGGGGCGGCACCAACCCCGCGCACGCGTTGGTATGCCGCGACGCTGGCGCAGGCCGCTGTCCGCAGCAATTGCTGGCGACGGTTCATCTCACCGGCCAGGGCATCGCGCATCCGGGCCACCAGCGGCGCGTCGTCGGCCAGGTTGGTGATCACCGCCGACACATGGGGAGCGTGCGCATAGTCGGAAAATGTTGCGCCGCCCTTGAAGTCGACGAGGAGCAGATTCAGCGCTTCCGGTGAGTTGTGGGTCATCATGCCCAGCGCGATGGTGCGCAACAGTTCCGACTTCCCCGATCCGGTGGCGCCGATGCACAGCCCATGTGGGCCCATCCCGTCTTCGGCCGGCTCTTTGATGTCCAGCTCGAGTGGGACACCCTCAACGGTGGTTCCGATCGGTACGCGAAGTCGGTCGCGGTGCCCTCGGCGACGCCACACAGTGACCGGATCGAAACGGTCCAGATCGGAAAGCCCGGCCATTTCTTGCCAATTGGGGCCAGAAGGTGCCGAGCAGGCCGTGCGCGCGTGGTGCCCGGCCAGCCGGCGTGCACAAATCAGCGCGTCGATGGGCGCCATCCGGTCGGGGCGCAATCCGGATGCCGGGTGGGCGGGGGTCGTGATTTTCAACGGTGCGCCATCGCAGCCGGTGCCGACCCCGATGCCGGTTGCGCCGATGATCGGATCGAGACCCTCGGCCAGATCGGTGATCACCACTACTTCGGGTCCTTGCACCGCCGCGAGCGCATGCCGCGCCTCTGCCGCGCCCGAATAGATCATCCGCACCGGACCCGCCTCGTCGGTGTGGACCGGATGCTGGTTGTGGGGCAGCCATTTCAGCCAATCCCAGTAGGCTCGGTTCTCCTCGTCGATCGCAGCGGCGATCAGCACGTGATCGGGTGCGTGCAGTACGGCCAGTTGGCAGACGACCGCACGCAGTAGCCCGCGCACCTCGGCCGGATCGCCGTCGATCGTCACGAGTGTTCCGGCACCCAAGCCGATCGTGGCCGCAGCGTGGATCGCCGAATGGGTGTGCAGGAAGTTCCGTAAAGCCGCGGCAGTGACCGGATCGCGGAGTTCCTCCGGCGGCAGCCGCGGGGCAACCAATCGGCGGGCGAGCGGCTGGGTTCCCATGCCCACCCGGACGAGGCCGAAGTTGACGTCGGTCGGCCGCCGCTCCCACATCCGTGGGCCGCCGATCAACGTCCACAGCGTGTCGGGATCGGGATGGCTCCTGACCGATGACATGTGCTGTGCCACAGCAATTTCGGATACAGGCTGACTCAACCTGCTCAGGTATTCGAGATATTGATCGCGGTCGGCATCGATCCCGCCGCCGTGCCGACGGGTTCGGGCGGTCAGCCCGGTTACCACAGTCGAAACCAGCATCATCGCCGGGAATGCCAGAAACATCGGGTTACGGGCCGCGCCGGTCCCAGCGGTGAACACCGCGGCCATGACGCCCATGCACACCAGGGAAAGCACAACCGGCACCAGCCGTGGCAGCATGCCCGGCGATTCCGGAGATGGGAGTTCGGGCGGCGCGTCTACCACGATGTCTTCAGCGGGAACCTGCGGTACCGCCGACACGAACGCCTGGGTCATCTCATCCCCTCCCGTGCGACGACGGTAAGAAGCACCGGCATCGGCGACAAGTCACCTGTGGACAGCCGGAAACCGGACGGTCCAAATCTGGCTATGTTCTCTGCTAATCCGACCGAAGGGTTCACTGTTGGCTGCATCCGATGCCGGACTGCGACGCGTCTCAGTGCACTGGGACGTTGCCGTCGTCGACGTCACCCTGCCCGCCGGGATCCCTGTCGCCGTGCTGATTCCGTCGATCGTCGACATCCTCGGGGTGGATCACCGGGACGACGAAGCCGGGCGCTATCACTTGGCGGTGCCGGGCGCGTCCGGATTGGATCCATCAATGACGCTGGCGCAGCACGGCATCGAAGACGGCGCAATCCTGGTGCTGAGCCGGCGATGCGCGCCGTTGCCCGCGCCCCGTTATTTCGACATAGCGCAGGCCGTGTCGGCCCACGCTCGAAGCCGCGGCACAGCCGTGCAGGAGCGCTTCGTATGGGCGGGCAGTCCGGTTCATCGGTGCGGCCGCGGCGATCCTGTTGACCGGAGTCGGGGGTGCGGTGATCGTGCGAAACATGTTTTTCACCAACGTGACTAGGGACGCCGGCACCACGATCGCTGTTTTGGTGTCGGCCGGCGCCCTCGCCTTGGGGCTGGCGTCCATCGCGCACCGCGGCTATGGAGACCAGATCGCCGGGCTGACGCTGAGCGTGATCTCCACAATGTTCGCCGGAATTGCCGGCGTTGTGGCGGTGCCGGGGGCTCCCGGTGTGCCCAATGTGTTGCTGGCCGCGGCGGCGGCCGGGGTCACTGCGGTTGTGGCGATGCGCGTATCCGGTTGCGGCGTGGTCACATTGACGGCCGTGTCGTGCTGCGCCATGGTTATCGCCGTGGCGGCGTTGGTGGGTGTGATCAGCGGGGCGCCATTGCACGTCATCGCTTCGGCAGCTGGGCTGGTATCCCTTGGCCTGCTCGGCGTGGCGGCGCGCGCATCTATCGCGTTGGCGGGGTTATCGCCCCGACTGGGGACGCCGGAGGTGGCTGAAGTAGAACCGGGCGGCGCGAGGGTGTACCGCCAGGCGGTCCGCGCCGACAGGTGGTTGGCAAGCCTGCTTGCCGGATTGTCGGTATCAGCCGCGGTGGGCGCGGTCGTCACCGTGCTTGCCGGCGCGCCACGGCTGTCCTGCACCGCGTTCGGCACGCTCACCGGGGCGCTGTTGCTGTTGCGCTCCCGATCCGGCGACACCAGAAGGATGCTGGTGTTTGCGGCCAGCGGAATCATCATTGCCGCAACGACCTTCGGCGTGGCCGCCTCGCGCCCGGTGGCGCACGGCGCGTGGGTCGCGGCGGCAACCACAATGTCGGTCGCCGCGGCGATGTACCTCGGGTTCGCCGGTCCGGCACGACCCGCGTCGCCCGTCCTACGCCGTGGCGTCGGCCTGCTGGAGTGGTTGGCGCTGGCAGCAATGGTTCCGTTGACCTGTTGGATATGTGGACTCTACGGTGCGGTGCGGGGTTTGAACCTCACGTGATGAGCTCACGCGCCGGCCGCCTGCTGGCGGTGTCGGCGCTGACACTACCGATCGCGTTCGGAGCGCCGGCGGCACAAGCTGTTTCGCCGCCCGGTGTCGATGACAGGTGGTTGCCCGAGCCCGCCCGGCCGGCGTCGGCGTGGCCGACCCTGCAACGCGAGGTTTGCGCGACGATGGCTGTCGACTCGGGACCAGGTCGCAACCGGCCAGTGGATCTGGGCGACCTACCGGCGGTGTGGCAACTCAGCCGCGGCGCCGGGCAACGGGTCGCGGTCATCGACACCGGGATCTCACGACACCGTCGGCTGCCCGATGTGGTGCCCGGTGGCGATTACGTGTCCACCGGTGACGGAACGCAGGATTGCGACGCGCACGGCACGCTGGTGGCTGGAATCATCGCGGCCGCCCCAGATTCCAAGTCCGACAGCTTCAGTGGGGTGGCGCCGGAGGCCACGTTGATCAGCATTCGTCAGTCCAGCGCGAAGTTCGCCCCGGCCAGCGACCGGTCCCGCATCGGGGTCGGTGACGTGGACAGTCTGGCGAAAGCCGTTCGGACGGCCGCCGATCTCGGAGCCTCGGTGATCAACATTTCGTCGATCGCGTGCGTACCGGCGGCCTCGGCGCTCGACGACCGTGCGCTGGGTGCCGCGCTGGCCTACGCCGTCGACGTCAAAAATGCCGTCGTCGTGGCCGCGGCCGGCAATACCGGCGGCGCCGGACAGTGCCCCCGGCAACGGACCGACGCCACCTGGCAGACCCTCACGGTCACGGTCAGTCCCGCCTGGTATGACGACTACGTGCTGACCGTCGGTTCGGTGAATGCCGATGGAGTGCCGTCGCCATTCACCCTTGCCGGCCCCTGGCTCGATGTCGCCGCACCGGGTGAGGCGGTGACGTCACTCGCGCCGGAGCCGGTATCCGGCACGAGCTATGCCGCCCCGATGGTCAGCGGAGTGGCCGCGCTGATCCGGGCCCGCTTCCCGGCGTTGCCCGCGCGCCAGGTGATGCAACGCATCAAGGCGACGGCGCGTCATCCGCCCGCCGGGTGGGATCCCCTGGTCGGTAACGGCACCATTGACCCGCTCGCCGCGGTCAGCACCGGCACGGGTACCGGCGCCACCGGTCCCGGCCCATCGCCGGCACCGGTGCCGATCATCGCGTCGCCGCCGACTCAACCGCGCGATGCTCGCGCACGGGACACCGCGCTTCGTGGAGCCGCGATCTGCCTGGTTGCACTGACTGTCGTGCTGACCACCGGGGCGCTCAGAGGTCGTTTACGGCATGCCCGCGACCGCATCGCGTGCGAGTGATGCGCGCTGTCGGCTCAGCTCCGGGCCGGACGGCAACAGTCTGAGAAGCGGCCACGGTGCCCGGGACGCGTCCGCGAGACCGAGGTCGCGCGCGGCGTCGTCGTCGTGAATGGCGAACCGGACGCCGGTGTCGGTGATGAGGTAGCAGGTGCCGGCTTTGTCGCCCGCCCGCACGTAGGCGCTTCGGCCGGGAGGCACGTACACGGCGTCCAGCGCCGGACCGTTGCCGTCGGCTTGCGCCAAAGCCACCGGCGCCCGGCCGGACGGGATCGGTAGCCGGCTCTCGGTCAGGAACGCAACTTCGGCTCGGCCGGATCGCGCCGCCTCCCAGCTGGCGCACAACGCGCCGGCGGGCTCTGAGAGTGCCGGCGGGTGGTCGGGAAAGAGGGCAACCGGTAGTTCGGCGACGACGGGCGCGGCCCGGATCGCTTCGGGTGCGACGGTGACGGGGTTGGCCGTTCCCTGCGAGTTGCTGAAGCGCAGGAGGTCGGCGGCCACTTGACCGATGCGCTGCACTCCGGCGGCCAGCACCGCGTAATACTCGTCGCCGTCGGCGCGTGTGATGCGAAGCACACTGCCGACCGAAAATCCGGGCAATCGGGGCGTCTTGGCGCCCAGGCCGTGGATCCGCGGTGGCGCGATCGGCGGCGCTTCCGGCACGGCGTTCAGCAACGCTTGCGAGACGAGCACCGGCGCGCGGCCCTCGAGGCGCAGCGCGCGCAAAACAGCAGGATCGTCGAGGTCTACCGCCGCCCGGTGCCCGTTGTAGAGCAGGTGGACGGGCGAACCCGCAGCGGGCGCCACCAGGATCGCTTGTCCGGCGGGCACGCGGTGCACCGGGGGCGCCTCGGAGCGGCGGCCGATGACGACCGTCGTGGTGCTAGCGCCCGTGCTAGCGCACATCGACCAATCCATATCCCCTGGCGACAGCGGCCTGCCGAGGAATTGCGGTGCGCCCGGAATGCCCAGCAGCGGGCCGCGTTTGGTGGCGTCCAGGTCGGAATCGGTAACCGGCTGCGGGTTGGCAGCCGTCGCCGCGATGAGCCGGGCAGAGGCCAGATTGAGCACCGGATGCCAGGCGTCACCCACTCGAACGAAGAGGGCACCGGACTCACGGCTCACCACGATCTGCGCGCGGTCCAGCGCGACATGAGGTCGCAGCACGGCGAGAAGCGCACAGCCCGCCAGGGCGATAGCGGTGAGCAGGCATCCGAACAGAGATGCCGGATGCCTACGCGAGCCAAACCCGGCAGCCCGAACATTCTCGCCCAGCAACGCGCTTTCGGTGCGACGCAGCAAATACCGGTAAGCGCTGACGTGCAGCCACGTGGCCGGCTGACGCGGCACTCGATCCCCCAACCCTGTGAATCCGTCGATGCCCACGGTAGGCCGCCATTTCGCGGCGCCAGAGCGGTTATCCACAGGTCGTAGGAGTTTCGGCTCGCCTGAAATCGGGTAAAATCGCCCGGTGAAAACTCACCGCACACGTACCCCTCGGGCGGGCACCGCGCGGTCAGCATGCCGTTTGATCGGCCTGGGTGCTGCTGCCCTGGTTATCGCCGCTGGCCTGTTCGCCACCCCTGCCGCGGCACCGCTCGCGCACGCCTTCGACTGCCCCGACGTCGAGGTCATCTTCGCCCGCGGCACCAACGAGCCCGCCGGCCTGGGCCGGGTCGGCGACTCCTTCGTGGACTCGCTGCGCCAGCAGACCGGCTTGAACATCCTGCCGTATGGGGTGAACTACGCCGCCAGCAAGCTGCAGCTGCACGGCGGTGACGGCGCCAACGACACCATTGACCGCGTCAAGAAGAGCGTGGAGACGTGCCCGAACACCAAGATCGTGCTGGGCGGCTACTCCCAAGGCGCCTCGGTGATGGACATCGTGGCCGGCGTCCCGATCGGCGGCATCAGCTGGGGCAACAAGCTGCCGCCGCAGTACGCCAACAACATCGCCGCCGTCGTCACCTTCGGTGACGTGGCCGACCGCGCCGGCGGAACCCTGCCCAGCCAGAGCGCGATGCTCGGCTCCAAGGCCGCCGACTATTGCAACCCCAACGACCCGATCTGCCACGCGGGCGAGGGCAACGAGTGGAGCGGGCACACCGAGGGCTACGTCCCCGTCTACACCACCCAGGCCGCGGCGTTCGTCGCGCAGAAGCTGGCGGCCGCCGGTCTCGGCCAGCAGTCGCCCGCGTTCGGTCCGCCGCTGGGCACCTCCCCGCAGACCCCCGGCTACGGCCAGCAGTCGCCGGTGTACGGGCAGAACCCGCCCGGGTCGGGCCCCTCGATCCACGGCGGTACCGGCACCGCTCCGGCGCCAGCGCCGGCGCTGCCCGCGCCCGCTACGGACTCACCGCAAGCACCTCTCGTCTAAATCGTTACCGTCGGGTTATCAACGCCCCCTTAACATCGCTGTGTGAGGCTTATCCCGTTAGGGCTGGGCATCGGAATCGGCGCGACGGGCGCGTTATTGATTGCCCCCCAATTGGTTCCGCATGCTTCGGCGTCGTGCCCCGGCGTTGAAGTGGTGTTTGCCCGGGGCACCGACGAGGCGCCCGGTGTCGGCAAGGTGGGCGGTGCCTTCGTCAGCTCGTTGCGCCAGCAGACCCGCAAAAGCGTTGGCGCATACGGAGTGAACTATCCAGCCAGCAAAGACTTCCTGGCCGCCACCAACGGCGCCAACGACGCCAGCACCCACATCCAGCAGATGGCCGCCAACTGCCCCGGCACCAAACTGGTGCTGGGCGGGTACTCGCAGGGCGCCGCCGTCGTCGACATCGTCACGGCCGCACCGGTGCCCGGCCTCGGCTACCGCCAGCCGCTGCCGCCCGCGGCCGCCGATCACGTCGCCGCGGTCGCGCTGTTCGGCAATCCGTCCGGCCGGGCGGGTCAACTGATGAGTGCCCTGTCCCCGAATTTCGAGGCCAAGACCATCGACCTGTGCAACCCGGGCGACCCGATCTGCTCGGGGGGCATGCAGTGGAGTTCGCACCTGAGCTACGTGCCCGGCTTGACCAACAGGGCAGCGAATTTCGTCGCTGCCAGGGTTTAACCTTGGGCCACCGCTGGTACGGCGTGGCATGCGCCGCCTCCATCGCCGTGGCGTCGCTGCTTGCCCTGGCAGTCACAACGTTCGCGGCGCCGACGGCATCGGCGGAATGTCCCGGAGCCGAAGTGGTGTTCGCCCGCGGCCGCGAGGAGCCGCCCGGTGTCGGCTACGTCGGTGCCGCGTTCGTCAATTCCCTGCGCGCCAAGGTGCGTATGCCGGTCGGGGCCTATGGGGTCAACTACCCCGCCGACGTCAGTCCCGCCAAGGGCGCCAACGACATGAGCGCGCACGTCCAGCAGATGGCGCGAAGCTGCCCGAACACCCGCGAGGTGCTGGGCGGCTATTCCCTGGGTGCGGTCTCCGCCGATCTGGTTGTCGCTGTGGCACAACCGTCGTTCGGGTTCACCAATCCGCTACCGCCGGCCCTGGATCAGCAGGTCGCGGCTGTCGCGTTGTTCGGCAACGGCACCCGCGGAATCCTGGGTCCGGTCCCCGATTTCAGTCCCGCCTTCGCCGCCAAGACAATCGACGTGTGCGCCAAGGGTGACCCGATCTGTTCCGGTGGCCTGAATTGGCCATCTCATCTGCAGCCCTCCTACATCGATTCCGGACTGGTGGATCAGGCTGCCGGCTTCGTCGCATCCAGGCTGTGACCGCTCAGTCGCGCGAGCGCACGTCCCGGGTGATCAGGTTGCGCGCGGCCAGTTGGTCATCGGGTGGGTAGTCGACACCGACCAGCGACAAGCCGTGGGCGGGTGCGGCGGCGAAGTCACTGGACCGCTCTGTGGCGCTCAGCAATTCGCGGCAATAGGAGACAGGGCGGCGGTGTTCGCCGACGGCCAGCAGCGCGCCGACCAGTGAGCGCACCATCGACCAGCAGAACGCGTCGGCGCTGACCTGCGCGGTGATCAGGTCACCGTCGCGCGCCCACTCCAGTCGCTGCAGGTCGCGAATCGTGGTGGCGTTCTCGCGGTGGCGGCAGAACGCGGCGAAGTCGTGCAGCCCCAGCAGGTCTCGCGACGCGGTGGCCATCGCCTCGACGTCCAGCGGGCGCGGCCAGGCGGTGATGTAGCGGGCCTGCAGCGGCTGCACCCCCCACGGCGCTGTCGAGATCCGGTACACATAGTGGCGCCGCAGCGCCGAGAACCGGGCGTCGAAACCCACAGGGGCACGGGTGATGTCGACGACCCGGACATCGGTGGGCAGGAACCGGCCCAGGCGGCGCAGCAGCGGCTGGAATTCGGCCTCACCGCCGTGCGGTGCGCGCGGATAGGCGTTCGGCAACGCGGCCAACGGTACGTCGACGTGAGCCACCTGCCCGGTGGCATGCACTCCCGCGTCGGTGCGTCCGGCCGCGCGCAGTCGCACCGGCGTGCGAAAGACGGTCGTCAGCGCCTCGTCGAGAATTCCGGCCACGGTCCGCTGGCCGGCCTGAGCGGCCCAGCCCGCGAAACCTGTTCCGTCGTAGGCGATATCAAGCCGCAGACGGACGTCCTCGCTAACTCTCGTCAGCCTCGTCGTCCGCCTTCTCGGCGGCTTCGGCTTCGGCCCTCGCCGCCACGGCCTTCTCGGCCTTGTCTTCGGCTTCGGCTTGGACCTTGGTCGGCTCGGCCTCGGCCTTGGTCTCCTCGGCCTCGGCCGTAGCTTCCTCGGCCGTCGGGCCGACGGCTTCCTGCGGCTCAACCGCCGCCTGAGGTGCCGCCGCTGCCGCGACGGGAGCGTCAGTCTTCTTGGAACCCGTCACCCGGCGAGCCCTATCGGCCTCGGAGGTGACCGTCTTCTCCCGCACCAGCTCGATCACGGCCATGGGCGCGTTGTCGCCCTTGCGCGGCTCGACCTTGATGATGCGGGTGTAGCCGCCATTGCGGTCGGCGAAGAACGGACCGATCTCCGCGAACAGGGCGTGCACCACGTCCTTGTCGCGGATCTTCTTCAGCACCTCTCGACGGTTGTGCAGCGCACCCTTTTTCGCGTGCGTGATCAGCTTTTCCGCATACGGTCGCAACGCACGAGCCTTGGGCTCGGTCGTCTTGATCCGGCCGTGCTCGAACAGCGACGTGGCCAGGTTGGCCAGCAGGGCCTTCTGGTGCGAAGACGACCCGCCGAGGCGAGGTCCCTTAGTGGGCTTGGGCATTGCGACTATCTCCTAATTGGGGCCGGCCCCCGTATCAGGTAGGGCCGGGACGGAATTCTTTACAGCTGTTCGGTTTCCGCGTAGTCCTGGTCGTCGTAGGACGCCTCGCTGGACCAGGTGCCGGTGGCGACGTCGTAACCCGCGACCTGCGAGGGGTCGAAGCTCGGCGGGCTGTCCTTGAGCGACAGGCCCAGCTGGTGCAGCTTGACCTTCACCTCGTCGATGGACTTCTGACCGAAGTTACGGATGTCGAGCAGGTCGGATTCGGTGCGGCTCACCAGCTCGCCGACGGTGTGCACACCCTCGCGCTTGAGGCAGTTGTAGGACCGCACCGTCAGGTCCAGGTCGTCGATCGGCAGCGCGAACGACGCGATGTGGTCGGCCTCGGCCGGCGACGGGCCGATCTCGATGCCCTCGGCCTCGACGTTGAGTTCGCGTGCCAGACCGAACAATTCGACCAGGGTCTTACCCGCCGACGCCAGCGCGTCGCGTGGGTTGATCGAGCTCTTGGTCTCGACATCCAGGATCAGCTTGTCGAAGTCGGTGCGCTGCTCGACACGGGTGGCGTCCACCTTGTAGGTGACCTTGAGCACCGGCGAGTAGATGGAATCGACTGGGATACGGCCGATTTCGGCACCGGAGGCGCGGTTCTGCACGGCGGGCACGTAGCCACGGCCGCGCTCGACGACCAGCTCGACCTCGAGCTTGCCCTTGTCGTTCAGCGTCGCGATGTGCAGGTCCGGGTTGTGCACCGTGACGCCGGCGGGCGGCACGATGTCACCCGCGGTGACCGCACCCGGGCCCTGCTTGCGCAGGTACATGGTGACCGGCTCGTCCTCTTCGGAGGACACCACCAGGCTCTTGAGGTTCAAGATGATCGCGGTGACGTCTTCCTTGACGCCCGGCACGGTGGTGAACTCGTGCAGCACGCCGTCGATGCGGATGCTGGTGACGGCCGCGCCCGGAATCGAGGACAGCAGCGTGCGCCGCAGCGAATTGCCAAGCGTGTAACCGAATCCAGGCTCCAGCGGCTCGATGACGAACTGGGACCGGTCGTCGGTGAGGATTTCCTCCGACAATGTGGGTCGCTGAGAGATCAGCATGGTGTTTCTTCTTCTCCTTCTCGGCACCCGCTATTTGATGCCGTTAAGACCTGCACCGGGTTGGATGCAGGGGTCTTTACTTCGAGTAGAACTCGACAATGAGCTGCTCGGTGAGCGGCACGTCGATCTGTGCCCGCTCGGGCAGCTGGTGGACGAGGATGCGCTGACGCTCCCCCACCACCTGCAGCCAGCTCGGGATCGGACGGTCGCCCGCCGTCTCCCGCGCGATCTGGAACGGCACGGTGTTCAGCGACCCGTCCCGCACGTCGATGATGTCGTGCTGCGACACCCGGTAGCTGGGGACGTTGACGTGCACGCCGTTGACGCTGAAGTGTCCGTGGCTGACCAGCTGACGCGCCATCCGGCGGGTCCGCGCCAGACCGGCGCGGTACACGACGTTGTCCAACCGGCTTTCCAGGATGCGCAGCAGCTCCTCACCGGTCTTGCCGGATTGCCGGGAGGCCTCTGCGTAGTAGCGACGGAACTGCTTTTCCATCACGCCGTAGGTGAAGCGGGCCTTCTGCTTCTCCTGCAGCTGCAGCAGGTATTCGCTTTCCTTGATCCGCGCGCGGCCGTGCTGACCGGGCGGGTAGGGACGCTTCTCGAAGGCCTGGTCGCCACCGACGAGGTCGGTGCGCAGCCGGCGCGACTTGCGGGTGATGGGTCCGGTGTAACGAGCCATGGTTATCTCCTAGACCCTTCTGCGCTTCGGCGGGCGGCAGCCGTTGTGCGGCTGGGGCGTGACATCGGAGATCGCGCCGACCTCCAGGCCGGCGGCCTGCAGCGACCGGATCGCAGTCTCCCGGCCCGAACCCGGGCCCTTCACGAACACGTCGACCTTCTTGACGCCGTGTTCCTGCGCCTTGCGCGCGGCGTTCTCCGCGGCCAGCTGGGCCGCGAACGGGGTCGACTTCCGGGACCCCTTGAAGCCCACGTGACCCGACGACGCCCAGGCGATGACGTTGCCCTGGGGGTCGGTGATCGTGACGATCGTGTTGTTGAAGGTGCTCTTGATGTGGGCGGCGCCGTGCGGGATGTTCTTCTTTTCCCGCCGGCGGGTCTTCTGACCCTTCTTGGGCGCCGCCGCGCCTGCCTTCTTTGCTGGTGGCATCGGGGGTTACCTGGCCTTCTTCTTGCCGGCGATGGTGCGCTTGGGGCCCTTGCGGGTGCGCGCGTTGGTCTTGGTCCGCTGACCGCGCACCGGCAGGCCGCGACGGTGCCGCAGGCCCTGGTAGCAGCCGATCTCGATCTTGCGGCGGATGTCGGCCTGCGTCTCGCGGCGGAGGTCACCCTCGACCTTCAGGTTCGCCTCGATGTAGTCACGCAGGTGGGTCAGCTGGTCATCGGTCAGATCCCGGGTACGCAGGTTCCGGTCGATGCCGGTAGCTGTCAGGATCTCGTTCGACCGGGTGCGGCCGACGCCGAAAATGTAGGTCAGCGCGATCTCCATCCGCTTATCACGCGGTAGATCGACGCCTACTAGTCGAGCCATAGGTGGCGTTTCCTCTTTTTCTTAGCGGAGGTCTGATCCCAGCCCGTTCCCGGCCCCTTGATGGGTTTTACCGGGGCCCGGCCTCCGTCCGGGCGTGGATGAGCTGGCCCATCTCTATAGATGCCAGCCGCTCACTGGTGCTGGGAGGTCTGCATTCAGTTGTGTTGGTACTGCGGGCGCCTACGCGCTGAGGGGTCAGCCCTGGCGCTGCTTGTGACGCGGATCGGTGCAGATCACCATGACCCGCCCATGCCGACGGATCACCCTGCACTTGTCACAGATTGGCTTGACGCTCGGGTTCACCTTCACGGCTGTTCGATCCTGTTCTGTCTCTTCGTAGGTTGTTCTGATCGGGCGCTTTACTTGTACCGGTACACGATGCGGCCACGGGACAGGTCGTAGGGAGACAACTCCACCACCACCCGGTCCTCGGGCAGGATGCGGATGTAGTGCTGCCGCATCTTGCCGCTGATGTGCGCAAGCACCTTGTGACCGTTCTCCAGCTCAATGCGGAACATCGCATTGGGCAGAGGCTCGACCACCCGGCCTTCCACCTCGATGGCGCCGTCCTTCTTGGCCATAACTAGTTAAGAATCCTCGCCGTATAGTTTCGTTCTCGTCTGCGCCTAGTCGACGCGACATTGCCCACCGACTTGGAACGTGAGCCGGTGACAGGAAATTCCTAGGGACTTGGCACACAAAAAGTCGGCGCGGATGCCGCACCGTTGTTCCACGATACCTGGTTATTCCGCTCCACCAAAATCGCTGCCGGAGGAACGCGGGCACGCCTGCTCGACCTCCCGCATGGCCGCTGACGAGCGCATACTTAACCCCGATGACCATCCCTTCAGGCCTCTCAGGTCCCGGAGACGCCGGCTCGGCGGCGCAACAACGCAAACCCGTCATGCTGACCGTCGACGACGACCCCTCGGTTTCTCGCGCCGTCGCCCGCGACCTGCGCCGCCACTACGGCGAGGACCACCGCATCGTGCGCGCGGAATCCGGGCCCGACGCGCTGGGCACGCTCAAGGAGCTCAAACTGCGCGGCGATACCGTCGCGCTGCTCATCGCCGACTACCGGATGCCGCAGATGAGCGGCATCGAGTTCCTCGAGCAGGCGATGGACCTGTATCCGGCGGCGCGCCGCGTGCTGCTGACCGCCTACGCCGACACGCACGCGGCCATCGACGCGATCAACGTCGTCGACCTCGACCACTACCTGCTCAAGCCGTGGGATCCCCCGGAGGAGAAGTTCTATCCCGTCATCGACGGGCTGCTGGACGCCTGGCGCGCCGCGCCCGAGCACCCCATCCCGCACACCAAGGTGATCGGCCACCGCTGGTCGGCGCGGTCCTGGCAGGTCCGCGACTTCCTGGCCCGCAACGGGCTCTACTACACCTGGTTCATGGCCGACGAACCCGCGGGCGAGCGGCTGCTCACCGCGGCCGGCGAGGACGGCCTGCGGCTGCCGGTGGTGGTCACCCAGCGCGGCGACACACTGGTCGAACCCACCGATGCGCAGCTGGCCGAAACCCTGGGCCTGACCACCACGCCGTCGCAGGAGTTCTACGACCTGATCGTGGTCGGCGGCGGCCCCGCCGGCCTCGCCGCGGCCGTATACGGCGCCTCCGAAGGACTGCGCACGGTGCTCATCGAGCACATCGCCACCGGAGGCCAGGCCGGGCAGAGCTCGCGCATCGAGAACTATCTGGGCTTCCCGGACGGGGTGTCCGGTGGCCAGCTGGCCGACCGGGCACGGCGGCAGGCCGAGAAATTCGGCGCCGAACTGATCACCGCCCGCAAGGCCACCGCCCTCGAGGTGAACGGATCCAAGCGCACCGTGCGGTTCGCCGACGGCGGCTCGATCGACGCGCACGCCGTCATTCTGGCCACCGGGGTCGCCTACCGTCAGCTGCAGGCCGAAGGCTGCACCGAGCTGACCGGTTGCGGCATCTACTACGGGGCGGCCATCTCGGTCGCGTCGGAGTGCGAAGACGAAGAGGTCTATGTGATCGGCGGGGCGAACTCGGCCGGCCAGGCCGCCATGTACCTGTCGCGGACTGCGAAGAGGGTCAACGTCGTGGTGCGCGCCCCGTCGCTGGAGGCGTCGATGTCCTACTACCTCATCCAGCAGATCGAGGCGAACCCCAAGATCAACGTGCTGACCTGCACCGAGGTGCAACGCGCCGCAGGCGACGGCCACCTCGAGCGGCTGTCGCTGGTCAACAACCGCACCGGTGAAACCGAGGACGTCACCTGCGGCCGGATGTTCATCTTCATCGGCGCCGCCCCGCGCACCGACTGGCTCGACGGGGTGCTGGCCCGCGACGACCACGGGTTCATCCTGACCGGACCGGACCTGCGCAACGTGTGCGGCTGGACGCTGGAACGCCCGCCGCATCACCTGGAAACCAGCGTCCCCGGGGTGTTCGCCACCGGCGACGTACGCTCCACCTCCGCCAAACGGGTCGCCGCGGCCGTCGGTGAAGGGTCGATGGCGGTCATGCTGGTGCACCGCTACCTGGCCGAGAGCTAGGAGGGGTATGACCGGCTCCGAATCAACCAAAGTCCCCTGCCAGCCCGACGAGCTGCGCAGCCTGTTCCTGTTCGAGGCGCTGACCGACGAACAGCTCGCGGTGCTGTGCGCCAACGGGCACATCCAGCGCTACGAACCGGGTCCGATCTGCGTGGAAGGCGAGCCGGCGACATGCTTCTACGTCCTGCTCGACGGGGAGCTGACCATGACCAAACTCTCCGGCGGCCAGGACATCGAAACCAACCGCACCTCGCAGCGCGGCGTGTACTGCGGCGCCTGGCGGGCCTTCACCGGCGGGAAACAAAAGACCTACGACGCCTCGGTGCATGTGATCAAGCCGTCGCGGTTCTTCGTGATGGACGCGCCGGTGTTCGCCCAGTTCATGCGGGACCAGTTCCCGATGGCGGTACATCTGCTCGACGGCATCGCCGTCGGCACCGACCGGACCCGCCGGATCATCGACAACCGGGAGAAGCTGCTGGCGCTGGGCCGGCTGTCGGCCGGGCTGACGCATCAGCTGAACAATCCCGCGGCGGCGATCGCGCGATCCGCGGCGGATCTGCGCGAACGCGTAGCCAACATGCGGCACAAGCTGGGGATGCTGGCCGACGGCACCATTTCGCCCGAGGCGCTGAGCGCGCTGGTGCGACTGCAGGAGCGGGTCGCCGAGCAAGTCGCCAAGTCGGCGTCCCAGCACTTGAGCGCGCTCGAGACCTCCGACCGCGAGGACGCCGTCGGCGACTGGCTGGACGACCACGGCATCGACGGCGGGTGGGACATCGCGCCGACGTTCGTCGAGGGCGGCATCGACACCGATTGGCTGGAGCGGATTTCCGCGGTCACCGAAGAGCTCGCGTCGACATCGCTGGAGCAGGCGATCCGATGGATCAACTACACCATCGAAAGCGAGCTGCTGATGAACCAGATCCTGGAAGCGAGCAAACGGATTTCGGCACTGGTCGCCGACGCCAAGCAGTATTCGCAAATGGATCGGGCCCCGTTCCAGGTGACCAATGTGCACGATCTGCTGCGCAGCACGCTGGTGATGTTCGCCGACCGGCTGACCAAAGACGCGGGCAAGGGCGCCGGCAAGGACCACGTCGTCACGGTGGTCAAGGAGTTCGACCAAACTCTTCCCGAAATCCCTTGCTACCCAGGTGATCTCAATCAGGTGTGGACCAACATCATCGACAATGCGATCGCCGCCATGCGCGACACCGGTGGGACCCTGACCATCCGCACCTGCCGGGAAGGTGACAACCTGGCCCGAATCGAAATCTGCGACACGGGGCCGGGGATCCCCGAGGACGTGCGCGAGCACATCTTCGAGCCGTTCTTCACCACCAAACCGTTCGGCGAAGGCACCGGGCTGGGTCTGGACCTGGCGTTCAACATCGTCGTGAAGAAGCATCGCGGGGACCTGCGAGTGGAGTCGGTGCCCGGCGACACCCGGTTCATCGTGCTGCTCCCCCTCACGGCGCCTCCCGCCGACGTCGTAGCCGCAGATCCCGACGATGTCGATGAGGATGTAGCCGCTTCGGAATAGCTTTCGCGGGGCGCGGGTTGGGAAAACCATGACCGACGCAGCGAGCAAACCCAATCTCGGCCGGTTCGGATCGTTCGGACGCGGCGTCACACCCGAGCAGGCCAGGGACATCGAAGCGCTGGGCTACGGCGCCGTCTGGGTCGGCGGTTCGCCGCCCGCCGAGCTGGCGTGGGTCGAGCCCCTCCTGGAAGCCACCACGACGTTGCAGGTGGGCACCGGCATCGTCAACATCTGGACCGCGGCCGCCAAGCCGGTTGCCGAATCGTTCCACCGCATCGAGGCGGCCTACCCGGGCCGGTTCCTGCTGGGCATCGGTGTCGGACATCCCGAGGCTCACACCGAATACCGCAAGCCCTACGACGCGCTGGCCGACTACCTCAAGCAGCTCGACGATTACGGGGTGCCCGCCAACCGCCGGGTGGTGGCGGCGCTGGGACCGCGCGTCCTCAAACTGGCCGCGGAGCGCTCGGCGGGCGCACACCCCTATCTGACCACCCCCGAGCACACCGCGCAGGCCCGCGAGCTCATCGGCCCATCGGCGTTCCTGGCACCCGAGCACAAGGTGGTGCTGACCACGGACGCAGAGAAGGCGCGGGCGGTCGGTCGCAAGGCGCTCGACGTCTATTTCAATCTCGCCAATTACCGAAACAACTGGAAGCGGCTGGGTTTCACCGAGGACGAGGTCACCCGGCCGGGCAGCGACCGTCTGGTCGACGCGGTGGTGGCGTATGGCACCGTGGACCAGATCGCGGCGCGGCTCACCGAACACCTGGACGCCGGCGCCGATCACGTCCCCGTGCAGGTCCTGACGAAGGATGAAAACCTGGTCTCGGCACTGGCCGAACTGGCCGGGCCACTGGGGCTCAAACAGTCCTGACCCGACGCGTAGGGGGAGCTAGATGACCGAGGGAGTTTCACTCAAGCCCGAGCTCGGCCGGTTCGGCGTCTGGATGCCCACCCGATCCATCGCCCCCGAATTGGCCGCCGGCATCGAATCGCTGGGGTACGGCGCCGTCTGGATCGGCGGATCACCGGACGCCGATCTGTCCTGGGTCGAGCCGGCCCTGGCGCGGACCACGTCGCTGCAACTGGCCACCGGCATCGTCAACATCTGGTCGGCGCCCGCCCCGGCCGTCGCCGAGTCCTTTCAGCGGATCGAAAGCAGCCACCCGGGAAGGTTTTTGCTGGGCGTCGGGGTTGGCCACCCCGAGCACACCGGAGAATACGTGAAGCCGTACGACGCGCTGGTCTCCTATCTCGACGAACTCGACGCGGCGCTGGTGCCGACCAGCCGACGGGTCCTCGCGGCGCTCGGGCCACGAGTGCTACGGCTCGCGGCGCAGCGCAGCGCCGGTGCGCACCCGTATCTGACCACACCGGAACACACCGCCAAGGCGCGCGATTTGCTCGGCGGGACAGTGTATTTGGCGCCCGAGCACAAGGTGGTGCTCAGTACGGACGCCGAGAAGGCCCGCGCGATCGGCCGCCAGACCGTCGAGCATTATCTGGGCCTGAACAATTACGTGAACAACTGGCTGCGGTTGGGATTCACCGAAGCCGACGTGCGCAAGCCGGGCAGCGACAGGCTGATCGACGCGGTGGTAGCCCACGGCTCTGTCGAGGACATCGCGGGGCGGCTGGGTGAACATCTGGAGGCCGGAGCCGACCACGTGGCGATTCAGGTGCTCGGCGACCATGACGAAGAATCGCTGCTACCTGCGCTAAGTGAATTGGCCGGGGCTCTGGGGCTAACTCGCGAAAACTGACCGATCGGCTCGGTTAGGGTTTGGGCATGCGGTTACTGGTCACCGGCGGCGCTGGATTCATCGGCGCCAATTTCGTGCACAGCACGGTCCGCGAACACCCCGAGGACTCCGTCACGGTGCTCGACGCCCTGACCTATGCGGGACGGCGCGAGTCACTGGCCGACGTCGAGGACTCGATCAGCCTGGTTGTCGGCGACATCACGGACGCCGAGCTGGTGTCGCGGCTGGTCGCCGAATCCGACGCCGTCGTGCATTTCGCCGCGGAGAGCCATGTCGACAACGCGCTGGAGGGCCCCGGGCCGTTCCTGCACACCAACGTGGTCGGCACCTTCACCGTCCTCGAGGCGGTGCGGCGTTACGGTGTGCGGCTGCACCACATCTCGACCGACGAGGTCTACGGCGACCTGGAGCTCGACGACCCCCAGCGGTTCACCGAGGCGACACCCTATAACCCGTCCAGCCCCTATTCGGCGACCAAAGCCGCCGCCGACATGCTGGTGCGGGCCTGGGTGCGCTCGTACGGGGTGCGCGCGACGATCTCGAACTGCTCCAACAACTACGGGCCTTATCAGCACGTCGAGAAGTTCATCCCGCGCCAGATCACCAACGTGCTCACCGGCCGTCGGCCCAAGCTGTACGGCACCGGCGCCAACGTCCGCGACTGGATCCACGTCGACGACCACAACAGCGCGGTCCGGCGCATCCTGGACAAGGGCGAGATCGGGCGCACCTACCTGATCAGCTCCGAAGGAGAACGCGACAACCTGACCGTGCTGCGCACGCTGCTGGCGATGATGGGCCGCGAACCCGACGACTTCGACCACGTCACCGACCGCGTCGGCCACGATTTGCGTTACGCCATAGACCCGTCCACGCTGTACGACGAATTATGTTGGGCACCAAAGCATACCGACTTCGAGGAGGGTCTGCGTGCAACCATTGACTGGTATCGCGCAAACGAATCGTGGTGGCGTCCGTTGAAAGACGCCTCGGAGGCCCGTTACGAAGAGCGTGGGCAGTAGCGTGCACGTTCGTGAACTGAAAATTCCCGGCGCCTGGGAGATCACCCCCACCGTTCATGGCGATTCGCGCGGCCATTTCTTCGAATGGCTGACCGACAAGGGATTCAGCTCCTTCGCCGGTCATCGGCTGGACGTCCGACAGGCCAATTGCTCGGTGTCCTCGGCGGGGGTGTTGCGCGGCTTGCATTTCGCCCAGGTGCCGCCGAGCCAGGCGAAGTACGTGACCTGCGTGCGCGGTTCGGTGTTCGACGTTGTCGTCGACATCCGGGTGGGCTCCCCGACATTCGGGCAGTGGGATTCGGTTCTGCTTGACGACTCCGATCACCGGACTGTCTACATTTCCGAAGGCCTGGGACACGGCTTCCTGGCGCTGCAAGACAATTCGACGGTGATGTATTTGTGCTCGGCGGAATACAACCCGCAACGCGAGCACACCATTCGCGCAACCGATCCGGCATTGGCCATCGACTGGCCGCTGGTGGACGGGGCTGCGCCCAACTTGTCCGGCCGCGATGCCGCGGCGCCCAGTTTCGACGAGGCGCGAGCGTCCGGCCTGCTGCCCACCTGGGAGGAGACGCAGGCGTTCATTCAACATATGCCTATCGAATAGCTGCGCTACGTACGACATCGCCATGAGCCAAGCGGGAAGGCCGACGTCTCCCGCAGCGCGTGGCAGTCGATTGCTTCTGGACACGTGAATTCCCTAAATTCGCCGCCTGTGGCGATACGATGGCGCTGGTAGCGAGATGCGGCCGAGGAACGGGGGCCGATGAATTTAGGGCGCGCATTCGATCCACGCAGCAACGCACTGAACGCATGGCGGCTGCTGCTGGCGGCTGAAGTGATCGTCTGCCACTCGTGGGGGATCACTGGCCGCGTTCCATCTCTCCGGTCGGTTTACCAGCTACTCCTTTGCGTGGGAGTTGACGGGTTCTTTGCGATCTCGGGGTTCCTCATTACCGCGAGTTGGCTTAGCAACCCCCGGCTCCGCGAGTATTTATCCGCTCGGGCTCTTCGAATCTTTCCCGGCTTCTACGTCTGCCTGGTGGTAACGGCTTTCGTCATCGCCCCGGTCGGCGTGGCGATGCAAGGTGGCTCGGCCGCGAAGCTGATTACATCCGGTGCGCCTTTGGAGTTCGTGCTAGAGAACAGCGCAGTGGCGTTGGTCAAGTTCGATATCGGCGGAACACCGCGCGGAATCCCAGACGCAGGCGTCTGGAACGGTTCTCTGTGGTCGCTCATATGGGAATTGATGTGCTACCTCGCCGTGGCCCTCATCGGCGTCATCGGACTAGCCAACCGGCGTTGGATTTCCCCCGCGATGTTCGCACTGGCACTGGCGGGAACGATGTTATTGCCACCACTCACGCAACCCGAGGTCGCGGCTGTTCATCAGAAGGGCAGTGCGCTTCTCCCGCTGATGTTCTTGGCCGCACGTACTGCCATCATGTTTTCGGCGGGCGCTTTTCTCTACCAGTGGCGAGACCGGATTCCTGCCCGGTGGTCACTCGTTGCAGTCAGCATAGCCATCGTGGCAGCTTCAAGCCTATTGCCTGATTACCGGGCCGTCGCTGCCATTCCCCTGGCGTATGCCGTTGTCGTATCGGGGGCGCTGGTTCGCCACAAGCGTCTGAGATTACGAACGGACTTGTCCTACGGCGTCTACATCTATGCATGCCCCATGCAGCAGTTGTTGGCTATCTCTGGCCTCATCTGGCTCAACCCGCTCGCCTTCGCTGCCCTTTCCACGATGGCCACTTTGCCGCTAGCTGCGCTGAGCTGGTTTCTTGTGGAGAAGCCCGCGCAATCTTTCAAGCGCCGCCTCAAGCGCAAGGGATCGGCCCACGCCGCCGCAGAGGGCGAGAACCGTCCGGCCGCCGTAGACGTAGTTGAACCGCCACCCGCGGAAGTCCCGGGTGCTGGCCAGCCGAATGCGCTGCCGATTAAGGCGATCAGCGCCCACGCCGCAAGCGCCCCGAAGAGATCGGCTGCACACACATACCCGCAGAAGCCTGAAGCGCTCTTCGACAGCGGGGTCATCCGATTGCGCCGACAGCGCGCTTCGAACGATGGGAGCAGTCAAATGAAACTGGGCCAGGTACTCGATCCGTGACTGGAAAACTTGACATGACGTCGTCCTCAACCGGAAGCGGACAGCTGCTGTGCGGTAAAGGGACCTGCCCATAACACCACCGTGAGCACTTCTGCCGCCACGCTGACGACCGCGTACGGCGCCGGGTCCCAGCCCCGTTCGGAAAAGCCGGAAAGGCCAACGGTGCGCGACAGCACGAACGCGACCAGGGAAACGGCCGCCACCGTGGCACCGGCCCAGCGCAGCCACCCGGGACCGCCGACCAGGATCAGCAGCGCGATCGCAAACGAAAGACTTGCCTGGACCATGAACGCCGCGCCGATGTTCGGAACGTGTTGGTAGCCATGCACATAGAGATAGGCGTGGCTGGCGGCGCTGATGGCCAACGACGCGGCGATGCCGAGCCGGACCAGGATGCTCGTCAATGTCATTGCAGTGTCTGCTCCTTCAGGGCCAAGGCGGCTTCTCCCTTGGTGTAGCTGACCTGACGGATGCCGAGTGCGTCGCGCAGCTTGCCGGCGGGCAGCGTGACCGGCTTGGGCGCGGACCCGTCACCGGGATGCGGCAGTGGATACGCGGTGGTGGTCCCGCTGTAGAACGTCACGTTGTCTTCGGTTTTGGAGAACAATTGGTGGACATGGCCGTTGAGGCACGTGACGGATGCGAAGCGGCGCAGGTAGCTCAGCGCCTGGGTGGCGTCGTCGGTGCCCCAGCCCCATTGCGGATACATGGCAAACAACGGGATGTGACTGAACACGATGATGGGCGTGTCGCTCGAAAGACCGGCGACGTCCTTTTTGACGAACTCCAACTGATCGGCACCGAGATGACCGAGCTTGCGCAGATTCAACGTGTTGACCAGAGCGATCAGGTGTACGCCGGCGATATCCAGGCTGTACCAGCCGTCGCCAACCGACCCCGCGCCGAACGCGTTTCGGTACTTCTGCCCCGCGTCGTCGACCGAGTCGTGCTCTCCGGGCACGGTGAACACGTGTGGCGTCTTGAGGCCCGTCATCATCTGCTTCACCTGGTCGAACTGCTCCGGGGTGGACAGGTGGGTGAGGTCACCCGTATGGATGACGAAATCCGGTGTGTAGCCGAGGGTATTGACCTGATCGATCGCGCGGCGAAACGTTGCGGCGACGTCCGGGTTGGGCGCACCGGTGAAACCGAGGTGGCTGTCGCTGATCTGGGCGAACCGCAGGGCGGGCCGGCCCGACGTATGCTGAGCCGCCGCTGCACCGGCGACATGCGAGATGACCTCGCCGCCGGCCACGGCGAACCCTACCGCCGCTCCGAACCATGCCGTGTGCCGAATCAGCTGGCGGCGGGTCATGGCTTCCCCGGCGCGGGTCATCCCGTCACCACCACGGTGCCGCGCATCATCGGGTGGATCGAGCAGACATAGTCGAAAGTCCCGGCGGTGGAAAAGGTGTGGGCGAAGGTGGCTCCCGTTCCCATGCCGGGTGAGTGAAACGAGCCGTCGCTTGCGGCCACCGTATGGGGTTCTTCGTCGCGGTTGGTCCACGTGACCGTGGTCCCGGCCGCGACGGTCACGGAGGCGGGCTCGAACGCGAAGCCGTCAATGGCGACCTGGTTGCCGTGCACCGGAGCCGCCGGTGCGGTCGACATGGCGGTGGTGGGTGCGGCGGTGGTCGCCACGGGCCGTGATTGGGAACAAGCGGCCAACAGCAACACACTCACCGCCAGCACGGCCGCCGGCTGTTTTCGGAGCATGGGGATATCCATGCCCAGAGATATGGCGGCGGGTTACACCGCTCAGGCAGGCCGCCCGGGGGGCGGCGGGGCGAATATCTCGATGCCCCCGTTGAGCTCACGAACCATCAATGCGGGCAAGGGTTTTGGCGCGATCGGCAGTTGGTGGGTGAGCACCTGCCCGCTGGGCGAGAACGACGTGGTGTGGCAGGGGCAGCGCAGCGTGTCGTCGGGTGCGTCGAACCACAGCTTGCAGCCTTGATGGGTGCACACGCCGGATATCGCTTGGATCTTGCCGTCGACCCGGCGGACGAAGCCGGTCACCGAACCGAGGTCGAAGGGATGCATGAGGCCGTCGGGCACATCCGAGCTGGCCGCGACGCGTTGCCAGCTGCCCTCGTTGGGCGTGAGTTGCCCGGCCGCAACCTCGGGGGCGCGACCGCCGCCGGATCGGCCCGCGATCAGGGCGCGATCGACGGAGACCGCGGCGACCGCCGCGGTGGCGGCGGCCGACGTACCGACGATGACCTGGCGGCGCGTGCTGGCACGGACCGGCGCCGTTTCCGTTGGCGCGCCGGACATCTGCTCGGCGAGACGCCGGTGCAGATCGGTGAGGAATTCCTGGCGCGGCGCGTCACCACCGTCGCGAGCCGCGCGCAACTCGATGGCCGTGCGCAGTTGCGCCACCTCGAAGTCGTCGGGCACGAACGGCCTGGGCCGGCGGCCCCGCAACAGATCGTCGACATAACGTCGCAACCCCCGCGCATTCATGGCTGGCCTCCATCGTTGACCTGCGCTGCCAGCCGCAGGGCGCGGTGCTGGAGCACTTTGGCGTTGGCCACGCTGATCCCGAGCTCCGCGGCTGACTCCTTGATCGAATTACCCCGCAGGAAGCGCGATTCCAGAATCCGGCGGTAGCGGTCCGGCAGGCTGTCCAGAACGCGGGCAACACGTTGCGGCGCGGTGCTGATCGCGTCCTGGTTGTCGGCTGGTTGTTCGATGTCCTCGATCGAGGTTATCTCCCGCCCCAGCGTCTCGCGCCAGTGCGCGGCCAGCACCGTCCTGGCGGTCGCCCGCAGATACGCGCGCACCTCGGCGACGCTCGCGGTCAGCCGCAACGGCCGCAGCGCGGCGAGGAACACCTCGGCGGTGAGGTCTTCGGCGTCGGTTCGGTTGCCGACGCGTGCGAACAGCGTGCGGTACACCCAGGTCACGTTGTCGGAGTACACGGCTTCCCAGCTCGGGTAGCCGGCATCATTGCCACTGTCGGGCACCGCGCGCAGGGGCCGCGGGCCGACGGGTTCGCTTGTTGCCGCCACATGCCTCCTTCACCCGATGAATATCAACTCGGGTTACACGCGTCAGGGCGCAGCGAGTGCGGCTTCGGCGAGCATGAACTGGTCGAGCTTGGCGGCATGAGGCAACCGCACAATCGGGTAGGCCATGGTCCAGTGCCCACCGGGCGTGTGGTGGCGGTCCACCAGCACCACGCGGGCCTCCGTCTCAGAGACCAGCGTGTCGATGAACGCCATGCCCATGGCGCCCGCCCCGACCACCAGGTAGTCGGACTCGATGGTGCGCATACAGCTGTCACGCTAGCGGGCGCTGAGCGATTTACAGAGACCCTCCTTCCACACGCCACCCGACCGACTGGTTGCGCCACTCTTCCGGAAACTCCGGCAATGTGAAGTCGTTCTCGTACGGCGAGCAGCCCACCGTGCGGCCGATGTCGAGTGCCGGATCGGTCAATTCGCTCAACTCGATGCCGGTTCCCATCGGCATTATGTGCACGACGCAATTGCCCACCACGGCGCGTACATGTCCGAGGTAGGAGAGGATGAACACGTATTCGCCGGGTCGCGGCCCGGCAATCTCGTAGGCCTCCGGATTCGGCGCATGCAAATCCAACCCGGGCGGACATTCCTGCCGCATCATCTCCCGAATTTCGTGCGCCCTCTGTTCACCGTCAGCGGCCTGATATACCGAGACCGTGAGGCTGCGCGTGCGACCCGTCGCCCGGTCTGCCCAACTGCATAAAAGCGAGTTGTCCCAGAACTTTTCGACACTTTCCGAGGTCGGCCTCATGGTGCTCGGAAGCATGTCGCTGATCTGGAGGTACGGTTCCAGCTTCTCGGCAATGAGATCGCGGCGCCCCGTGTAGGTGGGCGGCTCAACGCTTTCAGTCACTGTCCCTATCCCCTCGTCTGCGGGAATGCGGTTAGGCCAGGATCCTGGCCACGCAATCGGCACGCCGCCCAGACCTTCGGTTGATATGGAGGAAATGGCACGGGCGCCGGAGGTGGCTCCTCCGGCTTGGGGCCATATCCGACGGCCTGGTAGGACGGGGCAAGCGATCGCAACGTTGACGCGCCAACTTGCGAATCCGCGACCGTTTCCGCGACCACCCGGTTGATGTTCCGTGTTTTGGTGCCGAGAAATCTCGAGAAATTGGCCGCACCTGCCGCAGTGTCCAGCGCCAGCGCCTGCTGATTCGCAACAGCCGTCTCGATGTCGATTCCAATGACGTCGAGCTGCCGTCGTCCCCGCAGCGCACTTTGATAGGCGGCACGCAGCGCGGGACCGACGGCTCGATCAGCCGCAGCAGGTGCTCGCACAGACTGCGCCAAATCCGCCTCACGACCGCGTGCCGCATCTGCGCCACGCCCGGTCTCTTCAGACACGCCGAAACGGTAATTACTGCAGGAAAAGGCGACAAGTCACCCGTCTTGCCAAGGTCCGAACCAGTTTACTAGGATATGCAAGTATCCGCTTCAGCGCCGTCAACCACACCCGAGGGCCCCATGACCACACAAATTCCGCACTTCATCGATGGTCAGCGCACCGCCGGCCGGTCCGGCCGCAGCGCCGACGTCTTCGACCCCAGCACCGGCCAGGTCCAGGCGACGGTGCCGATGGCCGGCCAGGCCGACATCGATGCCGCGGTGGCGTCGGCCGTCGAGGCCCAAAAGGGCTGGGCCGCAACAAATCCGCAACGGCGCGCCCGGGTGATGATGCGCTTCATCGAGCTGGTCAACCAGTCAGGTGACGAGCTGGCCGAGCTGCTGTCGCGCGAGCACGGCAAGACACTGCCCGACGCCAAGGGTGACATTCAACGCGGCATCGAGGTCATCGAGTTCTGCCTCGGGATCCCGCACCTGCTCAAGGGTGAGTACAGCGAAGGGGCCGGACCGGGCATCGACGTGTACTCGCTGCGCCAGCCACTGGGCGTGGTCGCCGGTATCACCCCGTTCAACTTCCCGGCGATGATCCCGCTGTGGAAAGCCGGCCCGGCGTTGGCCTGCGGCAACGCCTTCGTGCTCAAACCCAGCGAGCGTGACCCCTCGGTCCCGGTGCGCCTGGCCGAGCTCTTTCTGGAAGCGGGCCTGCCGCCGGGCGTGTTCCAGGTCGTGCACGGCGACAAGGAGGCCGTCGACGCCATCCTGAACCACCCCGACATCCAGGCGGTCGGGTTCGTCGGAAGCTCCGACATCGCGCAGTACATCTACGCCGGGGCCGCGGCCACCGGCAAGCGCTCGCAGTGCTTCGGCGGCGCCAAGAACCACATGATCGTGATGCCCGACGCCGACCTGGACCAGGCCGTCGACGCGCTGATCGGCGCCGGTTACGGCAGCGCCGGTGAACGCTGCATGGCGATCAGCGTCGCGGTCCCGGTCGGCGATCACACCGCCGACCGGTTGCGCGCCCGGCTCATCGAGCGGATCAACAACCTGCGGGTGGGGCACAGCCTGGATCCCAAGGCCGACTACGGTCCGCTGGTAACCGAGGCCGCGCTGGCGCGGGTGCGCGACTACATCGCCCAGGGTGTCGACGCGGGAGCCGAGTTGGTCATCGACGGCCGCGACCGCGCCAGTGACGACCTCACTTTCGGTGACGCGAACCTCGAAGGCGGGTTCTTCATCGGCCCCACCCTGTTCGACCACGTGACCCCCGACATGTCGATCTACACCGACGAGATCTTTGGGCCCGTGCTGTGCATCGTAAGGGCGCAGAACTACGAAGAAGCGCTGGCGCTTCCTTCTCAGCACGAATATGGCAACGGCGTGGCGGTTTTCACGCGCGACGGCGACGCCGCCCGTGACTTCGTCTCCCGCGTGCAGGTCGGCATGGTCGGTGTCAACGTGCCGATCCCGGTGCCGGTGGCCTACCACACCTTCGGCGGCTGGAAGCGTTCCGGCTTCGGCGACCTCAACCAGCACGGTCCCTCGTCGATTCTCTTCTACACCAAGACCAAGACCGTGACGTCGCGCTGGCCGTCCGGCATCAAGGATGGCGCCGAATTCGTCATTCCCACAATGGATTAGGGTCGGCTACCTCATGGCTTCATTTACCCTCGACGACGACGAACGGGTGATCACCGAGACGGCCGCCGCGTTCGCCGCCAAGCGCCTCGCCCCGCACGCCCTGGAATGGGATGCGGCCAAACATTTTCCGGTCGACGTGCTGCGCGAATCCGCCGAGCTCGGCATGGCGGCGATCTACTGCCGTGACGACGTCGGCGGCAGCGGACTGCGCCGACTCGACGGCGTCCGCATTTTCGAGCAGTTGGCCATCGCCGACCCGACCACCGCCGCGTTCCTGTCCATCCACAACATGTGCGCGTGGATGATCGACACCTTCGGTACCGCCGAACAACGCAAGGTCTGGGTTCCGCGGCTCGCGTCGATGGACGTCATCGCCAGCTACTGCCTCACCGAGCCCGGCGCCGGATCCGACGCCAGCGCGTTGAGCACCCGCGCCGTCCAGCAGGGCGGTGATTATGTGCTCGACGGCGTCAAGCAGTTCATCTCCGGCGCAGGAGCCTCCGACGTCTACGTGGTGATGGCCCGCACCGGAAGTGAGGGCCCGCGCGGCATATCGGCCTTCGTCGTCGAAAAGGGCACGCCCGGGCTGAGTTTCGGCTCGCTGGAAGAGAAGATGGGCTGGCATGCCCAACCCACCGCACAGGTGATCCTGGAGGGGGTGCGGGTGCCCGCGGACGCGATGCTGGGCGGCGCGGACGGCGAGGGCGCCGGATTCGGCATCGCGATGAACGGCCTCAACGGCGGTCGGCTCAATATCGCCGCGTGCTCGCTCGGCGGCGCCCAGGCCGCCGCCGACAAGGCCGGAGCCTATGTTCGCGATCGGCAGGCGTTCGGGTCGTCCCTGCTCGACGAACCGACCATCCGGTTCACCCTGGCCGATATGGCCACCGGCCTGCAGACATCGCGAATGATCTTGTGGCGGGCGGCCAATGCGTTGGACACCGACGATCCCGACAAGGTCGAGTTGTGTGCGATGGCCAAGCGCTACGTCACCGACACCTGCTTCGAGGTCGCCGACAAGGCTTTGCAGCTGCACGGCGGCTACGGCTACCTGCGCGAGTACGGTCTGGAAAAGATCGTGCGCGACCTGCGGGTGCACCGAATCCTGGAAGGGACGAACGAAATCATGCGGGTGGTCATCGGTCGGGCCGAAGCCGCACGGGTCCGCGCAACCGCATAGAAAGGTCTTCAGATGACCGAGCACCTGACGGTGGCCTTCCTGGGACTGGGCCATATGGGCGGCCCGATGGCGACAAACCTCGTTGCGGCCCAACATGCGGTGCGCGGATTTGATCCGGTGCCCGCGGCGCTGTCGGCGGCGGCCGAGGCCGGCGTCACCGGATTCGACAGCGCCACCGACGCGGTCGCCGGGGCCGACGTGGTCATCACCATGCTGCCCAACGGCGAGCTCGTCAAACGCTGCTATGCCGAGATTCTGCCCGCCGCGCGGCCGGGCGCACTGTTCATCGACAGCTCCACGATCTCGGTCGACGACGCCCGCGAGGTGCATGCCCAGGCGGAATCGAACGGCGTCGCGCAGCTGGATGCGCCCGTCTCGGGCGGGGTGAAGGGTGCCGTCGCCGGGACGCTGGCGTTCATGGTGGGCGGTGACGAGGCCGCGCTGCAACGGGCACGGCCCGTGCTGGAACCCATGGCGGGCAAGGTCATTCACTGCGGGGCCGCCGGGGCCGGGCAGGCCGCCAAGGTGTGCAACAACATGGTGCTGGCGGTGCAGCAGATCGCGATCGGCGAGGCGTTCATCCTGGCTGAGAAGCTCGGGCTGTCCGCCCAGTCCCTGTTCGACGTCATCACCGGGGCGACCGGCAACTGCTGGGCGGTGCACACCAATTGCCCTGTGCCGGGCCCGGTCCCGACATCTCCGGCCAACAACGACTTCAAGCCCGGATTTGCCACCGCACTGATGAACAAGGACCTGGGCCTGGCGATGGATGCCGTGTCCTCCAGCGGTTCGGTGGCGCCGCTGGGTACCCACGCCGCCGAGATCTACGCGAAATTCGCTGCCGACCACGGCGCCTTGGACTTCAGCGCGGTCATCGAGATGCTGCGCAACGGCTGAGCAGCTCCGCAGTCAAGCGGCCCTGGCCTCCACCACGCTGAGCGGCGAAGCGGTTCGCACCACCCTCGTCATCTGAAATCCCGCTTGGCTGAGCAGTTCTCGATACTCACCCGCGGTGCGTTCGCGGGCTCCCAGATTCAGCAGCATCTCCAGGTCCGCCCATTTCCCGGGGAAGTCACGGTCGTGCTCGGGGATGACCAATTCGACCAGGAGCACCGTTGCCCGGGGCCCCGCGGCGGCGCGAACATTACGCAGGATCTGCACCGCCTTGTCGTCGGGCCAGTCGTGCATGATGTTCTTGAGGACGTAGGCGTCACCGCCGCACGGAACGCGATCCAGAAACGACCCCTCCTTGATAAGCACCCGGTTGGCGACGATGTGTTCGTGCAACAAGTTCCGGGCGCTCGCGACGACCCGCGGCAGGTCGTACAGGACGCCGCGAGAAGCCGGTGCCGACACCAGGATGGCGGCCAGCAAGTCACCCTGTCCGCCGCCGACGTCGACGACACTGGAGTACCGGCGGAAGTCATAGGCGGCCACCACGGACGCCGTCGTCAGCTCCGAAATACTCGTCATTGTCTGGTTGAAGAGTTCGGCGAGCTCGGGTTCGTCGGCGAAATAGTCGAAGCTCGCCTTCCCGCGCAATGCGGGAACGACCGTAGTCCCGGTTCGGACCGCATCCGCGAACAAGGTCCAGCGTTCGCGCTGCTCGCGTGAGCCGTAGAAACGCGCCGCGCTGGCCATCGACACCGGCGCGTTCGAACGCAGGGTGTCGGCAAGGGAATTCAGCTCAAAGCGGCCGTCGTGGCGGTGACGAAATATGCCCCGGCTGACCAACGCCCGCAGCAGCCGACGCAGTGCGTCCTCGTCCGCGCCCACCCGGGCAGCCAGCGCGTCGATCGTGAGGGGGCCGTCGGCGAGGGCATCGGCGACACCGAGTTGGGCTGCCACAGTGATCGCCTGCGACGTCCAGGCGGCGATGATCATCTCCAGCACCGCCGCGGGCGCGGGCACCAGCCGCTGATTAAGCCGATACAGGTGGTGGCGAATCCACTCGACGATGCGGGCGATCTTGGCCGGTGGCACCTTGGAGTTCGTCACCTGTTCGCCGCCCTCGATAAGACGGGCGAAGTGGCGTAATCGTCGCGGGCCGCGAGTTCGCGGCTGATTTCCGCGGACATCGCGCAGTGACTGACCGAACGGAGAAACATCGTCAGCGCCCGGGTCATGAACCGGTCCGAGATCATTGCCGCCGGCCGCAGTGCACCCTCACTGCGAGATACCTGCTGGGTGGTCACCCAGGACACGGCCTTGACCTTGCGACGCCTGGTGCCCTCGTACCAGCGCAATGCGCGCGAGAGATCGTCGCCCCTCGGGCGCACCGAAAGGGCCTTGCACAACACCATCGTGTCGAGCAGGGCCTGGTTGGTCCCCTGCGCAAGGGTGGGCGGCATCGTGTGCGCGGCATCGCCGAGCAACGTCACCGCGCCTCGCCCCGCACCGGGAATCGGATGCCGGAAGTGCGGGAACGGCGAACGGGCCAGATCCTCGTCGGTCAACGTTGCGAGCACTCGATCGACCGAGTCGGACCACCCCGTGAAATTGGCGCGGATCAACTCGATTGGACATCCCGGTCGCACGAAACCGGGCGACCACGGCAAGTCGAACCACCACTGAACATCGGAGCCTCCAGCTGGCCACAGGCCAAGGTTGGCGTGCTCACCGATGATCATCTGCGCGACGTTTTTGTCGCCGATGTCCGCCACCGTGGCCAGTCCCTGCCAGCTGCACCATCCGGTTGGCTTCGCGGGTGGCGCACCGACGAAGTCGCGAACCATCGAGTGCAGACCGTCCGCGCCGATCAAGAGATCCCCTTCGGCGAAGCTGCCGTCATCGAATTCGACCCGAGCCCCGTCACGCGTATTGACGCAGCGCACGGCGCGGGAGTTGCACCGGATGCGTTGGGACGGAAAGCCTTCGAGCAGCCGTTCGAGCAGGACTCGACGCGGGACCATCCGTACCGGTGCGCCCAGCCGGTCCACAATCGTGGTCAGGTCCAACGTGGCCACCGGGCGACCCGTGGGCGTCACCACCCGCACCGTGCTCAGCGCCTGGCCGGCGCCCACCATGTCAACTCCCAGCTGCCCCAGAACCGTTGCGCCATTGGACCAAATCGTCACGGCGCCGCCACCCGCCGTGACATCCGGGCGCCGTTCGAACACGGTGACGTCATGCCCGTCGCGCAACAATCCCCGAGCAATGGAAATGCCACCTACACCGGCGCCGACAACCAGGACCCGAAGCCCCGACGACGCAGTCGGCATCCGGTTGGCTGAACGCCTGTCACGGGCATACCTCGGTCGACGCCTCACTTCAGTCCTCGGCGTGCCGTTCGTAGGCCAATCGCTCGAGTCGCGCTTGCAGCTTCACCAGGCAGAGTCCGGCGAACGGCGCACCCGCCGAAAAGTAGACCAGCAGCAACGGATTCATCTCGAACCTCCCACTGCTTACACGCAGGGCGTGGACGAGAAGTTCACCTGGGAGTAGTCAGAAGTCCCCCGCGCCACGGCGCAGCGTCTCGATCGACGACACCAGCGCCTCCGATTCACCCCCCGACATCCCGATGTCGGCGAATACCTGCTCGTTGAGCGTGACGGTGGCGTCCTCGACCGTCGAGCGGCCGAGGTCGGTGATCTGCACCAGTGTGGTGCGCCCGTCGGTGGGGTGGGGGATCCGCCGCACCAGCCCGTCGGCCTCCAGCCGGCGGATCGCGTGGGTCACGCTGGTGACGTGGACCTGCAGGCGGTCGGACGCCTTGGTGATCGGCAGCTCTCCGGTGCGGCTGAACGACAGCAACCGCAACAATTCGAAGCGCGAAAAGCTCAGGTCGTAGGGCCGCAGCGCGGTCTCGACGCGGGCAAGCAGGATCTGATGGGCCCGCATCACCGACGTCACGGCGACCATGCCTGGCGCCACGTCACCCCACCCCGCGCGCTCCCAGTTGGCCCTCGCCAGGGCGATCGGGTCAGGTTTATCGGATCGTGAAGCGGCCACGCCCTTTTCTTACCGCACTTTGGCGTGATTTCGTCAGTTCACGGACTTTGCGGCCGCAGCCAGCACCGCCCTCGTGGATGCGCGGCTTCCTACGGTGATCCGGGCACCGCCGTCGGCGTAGTAGCGGGCCTTCAGCCTGGCGTGGCCGAATACGTCCTGCCACGGCCGCTCGAGGGCCGGCAGGTAAACGAAGTTGGCGTGCCCATCGGTGGGGCAAATGCGCATTGCGCGAAGGCGCCGGCACAGGTAATCCCGCTCGCCGGTGATCCGCAGAATACGTTGCCGCAACTGGTCTTCGGCGTCGTAGGACACCGCCACCGCAACCAAGCTGGTGATGCCTATCCCGAAGGGCAATTGCATCTTCCACAGGATCGCGGCCAATTCCGGCGAGGCGAACCCGTAGCCGATGCGAAGCCCGGCCAGCCCGTAGGCCTTGGAAAATGTCCGCAACACTACGACATTCGGGAAGTGCCGGACGAGGTCAGGTCCGTTGACGCGGTGCTGGGGCGCGACGAATTCGATGTAGGCCTCGTCGAGCAGCACGACGGTGTCCTGCGGCACCCGGCGCAGGAATCGCTGCACGTCCGCGACGGCTTCCAGCGTGCCGGTCGGATTGTGCGGCCGGCACAGGACGACGACCCTGGCACCGACGGCCGCGTCGGCCATTGCGTCCAGGTCGTGGTGACCACGCTCGTCAAGCGCAACGGTGACCGGTGTCAGGCGGGCCATCTGCGCGAAGATCGGGTAGCCGTCGAACGTGGGAGAGCTGAACACAATCCGATCACCCGGCCGCGTGACCGCGTGCAGGACCTGCATCGCCACCCCGCTGGCCCCCGCTCCCAGCACCACCTGCTTCTCGCTGACGCCGACGTGTGCGGCCACGAGCGTCCGCATCCGCTCGGGCAGGAATTCGGGATACCGGTTGGCGGCATCGATCGACCGGATCAACGCCGATCGCACCGCCGGCAGCGGCGGGAACGGGTTTTCATTCAGTGAGAGCGCGAGCGGATCGATCGCATCCGGTAGCGCGCAGAGTATCTCGGCGGTGGCCGAACTCTCCTCTGACAGGGCTAGCATCAGCCTCGCCCACCCCAGCGGATCGCCGCCGCGCCGGCGAAGTCGCCGGCGTGCGCGAACGCCGCCATCACCACGATGTCGCCGGCCTTGACCTGACCGTCGGATATCGCGCGATCGAGATTGACCGGGATGCCGGCACCGAACAGGTTGCCGCACTCGTCGAAGGTATCGAGGTGTCTGCACTCCGGGACCTCGAGCGCCTCGCGCCAATTGCGCAGGAACACCCGGTTGGGCTGGTTGGTCACGAGCAGCCCGATGTCCTTGGGCGACAGATTGACTCGATCGCACACGGCGAGCGCGACTTCGGGAACCTGCCGATTGCCGCGGGCCAGGACCTTCGTGATCTTGGTCTCGGTGAAACCGATGCAACCCTCCCCCGGGCCGGGCTGCCACCATTTGCGCGGCGGGTCGATGGCAAGCGTCATGTCACCGGCATATTCGCCGTAGGTGCGGCACTCGATATCGAGGATCGGTGATTTGTCGGACAAGGTCACCAGCGCCACCGCGGCGCCGTCCCCTGGAACCGAGGACTGGGCCTTGGCCCGCACCCCGGGCTGGTCGAAGATCTGACCCGCGGCGTTCTGGGCGATGGCGATCAGCGCGGTCCGTCCCTCTCCCGACGTCAGCAGCTGGCGGGCCACTTTCAGGGCCAATACGAACGCCGCGCAACCACCGTTGTGCAGATCGAGCACCCAGGACGGGCGCATGCCCAAGCGGTGCGCGACGGCGCCGCCCCCGCCGTAGAACGGCATGTCGGGCATCTGGGCGTGGGTGATGAGCACGTCCACGTCGGCGATGACGTCGTGGCCGTGCCGCTCGATGAGGCCCTGTGCGGCTCGCTCCACCATGTCGGTCGCCGTTTCGTCTGGCCCGACGTGGTGGCGGAACTTGGGCGCGCGGAACATCAGGTTGCTGGCCAGGTCGTCGGATCCGGCGAACTGCGCATAATAATCTGCGCCGATGGGTTCTCCGGGCAGGTAGGTGGAGAGGTCGGTCAGACTGACGGTGGGCTGGTTCACGGCAGTGCTCATCTCATCCACGCCGGCGTGATCGGCAGGCCGTTACGGTGGCGGTACTCGGCGATCGTCTTGAGGTTGTTCAGCTCTAGCCCATGACCGGCGCCGAAAATGTCCCAGAAGTCGCCCACCCAGCCCGTGCGCTCCGGCGGAGCTGCCTCGGTGTACGGATTGTGGTCGTAAAACGGGTGGCGGCAATTGGTCCACAGCACAACGGATCCGGGCTTGTTGAGTACCACCTGCGCGTCGAGGATGCGCATCAGGTAGATCATCCACAGGTGCTCGCCCTGGTCCCAGGCGCAGTGGTAGTCGACGGTGCGCGCCCCGGCGTGGGCATGCGCTGTCTCTTATACACATCTGACGCTGCCGACGATCGCATA
>NZ_LZTA01000083.1 GCF_001665875.1 Mycobacterium sp. 852002-40037_SCH5390672
CTCCGAGAGCCTTCGGTAGTCCCCACGGCGGAGCAAGGACTGGAATATGAGTTCGTCTTTATATGGTCTGCTGACCGTCCTTTCCCTTGTCCTGGCCTTGATGTTGGCCGCCGTCGCCGCCGTGTACGTAAATCGCTTGGAGCGCCGAACGACTGCTCCGGTCAGCGAAGATATCGGGAGCGCCAAGACGGTTTTGCATAAGGTACGTAAACGCGAACCGATGTCGCAGGACGAGCTGCACTATGCGAAGCAAGTAGTTGCTGATCGCGGTTCGTTGATGACCCTTTGCATCCCCGGCGCCTTGTTCATGTTGGGCTGCTTTTTTGTCTTCGGCAGCCTCTACCACTTGCATGGAGCGACTCCTTCCGAGCGGACCTTCCTCGGGGTGATCCCCATGCTGACCTCGACGAACCTGGCCATTCAGATTCGCCGCAGCGCACGGTTGAGGCGGCAGCTGAAGAAATTGTCCTGACGGGTAACAACGCGGGCATCCGGTGCGGTCTCGGGTAGGTGGGGCACGCCGGCAGCTCTTCGGGGTCGCGTTCGGGTTGCGCTGTCGCTAGTCTTTGCACGATCATGTGTCAATTGGGCACATGACCGTCTACTATCCGCATGGGCGCCAGGGCGGGAGCGGGGGCGACAAGACGATGTCTCGACCGGACTCGGCAATGGTGATCGAGTGAGCCCTCGTTCAGTCGGGAGGACTGTTCTGGCGCGGATCTGGATGCCGTTGGTCGCCGTCGTTGCGGTCGGTGTGGGCCTGCTGTGTATGTACAAGGTGCATCAGTTCTCCGAACCCGAGCCGGTCATCACCGTCAATGGTCCGCAGGCACCCGAGGAGTTCAATCTCAAACGAATCACCTATGAGGTGTTCGGCTCCGCCGGGCAAGGCGGGAAACTCGTCTACGTCGACATCGACGGCCATCCGCATCAGGTTGATATCACGACCCTGCCGTGGTCCCACACGGAGACCACCACGCTCACGGTGGCGTCCGGCAGCATCTCGGTGCACGTTCATGGCGGTCAGGTGGGTTGCCGGATGCTGGTGGATGGCATTATCCGCGACGAACAATCGGGCGACCATCAAGACGCCGACGTCCAGTGCCGGGTGAAGTCGGCATGAGCGAGCATCGCTTCGACGAGCCCAGGGTCAAACGTCCGCTCATCCCCAGGATGGTCCGCGCCCTTGCGATTCCGATCATCTTCTTCTGGGGCCTTCTCGCGGTCACCACGAATACCTTTATGCCCCAAGTGGAACGGGTTGCAGAAGAGCTCGCCGGGCCGATGGTCCCGCACTACGCGCCCTCGCAGCGGGCGCTGCTGCACATCGGCGACAAGTTCCACGAATCCAACTCGACGAACTTGACCATGGTGGTGTTCGAGGCGAACCGGCGACTGGGCGACCAGGATCACCGGTACTACAACGATTTGATGCGCCGCCTCCAGAACGACACCAAGCACGTGCAATACGTGATGGATTTGTGGGGCAAACCGTTCACCGCGGCCGGGGCGCAAAGCGTCGATGGCAAGTGCACTTACGTGCTGTTGCGTCTCGCCGGCGACATCGGCCAGATTCAAGCCAACCAGTCCGTGGACTCGGTCCGCGACATCATCAAGAAGGACACGCCGCCGCCGGGCCTCAAGGTCTACGTCAGCGGTGCGGCTCCGCTGGCGTCCGACACGCTCGCTATCGCCAATGCCAGCCTGAACAATGTCACGATCGTCACGATCGTCCTCATCCTCGTGATGCTGCTGCTGGTGTACCGCACCCCGTCGACCCTGCTGGTGCCGTTGCTCGGCGTCCTCATCGAAATGCTTGTCGCCAAGGGCATCGTCTCGACCCTTGGACATTACGGGTACATCGAACTGTCGTCGTTCGCGGTAAACATCGTGATCGCGCTGACCCTGGGGGCGGGGACGGACTACGGCATCTTCTTGATGGGCCGATATCACGAGGCGCGACAGGCCGGCGAAAGCCGGGAGGACAGTTTCTACATCGCCTATAAGGGCGTGGCGCCCATCATCATCGGCTCCGGGCTGACGATCGCCGGCGCCTGCTACTGCTTGACGTTCGCGCGGCTGAACTACTTCCACACCATGGGGCCGGCCGTCGCGATCACCATGTTGTTCACCATCGCGGCGGCGATGACGCTGGGTCCGGCGGTGTTGACCGTCGGCAGCCTTTTCGGGATGTTCGACCCCAGAACCAACGTCCACGGACGTCTGTATCGGCGCATCGGCGCGAGCGTCGTGCGCTGGCCGGTGCCGATCCTGGTGGCCAGCTCCGCGGTCGTCATGCTGGGCGCGATCTTCGTGCCGAGCTATCGGCAGAACTACGACGATCGGCAGTACCAACCGGCCAGTGCGCCTGCGAATCTCGGTTTCCAGGCCGCCGATCGGCACTTCCCCAAGAGCAAGCTGTTCTCCGAGATGCTGATGGTCGAGACCGATCACGACATGCGCAACTCGGCCGACTTCATCTCGCTGGACCGGGTCGCCAGGGCTCTGATCCGACTGCATGGCGTGGCGATGGTGCAAGGCATGACGCGGCCGTTGGGCCGGGCGCTCGAGCACGCCAGCATTCCCTACCTGTTCACCACGCAGGGCAGTGGCAACGGTCAACAACTCCCGTTCAACAGGGAGCAGAACTCCAACACAGATGCGCAGGCCGAGATCCAGGCGCACTCCGTCGCGGTCTTGCGAAAAGAGATCGGCTTTTTCCAGAAGGTTTCCGACGAACTGCACCAGACGGTGCTCACCGTCGAGGACCTGAAAAGGGTCAGCAACGAGATGAACGAGGAAGTCTCGAATCTCGACGATTTCTTCCGCCCGATCAAGAGCTACTTCTATTGGGAGAAGCACTGTTTCGACATCCCCATCTGCTGGGCGTTCCGATCATTGTGGGACACGATCGATCACATCGACCACCTGGCCGAAGATATCGACAAGGCCGAAATCTCCCTCGCAGAAGTGGATAAGGCTTTCCCGCAGATCATCGCGCAACTGAAAGCCACCGCCGACGACACCGAGGCACTGCAGTTGAAGTTGGTCAACAGTTACGGGTCGGCCGATCTGCAGTCCATCCAGACCGAGCAGACATTCGACGATTCGATCAACGTCGGCAACGACTTCGACAAGTCCCGCAGCGATGACTACTTCTACATCCCGCACGAGGCCTTCGACAACGAAGACCTCAAGGCGGGCATGAAATTGATGATGTCGCCGGACGGCAAAGCTGCCCGCTTCATCGTCACCCACGAGGGTAACGCGATGGGCCCCGAAGGGGTCGAGCACGTCGAACAGTTCCCCGATGCGATCAAGACCATCTTGAAGGAGACCTCTCTGGCCGGCGCCCGGGTCTACATCGGGGGCTCGGGGTCCAACGACAAAGACATCAAGCAATACGCGATGTCAGACCTGATGATCGCGGCGATCGCGGCCTTCGTGCTGATCTTCTTGATCATGTTGTTCATCACGCGAAGTCTGGTGGCGGCGTTGGTGATTCCCGGCACCGTGGCGTTCTCCTACGCGGGCGCGTTCGGCCTGTCCATCCTTTTCTGGCAGCACCTCATCGGTCTGCCCCTGCATTGGCTCGTCCTACCGCTGACGTTCATCATCCTGGTGGCCGTCGGGTCGGACTACAACCTGTTGTTGATCAACAGGGTCAAAGAGGAGTTGCACGGCGGGATTCACACCGGTCTCATCCGGGCGCTCGGCAGCACGGGTGGCGTGGTGACGTCGGCCGGTCTGGTGTTCGCCTTCACCATGCTGGCCATGCTCACCAGCGATCTGCGCACGATCGGTCAGGTGGGATCGACCGTGTGCATCGGCCTGCTGCTCGACACGTTGATCGTGCGTTCGTTTGTCGTCCCATCCATCCTGCGGATCCTGGGACCGTGGTTCTGGTGGCCGACGCTGGTGCGTCCCCGGCCGCTGCCGCAACACTGATCAGCATGTGACGAATCTGAAGATCCGATAAGAGCCACACCAGGCCCGCCGCCGACGGCGGGCATAATCGTGACGTGAAGGCGCCCGGCGCAGCGATGCGGAAAACGCGGGCCGGCTCGCTACGACCCGGCGAACTGGCGCAGGCATCGGTGATGGGCGCGCTGTGCGCGGCGATCGCCATCATCGCGGTCGTCCTTCCGCACGGCGGGGGCCTGGGACTGCTCGGCAGCGTGCCGACCGGCCTGCTCGCGTATCGCTACCGGATCCGCGTTCTGATCACCGCGACGGTCGCCGCCGGCGTGATCGGCTTTCTGGTCGTCGGGCTGAGCGGTTTGGCAGCGATCGCGCTCTGCGCCTATGTCGGGGGGTTGGCCGGAACCGTCAAACGGCACCGTCGCGGCACACCCACCGTGATCGCGGTGTCCTTTGCCGCGGCCGTCGTCCTCGGTGCCGGGATGGTGGCCGCGCTGAGCGTCCTGACCCGGTTCCGGCAACTCGCCTTCAACGCCGCCAGCGCCACCGTGGACGGGGCCGCGACGCTCGCATCGCGGGTGCCGCAGCTGCGAGCGGGCGCGCAACACTTCAGGGCGTTCTTCGCCGAGGCGCTGCACTATTGGCAGTGGTTCGTCCTCGGGTACGCCGTCTTCGTCATCGTGGGCGCGTCACTGGTCGGTTGGTGGGCGTTGTCACGGGTGCTGGAGCGACTGCGCGGGATTCCCGATGTGCACAAGCTGGACGCGCCGGCCGGCACCGGTCCGATCCGGCCCGTCCCGATACGACTGGACCAGGTGCGCCTGCGCTACCCGCACGCCGAGCACGACGCGCTGCGTGCGCTCAGCCTGGACGTGCGTACCGGTGAACACCTCGCGGTCACCGGCGCCAACGGTTCCGGGAAAACCACGCTGATGTTGATCCTGGCCGGCCGCGAACCGACATCGGGCACTGTCGAACGTCCCGGGGCCGTGGGCCTCGGTGAACTCGGCGGCACCGCGGTCATCATGCAGCACCCGGAAAGCCAGGTGCTGGGCACGCGGGTCGCCGACGACGTGGTCTGGGGATTGCCGCCCGGCAAGACCACCGACATCCCCCGGCTACTCGGCGAGGTCGGGCTGGACGCGCTGGCCGATCGCGACACGGGCAGCCTGTCCGGCGGGGAATTGCAGCGCTTGGCCGTGGCCGCGGCGCTGGCACGCGAGCCGGCGCTGTTGATCGCCGACGAGGTCACCAGCATGGTCGACCGGCAGGGCCGGGAAAAACTGCTCGCCGTGCTGTCCGGCCTCACCGAGCGCCACCACACCGCGCTGGTGCACATCACCCACTACAACGACGAGGCCGAATACGCCGACCGCGCAATAAACCTCGGCGATTCGTCGGTCGACACCGATCTGGTGCAGAGCGCGACCGCGCCGGCGACGACGGTGACGAACGGCCAACCCGCCGGCGCGCCGGTGCTCGAACTCGTCAGCGTCGGACATGAATACGCCAGCGGCACCCCCTGGGCCCAGACCGCGCTGCGCGATGTCAGCTTCGCGGTGCACGAGGGCGATGGGCTGTTGATTCACGGCGGCAACGGTTCCGGCAAGTCGACGCTGGCCTGGATCATGGCCGGATTGACCGTGCCGACCACCGGCGCCTGCCTGCTTGATGGGCGCCCGGTCGCCGAGCAGGTCGGAGGGGTCGCGCTCCAATTCCAGGCGGCCCGGCTGCAATTGATGCGCAGCCGGGTCGACCTGGAAGTGGCTTCCGCCGCCGGGTTTTCGCCCACCGATCACATCCGGGTGACCGCGGCGCTGGCCGCGGTCGGCCTGGATGCCGGGCTGGCGAAGCGGCGCATCGACCAGCTCAGCGGTGGCCAGATGCGTCGCGTCGTCCTCGCAGGACTGCTGGCGCGAGCGCCACGGGTGTTGATCCTCGACGAGCCATTGGCGGGGCTGGACGCCGCCAGTCAACGCGGTCTGGTCCAGCTGCTCGCCCAGCGGCGCCGTGACACCGGCCTGACCGTGGTGGTCATTTCGCATGACTTCGCCGGACTTCAGGAGCTGTGCCCGCGTACTCTGCACCTGAGTGACGGCTCGCTCGAGCCGACACCGGCCGCGGCCCAGGGCAATACGGTGGCCACCGCCGCTCCGGCGAAGCGCCCGGCCGGCCGCCGGCGCCCCGTCGTGCTGCTGCGACCGGTTCCGGGCAGCTCCCCCATACACGAGCTGTGGGCCGGGACCAAACTGCTTGTGGCGTTTGCTATTTCGTTACTGTTGACGTTCTTCCCGGGATGGGTGGCGGTCGGACTCACGGCCGCGCTGGCGGTGGCCGGAATATGGCTCGCGGGCATCCCCCGAGGTGTACTGCCGTCCGTGCCGCGCTGGATGTGGATCGTCCTGGTGATCGTCGGTGTGAACGCGGCGTTCGCGGGCGGGAGTCCCAGGATCCAGCTGGGCACGGTGTCGCTGGGCCTCGGCGGCCTGCTGGACTTTCTACGCATTACCGCGCTGTCGGTGGTGTTGCTCGGCTTGGGCGCACTGGTGTCGTGGACGACCAACGTCGCCCAAATCGCACCTGCGGTAGCCACTTTGGGCCGGTTCCTGCGACCGCTGCGGATCCCGGTGGACGACTGGTCGGTCGCATTGGCGCTCGCGCTGCGCACCTTTCCGATGCTCATCGACGAATTTCGCGTCCTGTTCGCCGCCCGCCGGTTACGGCCCAAGCGCCCGCCGCGAACCCGCTGGGCCCGTCTGCGGCGCCCGGCGGCGGACGTGATCGACGTGGTCGTCGCGGTCATCACGGTGACGCTGCGGCGCGCCGACGAGATGGGCGATGCGATCACCGCCCGCGGCGGCACCGGCCAGATCTCAGCGGCCCCGTCACGACCGAAACCAGCCGACTGGGTGGCGCTTTCGATCGTCTTGGCGGTGTGCGGAACCGCCGTGGCGGCTGAGCTTGCGTTGGTCGCCGGGCGCTGACCCGGACCGCGCTTTAGAACCTCGCCAATGCCGGCACGTCCGCCAGCGCACAGTCCGGGATGCCCTCGGCCGCGCGCAGCAGGAAGTTCAGCTTTGCGATGCGCTCGCCCGACCGCGGTGCGCCGTTCTTCTGAAAGGGTGCTCCCAGGCCCACCGCCAGGTCCATCACCACATCGTCGATGACGCCGCCCGAGCGGCCCGACGGGATCGCCAAAACAGCGTTGCGAGTGGCGTATTCGAAGCAGTCCAGGGCTTCGGCGATGGTACCGACCTGGTTGGGCTTCATAATGAAACCGTCCACCGCGGACGTCTCGACGGCCCGCTGCAAGCGGGCGCGGTTGGTGACGATCAGGTCGTCGCCCAGGATGATCGAACGGTTCACCGTCTGCACCGCTTTGGCGAACCCGGCCCAGTCATCCCCATCGAGCAGGTCCTCGATGAACAGCATCGGGAACTCCTGTGACAGCCCCCGGGCATAGTCGATAAGAGCCTCCGCGGTCACCCGCTCGCCGTTGAATGCGTATGTCGCAGAATCGCTGTCGTACACCTCACTCGACGCGCAGTCCAGAGCGAACGCCGTGGTGTCGGCGCAGCCGGCGCGCTCGACGGCCTCGGTCAGCACCTCCATGACCACATGCGGGTCGCTGGACGGCGCGATGTATCCGTACGACGACGCCAGCATCGGTGCGCGGCCCAGCCGCCCGGTGAGCACCTCGCCGAGCGTCTCGAACAGGCTCACCCCCTGCTCGACCGCGGATTCGATCGAGGCCGCGCGATACGGCACGACGAGGAACTCGCTGAACGTCTGACAGACATCGCCGTAGTGACCGCCGTTGATCATGTTGAAGCTGGGCACCGGGAGGGTGGCCGGCGGTTCGAGCCCAAGCAGTGCGCCGACGTAGGTGTGGGTGGGTGTGCCCGCTGCGGCCGCGGCCGCACGTAGCAGCGCGATCGACGTGGAGTAGATCGCGTTGCCCCCGAGCCGGTGCTTGTCCGGCGTGCCGTCGAGGTCGATCATGACCCGGTCCAGGGACCTCGGATCGTCGAGCTCCGCGCCGATGAGGACCGGAGCGATCTCGTCGGTCACCGCGGCGATGGCGCGGTGCACGCTCAGCCCGTTGTATCGGCTTCGATCCCCGTCGCGCAGCACGAAGGCCTCGTGTGAACCCACCGAACTGCCGGTCGGTGACGCGCCGCGGCCGACAATGCCGGTGTCCGTGGTGATTTCAACCTCGAGAAGGGGCCGGGCTTTGCAGTCCAGCAGCTGGCGGGCGATGACGGACGCGATCTTCATCATCGACCTCCAGGGACTAAAGCTCCAGCGTACGGCCGCGCCACTGAGAGGTCACTGAGAAGGAGGCAGTGACGTAGCGAGACTCAGTGGCCCGTTGGGCTTTTCCCGCCCGATCGCTCTAGGCTAGTGTTTGCACAAGCCCTACTTGTAAAAACTCCGGGGTTCGGAGAAAGGGATCCTGAAGGAGGATCTTCATGCGGCCGGTGGTCAACCTTGATCGGTGCGAAGGCAATGCCTACTGCGTGAACATCGCGCCGAAAGTTTTCCAGCTTGACGATGACGACTACGCGGTGGTCATCGCCGATCCGGTCCCCGTCGAACAGGAGGCGGTGGTCGAGCAGGCCATCGCCGAGTGCCCACGCGCCGCCTTATCCCGCGAAGACTAGCGGCGAGAGGCTTTCGCGGACGTCACACCGGCTACCACGCACCGACCATGAGGTGACCATCCGGACGCCGGGCGCGACATGCGAAGCCGGGTCTACCCACGCTCCTCTTGGACGCCGAACGTGTTCACGGCCAATGCCAGCAGGAGGTAGCCGCCGATAGTGAAGGTCAGATCCATGCATTGCTGGTGCGTGAACAGCTCGCACAGTTGATCCCAGGTTGCTTGGCTGATCGTGCTGTCAGCGGTGAGATCGTCGACGGCCTCGATCACGGCCCGGTCGGTCCGGTCCGCGCAGTGGCCCGACCGGATGTCGTCGATCTCGGATTCGGTCAGGCCGGCTCGCGCAGCGATCGGGATGTGGTGTGACCACAGGTAGCCGCAATTGCTGCGGTGCACCACGCGTAGCAGCGCGACTTCTCGCACCCGGGGCGACAGGGTAGACCGGGTGAGCAGGTAGGCATTGAAGGGCAGGTAGGCAGCCGTCAGCTCGGGGTGCCGGACCATGGTCGACAAAACATTGCCCGCACCAACGGGATTCGCCCGCGCGGCGGGAATCAGGGACGCCAGCGCCGTGCGGGTGCTCTCGTCCCATTGCTCGGCGGGCAACGGCGTCAGGCGCAGCGGATGTTGGTCGGCGGTGGTCATGTCATTGGATCGGTTCGTCGCCGAGCACCGTGGTGCGCAGCATTTCGCGTTGTGAGTCCGGGTCGTACGGGGCCGCGCGGTGCAGCACCCCGCGGTTGTCCCAGATGACGGTGTCGCCGATCGACCAGCTGTGGCTGTAGACCTTGTCGGGCACCGTTGCGCGCTCGAGGAGCTTGTCCAGCAGGGCGCGTCCCTCGTCGAGTTCCATGCCGACGACGTAATCCGCGGAGGCGCCCAGCACAAGCGATTTGCGGCCACTGCGGTGTGTCCACACCAGCGGATGTTCGTGGATGCGCCGGGATCGCCAGCGCTGCACCTGTTCCGGCGAGGGGTCGGGATAGACACGCCGCTGGGAAGCTTCCAGCGAGTGCACCACACGCAGCGTGGCGAACCGATCCTTCTCGTCGTCGGTCAGGGCGTCGTAGGCGGCGTAGGAGTTGGCGAATTCGGTTTCGCCGCCCCATTCGGCGACCTGTACGGCCGACAACACGGTGGCCTTCTGCGGGCATTCGTCGCCCAGCGGTGTGCAGCCGTCGATGTGCCAGTCGAAGGTGGCCTTCAGGTAGGCGGCCGAGGCGTTCTTGGACTTGTCCAGCGTGATCGGGTAGATACCGGCCACCGGATGGTGGCCGTCGGAGGAGTGGTCGATCTCGCCGAGGCGACGGCAGAAGCTGACCTGGGCTGCCGGGTCGAGTTGCAGACCACGAAAGACCAGAACACCGTTGTCTTCCAACGCATCCAGGACCGCTTCGCCGACCGAGTCGTCCCTTGCCAGCGCGGCCGGCTCCAGGCCGGCGACTTCGGCGCCGACGGACTCGGTGAGTTTGGTGATGGTGAGCAGACTCATGGTCGCTCCTTTCGAGAAAAGGGATGTGTGGTGCGCGCGCCCTGGCGGGCGTGAAGGTCAGGGCACCGGCCCGCCGGTGCGGATCATGACCGCATCCGCGGCGTCGACCGGGGCAGGTTGATGCATGATCTCCACCGCCATGGCGACCATGATCAGCGAATAGATCATGTGCAGCAGGTTCAGTGCGTCGTCCGGCACATTGTCGAGGGGAAACTTGTCGCAGTAGTCGATCGCCTCTTCGAGGCGGGGGAAGAACGCGTCGTAGAAGTCGCGCAGCTCCGGCATCGACGCGTTGATCCGGGCATTCCAGCGTTCGGTTTCGGTTGCCAGACACCAGGTTCGGGCGTAGCCCTCGAACTCAGCGAATGCGCTGGGCAGCATGGGATGCATGGTCACACTCCCACCGAATCCTGTTCGCGGCGATAGGCTTCGACCCAGTCGACGGCAACCTTGTGCAGATGGCGCACCAGGATCTCTTGGTCGCTGAGGGGGAAGTCATCGACGACGCCGTATTCCAGTGCCGCCTGCGTCCCGCCGAGCATCCCGGCGTCTTGCAGCGCAAACTCTTTCAGCACCACCGAGGCAACCTCGTGCTCGATGCGCTCCCGCACCGTGCGCGCCGGATGGAAGTAGGTGTATGCCTCGAATCGGTGGGTGTTGTGCGAAGTCGGCCAGTACCGGTACAGCAGATACCACCCGCCATAGATCAAAATCTCGGTGTTCGGGAAAATCTGGAAATTGCTGATGCCCCAAGGCTCGATCCCGCCGGGGTTGAGTCCGGCCGGCAGTTCACCGATGTCGGGGGTTCGCCACGGTCCCACCAACCCGCTGCGGGTGGCCCGCTCGATCGGATACATGTATTCCGGTGGCAGCAGCCAGCGGCGCCGCCCGGCGGTGGAGACCAACCGGTGCGGGCCGTCGAGTTGGAAGTGGCCACAAGTGAATCCGGCGTTGGGATCGCGCACCTCGGAGGGCACCTGTTGTGAGTGCAGCGAGGGCACGTGGTAGTACTCCTGGAAGGCGTCGGCGAAGATCTTCCAGTTGCTGTTGTTGTGGGCCACCCAGTCGTAGCGTTCGGTCAACTTGCCGAACGGATAACCGTCGAGGCCGGTGATCATCGGACCGAGGAACTCACGCAGGGTTTGGCGCGGTTCGGCGTCGAAGTTGATGAAGACGAAGCCGTTCCACACGTCGCAGTGCACCGGACGCAACCCGTACCGCGCGAGGTCGAGGTCGAAGAACTCCGATTCCTGCTGGACGAATTTCAACGCACCCTGCAGGTCATAGCGCCAACCGTGGTACTTGCAGGTGAACTGCCGACACGTCCCGCGGGTCTCCTCGCCGGGAAAGTCGTTCCACACCAACTTGTTTCCGCGGTGACGGCACACGTTGTAGAAGGCGCGGATGCGCTCGTCCTTGCCTTTGACCAGGATCACCGACACGCCGACGACTTCGATCTCCTTGGTCAGGTAGCTACCGACACGCGGAAGCTCCTCCACCCGCGCGACGTTGAGCCACGCCCGTTTGAAGATCGCCTCGCGCTCGAGTTCGTAGAACTCTCGAGACGTCGAGTCTCTGAACGACACTGGACCGGTTCCCAACTCGGGATAGTGCTCGGTCCAGGAGCCCTCCGGCGGCCTGCCTGATCTCGTCATCGAATCCTCACTATCACATCACCGCTCCGCCGTTGACACCCAAGACCTGGCCGGTGATGTACCTTGCTTCCTCCGAGCACAAAAACCCCACGGCCGCAGCGATATCGGCCCCGGTGCCGAGGTAGCCCAGCGGGATACTGCTGGCGATCTGCTCGTTGGACGGCAGGTAACCGGCGGCCTGTCCCTGGTGCTGCATCGGGGTCTCGATGCCCGACGGCGGAATGTTGTTCACCGTGATCCCGTGCGGCGCGTATTCGCGGGCCAGCGACTTGGTCAAGGTGATCACCGCGCCTTTGGACGCCGCATAGTGGGCGGCGAACGGCGAGCCACGCTGGGCACTCGACGACGAGATCATCACGATCCGCCCCCAATTCGCCTCCACCATGTCCGGCAGTGCGACCTGGCAACAATGAAAGGTGCCGGTGAGATTGACGTCGATGATCCGCGACCAGGTTTCGGCGGTGATGTCCAGAAAGGGCGAGAAGTCGAACATGCCGGCGCTGGTCACCAGGACCGTCACCGGGCCCAGTTCGCTGCGCACCTTCGCGAAGGCCTGCTCCACGGCGGACCGGTCGGTGACGTCGGCGCCCACCCCGAGCGCGGTCACACCGCCGGCGCGCAAATCGTCGGTGACACGTTGGGCGGCATGCTCATTGACATCGAGGACCGCCACCTTGAGTCCGCGCCGACCCAATTCATGACAGGTCGCCTCGCCCATACCCGAGGCGCCCCCGGTCACCACCGCCACCCTGGTCATCAACTGCGCTCCACCATCGACCGCCTTTTCGTTCATTCGTAGACCACCCGTACCGTGGGACTGGTGGGCAGGGCCTGACATGTCAGCACCCAACCGTCGTCGACCTCATCCGAGTCGAGCGCATCATTGTTGATCATCCGGGCGCTACCCTGCGTCAGTCGGGCCATACACGTTCCGCACGAACCGATCTCACACGACGACGGTGCCCTCAGACCGGCCATCCGGGCCGTCTGCAGCAGCGTGTTGCCCGGGTCATATGACGCTGTGGTGGTGGCCCCGTCCAGCACAATGGTGACCTCGTCGGTGACCACCTCGGTGTCAGGCGGTGCCGCCGCGGCGATGTCGTTCACGTCGAAGTGCTCCACGTGCACGCGCTCGGCCGGCACCCCCGTCGCACGCAGGGCGGTTCGCACGGTCTCCATGAACTCGTTGGGCCCGCAGATGTACACATCGGCGTCGCCGGCGTCTTGGACGAATGCCTCGATCTCCGCCTGAGTGACGAAGCCGCTGTTGTCGTCGAGATGGTGGTGCAGGACGAAGCGATCGGCGTGCCGCGTGTTCAGCGACGCCAAAGCCTCGTCGAAGATCACCGCGTCGCGACTCCGGTTGGCGTAGAACAGTCGCGTGGCGCGCTTGCCGGACATCAGCGCCGTGCGCAGCAGCGAGAACACCGGCGTGATGCCGCTTCCGCCGGCGAAGGCGATCAGCTCTCGATCGCTGTCGTGCAACAAGAAGCGACCCTGCGGCGGCAGGGCGGGCAACCGGTCGCCGGGAGCGGCCGTGTCGTTGAGCCAGTTCGACACCACGCCGTGGCGGTCACGTTTGACGGTGATCTGCAGGTCTTCGCCCACGGCGGGCGACGACGACATCGAGTAACACCGTCGATGCCCGCGCCCGTCGACGCTGACCAGCAACGTCAGAAACTGCCCGGCTTGGTAGCCGAACTGCTCCGCGCTGCTCGGGGGGACATCGAGAACGATCGACACGGCGTCGCGGGTCTCGCGCACCACGCGCTTGATCCGCAGTGGCACAAAGCCATCCGGCAACGCGGCGATGTCGACGCCGCCGGCCGCGGCGTCGGTCTCGCTCGCCGAACCGACGTTGGCTGTCGTGCGGTTTCCACCCATCTCGGCCAGAGTATCAACTACTTGCGATTAGTCTCAAGTACTAGATACAGGCGCCTTGCGTTGCTGCCCACGGTGGCGCCGTCTGCGGCTGGTCAGCCCTCGACGTGATCGTTGAACAGTTCGTGGCCGGTGCCCTTTTCGACCACGCGGCCCAGCAATTCACGCAGGGTCCGCTGCTCTTGCTCGGTCAGCACGCCGAACACCTCCTGGTGAGCGGCGATCGCGTCATTGACCACCGTTTCGGCGACCTTGCGGCCCTCGCCGGTCAGGTGGGCCCGCAGGATCCGCGCGTGCTGGGGGTCCTGTTTTCTTTCCACGAAGCCGCGGCGTTCCAGGGCGGTGAGCGCCAGCTGCACACCCTGCGGGCTGATCAGCAGGCGCCGCGCCAATTCGGCGCCGGACAAGCCGGGTTCGTTGGCCAATTGGCGCAGCACACCGATCTGGGCGGTGCTCACGCCGTGTTCCCGCATCGCCTCGTTGATGGTGGTCAGCGAGTAGTAGAAGGCCTGCTTGAGCAGCCACAGGATGTTGTCGGTGAGTTCCATGCCCGCCTCCGTTTACGCCGCGGGACTTTTGTAGATCTGCCCGTTTTTCATGACAAAGCGAACGTCGAGGGTGGTGGCGATGTCGTCGAACGGGTCTCCGGGGACAGCGATGACGTCGGCCAGATAACCCGGAGCCAGCCGGCCCAACTCGCCGTCCGCCTCGATCAGCTCGGCGGCCACCACGGTGGCGGCGCGGATCGCTTGCGCGGGAGTCATGCCCCGTTCGACCAGTGCGCCCAGTTCCTTGGCGTTCTGGCCGTGCGGGATGGCCGGCGCATCGGTGCCGCACGCGATGCGCACCCCGGCGTCAATCGCCTTGGGCAGCATCGACTTTGCCCGTGGGAACACCTCGAGCGCCTTCTTGCGTAGCTCGGGTGCGATGCGGTCGATGGCCATGGCGTCGGTCAAATACGTGGTCGAGACCAGGAACGTGCCGTGGTCGACCATCATCTGGATGGTCTCGTCACTGGCCAAGAAGCCGTGTTCGATGCAGTCGATCCCAGCGCGAATGCACGCTTGTATTGCGCTGTCCCCGACGGCGTGTGCGGCCACCCGGACTCCGGCCCGGTGGGCTTCGTCGGCGATGGCGGCGAACTCGGCATCGGAGTACTGCTGGGCACCGGGCGCGGTGCTGTGCGACATCACTCCGCCCGAAGCGGACACCTTGATCAGCTTCGCGCCGTGCCGAATCTGATAACGCACGCAAGCGATCACGTCGGGCACGCCATTGGCGATGCCTTCGGCCACCGACAGCGGCATGATCCCGGGGGCCAACCGCTGAAAGACCGTGGGGTCCAAATGGCCGCCGTACGGGGTGACGGCATGTCCGGCGGGATACACGCGCGGCCCGATGTGCCAGCCCTGGTCGATGGCGCGCTGCAGCGCCACGTCGAGCAGGTACCCCCCGGTCTTGACCATCAGTCCGAGATTGCGCACCGTGGTGAACCCGGCCTCCAGCGTGGTGCGCGCGTTGACCGCGCCGCGCAGCGTGCGATACGCCGGGTCGTCCTGGACGCCGTGCATGGGCGCGGGTAAGCCCTCGGGACCGCCGGGTCCGCCGATGAGCAGGTTGAGTTCCATGTCCATCAGGCCCGGGAGCAGGGTCACGTCCCCGAGGTCGATGATGGTGGCCGAATCCGGCAGCGGCTCTTGGGGATTGATCGCCGTGATGCGTTCGCCGTCGATCACCACTTGCGCCGGCGTATGGATCTGACCGGTCACGACGTCAGCCCATCGCGCCGCCCGCAGCACGGAGATCATGGAACGGGCTCGGACACGCAATCCAGAGTCGACGCACCCGAATCGGGGACGCGGGGCTGTTTCCAGCACTCGACCGGGAACGACACCATGATCATGGAATAGAGCAGGTGCATCAGGTTCTGGACATCGTCGGGCAAGTCGTCGAGGGGGAACTTGTCGCAGAACGTCAGAGCATCTTCGGCCCGCGGGGTGATCGCGTCGTAAAAGGCTTTCATTTCCGTCATGGAGCTGGCCAGCCTCTTGGCGTAGCGTTCGGGTTCGCTGGACAGACACCACTGGGCGAACCGTTCGAGGTCGGCGAACTCGGCGGGCAGTATCGGCATCCTGTTCACACTCCTGCCGTGGAAATCCGGCGATAGTCCTCGATCCAGGCCGCGGTCTCCTTGTGCAGGTGTCGCAACAGGATCTCCTGGTCGTTGAGAACGAACGTGTCGATCACGCGCGATTCGAGCATCGTCTGGGTCGCCTCCAGCGTGTTGGCGTCCTGCAACCCGTATTCCTTGAACGACACCGCCGCCAGTTCCTGGGCCACCCGCTCGCGTGGGGTGCGCGGCGCCGGGAAGTACAGCGTGCCCTCGAAAAGGTGGCTGTTGTACGACGTCGGCCAGTAGTGGTAGGTCAAATACCAGCCCTGGCCCCAGAACAGGATGACGAAGTTGGGGAACAGCTGGAACGAATCCAGCCCCCACGGATCGCATTTCGCGGGGTTGAGCCCGGTGGGCATCGGCCCCAGATCGGGCTTGTCCCAAGGTCCGAACAGCCCGCTCTGGCAGATGTCCTCCATCGGCTTGCGCATCTCGTCTGCCATTTCCCAGGCGCGCACCCCCGAGGTGCTGACCAGCCGGTGTGGCCCATCCAGCCGGTAGTGCGGGGCTTCAAAACCCGCCTCGGCAGCCGCCTTTGAGTACGCGGTCGGCGACTGGTTCGCGTGTAACACGGGCGCGTGATAGAACTCCTGGAACGCGTCCATGTAGAGCTTCCAGTTGGCCTTGACTTCCGAGCGGTAGTACCAGCGCGATGTCATCTTGTCGAAGGGATAGCCCTGTAGCTCGGTGATCATGGGCCCCAGGAATTGGCGCAACGGCTGTTCAGGGGTCTTGGCGAAGTTGACGAAAATGAAGCCTTCCCACACATCGCAGTGCACCGGTACCAGGCCGTAGCGACTCTTGTCGAGGTTGAAGAACTCCTCCTCCTGTTGCACAAAGGTGAGGTTGCCGTCCAGGTCGTAGCGCCAGGCGTGGTATTTGCAGGTGAACTGCCGGCACACGCCGCGCGTTTCGTCCTGCGGCATGTCATTCCACACCAACTTGTTGCCGCGGTGTCGGCAGACGTTGTGGTAAGCCTTGATGTCGCCAGATGCGGTGCGGACCAAGATGATTGACGTGTTGACGACCTTCAGCTCCCTGGTCAGGTAACTGCCCTTGCGCGGAAGCTGTTCAACACGACCGACATTGAGCCAGGCCCGCTTGAAGATGGCCTCGCGTTCCAACTCATAGATCTCGGGGCTGATGGAGTCCTCGTACGACACCGGCCCGGTGCCCAGTTCGGGGTAATGCTCGGTCCAGCTGCCCTCCGGCGGTTTGGGGAATCGAGCCATCATCGCTCCTTCAGCAGTCCAATCTCACAGACCTTCGGCGCCCGGCCACTTTGTGCAGTACTGCCCGCGCGAAACAACCACCTGCGCACCGGTTCACAGATCCCTGAGAGCTCCGTCACGGCCGACGGTATATCCTGGACCCCTTCAATAGCAAGTAGTTGATATTGGCCTCGGGAGGCGCGGATGGACCACCACGTCGCAGTGCAAACCACCGGGAGCGATCGGGCGCGACCGCAGGCCGGCGTCGTGCAGGTCATCTCACCACATACCGAGGAACCCATCGCCGAGGTCGATGCGGCAGGACCCGACGACGTCGACACCGCGGTCGCATCCGCGCGCGCGGCCTTGACCTCAGCGCCCTGGAGCCGCAGCGAGCCGCCAGAACGTATCGCCGCCATCCGGCGCCTGGCCGACATCTACGACCGGCGCCGCGCCGAGATGGCCAACACCATCACCGCCGAAATCGGCGCCCCGATCAGCTTTGCCCAGCGGGCCCAGGTCGGCCTGCCCGCATTCATGATCCGTGCGTTCTGCGACCTGGCTGAGAGGCATCAATGGCAGGAAACACGTCCCGGGTTCTTTGGCAGTGACGTGCTGGTCCGCAAAGAGCCCGTCGGCGTCGTCGCGGCGATCGTGCCCTGGAACATGCCCCAATTCCTCATCGTCACCAAACTGGTGCCCGCGCTGTTGGCCGGCTGCACCGTCGTGCTCAAGCCCGCGCCCGAAAGTCCCTTGGATGCCCTGCTTTTAGGCGAGATGATCGCCGAAGCCGGCCTGCCACCCGGCGTGGTCAGCGTCCTGCCCGGCGATGCGACTCTCGGTGCCTACCTGGTTGCCCACCGCGGAGTGGACAAAGTGTCCTTCACCGGTTCCACCACGGCGGGCCGCGCCGTCGCCGCAGCCTGCGCAGCCAACCTCACCAAGGTCAGCCTCGAGCTCGGTGGCAAGTCCGCGGCCCTCGTCCTCGACGACGCGGCGCCGGACAAGGTCGCCGCCGGAGTGCGATCGGCCAGCCTGTCCAACAGCGGCCAAATCTGCAACGCGCTGACCCGCGTACTGGTGCCCCAAGCGCGCCACGACGAATACGTCGATGCGCTCGCCGCCGAAATGTCCGGCCTTCGCGTCGGCGACCCCAGCGAGCCTGACACGCAACTCGGTCCCCTGGTCTCTCGTCGCCAACAGCAGCGCGTTCGTGAGTACATCCACGTCGGCCAGCGGGAAGGGGCGCGATTGATCGTCGGCGGCGCCGAAATGCCCGACGGACTCGACCGCGGCTGGTACGTCCAACCCACCCTCTTCGCGGCGGCCGACAACACCATGCGCATCGCACGGGAAGAGATTTTCGGACCTGTCATCACCGTCATCCCCTACCGCGACGAAGAACAGGCGGTGGAGATCGCCAACGATTCCGACTACGGCCTTGCCGGATCGGTGTGGGGCAACGACACCGATCGGGCCCTGGCACTGGCCACGCAGATCCACACCGGCACCGTCGGGATCAACCAGGGCTACACCATGGACCCGTTTGCGCCCTTCGGCGGCGTCAAAGCCAGCGGTTACGGCCGGGAACTCGGACCCGAAGGGCTCGACGGCTACCTCGACACGAAATCAATCGCCATCGCGCCGGGAACTTGACACCTCCCTGCCCTGGACGCCGGCAACACCGCCTTGATTACCTGGACAGGCGGCGCGCCTTCCCGGATACGCAGGTGCGGGGCCAGTACCATCCACCTCGTCACTTCATACGTCTCGAGATGGCCAAACAGGCCTATGACAGGCCTGACGCATGGGAGGTGACGGTGAGCAAATTCGTCGAGACGATGCTCAGCGCCGCGGAGTCGAGTACTCGTGCCCTGGTGACCGGAGACCCCGGTTCGCCGATTCGGTCTACCTGGGGTCAGGTTCATCAGCGCGCTCGGCGGGTAGCAGGCGGGTTGGCTGCCCTTCGGGTCGGCCCGGGTGACCGGGTCGGTGTGCTGGCCGGCGCTCCGGTGGAAGTCGCACCAATCGCGCAGGGCGTGTGGTTGCGGGGCGCGTGTTTGACGATGCTGCATCAGCCGACGCCGCGCACCGATCTGCAGGCATGGGTACACGACACCTTGACGGTCATCAGGATGATCGAGGCAACGGTCGTGATCGTGTCGGATCCGTTCATGGCCGTCCTGGACGTGTTGGCCGAGCATGGTGTCACGGTGGTGACGTTCGCCGAGTTGTTAAGCGCCGCACCGATGAACGCCGTGGACAGCGATGAGGACGACCTGGCGCTTCTGCAGTTGACGTCGGGCTCGACGGATTGCCCCAAAGCAGTGATGATCACCCATGCCAATGTGATCGCCAACGCCGAGGCGATGTTCATCGGCGCCCAGTACGACCTGGATACCGATGTGATCGTGAGCTGGTTGCCGCTGTTCCATGACATGGGCATGACCGGGTTTTTGACGGTGCCGATGTTGTTCGGCGCCGAGTTGGTCAAGATCACCCCGATCGACTTCTTGTCCGATATCTTGTTGTGGCCCAAGCTGATCGATAAATACCGGGCGACCATGACCGCGGCGCCGAATTTCGCCTACGCGTTGCTGGCCAAGCGGTTACGTCGGCATGCCAAGCCCGGCGATTTTGATCTGTCGTCGTTGCGGTGGGCGTTGTCGGGCTCCGAACAGGTCGAACCGGCCGATGTGGAGGAACTGTGTGCGGCCGGGGCGCCGTTCGGGCTGCGTCCCGAAGCGATCTTGCCGGCGTACGGTATGGCCGAAACCACTGTGGCAGTGTCGTTCTCGGAATGCGGCCGCGGACTGGTGGTTGATGAGGTGAGCAGCGACATGCTGGCGGTGCTGCGCCAGGCAGTTCCCGCCACCACCGGCCGCACCTGCCGACTGGCGTCGTTGGGACCGTTGCTCAACGGTATGCAGGCCCGCATTGTTGATGAGGACGGCGCCGTCCAGCCAACCCGCGGTGTGGGACTCATTGAGTTGCGGGGAGATCCGGTGACGTCCGGGTATGTCACCACGGCCGGTTTTGTCACGGCCCAAGACGATCAGGGCTGGTTGAACACCGGGGATCTGGGTTATCTCACCGAACAGGGCCACATAGTCGTCTGCGGCCGGGCCAAGGATGTCATCATCATGGCCGGACGCAACATCTACCCCGCCGATGTTGAACGCGCCGCCGGGCGGGTCGCCGGAGTGCGCGCCGGGTGTGTGGCGGCCGTGCGCCTCGATGCCGGCCGTTCGCGGGAATCGTTTGCCGTTGCTGTGGAGTCGAACAACGTCGATGACCCCGCTCAGGTGCGGCGCATCAAGCACGAGGTTGCGCACGAAGTCGTCACCGAAGTGGCGGCGCGGCCATGCAATGTGGTGGTACTGGCCCCGGGTGCGATTCCCAAGACGCCGTCGGGCAAGCTGCGTCGCGGCTACGCGCTGTCCCTGGTCACCTGACCGCTGCGCGCCGAGTCGAACACGCCCCGTCGATGCCGCCAGAGCCGGACGGGCCGACCGCAACGCGCCGCCGACTGTCATTGATGCCCACCAACTTGGCAAGCGCGAGCGCTGTTGATTTCGCCCGCCGAGATTGGCCGTTAGCCGGTCTCGCTCGCGACGTAAACGGCCACATAGCCGATGGGGATGCCGGTCCAGGTCGAGATGCATTCCCGTGCCGCCACCTCCACGGTGGCCCGGCTGCTGGCCCGGGTGGCCCTGCCGACCTCGGGGACCTGGATCATCCATCCGTCTGTGTCGCGAGTGATTTCGATATCGAAGCACTGGCCGACCATCGGACACTTCACGCGGGGAGCGACCCGCTGTCGGCGGGCGCTGCGCAACGATTGACGGCGCAGCAGAGTGGGCTGAACAGGCATGGCTGCTTTCCTGAGTCGCGAACGAACCGGGGCAAGAGTAATCGGCATCAAGGCGAAAAACCTAATTGGCGAAGCGCTCTTCCGCGGGCGTCCCGAGCTGACCCATCCGCCGCACAGCGGCCATCCGTTGATCTCCGGTTGGTAACGAGCGCTCTCGACACCGGCGCAGATGTGATGTAGACCACATATCGCCATGGTATGTTGCGGGCGTCACACCGAAGGAGATTTCATGGTTAACGTGGATCGTCCTCGTAAGCCCGTCATCGCGCCTCGTCCGGGCGGGGCGGTCAATTCCCACCGTCTGCTCGTGGCCTTTCTGACTGTCACGGTGTTTATTTGCGCAATCGTGGGCGTCATCGCGGCCGCGATGACGGGGCAAAGCACCGCCGCGCTACTGATCGCGCTTGTCGCCGGTGGGTGGTTCTCGGCCGCTGCCCTCTGCTGACGCAGCCTGCGAACAATGGCCCGCCGGCTCGTTGCTGCGGTTTTATTCTCGGGCGTTGACCGCATCAGGGGCGCATTGCGGAAGTCGGCGCAATGCGTCGGGGTCGCTGCGCACCTGCAGGCGGCGTCGACCGTCCTCTTCGGTGTCAACGCCAACAGGTAACTCGCCGCGGCACTCGCTGGCCGGATCGACGAGAAGTTGCAGTTCATTGGAGTCGACGAACAACACGGCATCATCGTGCGAAAGCCTCCACGGGTGGCCATCGGTGGGCCACCGGCCACCCACGACACGAATGCCGTGGCCATCATCCGCCTGGCCTTCGTCGGCATCAACCGTGACGCAATCAATCCACAATTTCGCGGGCACCGGACGGAAGTACACCGCGAGGCGTTGGCGGTTGAGGTCGAGGCCGACCGGCATCCCTATCGGAGGAAGCGATGTGCCCTCGGGCTGGTCGTTCAGCGATTTCTTGACCTGACGAGAACCGATGCCGGTGCCGAACCAGTCGATGGTCAAGACCTGTCTCTTATACACATCTGACGCTGCCGACGATCGCATAAGTGTAGATCTCGGTGCTCA
>NZ_LZTA01000084.1 GCF_001665875.1 Mycobacterium sp. 852002-40037_SCH5390672
CTCGTCGGCCCGCCCGAGGTACTCGAGCTGACCGTCGTGGCCCCACCGGACCAGGTCGCCGGTGCGGTACATCCGCGATCCCGGACCCCCGAACGGACACGCCACAAACCGCGACGCCGTCAACCCCGCCCGCCCCACATACCCCGCGGCCACCCCGTCGCCGGCCACATACAACTCGCCCACGGCACCGGTGGGCACCGGCCGCAACCACGGGTCGAGCACGAACAGGGCCGCGCCGTCCACCGGCGACCCGATCGGCGGCGTCCCGGATCCCCGCGCCAGCGGGGCGCTGATCGCCACACACATCGTGGTCTCCGTCGGCCCATAGGCATTGACCATCACCCGGCCCGGCGCCCACCGATCCACCACCTCGGCCGGACAGGCCTCACCGACCACCGCCAGCGACACCGACTCCAACCCCTCGCGCGACAACATCGCCACCGCCGACGGGGTTTGCGTCAACACGGTGACCTCGTTGGCGACGAGCAGGGCGTGGAAGTCTTTCGGCGAGCGGGCCACCGACTCGGGAACCACGACCAGCCGCCCGCCGCGCAGCAGCGCACCGAAGATCTCCCACACCGAGACGTCGAAGGCGTACGAGTGGCTTTGCGACCACACTCCCGCGGCCGGCAGACCCGCATCCAGCGATCCCATCAGCTGTGTCACGTTGCGGTGAGTAACCGCAACACCTTTGGGGATTCCGGTGGTGCCCGAGGTGTAGATCAGGTAAGCGACGTTGGCCGGGTCAGGCATCGGTAGTGTCGTGCCGGGTCGGGCCTCGATGCGTGGATCATTGACGTCGATGACGGTGACGCCGTGGCCGTCGAACCGCTCAGCCAGCTCCGCGGTGGTCACCGCGACGACCGGCTTGGAATCGGCAAGCATGAACCCGGTCCGTGTCTTCGGCGACGACGGATCGATGGGTAAGTAGGCCGCCCCCGTTTTGAGCACCGCCAGGATCGCCACGACCGCCTGCGCCGACCGCGAAAACAGCAGCGCCACAGACTCTCCCGGCCCCGCACCCCGCTCGGCGAGCAGGTGCGCCAGCCGGTTCGACGCCTCATCGAGCTCCCGGTATGTCACCGACGCGCCCTCGCACACCAGGGCCACGGCCTCCGGAGCGCGGGCCACCTGCGTGGCGAACAATTCCGGCACCGACACCGGCGCGCTCACCGGATCGGTCAAAATCGCTTTATTGCCAACCGTTTCCAACCGGGTGTGCTCATCGGCATGGAGCACGTCCAACGACGACAGCGGCCGGTCCGGCCCGGCTACCATGGTCGCCAAAATCCGCTGCAGCCGCTCCCCCAAATCCGAGACGTCAAAATTGGCGAACGGTTGCCCGTTACCGACCGTGCTCAGGAACTGCTGATCGCCGAATCCGAGGAAGAACAGCCCGAAGTGGCCCACCGGGCCAAAGCTGGTGTATTTCGCGGTCGCCGGCACCTCGCCGAGGCTGAGCGTGAGGCGGGCCGGAACGAAGTTGACGACAACGCGGTTGGGCGCCTGCCTCGGACCGGAGAATTCGCCCTCGCCGTCGAGAGTGCGGGTCGGAAATTGCTGATGTCGCAACGCTTCTCGTGATCGCGTATCGACGTGCCTGCAGAAGGCGGCGAACGTCGTGTCCGGCGCGGCGTTCAACGCCAGCGGCACAACCCCGGCGAGCATGCCCGGATGCGTCTTCGAAGCCGGATCGACTCGCCTGCTGACCGGGAAGTCGAGCACGACTTCGTCCGAACCATCAGCCGACCAGCCGCGCACCAGGAGTGCGCACGCCGCGGTGAGTACCGAGGAGCGACGGACGCCTAACGCTTTGGACAGCTCTTTGACCTTGCCCACCACCGACTGATCCAGTTGCACTGGCGGAGAGGGTGAATACGGGTCTCGCCCGTCGTCGGCTACGGTCGACGGATAAACCGCCCCGCTACTCGTGGGGCGGTTCTCGGTCCAATATTCTTGATCGTCAAGGAATTTGGGTGACGCCTCGTATTCAGACTCCCCGCTGACGAGGTCGTGCAGCGATCCGAAGAAGGCGGGCGGAATTGGTTTCCCGGAAGCGAGCGCGGAGTAGATAGCCGCGATCCGGCGACCGATCAGCGCAATGCCCATCCCGTCAATGGCGATGTGATGGCAAACCGTGAACCAGTAGTATTCGTCGGGAGCTGTCCGGAATAACGCGAACTTGATCATCGGGCCGGTGAGCGGCATCGGCGTTCGCTGGATCGATGAAGCCGTCTCACGGACTTCGCGCTCGGGCTCGCGCGACTCAGTCAGGTCATAAAAAACCAAATCGACATCGTCGTATTCGACCGCCTTCTGGAAGACCTGCCCATCCACTTCGAAGAACGAAGCCCGCAGGCTCTCAGCCTCATTCAGCACGTGTCGCATAGCCTGATGCAAAAGATCGGCGTCTATGGCGCCCTGGATATGCACGAGCACACCCAGCTGCCAAGCCACATCGAAGTACCCCGTTTGCAGCGCCAGCCAGATGTCCAGCTGACCCCGCGTCACCGGAAATGCGCGGTCACCACGCTCCACTAACGCCCCCCACCAAGAATTTGACCCCGAAGCCATTCATACCGTTACCGGTCTAATGATCACAAACCGGCGCGGTCAGCGTGTCGCGCAGACTTTTCGCCCGTATATCGGGCCAGGTTTCTTCGATGTAATGCATGCATGTGGCGCGGTCGGCTTCCCCAAAAACTACTCTCCAACCGGGCGGAATGACAGCAAATATTGGCCAAAGACTGTGTTGTTCTTCGTTATTGACCAGAACGAAAAAACGGCCATTGTCGTCATCGAACGGATTGAGCGGCAACGGATGAACCCCCTTACACCGACGTAAATTATAGAACTTATGCGCTACACACACCATCGAGCGGCCTTGCGGCGCTTGACGATTGAGCCGTCAGGCCCGGCCGGTATGTCGACCGGCCCGGGCGCCGGATGCCAGCGCCGATGAGTTCGGTCGTGAGGGGCGGCGCTGCGACACGATCGTCGCGGCGCCCATCCCGGCCCGTCGCCGACAGCTGGCGTTCACCGGTAGTGCACTTCGAACGAGTTGCCATTACAACTGTCGACGTCGCGATCCACGGTCGCGTGAATACCCCCCCAATGCTGTGCGAAACATGTGAAACCCGTTCTGACATAACCGATCCCCGGCCATTCTACTATTGCACTCGTGTTTTGCTGTTTAGCGAAAGTAACGTGTCGCGTGGGCGCCGAGTTCGCCGCGGCCTCCTAGTGTGCGCCCGGGCGCCCGGGCGGTATGGGCGCTGACGCTCATCGTTTGCCGTTGCCCGGTGGGTAGGATGTGCTTACGCGATCGCAAATATTTGCCCTTGACGTGTCGATTAGCTCGCCCTGGCGATCCACAACCACGGCGCAACCGACCGCATTGACGCACGTACGGGAGCCATGCGCATTGAGCAGCGTATACGAGGATCTCGAATTCGGCGGCAGCGCAACAGGCCTGCGTATCCGATCCGGCACCCACCATGCAAAAACGTACGGACGCTTGCTAGGACGGCCCCGGCGCCATCGCGATCAGCGACGCCATTTCATGGCGTGCCATAGCTGCAGGAACCCAGCCGGCCCGCGGCGCGTCGCCTACCGGCCGTCTCATATCTGAATGTCACCGCGCGGAATCCGCCGTCGGCACGGTACTGGCGTGGTTTGCCGAAGTCTATCTACGGCCGTCGATACGCCCCCGCACGCAGGACCGTTGTGATTGATCTCACGGACACCCGGTGCCGATCGCGTTCGCCAGGCCACGAGCGTCATGCCGGCCCGCTAACGGCGCTGCCCGAGACCGGCCAGGGGCGCAGGGTGGGTTCCCGCTCGCAGATCCGCCCTCTCACCTCCCCTACGGTGCGCCGGCGACTCCGCCCGAATCCGTTGAACAGGATTGGGTTTGGGCGCACACAGCTGATTCATAGCCGGCTTTGCCGAGCGAAAGTTTTCGAGTGTTGACCCCTCGCCAGCCGGCGTTTAGACCCCGCTGCTCGCGGGTAGAGCCTCGAACCATGTGGGGGTCAGTGCTGGGCTTGGGGATCCTGGCTGCGCTCAATCCGGTGCGTCTCGGCCTCGCCCTGCTGATGATCTCTCGTCCACGGCCCGGGCCGAGCCTGCTGGCCTACTGGCTCGGTGGGCTGACGGTATGCATACCCGAGCTGCTCATCCCGTTGATGCTGCTGAACTTCACGCCGATGTTCGGACACATTGCGCACGGTTCGGCGTCCCCGTCGACAGGCTCGACCCTCAGCAAGATTCAAATTGGCCTTGGTGTGGTCGGCCTCTCGATCGCCGCGGTGATGACGGTGCGCTTCCTGACGCGCCGACGGACGCCGCAGCCCGCACCCGACGACGACCGATCTCCGGAACCGTCGATGGTCTCGGGTGCACCGATCGCGATGCCGCGGCTGCTGACCCGCGCGCAGGATGTGCCGACCGACGACCCATCGCCATTCCGGCGTCTACTCGGCCGCATCCATAACGCCTGGGAGAGCGGCTCCTCGTGGGTCGCATGGATGATCGGCATCATCTCGGTGCCGGTCGACGGTGTCCTTTTCATCGTGGCCATCATCGCGGCCTCGGGTGCCTCGGTCACCGCGCAGGCCAGTGCCTCCGTGGCGTTCATCGTCCTGATGTACGCCGTCGTCGAGGTCATCCTCGTCGGCTACGTGGCCAGGCCGGCACAAACGCAGTCCTTACTGCTCGTGCTGCATGACTGGGTGCGGACCTACCACCGGCAGATCCTGGTGGCCCTGTTCACGGTGGTCGGTGTGTCACAGCTGGCGCAGGGCCTGCACATCCTCTGAATCGGCTCTCTCGACGGACGGAGAGACTCAAAATGACGGGGAACTCGCCGGCTTAGTCGAGTGAGGTGGTCAACCGGCGATGATCGGGTGCTGGGGGGTCTCGATCGTCCCTGAAAGCCGCGCTGGCCGGCGTCGGCCGCGGGAGGCATGTGAAGGAAAAATTGGTGTCTGCACGACGCGCGACGTCGACGTACCGACCAATCGGCTGTTTCTTCCCATCGTCGCCCGGTAGCGAATCCTGCACAACTGGCGCACTATCTCGCTATGAGACGAGAAGTCGGCGCCGAGATGGAAGTCGAAATCACCGCGGCCACGACGTTGGAATTTCAGATTGCTGTGGCACCGCACCCGCGCACCGAGGTCTTCGAGTCGCTGCGCTTCGTCTTGAACGGGCGGCCGATCACGCCGTTGGAAGTCAGCGGGCTGCACGGTAACCGTATCCATAAGTTCGACGCGGCGGTCGGCACACTGCAAGTCAACTACGAGGCGACAATCGTGGGTCAGACCGATCCGGCTCCGGTAACCGAGTACGACCAGTCGATGTACCTGCGACCCAGCCGTTATGCCGAATCCGACAAGTTCTTTGGTTTCGCCGCAACCGAATTCGGTAACGACCGTGATTCGTCGGAACTGCTCGAGCACGTGAGTTCGTGGGTGGGCACCAGACTGGACTATGTACCCGGCTCTAGCGATCCGATTGACGGGGCGGTGGACACGATGCTCGCCGGCGAAGGTGTATGCCGAGACTACGCGCATCTGGTGGTGGCACTCCTGCGAGCGGTCAGCGTCCCGGCCCGCGTGGCGTCCGTGTACGCGCCGGGCGTATATCCGATGGATTTCCACGCCGTCGCCGAGGCTTTCGTCGACGGGCACTGGCGGGTGGTCGACGCGACGCTGCTAGCACCGCGGCAGGCGTTGGTGCGGATAGCCACCGGTCGCGACGCCTCCGACACAGCGTTCCTCGATAATCACAAAGGCGCGATCACGCTGAATCGCCTGGCAGTAAGCGCCGTTGTTGACGGCGAATTGCCGCGCGATTCCATCGACCAACTGGTTTCCATCCGCTGAGGTCACCCGGCGGGACGCAACTGACGATTGATCGTCAAGCATCGTTGTGCCGCAACAGCATTGGGTACTACATCGAATACGTGCCCAAAGCTCGCAGCCCCGCACCGACCCGGGCTTGGATTCACCTTCGCATCAGGACTGCTTGCGGAAGCTATCGCGCACCGGCACCGCGATTCAACGGAACTCGACGACGCGCTTCAAGCATGCACTCGCCCTGGGCCGCACGAACTATCGATTCGGCGGTCTTGAACGCTGGGGAATCGTGATGGATCGAGTAGACGGGTAGGCCGGCGGCCCGGCGCAAAATCATTACCGCAAGCGCCGTACCGGTCCGGTGCGGAACCAACAGCAGCGTCGCCCGGGCATCCCGGCCCATGATCGTGATGACCTGTGGATGGACTCCCTGCAACCAGCCCCAATTCAGATCCCGCTGGCTTTGCAACGCTGACCAATTGACGTTGATGTCGACGACCTGGCCTAAGCGGGCCTCCAACACGGAGACCAAATTAGGCAGTTCTCGCGAGACCTGTCCTGTACGGGGCCACCAAGCGCCATCGATCTTGTTCCCGAGCCGGGATGCCAGTGTGAGTCGCAGTGGGGTCACCGGGCGCTCCGCACCATCACGCTGATCGAGCTCACCGTCACGTCCGGTATCGGATTGCGTTCAGACGCAACGAGTCCGAGCAACTGAAATGCGCGATTCATGCAACGACCCTTCACAGTTCGAAGCGATCGGCCCGTAAGTCGGGGCGACGGAGGAATCGCATTGTCCGTGATCTCGCTCGCGCAATGACGTTCGAGGCCAGCGCCGACAACGAAACGGCTCTACTGCGACCTTACGCCCCCAGCTGCTGATGTGTCATCGCTGGGCCAGACCGTGAAGTGGATCAGCACGGGCTCGTCGTGCATCGGCATGTCGACAACCGACGGCATGGATGCGAAATGCGTTGAGCCGAAGCCTGGTTCCGGACAATGCGCCGCCTGGTATCGATGAATTTTCCGGTGCGGCGTCGAACTTCAGGCGATCAATTTCGTCAGCGAGCGCTGGATTATGCTTTTTTCAATCCTCTTCGGTCAGCGCGGTCGGCGTCCGAGCCCAGTAGAGCAGAACCCGACACCCCTAAGGGGTGTACGCTGGCCGAACCGGGACCAGCCAGGCCCCCAAAATCAAAGGGCCGCAATGTCTGACAAATCCCCTCGGCAAGCCATGGCCAAGAAATCGGGCAAGTCTTTGAAAGAGAAGCGCGCTGCGAAGCGCACCAAGGCCGCCCAGAGCTCGCCGACCGAACCTTTGCTGCATACCAAGAAATCCTGACGCGCCGACTTCCCACAACGCCCGTCGGTCCGGGGGCGCACCCAAAATTCTGTCGGCAGGTGTTTTGGTGATTCGTGCTACGGTTACCGCGCGGATGTCTGTGAATTACATCCACTAAAAGAGAGAAGTTTGGCATGGCGCAGGGAACTGTAAAATGGTTCAACAGCGAAAAGGGTTTCGGATTTATCGCTCCTGACGGCGGAGAAAAAGATGTCTTCGTCCACCATTCTGAGATTCAAGGGAGCGGTTTTCGCACGCTCGAGGAGAATCAACGGGTCGAGTTCGAGATCACCCAGGGACCCAAAGGCCCTCAGGCGGTTGGAGTGACCGCCGTCTAGACCCACGGCTCCAGTCACGTGACCCGGTTTGGGCGACCGATCCTGAATTAGCTTGCGCCGCAGCACAATCTATCGCTAGGCAGCACGGATTCTGTGCCGGCGCCGATTAGCGCGGAAGCTTAGCGCAGTCGCCAGTCCCCCGCGCCGCACGTCGTTCCCCGCGTCTGCCACCCGTGATCGTTCCGCGGCGCTGCCGAACCTGTTCTCGGACGCCGTCTCTGGTGCGTCGTCGGCGGTGGCGAGCAGAAAGCGGTTGGGCAGCGCCAGTTTACAGATTGTGCGGACGGTCAGTAGGTACTGCCGAAGCAACGGACCCGTGGTGTAGGGCAAATCGTAGGTGACGCACAAAGCGCGCACCCGGGCGGCGATCTCGGGGTAGCGATTGCTCGGCAGATCGGGGAAGAGGTGGTGTTCGATTTGGTAGCACAGGTTTCCACTCATGAAGGCCAACACCGGCCCGGCTCGGAAGTTGGCGGTACCCAGCATCTGCCGGAGGTACCATTCGGGTTTCGTCTCACTCTCCAAAACTGACGGGGCGAACTTTTCCGCTCCATCCGCGAAGTGACCGCAGACGATTACCGCGTACGCCCACACGTTGCGCAACCCGTTGGCCACGATGTTCGCCCCGAGTGTGCGGCGCCACCGCCGACGGCTCAACGCGGGAAAGAAAACATAATCCTTGCCGATCTGGCGAGCCATCTTGCTCATCATCACCCTCTTGTGGGCAGATTTGCCGGCGTCTGTCGTCTCGCGATCCTGTACCGCGTACAGGCCGTGCAGTGCGACGCCCCATTCGAAGGCGACGGCCAGCAGCACCGCGCGCAACGGCTGCGCCAAGGAGCTCGGCTGCCACTCCTGATCTCGAGTGACCCGTAAAACTCCGAATCCGAGGTCGTCGTCCACGCCCACGATGTTGGTGAACAGATGGTGTAGGTGGTTATGAGAGGACTGCCAGTGCTTCGAGGGACCGACCATGTCCCATTCCCAGGTACTGGAATGGATTTCCGGATCGTTCATCCAATCCCACTGACCATGGCTGATGTTGTGGCTGAGCTCCATGTTCTCGACGCACTTGGCCGCGGCCAGCGCAGCGGTTCCGGCAGCCCATCCGAGCTTGCTTTTGGTACCGCCGATCGTCAACCGCGCCGCGATCTCGAGGCACCGTTGAAAGGCGATGGCGCGCCGGATGTACTCACGGTCCTTGGCTCCGCGCGAATCTTCGACGTCGCGTCGGATCGCCTCCAGCGCGACCGCCAGCGCCTCGACGTCGTCATCGCTGAGATGGGCGTATTCAGGTACTTCGGTGATGGCCATCGACGCTCAACGCGCTTTGCGCGCGGCGGCGTACGGCGTTCGCGCGACGGCACGCGGACAGGAGAAGTTCACGAAACGCAGCAAGATGGGTCACGTCCGATCTTTTGAGTGGAGTTATGCGCAAGGGGCGGGGATCGGCGCGAGGTCAACGTCTACGCCCGCCGGTGCGGCCTTCCAGCTGATTCCGCTGCCGTCGTCGCCACCATCGGATGGGGTGACACGGCGACCCCTCCGGAACCTATCGGCCCCGGTGGACGGCTGAATCATCTGCTTGAGTACCTGCCCGATCGGCTCTAAACGTTGGTTGAACCCCCCGAGGCTACAGCAGCCGCGAGAACGGCGGTCTTCGCATGAGCAGAGGGACGCGCTGCGACGCAGGGCGTCCTCGGACTGCTTAGTGGTCAGACGTGTGCGAGTCGTCCGATTTATCGTCAGAGTCGTCGGACTTGCCAGCGTCCTCCCCCGACTTCTCGTCAGTGTCCTCCGACTCGTCAGCATCTTCCTCCGACCTGTCGTCATCTTCCTCCGACTTATCGTCAGCGTCCTCGGACTTGTCCACGTCCTCCTCAGACTTGTCGTCAGAGTCGTCAGAGTCGCCGGATTTGTCCGACTTGTCGGAGTCATCGGCCTCGTCGGCTTTGTCTGCATACTTCGTCAAAAGCCCAGCTAATTCCCGGGCCTCTTGAGGTGACAGCAAGTCGTCGAATAACCGCTCATCGCTCTCAGAGATGCGCTCGAGGTAAACCGCATCGCTCTCGGCCCCGACATCCCATCGGCCTCCTTCGTGACGAACCATTCGATGCCGCCTTCCGACTAGTGAGCTGTTTGAAAACCTGACGCGGTCCCGCGCTTGTTACGTTGCTTACCCACTTCTGCCGTGGCAGATGACCACGATTTTTTGCAGCGCTTGGCGGGGTGGTCTTGCGTCCGCCGCGCACTTCATCGGCTAGGGCTGAAATGCCGGAAGAACAGAGCCGGAATCGCGAATCTCCCAGATGCTGCTTTTACTCACGCCGTCGAAGTTGATCTTGTCCAACGTGGCTCTCGAATATGTGAGGTCGATGGCGACCTGGGTCGAGGTGTTGCCGTACGGGTCGGTCATCGGGAAGGTGCCCTGAACGTTCACCGCGGAAGCGGCGGGATAGGTCGCTCTTGCGTACTTGAGAATGGCGATGGTGTCGAGCCGCGCACCGTCTTTGATCATCGCCTCGGTGTAGTTGTCGCGAATGGCAAATCGGGCGTTGACGACGTCGCCGTCCGGGCCGGCGCCGGTGGTGAAGGTTACCCCGTCCGGCTTCTTGGGACCGCTCGGTGCCGAGGGCGCCGCCTCGGTCGGTGTCGACGGTCCGGCGGTGGTCGGGCTGCCCGATGAGATCGATTGGCTGTCTTTCTTTTCGTCGAAACCCCAGCTTTTGCCGATGACGACGAGCAGAACGAGCACGACCAGCACCGCCAGCGCCAGGACCGCCTTTCCGGAGGCGCTTTTTTTGGGCGGCTCTGTGGAGAAAGCCCACTCGCTGATCCAGTTGGTGCCGTCGAAGTACCGCTGCAGCCCGTGGCCCACCCCTGCTGGATCGGGGTACCAGCCGGGCGCCGATGTGGGCGGGGGCGGCGGCTGTTCAGCGGGCATGTATCCATCTTCGTCGCGACAGAGACATCCCGGCTACCCGCAACGATGGCCGCTCGAAACCGCCCCACCGCCACTATGAGGCCGACGTCGCAAAACCAATAGTCTGGTGTTTTGAACGCCCTGCTTCTGCGAGAGGTAACGACATGCCTGCACCGTCAGCCGAGGTCTTCGACCGCCTGCGTCAGCTGGCCGCGATCAAAGACGCCACCGCGCGCCAGACCAGGACGATCGAGGAGGTCTTCACCGCCAAGCCGCTGACCACGATCCCGATCGGCACGGCCGAGGACGTGGAAACCGCATTCGCCGAAGCGCGGGCGGCTCAGGTCGCCTGGGCGAATCGCCCGGTCACCGAGCGCGTCGACGTCATCGGTCGCTATCGGGACCTGGTCGTCGAGAACCGCGAGTTCCTGATGGATCTCCTGCAAGCCGAGGCCGGCAAGGCCCGATGGGCCGCGCAGGAGGAAATCGTCGACCTGATGGCGAACGCAAACTACTACGTGCGCGTCTCGGCGGAACTGCTGAAGCCTCGAAAGGTGCAGCCGCTGCTCCCGGCGGTCGGCAAGACCACGGTTGTCTACCAGCCCAAGGGCGTGGTCGGGGTGATTTCGCCTTGGAACTACCCCATGACCCTGACCGCGTCCGACTCGGTGCCGGCACTGCTGGCGGGCAACGCGGTGGTGCTCAAGCCGGACAGCCAGACCCCGTATTGCGCGCTCGCGTGTGCCGAGCTTTTGTATAAGGCCGGCCTGCCGCGAGCGCTCTACGCGGTCGTGCCCGGGCCAGGCTCGGTGGTCGGCACCGCGATCATCGACAACTGCGACTACTTGATGTTCACCGGCTCGACCGCCACGGGCAGGCAGCTCGCGGAACACGCCGGGCGACGGCTGATCGGTTTCTCGGCCGAACTCGGGGGCAAGAACGCGATGATCGTCGCGCGGGGAGCCAACCTCGACAAGGCCGCCAAGGCGGCCACCCGCGCCTGCTTCTCGAATGCCGGCCAGCTGTGCATCTCCATCGAGCGGATTTACGTCGAGAAGGACATCGCCGACGATTTCATCGGCAAGTTCGGCGCCGCGGTTCAGAACATGAAGCTGGGCACCGCGTATGACTTCTCGGTCGACATGGGCAGCTTGATCTCGGGGGGCCAGCTGGAAACGGTGACGGACCACGTGGACGACGCGAAAGCCAAGGGCGCCAAGGTGATTGCGGGCGGCAAAGCTCGGCCCGACGTCGGGCCGCTGTTCTACGAGCCAACGGTGCTGACCGACGTCACGCCGGAGATGGAGTGTGCGGCCAACGAGACGTTCGGCCCGGTCGTCTCGATCTATCCCGTCGCCGACGTGGACGAGGCCATCGAGAAAGCCAACGACACCGAGTACGGGCTCAACGCCAGCGTGTGGGCGGGCTCCTCCGCGGAGGGCCAGCAGATCGCCGCCCGGCTGCGATCGGGAACCGTCAATGTGAACGAGGGTTACGCGTTCGCGTGGGGCAGCCTCGGCGCACCGATGGGCGGGATGGGCCAGTCCGGCGTCGGCCGCCGACACGGTCCCGAAGGCTTGTTGAAGTACACCGAATCGCAGACGATCGCGACCGCGCGCGTGTTCAATCTCGATCCGCCCCTTGGCATTCCGTCGAGTCTTTGGCAGAAGTCGTTGGTGCCCGTCGTGCGCGCGGTAATGAGGCTTCCCGGCCGGAACTGACTTCGGTTGCTCCGGCGCGGCCCGGCTGAAGAGTTACATCGCGGTTTATGCCGTTCGAATCGTAAATCCGCGTTACGCTCTTCGATGTCAGCGGCACAGCGCAGGTCAGGGGTCCGCTATGAAGGCAGACGAGAAGCTATCTCAGGAAGACGCTCGTCGGCTACGCCGGTACGCCACATTCGGTAACTTCTCCGATGCCGAACTACAGCGTCTCGCCCGAGCAGCTCATCGCACTTCGACCTCGGCCCCGTTGCCGCTGATTCATGAGCAAACTCCGTCCGACTCTTGCTACATCCTGCTCAGCGGGGAGGTGGGAGTGTACGTCGGCCAGGACCGCGTTGCCGCGCTGGGACCGGGCGAAGTGATCGGCGAATCGGCGCTCCAACGTGGGAGACTGCGTTCGGCAACCGTGACGACGATCGGGCCGGCCGAGTTATTACGGATCGAACGCGACGATCTCGCCACGTTGCTCGACGAGATTCCGGCACTTCGCGAAATCATTGACGCGTCCGTCGCGCGGCACGTGCCCGTAGACCTACCGCCGAAGCCAAAACCGTCGCACTCCAAGTTGGGCGCCTCAGTCCGCACCGACTTGGTCGAGCGGTTTGAGCAGGCCGCCGACAGCGCCGGTGTGGACGTCGCGACCGCGCTCGAAGATGCGCTGACCCACTGGATCGAACGGAACAGCAAAGCGTAGCCACTGCCTTCGTTGCAAGAATCTACTACAGAACGTAGTATCTGGGTCATCTTGCCGCGCACAAGGGGGTGCAATGTGAGGTGGAGTTTCGCCCAGATCGGGCTGCTGATCATCTGCGTTTTTCATGTCGTCCAGGCGGTGATCGGCCTCATCATCAATCCCAGCTTCGCGACCGGGCCCACCGCGCCGACCGTGCAGCTACTCGGAATGGACTACAACGGCTGGCACGCCGTCGCCGGTCTTGCCTTGTTCGCTCCGGGACTGGTGTTCGCTATGCGCAAGTCCTGGGCTGTGCTGTATCTACTGCTCGCCGCGATAGCCGGTGCGCTGCCGGGCATTTGGGCCTTCTTCTCCCATCAGGTCGCGTTCGTTTTCACGTTTCCCAACAATGTCACCGACGGGGTCGTGCACTTGGTGACCGCCGCGGTCATGGTCGCGGTGGCAGGCGTGCAGATCCGGATCGACGGTGGGCTTCGGAACTCACTCGCCGATCTTCGGAAAGCGCGGTAAATGCTCCCCGTTGGCGGCTCACCGCGCCGGCGCTCAGAGAACAGCGCAACAGCGCATCTACTGATCGTCAGGTGCAGAGCGGGAGAGGATTTCCTTGACCACTCGCACCGCATAGAGCACTAGGACGGTGTCGATGCGCGCCAAGGCCCAGCCGGGTGCTAACCATCGTTGACGAGGTTCGCGAGGAAAGCGGGTAACCGGCCAGCTCCAAAGTCATAAAACCGCGCCCACTGCGGGTCGATCGAGATGCGCACCATCTGCTTATACGTCGACCGCACGTTGCGTTCGAACTCGGCAAGTTGAGGTCCTTCCATTGACCTCCTCGCTGCCGCGAGGTACTCATCGGTGACGCCGTCGAGGGTTTCCAGTGTGGCAAGGCCACGCACCAAGAGAGCCTTCGCCTCTTCTGGGGTGGAGCCGGTGTCGATCGTCAACGCCACTTCCGGGCGGGACGAAAGCGCGCGGGCTTTCGGTGAGGTCGGTGCCGTGGATACAACGATGCGTTCGCCGGTCCAGTAGAACCCAACGGGGATAACCCGCGGGAAGCCATCAGGTCCGTTGTAGGCGAGCCGTGCCATGGAGCCGGAGAGCAACTTCTGGGCGTCGGGGTGGCCAAGCTCCCGAGCCAACTCCTGCGTGTTCATCACACTCGTAGTCCTACCCGGTCCGGCCCGAGCTGGACACCTGCGGATACACACAAACGTCAGCTGGGTGGGGCTACGGAACGGAAAAGGCACCTCCCGTACCTCTGGAAAGTGCCTCTGACCTGCGTCGGGCTGACAGGATTTGAACCTGCGACCACTTGACCCCCAGATAGCCGAACGGCGTTTTCGCGTGTTCGCTCGGAGCAGCTCTTAGCAGGTCAGCGCGTTTTCATAACGCCCGTTAACACCCCCTAACGGGCGCGATTTTCGGCTGGTTGGGGTACCGGTAGGGGTACGGCATCGATTCCGAACATGCAGGTCAGGCGCTCAGCGACCACTTGAGCATAGGTCAAGTGACGCCCAACCATGTTGCATCGCACAAACGGTTGCGCTTTGCACAGACACGCCGGCAATGCACAATTTCCTTGTGGGCCTTGCTATTTCGCTCCTCCGCGTTGTTAGCTATGCGCCATGACGACGAAAACAATTCACCCGCCGGCTGATGCCCGGGAGTGTTCCCCTGGGAGTTCGACGGAGCCGGTTGGTCGCGGTGGTTCGACGGCGCGGTGTACACCGTGGGCCCCGACGGTGACGATCACCGGCCGGCAATTCGACGACGGCACGGTGCTGCGCGGCGTGGCGCTGGACATCGGCGGCGACGAGCTCCTCGACGCCGACGAGGCACGCTCGGTTGCCGCGGTGCTAATCGTGGTCGCCGGCAACCTCGAAAAAAGTTGATCGCCCTGAGCGATCTATCGTTGCGGCAACCGTGTACGCAGATGCTCTACTACTGCCTGCCGTGCTTCGTTTCTTAGCTTCGCAAGGTCCCCGAAAGCTTCGCGAATTGCGGATACCTCTCCTGCTCGGTGTTCAGCGGTAATTACTCGCTGCTCCCGGTGGATCAGGTCGCTCAAAGCGGATTCTCGCTGCTGGATACGTTGAATCACTTGGCGAATCTCACGATCGGTGACGACCATGTCGGCTGCCAAAACTTTCGCGTCAAAAGCCAGAAGATGGCCGGCCCAAGCGACATACGCGGCGCTGCTTCGCTCTAATAGCCTCGCCTCCGCTTGGGGGGCCAAGGCCTTACCGGCGAACTTGCTGATTGCTTCCAACGCGTCGCACAGCTCACCCACCGGCACCATGAGAGCACCAATTTCGCGCACGACGTCGCTTATGACGGTGATCTGTTGGCGGACGTGCTCACTCCCGAGTATCTGCTCATGCCTAGTTTCGGCGCGGGCAAGCTCCTGTTCGTGAAGTTTTTTGGCCTGGTCAAGACTTTCGCGGTGATGCTGTTTGAGGCGTCGAATGTCAAGTCGATGTTGCCTGTCATTCTCTGCGATCGCGCGTCGAGCGTCGGACCTGGCGATAGCAGATTGGCCTAGCGCGACAACTACCGCGGCGAATGTCCCGATGGCACCCCATTCGTCTGGTTTCCACCTGAAAATGAGCTGCAGCGCCACGCCGATCAAAGTGGCAAAAAAAGCGGCCAATGAGACGTGGACGATGGTCCTCGATGGCGGGACGGCCGCAGGCAGGTTGCGCAAGATGTATGGCCGAGTCAATTGATGGTGCCGAGGACAGTCATGTCCGCCGGTGAGCGAACTGGCAACGTGAATGACATGCCACCGATTATTCTCGGCGAGTGCCGTTCCGTCTCGGGCTTCACCATGCGGTGAGCCGGTCGGTTCTCTCTTCGCGGAAACCACCGGCCGGTGGAATGACCTGATATCCGAGCGACTCGAGCTCAGTAACGGCGCATTCAGGTGAGTCGCGGACGACCGCCCGCGTCTGGATACGACGCCACCGCGCACGGCCATCTCGGATGGTCTGCTTCCAATCCGCGCCGCCCTGAAACCCACAATCGCGGATAAGGAACTCGATGACGTCCTCGAGGCAGGGCCGGAAGCGTTCGCCTCCCATCGGAATGTGAAGCGACTCAACGCTATGCGGCGTGTCGTGGTCTAGCCGGGACAAGATGTGTGTCAGTGCGCCACGATGCGCCGTTATCTGCAGGTGCGATCGGGGCTTGTTATTCGGTTTCCGGTCGTAATCCCACCGAATAATCGGCGTCCGATCCAGCTTTGCCTTCAGCACGAACGACGAATGCTCGACAGCGATGTGAGTGGAGTATGAGTCGACACACAGCTTGTAGTTCGCTGCCAGTTCGGCCAGTACCGTGTCTGGCTGATCGTTCGGCCCCCGGAGACCTAAGCTCAGATCAACTACTGACCTTAGACGACCAGCCTCGGCCATTGTCACGTCCAGAAGCCAGCCAGTGTTCGCCAAGCAGGTCGCAGCATTCTCGACGTCGGTGACGAAATCGTCTACCTCTTCGTTGAACTCGTCGTGAGTCAACGTCATCGCGGGTTAGGCCTGAGTCTCTCCCAGCAAGAATGCGATGGACTCAAGCTGCTCCCACGCATCATGCTCGTCGCCGGCGAGAGCATAACTGTTGGCGCGGTCACGGATTTCCTCGAACGACATATCCAATTTTCGGAGGATCGATGCACGTCTCGCCCGCAATTCGTCATCGGACAGGCTCGCAATCTTCGTCATCTGAACTCGTCACCTCCCTAACCCAGGACATGATGGCACTAAGTGTTGCACCCGGCATGTCGTGTTCGCGGCACATAGTTGCGCCTGTCATAAATCCATAATGCGGAAGCGACCGACAAGTTTTTTGCATCTCACGATCGAAATGGGCTTGGAGCTGCACAAACACGCTTAGCTCGCGTTGCCGTCAACAACCGCGCGGCCGACGACGGGGTACCGCGCCGGGCCCTCGGCGTTAGCGGGGCTCAGTAATGCGGGCGAGGTGGCTCGTCGGCTGGACGTGCCCCATGCCGTCGTTGGTAGTACTCGTCGAGGCGACGACGCGCACCGCGCCGCCGCCACGGGTTCGTGAATGCCTCTGCCGGTGACACCCGAGATTGCGCAGCGCGTACCAGCGCGCCAACGCTCTTGTTGAACTCGGTGGCGCAGTGATGCAGGTTCGCGGTGTATTGGTCGATTTCCTCGATGGATCGCATTTCGGTCGCGCCGCCGTAGCGCATTGAGCGGCCCACCGCGTCGAACTCAATGTAGGCCGCCCCCATCGCTTCAAAGCATGGCGGATCGACGATGGTCAGCGTCCCAATCGAAAACGCGCAGTCGACGTCGAGCAGCGTGGCGCCCATCGCCGCCATAGCAGTCTGAAGGCGCTCACCCATCGCCTTGGTGGCTGCAATGACCTGCGCCGAGTCCGCCGCTTGCCCTTGCGCCATGAGGTGGCGAACATGCTGAGTCATCTCCGTCATGGCCGTGCGCGTGTCAAGCTCACGCAGCATAAACGAGTTTGTGGCAGTGCGGATTTCGCCGATAGCTTCACGCTGAGGAGCACGGTATGCGTCGCGGGTACGGCGGCGCTCGCGCGCCCAGGTCAGCACGTAAGCACCGAGCGCACCGCTGCCGATGTACTTAAGCGCCTCGGGGAGCCACGTCATAAGCCCGCGAGCCTACCGCCCTCCGCCCTGGGTCGGGGTTAGGTGGATCATGCCGGTGCAGCGCCGACGAACACGCCGCAGGCTCCTCACCACACCCGCGACCGTCCCGCGGCGACCCGCCGAGCACCCGTTGCTGGCCGACACCCCCGTTTTTGAGGGGTCGCTGTACAAAAAAGTTTCTGAGTACCGCTGGCAGTCAGGCAGGGGGGTGGCCCGACTTTTTCAGGCCTCTGAGCTGCGCAAATATTGCGACCACTGCGGTCCTAGCGGGAACGGCGAGAGTCTTTGTCCAGCAGTTCCCGCAGCCGTTTTGCGCCACGGTCGGACACACCTTGTGACATGACATAGCTGGCCGCTTGTTCGGCGCTGAGCCTGCCGCTACGCAGGTGTTCGATGAGATGCCGCCGAGCGTGGTCCTTCTCATCCGGCCCCGTCCATCCGTTGTTGCCGCCGTAAAACACCGCGGAGTCGAGGTCCTCTCGGACATCGTCTGGAATGTCCGACGAAGTCGCGGTATCGGTTAGCAGGTTGATTGCGTTGGCACCGGCTGCCCATTCGGCGAGGGGAAACAACGATCCTTCGACGACGACGAGTGAGTATCCGCGTGCGAGGTCCATCGCATAGCGAAGCGACTTCTCGTCCGGTACGTAGGAGAACACCGGGCCTCGATCAAAGCGGCCTCGGCTGCGCGGTGTGGCGTGTCCGCCAGCGCGAGCGATTTCGTCGAGAGTCTCGATGCCCCATCCCGCGTCCTGGGTGTTGGTGACGAGGAGCGGCGGAACGCCCTCGGCTTCGCTTTGTTGCCATAGCCAGTCCGCGGCGATCGCAGCAGCGTCCGCCCAATCCCGCTGTGGGTCGTCGTCGGGTACCCACGCGGCGGCGCGCAGGTGGGTTTGTGGGTGCAAATCAGCCATCTGCGGCATTGTCTCCCGAGCGGCGGCGCCGGGCTAGAACCGCGCCTCGGGAAGGTCGCGTGTCGCCCGCGGCGCGTGATCGCTGGACAGTGGCGGTGTGGGGCCAAGTGGGCATGTGTTGGCGTGGTCTTCGGGGCCCCATGATGCGGTTGAGCAGGTGCAGCGGGCGAACTCGCGTGGGAAGGCGCCAAGCTGTTGCGCGATCACTTCGCGGTGGCGCGCCTCGCGGGTTCGCCGGTCTGCCTCATAGTCGGCCGTCATGCGTCCGATTCGGAGGTCACGGTGGCGGCCGCTCAGTGACGGGACGGCCGGCCACCGTGGTCGCGCTCATCAGGCCATGCCAGGCAACCGCGAGCGGCGACGTCTAGTAGAACCAGGCCGGCTTGTCGGCGCCGGCGTCGACGGGCTCGAGACTGTGGCCAAGCTCGGTCATGGGGACGGCGGTCTCGTTGGGCACCGAGGCGAGGACCTCAGCCATGCCGGGATCCGCCTCGATGAGCATCTGCCAGTGTTTCTTTCGGGCCGCGGTGATCTTGCCCTTGCTCACCGCCTCGTCGACGAGCCCAAGACGGCACGGTCACGGCGGGCGGTGCCGCTCTCCCCTGCCGTCGTGACGCTCCTGCGCAAACAGAAGGCCAACCAGGCCGCCGAGCGGTTATGCGCGGCGAATCAGTGGACCGATACCGGGGGCTGGTGTTCACGACCGAGCTCGGCGGGCCCGTCGATCCGCGCAACCTGCTGCGCGTGCTCGAGGTGGCCGCGAAGGCGGCCGGCGTCGAGGGTGTCGGCGTGCACACACTGCGGCATTCGGCGGCGGTGGCGTGGCTCGAGTCGGGCGTGCATATCAAGGCGGTGTCCGACCTGCTCGGGCATTCCAGCATCGCGATCACCGGCGATGTGTACGGCCACACGAGCGACGACACGGCGCGCGCCGCGGTGGACAGTTTGGCGGGACGACTCGGGCTATGAACGCAAGCGGACACGCGCAAACGCGGCCTGGTTGGGGTACGGGTTGGGGTATCGACCCGTGTTGGGGTACTGACCGAGAGGTGAAAATACCCTCTGACCTGTGTCGGGCTGACAGGATTTGAACCTGTCATCGGGGAGGTGTAATTTGTAGCTGGTAGGCAGTGGAAATGCCGCTTAACCAGCAACGACGAGAATAGCACAGAGTTGCCAGCAAGTGACCAGAAGTGACTAGAATTGCCTGTTGCATCGCACATGGATAGCACGCAAGGGGTCGCGCCATGGCTGGCAAGAGAGGTCACCGAGGCTGGGGACACATCAGACGTTTGCCGTCATCACGCCGGTACCAGGCCAGCTACATCGGTCCCGACCTGGGACGGCACGTAGCACCGACCACGTACGTCAGCAAGATGGACGCCGAGCACTGGCTGGCATCTGAGCGCCGACTGGTCGACCGCGACGAGTGGACTCCCCCACGACTACGCACCGCGCAGCTCAGGGCGCAGTCCAAAACGTTGGGCGAATACGCGACCCAATGGATCGAGCAGCGGACCCTCAAACCGCGGAGCCGGTCGCTGTATGAGTCACTGCTCAAACTGCACATCGAGCCCACCATCGGTAAGGTACCGCTCCGGTATCTCAACAGCGAGTCGGTGCGCACCTGGTATGCCAAGCTGGGGACGGAGCACACGAGGCGCAATTCTCACGCTTACGGACTGTTGCATTCCATTTGCGCTACCGCCGTGAAAGATGGCCTGTTGCAGGCTAATCCGTGCCAGATCGAACGGGCCATGAATACCCAACGCAAACGCGAGCCGGTGATTCTGGATATTGCCGAGGTTGCCGCGCTAGCGGATTCGATTGCGGCACAATACAAAGCGCTGGTGCTGCTTGCGGCCTGGACCGGGCTGCGATGGGGCGAGGTCATCGAGTTGCGTCGTAAAGACGTAGGCGCGGCCTGCGAGGTGCTTACCGTGAGTCGTGGGGTTACCCGCGACGCTGGTGGATATCACGTCGGGTCCACTAAAACCGGCAAACCCCGCACTGTCGTGATTCCGCCACACATTCGGCCCGACGTTAAACACCACTTAGACGTTCACACCGGCAAGCAACCCGATGCTCTGCTATTCCCCAACGGCGCGGGTAAACACTTGAACGACACCGTGTTTCGGCGCGGCCACTTCCGGCCAGCACTGAAAGCCATTGGCCGCGACGGTGTTCGGGTCCATGACTTAAGGCACTTTCAAGGCACGGTGGTTGCCCGTGTCGGCAACTTGGTGGAGAGCATGGCCCGCTTGGGTCACTCGACGGCCCGAGCGTCGCTGATGTATCAAGCCGTGGTGTCCACCCGTGACGCCGAGATAGCTGATGCCCTGTCGGTCCTGGCACTGGACGCGCAGGCGCAGGCGCAGACACCAGGTGAGTCAAAAACGCCAAAATTACTCACCTGACGAATCAAGATCAGGTGATTCACTATCGCGTTTTTGAAGGTGGCCGAGATTGACGTTTTTCGGCCACCTACTCACCTGATCTGTGATCACCAGGTGTCGGCATAGGTCGCACCTGGTTTCGCTGCCCCAGCGTGCAGCTCAGCCACTCGCAATGGGCCGCTGATCGACCACCCACCGGAGTTGGCGTTGCTGGTCGGCGTCGAAACCGAGTGCCGTCATGATGTCGGACCAGGTGTAGCCCATGGCGCGTAGTCCTCTGATGACGGTTGGCCAAAACGAGGTCTCGTCGTAATGCTCCCAGGCAATGGCCATCAGGTTTTGTGCTTGATTGCGGTTCATGGTGTGCACGGTACACCTGCTCAGACCTGTTGTGCTGTGCGGATTTCCGTACATATTGTCCAGATTACGGACTGTCAGACCGTCTGACAGTTACCACGTGACTTGCCCCCTGAGCACGGGAGTGGTCACTCGGCGGCTCACCCGCAACCCTAAGCCACCCCAGGATTGCCCCTGGTAGACAGCCATGGACGCACAGGTCACGTCGCGGTAACAAACCAAAGTTGTTCCGGCAGTCCACACACCCGCAGTTAACGTGGACTGTAAGTGCCAAAAGGGCACCAGAGAACACGAACAGGAATTTGCACCATGCCAACACGACACTGGGTCAGTCTCTACGATGCCGCCGACGAATTAGGTTGCAGCATACGCCATTTGAGACGGCTCATATCTGCCGGGGAGTTACGTGCCTACCGGATCGGAACACACCGCATGATCCGAATCGACCGGGCTGACCTGGACAAGGTTATCCAGCCAGTAGTGCCGAACGGGCCGGTCCCCGAATATGAAATCGAAGAACGCCGCGACCGGTTTATGCGGCCAAGCGGTGAAGCATGAAGCACAACGACTGGCCAGCACGCGCGATTGGTTCGTGGGATGAGTACTATGCCACGCGAAATGGTCCGAGCGCAGCATGACCGACTACGCCGTCAAAGCAACAACCACGTTGCTGCACAACGCTATTCCCGACGCCGTCGAAGCGTATCCAGCGGCAACGCCGATCACCATCGCCCGGGGGCTGGTGGATCGCATGACATCGGATGAGCGCCAAGTGATCTTGGAACAACTTGTGTCACAACGAGTGCAGACCTGCCAGCAAGTGAAGAAGCCACGCACGCCACCAGGTGAGTGTGCATGATGAGTGACAGTGACTACCCGGTGACGTTTGTCACGTCTGAAAGATTGCCAGGGTTCATCATCCACGTCGTTTTCTTTACGTTACTCGACACGCCGGGAACACATTTCATGGCGTTCGCAAACTTCGCCAGAGGCGACATACTTCGGACGATTCAGCATATGGAGGGCGACCGGGGTTACACCGTTATTGCGCGCGACATTGACGACCACGAAGCACAGCTTCTCTTGGAAGCGATGTTGCGCACCGATAGACGGGTTATTGCCGGGTTAGTCGATGATTTAACCTTGCCCGGCTTTGAGCCCGAAGTGGTGGAGTGGATGGATGAGTGAACAAGACTCCCAGCCGGGACCGGTGAGGCCCGACCTGGCCCCGGCTGGTAACCAACCGAAAGCATTGTGCTGCACGTGTTTTACCCGACCTGCAATGAAGGACAGCAAGCGCTGCTCTGACTGTGGGACCGGACGGCGGCAGTGATGCCACGCAAGCGATATAAGGGTAGGCCGTCCACGGCACGCGGGGTACCGGTGCCGATTTGTCGAGCACGTTGCCCCAATGGGTTTGGCGTATGCGGGCTGATGAAACATCACGACAGCCGGTGGCACCGTGGGGTATCGCTGGGTCGCATCATCGAATGGCCAGCGCAACGGGATGATTCAGACGATGCCGCGTAGCTACAACCAGACTTCGATGCGAGACCGCACCGAATAACCGCCGGAAGGAATAAGAACAATGAGAAAACTGGCACTGTTAGTCACCGAGACAACGTAACACGGGGTACGAGGTCATGGTGCCCGACGACTTCGACACGTCCAACTACGAAGCGCTAGAGGATTTGATCGATAAGACGACCGAACCCGTCGAAACATTGGGCTGCACACGGGATGACATCGAGGTCGAATACGACCAGCTGGTCGACTCATGGCCAGACAATGCCGCGTAGGCGACTGCGACCGCGACGCCAGGGCACGCGGCTGGTGCAAACGGCACTATAACCATTGGCTCGATTACGGAGATCCGTTGTTGGGCACGTTCGTTGAGCATAATCCCACGTTCTGCCAAGCTCCGGTGCCAGGCGGGTGTGACGGGCGCGCTCGCGTACATGGTCTATGCCTTGCCCACAATGCACGCCGGTCGCGGTCCATGCCGATAGACGTTGCGATCCATCGCCGCAAGCCCGGTGGTGGCCGGAAACCGCGCAGGACTAAGACAATTGACTCAGTGGGAGGTAATGCCAGCTAGCGCGTAGAATCGAAATGTTAACCAACACAACAGATAGGAACACCTGACGCATGACAGCGAAAACACAACCGAGATAAGAACGAACCGGCAGCCCTCACGTAAGCTGCCGGTTCGCGGAGGTCAGTAGCGGTGACCAAACACCAGACTACCACAGAGAATAACGCGCCAACCGATAACGGTTGGCAACCATACAAACCAAGCAACGACGTTACGCCGTGGCATCCAGATCCTGTGTTACCTGGCTGCGAAGACTGGGACGACGAATATAAGTGGAGCCAGGCCGTTCAAGACGGCTTCAATCTCTACCTCGCACCAGATATTCCTGAGGTCCGCGAACACAACATAGCTGCACGCAAGCAATGGGATGCCGCCCAAGAGATTCGTCAACGCGAAAGCGCGAAGATTCGGGCGGGCATGTCTGCCAGCGCACGACGTAAACGTGCTCTCGGCCTGCTGAACTGGCGCTGCTTCACAGGCCAACAGTGCGGTACACAGGGCTTCCCTGCGCTGGCGCTACTTACAGGTGGGATCAATAGCCCGCGAGACGGGGAGACCACAAAGGCGCTTAGGTATCTCGCTCCACTTGTCAACGACAGAGACCTTACCCGTGAAGACCTGCGCGACGCGATCATTCGCGCCAACGAACTCAACGGCAGTCTTTCCGACCCGAACAATAAGAACCATGCCCAGGTAGAAGCGGCCATCGACCGTGCCATAAGCAAATTCACTGAGCCATTCGACTGGACAAGGCTCGACCAGGACGGCTACACCACGGCAAGTGGCAGCGGTATTCCCGCCGAGGTGCGAAAGAACGAAAATGCCGGCGAGGGGCGTGAATTCGAAAGCGATGTAGTTACAACTGAATTCGAGCCGCGCCCCACTGCCGTGTCAGGTGATCAGTTCATTCTCGATGACCCGCAGGACGTCCCGGCGTTGTGGGGCAGCGGGACTCATGTGTTGTGGCCCGAAGGCGAAGCGCTGATGCTTGCCAGTATGCCCGGATTATGTAAGACGACACTCGCCGGGTTGCTGGTGCGCGCCCAGCTTGGTTTGGGTGACGGCAAGGTGCTTGGGCTGCCGGTGCGCGAAATAGAGGGCAACATCTTGTATTTGGCGATGGATCGCCCGCCACAGATTGGCCGCTCGATGTCTCGGCAGTTCACCGAGGCAGATCGCGAGGTTTTGAAACGACGGCTCGTCGTGCGTAAAGGACCGCTCCCCAACGACTTGGCCACAGATCCCGAGATGCTGCTCGCGGTAGCTCGTGAACACAACGCCAGCGTCGTCTATGTCGATAGCCTCAAAGACGCGGTGATCGGTCTCACCGACGACAAGACAGCAGCCGCATACAACCGAGCGCGTCAGACACTCACCGCGGCCGGTATCCAACTGTGCGAGCTACACCATTGCCGGAAAATGCTGCAAGGCAATGAGCAGAGCAAGGCGCTGTCGGAGATTTACGGCAGCATATGGCTGACCGCTGGTGCTGGCTCAGTGATCCTGCTGACCGGCGAATCCGGTGACGTGTCGATCAGCTTTGAACACGTCAAGCCAGTGCTGGAAACCGTGGGACCGTGGCGGCTCATTCACGACCAGAAAGCTGGTCAAGTCAGGGTGGACGCGAGTGCCGATCTGTTGGACGTACTCAAAGCCAGCGGACCAGACGGGATCACTATCCCTGCTGCTGCATCCCATCTGTTCGATACCGACAAACCGACACGGGCACAGACCGAACGGGCTCGGCGAAAGCTGGACAAGTACGCCGACGAGGGTAGGGCGATTGCCTGTGGTGGCATCAAAGGTGGACCGCCAGCCACCTACTACGCGACCTAATACCTGTCAGCGGATCTTTATTATCTGCGCAGGTCAGAGGGTGCGTGATTTTAAGCCATTGCGCGTACGTACGCTGAAAAACGTTGCCCCGCAACGGGATAGAGCTGTAGCAAACGATTCTTCGCCACAAAAGTAAATCACGCTAAATCACGCTCCGAGGTATAACCGCAGGTCAGGAAATCACGCGGTGTTTTGGCCCGATTAAATCACGCACCAAATCACGGTAATCACGTTTCAGGTATTTGTGCAGGTCAGGAAATCACGCACCAAATCACGGCAATCACGACAGGCAAATCACGTTTTGTGGGGGGTCTATTAAATAGACCCCCACACACGGGATGCCCTGCCAGCTAACGAGCTAGAGAACTACTAAGACATTCGACTCACTGCCGACATGCACCAATGGACGGCGGAAACGTAGCCTGGCGACCGTGGAACCGATACGCGCCATACCGTTATGGCCTGCCCGACAAAGCGGCGTGTCTGATCTACTTTCGATTGTCAGTCAGGCACCATCGCTACCCGGCGCATCCTGCAATGGGCAGCACCAGGTATACGACCTCGCGGCTCTCGGTGATGCCGACGCTCAGCGCCAGGCGCTTGACACGTGTGCTGGTTGTCCGCAACGCGGTCGGTGTCGTGAGTGGGCGCAGTCACTTAGCGACCGGGAACGTCGGGATCTTGGAGTGGTCGGCGGGGAGTGTCACGCGCCGACCAAAGCGGCAGCGGTGGTGGCTCGCAGTGTCAAGCCAGAACAGCCCCGAATCGAGGCCCAGCGGCCACGCACAGCCACGACCCACCCGCCAGGGGTACCGAACCATGGTCGGCGGCAACGTGAGGCTCAGAGGCAACGGATTGAGCAGGTCCGTGCGGCACGGCGGGCACAGCGGTTGGCGGCCCAGTCGGCTGCTCAACGGCGGGTATCGTGATCTCCAAGGTTGACTAATCCAGCTTCTTGTTTGCGCTGACCAAATCCTCAGTGCCACAGTCGGATTCCGCTGTGCCGAATCGTGGCAAACTGTTCTGACGGTACAGCAAACGCCGAAAACTAGAACAGGTTATAACGCCCAAACATCTGTTCCGCTACTACAGCAGGTAGTTTCCATCGTTGCAGGTCAGAGACTGTTCTACACCACCTCCTCAGGAAGTCATCAGCGCAGGTCAAGCCAGTTTTTTTAATCAACACGACCCTCCGGCTGCTAGGCATCCCAGATT
>NZ_LZTA01000085.1 GCF_001665875.1 Mycobacterium sp. 852002-40037_SCH5390672
CTGCTCGATAATCACATGCGCATTGGTGCCGCTGATCCCAAACGAAGACACCCCCGCCCGGCGCACTCGGCCCTGCTGCACCGGCCAGGGTTGGGGCTGGGTCAGCAAGGACACTGCCCCTGTTGACCAATCGACATGCGGACTGGGTGCATCGACATGCAGGGTCTGAGGCATGAGTTGATGGCGCATGGCTTGCACCATCTTGATCACCCCGGCCACCCCCGCCGCGGCTGAGGTGTGACCCATATTCGATTTGATCGACCCTAGCCACAGGGGCTGATCGGCTGGCCGGTCTTGTCCATAGGTCGCTAAAAGCGCTTGCGCCTCAATCGGATCACCCAATACGGTGCCAGTTCCATGGCCTTCAACCACATCGACATCAGCGGTCGTTAATCCCGCGTTGGCCAACGCCGCTCGGATCACCCGCTGCTGAGAGGGCCCGTTAGGGGCGGTTAACCCGTTTGATGCCCCATCCTGATTGATCGCTGACCCGCGCACCAGCGCTAACACCGAATGCCCCAACCGCAGCGCATCCGATAACCGCTCCACTACCAACACCCCGACGCCCTCGGCCCAGCCCGTCCCATCAGCGGCCGCCGCAAACGGCTTACACCGCCCATCAGGGGCCAACCCTCGCTGCCGAGAAAACTCCACAAACATCGCCGGGGTGGCCATCACGGTCACGCCCCCGGCCAACGCCAAATCACACTCACCCAACCGCAATGACTGCACCGCCCAATGCAGTGCCACCAACGACGACGAACACGCCGTATCCACCGAGACCGCTGGACCCTCTAAACCCAACGCATACGCCACCCGGCCCGAGGCCACACTCGAGGTCGACCCCGTCAATCCATAGCCCTCCGTCCGCCCGCCAGCACCGACCCCATACCCCTGCCCGAACAATCCGGCGAACACTCCCGTGGCAGACCCCCGCAACCCAACCGGATCAATTCCAGCGTGTTCCAAAGCTTCCCAACACACCTCCAACATCAACCGCTGCTGAGGATCCATCGCTAACGCCTCAGCAGGAGCGATCCCAAAAAACCCGGCATCAAAATCAGCAGCATCAGCTAAAAACCCACCCCAGCGGCTATAAGACTTACCCACCGCATCGGGATCGGGATCAAACACTCCCTCGACATCCCATCCCCGATCACTGGGGAACCCCGACACCACATCACGACCAGCCGCCACCAACTCCCACAACGCCTCAGCAGAATCCACTCCCCCAGGGAACCGACACCCCATCCCCACCACCGCCACCGGCTCATCTATTCCCAACTTCGTGCGCACCGGCGACCGCGCCTCTTGGACCGACCCAACAAGTTGTTGCCCTAAACGCTTTGCCAGGGTGGTGGGGGTGGGGTAGTCGAAGAGCAGTGTCGATGGAAGTGCTAGTCCGGTAGCGGTTTTGAGCCTGTTACGCAGTTCGACAGCGGTCAAGGAGTCAAACCCGAGATCTTGGAATGCCTGATCGGTGTCGATGTCGTTGGGACTGGGATGGCCCAACACCACCGCTGCATGCGAACGCACCAGTTCCACGAGCAGATCGTGTTGTTGGTCAGGGGTCAGCCCATGTAATCGTTGGGCCAGCGCCGATGCCGAGGCGGCGGCGCTGTTTTCCACCAGTCGGCGCGAGGGTCGGCGAATCAGCCCATCAAACACCGGCGGCAACGTCTCAGTGCTGTGCTGCAACACGGCCTGGTCCAGACGCGCAGCCACCACAGTGGGATGATCGATAATGAGTGCAGTGTCAAACAATTCGATGGCTTGGGTCTGTGTTAGTGCGGCTAGCCCACCGCGGCGTATCCGGGCTAGGTCGCGTCCGCTGAGGTGGCTGGTCATGGCGCTGGATTGTTCCCATAGTCCCCATGCCAGCGACATCGCCGGCAACCCGGCCGCGCGTCGATGGGTGGCTAACCCGTCTAAGAAGGCATTGCCCGCCGCGTAACTGGCCTGGCCTGCGGCGCCGAGGGTGCCTGCCACTGAGGAAAACACCACAAACATTGCTAGATTCAGATCGCGGGTCAACTCGTGCAGATTCCAGGCCGCATCCACCTTGGCTGTTAATACCGTATTGATACGCTCGGGGGTCAGTGAAGTGATCACTGCATCATCGAGCACCCCGGCTGCATGAATAATCCCTGTCAATGGTGGGCGCTGAGTGCTGAGTTGTGCCAATAATTTTGCCGTCGCATCGCGATCGGCCACATCACAGGCCACCACTTGCACCTCAGCGCCGGCCTCGACCAACGTGGTCACTAGTTCGGTTACCCCCTCGCCGCGATCCCCACGACGACTGGCCAACACCACATGACCCACTCCGTAACGTTCGACCACGTGCCGAGCCACCACAGCACCTGCCATCCCGGTGCCCCCGGTGATCAATACCGTGCCCGCAGCAAGTGCGCGGGGCATCGAGTCAGGCGCTGTCAAGACAACTTTGCCGACATGGCGGGCTTGGCTGATGAATCGGTAGGCATGCGGGGCGCAGCGCACATCCCAAGTGGTGATAGGTAATTGGTGCAACACCTGGGCGTCGAATAGCTTCATCACTTCGGCTAGCATCTGCTCGAGACGCTGCGGGCTGGCCTGCATCAAATCAAATGCCCGATAGCGCACTTCGCGATACCGGTCGGCAACCACCGATGCATCGCGGATATCAGTCTTGCCTAGCTCGATAAATCGCCCACCAGGTGCTAGCAACCGCAGCGAGGCGTCCACGAACTCACCGGCCAGCGAGTTCAAGACAACATCAACTCCGCGACCGTCGGTAACCGACAGGAATTTCTGTTCAAACTCCAGCGTGCGTGAATCAGCGATATGGTCATCATCAAAACCCATGGCGCGCAGGGTGTCCCACTTACCTGAACTGGCAGTGGCGAAAACTTCTAACCCCCACTGCCGGGCCAGCTGCACCGCGGCCATCCCCACCCCGCCTGCAGCGGCATGCACCAGCACGGATTCCCCCGCCCGCGCCGCAGCCAAATCCGCCAACCCGTAATAGGCCGTCAAGAACACCACCGGCACCCCAGCGGCCTCAGCGAACGACCACCCCCGCGGGATGGGAACAATCAGGCGTGAATCGACCACCGACTGCGAACCCACCCCACTGCACAACCCCATCACCTGATCACCGACGGCCACACCGGTCACACCCGGACCCACCTCGACCACCACCCCGGCCCCTTCAGCGCCCAACACCGCGCCTGGGTCTGGATACATCCCTAAGGCCACCAACACATCCCGAAAATTGACCCCGCTAGCGCACACGCCCACCCGCACATGACCGTCTGGCACCACGGCATCAGCATCAGGATCTGAAATCACCACCAAATCCTCTAAAGTCCCGCTCCCGCCAACTCCCAATCGCCACGGCGACTCAGGGACAGCCAAAACACCCTCAGCCACCCCCGCATCGAGCCGAGCGATATAAACGGTGTCAGCGCGGACCACGAGTTGAGGTTCACCCGTGGCGACCGCGGCGCCAACGACTGCAGGAATACCAGTAATGTCACAGTCCACCAACACAATCCGGCCGGGATGTTCGCTTTGCGCCGAACGCACCAGCCCCCACACCGCGGCAGCAGCCAGATCGACGACATCCTCCCCCACCAACCCGACCGCGCCATGAGTCAACACCACCAACTTGCCCGCTTGATCTATGGCCAGCCAGGACTGCAACACCGCTAACACCGCATGAGTGGCCGCATACACCGAATCCACCACCCCGGCCTCGATGCCGTTCCACTCCCACACCACCACCACATCACCGGCAAGAGAACCACCGACACCATCTACATCAGAGAGGTCAAAATCGCTCCAAGACAGCACTGTTAACCCGTCATCGGCGTGACCCTCAAGAGATATCGCCGACCACCTAAGCCCCAACAAAGTGTGATCGGCGGCGACGTCTATGGCCGTGGTCAATGCGTTGTGTAGTTGGTCGGTGGTGATCGGGCGCAACTTGAGCGAGGCGATGGATAACA
>NZ_LZTA01000086.1 GCF_001665875.1 Mycobacterium sp. 852002-40037_SCH5390672
TCCACTAAGCCCGGAGGTCCTCCCAAGCACAAGCCCAGACAGTCATTAACGTGCCCGCCCGGTACAGCTAGCCGGTGTAGGCCGGCTTTCGTGCCGAGCTGCCCGCCCGGAGGAATTCACCGAATCGCTTCTCGCCCAGCTCCGGCGACGCCTTACCCGCGCCGAAGGCAAGGTTCCCGGACACCAGGACCGCTGTGACCGTGTCGTCGTTGCGGTTCACCATCCGCGACAACCCGCCGTACGACTCGACCGGATGCTCCGCGTAGCGGTCGAGCGACTCGTCGAGCTTGTCGGGATTGATGATGGCGATGTCGGCGCGGTCGCCTTCACGCAGCGTGCCGGCATCGATCTCGTACCACGCCCCGAGCTCACCTGTGAGCCGGTGCACGGCACGCTCCATCGACATGAACGGCGTGCCCCGCTTCTCGGCGTCGCGCACGTGGCGCAGCAGGCGCAGCCCGCAGTTGTAGAACGCCATGTTGCGCAGGTGCGCGCCCGCGTCGGAGAACCCCATCTGGACGCCTGCGCTTTGCGCCAGTTTCTTGAGCAGGTCGGGCCGGTGGTTGGAGATCGTGGTGCGCCAGCGCAGCTTTTCGCCGTGCTCAAGCACCAGGTCGAGGAACGCGTCGACGGGATGCAGGCCACCGCGATCCAGGCCTACCTGCCCGAAGGACTTGCCGACGACCGACTCGTCCGGGCATGCCACGATGTCGGCGTCGAAGAAGTCGCGGTGCCACACCCTGGGCCCGTATTTCTTGTCGTAGTCCTTGCGGAACTGCCGCCGGTAGTCTTCGTCGCGCATCAGCTCGTTGCGGGCGATCTCGTCCTGCAGGTGCAGGGCCGCCGCGCCGGACCCGAACTCCTCGAAGATCACCAGCGAGATTCCGTCGGCGTAGACCTCGAACGGCACCGGCAGATGCTGCCAGCGGAAATCGGCGCCCAGCGCATTCACCATCCGCGCGAGCCAGTCCATCAGATGGATGACCGGAGGCAAGGATTTGACGTCGGCGGCCGACAGCAGGCTGGTCTTCAATCGACGGCGGCCCACCCCGAGCGAGGTGGCCAGCTGCGAAACGATCGACAACGGGTTCGTGATGTCGGGCCCCGACTGCAGGATTTTGTTGCGCCGCCGCAGGATGGCGTTCAATCGCCGGAGTTCACGAGGCTTGGCGTAGGTCGACGGCAGCGTGCGCGATCTGCAGATCTCGCCGTCGAGTTTGTCGAAAAGCAGTTGCTGCGAGGACAGCCCGACGAAGCCTGCGTCGAGAGCCTCTTCCAGCATCGACTCCATCCGCGCGAGTTCCGCTGCCGACGGGCGGGTGTCCTTGCGGGTGGCCCGGTCCAGCCCCATCGTCGCGGCACGCATGTCGGAGTGACCGATGAACGCCGCAATGTTGGGGCCCAGGTTCAGCTGCTCGAGCGCAGTCACATATTCCTTGGGGCTGTTCCATGACCGGGCTTGGTTGAGCTGCTCGATGACATAGCGCCGCGGAATCGCCTCGACGCGGCCGAAGATGTCGCCCGCGTCGACATTGTCCAGGTACACGGTGGACAGCGAGCAGGAGCCCAGCATCACGGTCGTCACGCCGTGTCGCAATGATTCGGAAAGCGCTGGCTCACAGAGTGTTTCGATGTCGTAGTGGGTGTGGATGTCGATGATGCCCGGAATCACCCATTGACCCGTGGCGTCGATGACCTGGGCGCCGGTCGTATCGAGTGGCCCCTTGGCGATGGTGACCACGCGCCCGTCACGCACGCCGATGTCCCGGTAAGCCGAAGGCCCGCCCGTCCCGTCGAACCAGCGCCCGTTCGTGATCACGGTGTCGTACTGCATCGGCGGCCTTTCTGTTGCACCGGACGCTTGGGGAAACCGTCGGGTCTGTCGATCCCAACGGGTCTGCGAGCGGTTGCCGGTGTGTTGGTCGGGCGTCCACGTCACCTGCCGCCAGATCCCCAGTGATCATACATAATGTACATATTGTCTCGCCGCGTTATCGGTGCACGACTCGACGGTTAGCCAGCAACGATGGCGTCGCGACAGACGTTATGATCCAGCTGTGGGGTTCACCGGTTACGGGTTTGCCGTCCGTTAATCATGCGCAGTCACGGTTGGGCAGGAAACACGCCGGCGTCCGATGCGGAGGCGATCGAGCGCATTCTCGACGCCGCCGACAAGATCATCGACGAACGTGGCTCGGCGATGCGGATCGCCGACGTGGCGCGCGCACTGGGCGTGACCCGGCAAACCGTCTATCGATACTTCCCCGGTACGCAAGCCCTGTTGGTGGCCACCGCGATGCGGTCGGCCGACGGCTTCCTCGATCGGATGGCGGCCCATCTCGAAGGTGTCACGGACCCGGTGGTAGCCATCACCGAGGGAATGGCGTTTGCCGTCGAAGAGCTGGCCGCCGACAACCAGGTCGAATTCGTGCTCAGCCAGCGCCACCGCGGTGGCCAGAAGGTTTCGATCATCTCCGATACCGCTTTGACGTTTGGCCGTTCGATGCTGCACCGTTACGACATCGATTGGGAGCATTACGGTTTCGATGAAGCGGGTCTGGAAGAACTGAACGAGTTCTCACTGCGGGTCCTGCATTCCTTTTTGTCCGATCCGGGACGGCCACCGCGCAGCGGTGCCGATCTCCGGCGCTACCTCACTCGCTGGATCGGCCCGGCGATCGCCTACCCGCAGATGGTCCGCGCGATGGATGCACTCGGCGCGGCGGAACCGCCGCGAACACGTCGGCGCTCATCGAAAGCGTCCTGACCTGTCCGAGCCGGCTCAGCGCGCATGACCATACATATTGGTCACTATGTCCGGCAGGTCTGGTGCGCGATGCGCCCCTCGCCGACGCGTGTCATTGACGCCGGGTGGAGGTCTTCGTCACACCGGGGGTCCGTACGACCCGCATAACGCGCGCCCGCGGCCGTCCTGTGGCAGGATCGCAATGTGAAGGCGCATCCCCTCGCTGTGTTGACTTGTGCTGTGCTGGCGCCGATTTGGGCTCTGCTGATCGGCCCGGTCTCGTCGGCGTCCGCTGAGCCATGCCCCGACGTCGAGGTGGTGTTCGCCCGTGGCACCACCGAGCCTCCGGGCATCGGCCGCATCGGTCAGAACTTCGTTGACACCTTGCGTTCGCACGTAGGCGGTAAGTCAGTGGGCGTATATCCAGTCGATTACCCGGCCACCACGGATTTCCCCACCGCCGCCGACGGCATCAGCGACGCCGGCAACCATGTCGAGCAGATGGCGATGAATTGCCCCCGCACCAAGATGGTGCTGGGCGGCTACTCGCAGGGCGCCGCGGTGATGGGCTTCGTCACCGAAAGCGCCGTGCCGGATGGCGTACACCTGGTGCAGGCGCTGCAGCCGATGCCGGCCGACGTGGCCAACCACGTGGCCGCGGTGGCGCTGTTCGGCAAGCCATCGAGCCAGTTCATGAGCATCATCAACCAGCCACCGGTGACCATCGGGCCGCTGTACTCGGCGAAAACCCTCGAGTTGTGTGTCCCCGGCGACCCGATCTGTTCCGGTGCGGGCAACCCCGCCGCCCACCGCCAATACGTCGAGGCCGGATTGGTCGACCAAGCGGCCGATTTCGCCGCCAATCGGCTCTCTTAGGCTGTCCAGGGCCGCTTCGACGTCGGCGAGCATTGTCGGTTCGGTCCGTCGGTCAGTTTGCCGGCTTTCCGGCCGGCTCGTCGCCGCCCGTGCCATCGACCATCTTGTGCACGTCCTGCAGCGACCACGGCCCGGCCCGATGGTGGTCGCGGTAGCCCAGCAGCCGCGGCGTTTGGCGGTCGAAACTCCCCACGAAACCGCCTGCGGCAACGAGGATTTGACCTGTCACTTCGCGCGACAGATCGCTCGCCAGATACGCGTAGACCGGGGCGACGAACTCGGGCGGAGCGCTGTCGAGTGATGCCCGCATGGTCATCTCGTCGAGCAGCCCACGGCGGTGCAGGTCTTCGATGTGTTTTTCGTACTCGGCACCGGTGGACAGTCTGGTCCTGGCGCCGGGGCAGACCACGTTGGCCCGCACGCCATAGGGCCTCAGTTCGGCGGCCATGGCCATCGTCAGGCCGTTGACGGCCCCCTTCCCCGCCGGATAACCCGTCCCGCCGTAGTCACCCAGGAACGCCACCGAGCTGGTGTTGACGATGGCTCCGTGCCCCTGGGCGGCCAGGACGGGAGCGGCCACCCGGCAGGTGTGGAAAGCCGTGCCGAGATGGGCGCTGATCAGACGGTCGAACTCGTCCGTCGTGATCGTCAGAATCGACGAGCCCGGGGGTTCGGCGATCCCGGCGCAATTGATCAGGGTGTCCAACCGCCCGAACGTGCTCAGGCATTGGTCGACGAGTGCACGGGCGACGTTCTCTTCGTCTGCGGCTCCCACCACCGCGTTCGCCTGGCCGCCGGCCGCCGCGATCGCCCCGACCGTCTCTTGCACGGCCTGTTCGTCACGCCCGTTGACGACGACGCCGGCGCCGAGGCTGCCCAGCAGCTCAGCGACAGCACGTCCGATGCCGCGGCTGCCACCCGAAACCACCACCCCACGGCCGGCCAGCGGGCCCGCGGAGTCGGTCCGGCTCATCGAGGGCCCCCGTGCGGGCCACGCGGCGCACCACGTAAAGCGTTGCGCGCGAATTGCTCTCGCGTCCGGTAACAGGCCATGCGCTCGACGGGGGTCACGAACATTAGGCGAACAGTACCCAGCCGAATCAGAAATGAGAACCGAAGCCAAACATTTCCGGGCCTCGACGCGCTGCGTGCTCCCAGCAACCTCCATCAGTGGGGGTTCAGAGGAGTTGTCACTGCCATCCTGCTGCCTGATCATCCGGCTTCGGAGCCAACGACGCTTCGCCCGTGGCAACCGCCTCGTCGGTTCCGCTGTGGTACATCGGTGAGCAAATCACTACCGATGAGAGCCAGCACCAAACCGGGGAAATTAGTTTGCCAGTAGCGTGGGCCGCTTCGCCGTCGGCGGTGTCGCGGCCCGCGACGCCTCAGCTGGGCGGCGTTGTTTTCTGTGGCAGGAAGGTCGTCACCTTCGTGCCATGGGTTTGCCAGCACCCATCTCGTACACCGCGGAAACTGTTCAGAAACCATCTGGAACCACCGCCCCGAGCGATCGCCGGATGATGCGATGGGGCGTATAGTCTGCAATGAAGTCCGTTATGGACGCGTCGCCGTTTAGCTAAAAGCGGTCCAGTCAGCCGCATGGCTACTGAGCTTGGTATGGCTCCGGCGAACCGAACCTCGAGCCACCTCTCCGTTCCTGCGTGCGTTGGGTAATCGGCCGTCCTGCGGATCAGGGTGCAGTAGAGGCGTGTACATAACTGCGATCTCTCACTGCAGACGACTCGAGGAGTGAGTCAGCCATGCAAACTTGTTCGCGCGCAAACGTTTACCCGGCTCGTCGACTGAGCACCAGGTGCGCCGGCCGATGACCAATGTAATTTCTGAAACACGTCCGGCCCCAGCCCCGCGGCCCACCAAAAAATCCGACGATTCATACGAGGACGTCTTCCAGATGTTCTTGGCGCTGTATGAGCTTCCTGTCGAATCTCACGAGTACGTCCGTCAGCGCGAACGCATTGTGGCCAGGTGCCTCCCGCTCGCCGATCACGTGGCCAGCCACTTCGCCCGCCGCGGAGAAGGTCTCGACGATCTGATTCAGGTGGCGCGTCTGGGCTTGATGAACGCCGTCAACCGATTCGACCCCGCGAAGGGCCCCAGCTTCATCGGTTTTGCGGTGCCCACGATGATGGGCGAGGTCCGGCGTTACTTTCGTGACTACAGCTGGGGCATGCGCGTCCCGCGGCGGTTGCGTGAGCTACACGTACAGATCAGCAGAACCACCGCGGATCTGGCTCAGCAACTCGGGCGCGCGCCCACCGCCGGTGAGCTCGCCCAGGTGCTCCAGGTTCCGCGGGAGGAAATCGTCGAATGCCTCGTCGCGGGCGACGCCTATCGTCTCGATTCCCTGGATGCGCCGCTCGGCTCCGATGGTTCGGGAACGCCCCGCTCGGTGGCCGATTCGGTCGGCGACATCGATCCACAGATTGAGCACATCACCAATCGCGAAGCGCTCCGGGTTTTGGTTGCCACCCTGCCCGAGCGGGAACGCGACGTTCTGCGCATGCGGTTCTTTGAATCCATGACGCAAAGCCAGATCGCGGAGCGGATCGGGGTGTCGCAGATGCAGGTATCGCGCATCTTGGCGAACACGCTGAGCTGCCTGCGCGATCAGCTCGAGTAGCCCGGTCCAACGGGCCCAGGACGCTGCGCGGCATGGCATGCCGCGCAGCACTGTACTGTGCGATTCGAAGACAACCCGACTCTGTCGCCAGGAAGGCCTGGAAGGGAGCTCGACACGATGAGGATGGCACGAACTGTGATCGCGGGAGTCGCAGCGACGACGGCACTGGCGGTGTCGGTAGCCGGCTGCGGCAGCACTAAGCAGCAGCCGTCACCGTCAAAGTCGGGATCGGCCACCTCGGCAACCTCGGCCACCAGCAGCCCCGGCCCGGCACCGGCGTCATCGGCGCCGGCGCAACCCAATGAGTACGCCAAACTGCTCATCCAGGCCGGTGACATCAACGCCCCGATCCCCTTCACCGCCGCGCCCCCGACCGGCAATCCCAACGGCCAGCCGGGCGTGGCGACCACGTTCAAAGACGACGACGGTAGCCACGCGATCAAGGTGACCATCGGCGTCTACGACGATCCCGACGCCGCCACGAACGCCTTGAACGCCGCGAAGGGTCAGCAGGCTGGTGCGATCAAGGATCCGACCACGCAACCGTCGAACATCGGTAGTGGCGGAACGATGCTGATGGGCAACACCCCGGACCGCAGCAAGGGCGTGGTGATCCTGCTCTTCACCGAGGGCAAGGCGCTCGCCACGCTGGAGTTCGACGGCCCAACCGACACGCTGGCCCCGCCAGACTTCGTCAACGACATCGGCCAGAAGCAAGATGCGGCAATCAAGAAGGGGCTCGGCAGCTAGGCGCCGCACTACCACCGGGGACGCTATGAACGTCATCAACGGCATGCCGGCTCACGCCCTGCTGCTGCACTTCGTATTGGTGCTCGTGCCGCTGACCGCCTTGCTGGAAATCGTTTGCGGGGTCTGGCCCGCGGCCCGGCGCGGGCAGCTGATGTGGCTCACGCTGATTCTCGCCGCGGCCACCATGGTGCTGACGCCCATCACCATCAACGCTGGTGGATGGCTCTACGGCCTGCGAACGAATCCCAGCCCGATCCTGCGCGAACACGCCGAGCGGGGCAGCCTGATGACCTACTTCTCCGCCGCACTGCTGGCGGCTGCGGTCGTACTCGTCGCCTTGCGGGTGATCGAACGTCGATCCGACAAACGCCGCGCCGCCGCCCGGATACTCGTCGCGATTGTCGTGCTGGCAGTAGGGATCTCGTCGATGGTCCAGATCTACCGGGTGGGCGACGCCGGTGCTCAATCGGTCTGGGGCACCGAGATCGCGCGCCTGACGAAGAACCACGCGGGCTGACGACGCCGCTCACGGGAAACCCTGCCAGACGTATCGGGAGGTCGAGGCCGGAGTAACTGCCGCGCAGTAACTACGTTCAGCGACATGGGCGCTTGTGTTGCGTTACCGTTTGCGGTGTCGAAGCCGGGGGCGGAAGGAAACGTCCATGAGCAAATTTTCCAGGCTTGCCGCCGGGGTGCCGCTGACGATGGCGCTGGCAGGCGCAACGGTGGTCGGCTGCAGCACCGGATCGAAGTCATCGCCGCCCACGAGGCCGTCTAGCGCCTCGAGTTCGGCCGGCCGCACCGCGACGTCGACGTCGGCAGCCGCCCAGCCGTCCGACTACACCCGGTTGCTCATCGCGGCCGGCGATATCAACGCACCTGAAGCCTTCACGGCCACCCCGCCGACCAACAACCCGAACGGCCAACCCGGGGCCAGCACCACGTTCAGCAACAACGACCGCACGCATGTGATCACCGACAGCATCCAGGTCCTGCCCGATCCGGCCGCCGCGCTCGGTGCGCTGGAATCGGCAAAGGCTACGCGGGATGGTTACGTCCACGGAGTACCCGAGCCGATCGCGATCGGCGCCAATGGCACCGCGATCTCGGGCCCGTCGCCCGACGGGGCCAAGGGAGTGACCGTGCTGCTGTTCACCGAGAACAAGGCCTTCGTCGAATTGGAGTTCGACGGGCCGCCCAGTGCCCTGGTGCCGCCGGACTTCGTGACCGACGTCGGCCAAAAGCAAGATGCCGCAGTCAAGAAGGGCCTCGGCGGCTAACAGCGGACGTGCCGGCCGCCGCCGAATCACTGGGTGGGTGTCAGCAGAAACAACCGAAAACGCCGCCGGCCGGCGCGATCCTGGGCGAGCCGGTAATTCGGCCAATGCGCCAGCGCTGTGGCCCACGCTCCGTCGCGCTCCGCGCCGCGCAGCAGCTGCACCGTCGCCATGCAGCGATGGCCACGTCGGCGCACGGTGACACGTTGCGCACCTTTGAGATTCGCCGACCAGGACGGGTGACGCGCCCGCCCCCAGTTCGATCCGACCAACAGCAGGCCGTCGTGAAACGGGACGTACTGCACGGTCGCGCTGCGGGCGAGACCGGTCTTGCGGCCCGAGATGGTGATCCGCACGTTCGGTAGGCCGGCCAGATCCAAAACACCAAGCCGTCCGCCCGTCAGGAAGCGAAGCATGGATTCGAGTCCTTCAACGATCTGGCGACCGTTCAAGACCAGCAAGCGATAGGCCGTCGGGTTGCGGGCCAACCGCTGCAGCGGATTCATGGGACGACTGTATTCGAGCCGGGCGCCGGACCGGGGCGTCAGGACGATGAAATGCCGCTGACGAACCGGGGTTTCGGTGGGCCAACTCATCCCGGCCGGTCCGGATAAATAAACTGCTTGATTTAATACTGCCCGAGGTGTTCACTGAGGCGATGACTGCCGAGCGGATTGCCCGCTCCGACAGGTCGACGGGCACGCGAGAGGCGATCTTGTCGGCCGCCGAGGTGCTATTCGCCGAACGCGGGATGTACGCCGTGTCGAACCGGCAGATCAGCGAAGCCGCCGGCCAGGGCAACAACGCCGCGGCGTGCTACCACTTCGGCACCAGGGTGGAACTGCTTCGGGCGATCGAAAGCAAGCACCGCGAACCGATCGAGAAGCTGCGAGCCCAGATGTTGGGAGCCATCGGCGATTCGACCGAGTTGCGAGACTGGGTCGGCGCGTTGGTGCGTCCGTTGACCGATCATCTGTCGGCGCTGGGCGCCCCGACCTGGTATGCCCGATTCGCCGCGCAGGCCATGGCGGATCCCACCTACCGCCATGTGGTCACCAAAGACGCACTGGCGTCGCCGTTGCTGGTGCGGACACTCGACGGCATCAACCGCTGCCTTCCCGAGCTGCCCAAGCGAGTGCGCTCCGAACGGATGGTGATGGTGCGTAACCTGCTCATGCACACCTGCGCGGAACACGAAGGTGCACTGGCCGAACACGGCCCGCGATCGCGTTCGGCCTGGCCGGTGGCCGGCGAGGGGCTGATCGACGCGATCGTCGGCCTGTGGCGCGCACCGGTCCATGTGGGCGTCGCCGGTGGCCAACCAGTACAGACGACCGCACATGCCAACAACCGAGGAGCACGATGACTGCAGGGCCCACCGGCACCGATATCCCGGAGTTTCCGATGACACGAGCGCTCGGCTGCCCGTTCGCCCCGCCTCCGAAGGTATTGAAGCTCAACGCCGACAAGCAGCTGAGCAGGGTCCGGATCTGGGACGACAGCACCCCATGGCTCATCCACGGCTACGACGCGATACGGGCGCTGTTCACCGATTCCCGCACCAGCGTCGACGACCGGTTACCGGGCTACCCGCATTGGAACGAAGGGATGCTGGCCACGGTGCACCGGCGCCCACGTTCCGTGTTCACCTCAGATGCCGAAGAACACACCCGGTTTCGCCGGATGCTTTCAAAACCGTTCACCTTCAAGCGAGTGGAAGCGTTGCGGCCGGCGGTTCAGAAGATCACCGAGGACCACATCGACACCCTGCTAGCGGGCCCGAAGCCTGGCGATATCGTCAGCACCCTCTCGCTGCCGGTCCCGTCCCTGGTCATCAGCGAACTGCTCGGCGTGCCCTATGAGGACGCGGAATTCTTCCAGACACAAGCCCAACGGGGCATGGGCCGATACGCGACCGAGGAGGACACCGCCCAGGGCGCCGCCTCGTTGGCGAAGTATCTGGCCAACCTGGTTCGGACGAAAATGCAAAGCCCCTCAGAGGATCTGGTGTCCGACCTCGCCGAGCGGGTCAACGCCGAAGAGATCAGTGTGCGCGAGGCCGCACAATTGGCCACCGGTGTGCTGATCGCGGGCCATGAGACCACCGCGAACATGATCAGCCTGAGCATTGCGGCGTTGCTCGAACACCCCGATCAAGGCGCGCTGCTGCGCGACACCGATGATCTCAAGGTCATCGCCACCGGGGTCGAAGAGCTGATGCGCTATCTGAGCATCATCCAGACGGGCCAGCGCCGAATCGCCGTCGAGGACATCGAGATTGGCGGCGAGACGATCCGTGCCGGCGACGGCATCATCCTCGACGTCGCCCCCGCGAACTGGGACGAGCGCCAATTCCCCAACCCGGACCGGCTGGATCTGCGCCGTGAAGACGGGCCGCACGTCGGGTTCGGCTACGGCCGCCACCAGTGCGTCGGTCAGCAGCTGGCCCGCATGGAATTACAGATCGTCTTGCCCACCTTGCTGCGCCGCATCCCGACACTGCGACTCGCGGTGCCGGTGGATGATCTCCCGTTCAAACACGACGCCCTGGCCTACGGCCTCTACGAGCTGCCCGTGACATGGTGAAGCCCGATCTCACGCTGGACATTTCCGATCTGCGTGGCAGATTCGCCGTCGTGACCGGGGCCAACAGCGGTTTGGGTTTCGGCTTGGCGAAGCGGCTGGCGGCCGCGGGTGCCGACGTCGTGATGGCGATCCGCGACCCGGTCAAGGGCGCACGGGCGGTCGCCGACATCCGCCGAGAGGTATCCCAGGCCAAGCTCACCATCAGGCAACTCGACCTGTCGTCGCTGCCCAGCGTGGCCTCGCTGGCCGAGGAACTGACGGCAGAAGGGCGCCCGATCGACATCCTGATCAACAACGCCGGCGTGATGACGCCCCCGCAACGGCAACAGACCCACGATGGATTCGAATTGCAGTTCGGAATAAGCCATTTGGGGCATTTCGCGTTGACCGGACGACTGCTGGGTCTGCTACGGGCGGCGGATTCCGCGCGGGTGGTGACGGTGAGCAGTCTCGCCGCGACCCAGGGCAATCTCGACTTCGGCGACGTCAACGCACAACGCGGCTACAAACCCATGCGTTCGTACGGGGTCGCCAAATTGGCGCAACTGATGTTCGCCATCGAACTGGATCGGCGCAGCCGCCAGGGTCGTTGGGGGCTGATGTCCAACGCGGCGCACCCCGGGCTTACCAAAACGAATCTGCTCAGTGGCGCATCGTACGGCCGCGCCAAACCGACGTTGCAGGCCCGAATCACGCAACTGACCTGGCGCGTGCTGCCGTTCATGTGGCTCGACGTCGACGAAGGCATCAAGCCTGCCCTCTACGCCGCGGTGTCACCGGACGCGCAAGGCGCCAAATACTACGGACCGCGGGGTTTCTACGAAACGGTCAGGGGCGGAGTCACTTTCGCGGGCGTGCCCCGACTGGCGCGCAGCGAACCCGAGATGCGACAGCTGTGGCAGCTCTCCGAACGGCTCACCGGTGTCAGCTATCCGGATTGACATCAGCAGGTGATCTCCACACGAAGGGACGATGATGTCCAGCCCAGCCCAAATCCTTTACCCCGACGGCGTGATCGGTGCACCCAAGGACCGCCGCGGTCACGCGGCCGAGTTCAGCACCGGTCTGCCGGCCGGCACCGAGGTGTTCTCCGCCGACAATCACATCTCGGTGGCCGACGACATCTTCTACCAAGGCTTTCCCGACGAGCTGAAGGATCAGGCTCCCCGGATCTGGTATGAGGACGGCGCGTATCTGCTTGGCCCGCCGGGGCACTCAATGGTGGTCGGCGATTTCAGCGCGGTATTGATGCAATACGACGATCTGGCCGGGGCGGCCACCAACAACATCGAAGCCCGAGTTCGTGAGCTTGCCGAAGACGGTGTCGACAAGGAACTGGCCTTCCCCAACGCGGTGCTGGCGCTTTTTCACCACCCCGACCAAGACATTCGCGAGCGGATCTTCCGCGTCTACAACGAGCACATCGCCGGTGTTCAGGAACGCTCCGGGGGCCGTTGCCATGGAGTGGGCCTGATCAACTGGTGGGATCCCCGCGGCGCTCGCCGCACCCTCACGGAATTGAAGGCATTGGGCCTCAAGACGTTTCTCATGCCAATCAGCCCCGGCGCCGGCGGCGATGGACAACCCATCGACTATTCGAGCGCAGCGATGAGTGCGGTGTGGGACGAGATCGAAGAGGCGGGGCTGCCCGTCACCCACCACATCGGCGAGAGCCAGCCCAAGTTTCCCAGCGAAGTCAACAGCGTCGCGGTGGCCATGATGGTCAACATCGACTCATTCCGGGAGATGTTCTCCAAGTACGTCTTCGGCGGCATCCTGGACCGGCATCCACGACTGCGGATCGGCTGGTTCGAAGGCGGAATCGCCTGGGTACCAACGGCCCTGCAGGACGCCGAGCACGTGCTGGCCTCCTACCGGCACATGCTGGCACACCAGCCCGAGCATGATGTCCGTCATTACTGGGATAGGCACATGTGCGCCTCGTTCATGGTCGATCCGCTGGGTCTGCGGCAGATCGACGAGATCGGGATCGACAAGGTGATGTGGTCATCCGATTATCCGCACAACGAAAGCACTTTCGGCTATTCGGAGAGGTCACTTGCCGCGGTGGTCGACGCCGTCGGTGCCCAGGACGCCGTTCGGGTTGTCGGTGGCAACATCAAGAAATTCCTGGGGATCTCCGCATGACGAACTCAGTGACTGCCCGCGCCTCGGTGCTCGACATACCCGACGAGCCGGACTGGGCGCGCATGCGCACCGAGATCGGAGCGCGGCTGCGGTCAGCCATGGCCGAACATGGCGTCGACGCGCTGATCCTGCTGATGAACGGCTACGCCGGATATGCGACGGGGGCCAGCTGGCCACTCTTGGACGCGGGCCTGTCACACGTGGAGCGCCCGGTCGCCGTGGTGCTCGCCGATGACGTGCATCCGCACCTGTTCATGCCGTTCCGCAGCGGAGCGTCCGCGGAATATCCGGTGCCCGACGACCACCTACACGGCCCCGCCTACCTCGAATTCGACCACGGCGTCGACGATTTCGCGCGGAAGCTGGCCGGGCTCATTCCGCCGGGGGCCAGCATCGCCGTCGACGAACTCACCGGTGCCATGCGCCGGTCGGCGTCCAAGCTGTTCCCGGCGGACCCGCCGACGGATGCGGCGATCGTGCTCGGCGCCGCGCAACTGGTGAAGACCCGCGACGAGCTGTCCTGTCTTCGCAGGGCGGCGCGCATCACCGAGCAGGCGATCGTCGACGTGCAGAAGGCCCTGAAGCCCGGTGTACGACAGATCGACCTTTCGGCCATGTTCGTCCGCCGGGCCTTCGAACTGGGCGCCACCACCAACATGCTGGAGGCCATCTGGCAGGTGATGCCGAGTTCGCGGGAAGCCGGGGTGTGGACCACGCACGGGGATCTCGCGCTGCCCCTGCTCCCCACCGATCGGGAACTGACCGCCGGCGATGTGCTGTGGACCGATATCAGCATCACCTACCACGGATACTGCTCCGACTTCGGCCGCACCTGGGTGGTCGGCCAAGCGCCCACGCCGCGACAGCAGGATCAATTCCGGCAGTGGCGCACCATTTTGGACGCCGTGCTCGCGGTCACCAAAGCCGGGGTGACCTCGGGTGATTTGGCGCGCGCGGCGATCGCGGCCAACGGTGGGCGCAAACCGTGGCTGCCGCATTTCTACCTGGGTCATGGCATCGGCACCTACCCCGCCGAAGCCCCGATGATCGGGACGGATCTCGGCGAGGAGTTCGACGACAACTTCGTCTTCCCGCCCGGCATGGTTCTCGTGCTGGAACCCGTGGTGTGGCAGGACGGGACAGGAGGCTATCGCAGTGAGGAGATCGTGGTGATCACCGAAGACGGCTACGCGCCGATTACCGACTACCCCTATACCCCCTATGGCGACTGAAGTTCTGCCCGATGCGGGCGCGCTGCGGTCCGGCCGGAGGGAACGGGCGCTGGCCCAGATGCAGGAGCACGGCCTCGACATCCTGGTGCTCGGCCGACAGGCCAACATCCGTTACGTCACCGGCGCGCCGCAACTGTGGATAGCCGGCACCCGGCCGTTCGGCCCGATGTGTGTGCTGGTGCGCGCCACCGGCGACATCTACCTCAACAGCACCGACGATGAGGGGGTCCCGGAGGAGATAGGTCACGATCACCTCTACGGGCTGGCGTGGAACCCGATGACCCTCATCGACGTCCTGAAGAAGGTCGACGGCGCCGAAGCGGCGCGTCGGGTTGGAACCGACGCGATCACACCGACTTTCGCGGTGTTGCTGCCCGAGGCGTTCCACAATGCCGAGCTCGTCGACGCCGAGCCGGCCATGCGTGCGGCGCGGCGCATCAAGACGCCCGAAGAGATCGCGGCGATGGACCAAGCGTTGCGTGTCGCCGAACACGGACTCGCCACCGCCGTAAGCGAATTGACTCCGGGCGTGTCGGAGCAGACGCTGGCCGGGGTGATGATGGAGGCGATGGCCGCGGGTGGGGTCAGCACGCCGGCCACCCAGGACGCCGCGTGGGTGACGTCGCGGGAACACCCGTGGCGTCGCGCCGCTGCGCATGAGGTCAGCTCGGGCGACCTCGTCGCGTTCGCCGCGGGCGCGCTCGCGAATGGCTACGTCGCCGAGGTGGGCCGCACCTGGCCGGCCGGCGATACCATCGGCGGCGAGGCCCGCGAGCTGTTCGCGAGGTCGAACACGTTGTACGACAGCATGCTTGCCGCGTGTCGGCCGGGTGCGTCCACCCGCGATCTGCTCGCCGCGTACCAGGCGGTGGGTGAACAGATCCCGCCGATGCCGGTCGCGCACGGACTGGGACTGGGGTTCGATCCGCCCGTGGTGTCCGAAATGCTCTTGGCCGCAGGAGAACACGACCTGCTGGAGGACGGAATGGTGTTGGCGATCACCGGCTACGTGTGGCAAAACGGCATCGGCGCGGTGTTCCGCCGAGACACCGTGCATATCACTGAGGGTGGTGTCGACGTGCTGACCACCAGCCCGTCGTGGACCGGTTGAAATCACTTGCGCCACTGTGGTTTCAGTGGCCCCAGGATGGCGTTTTTTGTCGGTGGCCTCCGATAGTTTCGGGGTGTGAGTGTAGATCGGGAGGCCTTGTCGGCGGCTTTTGCGACCATCGACGCTGCCTTCGACGATCTGGTCGGGTATGACTGCGCCGCATTGGCCACCCGCGAGCAGTTGGCGATGCTCGAGCGCTGCGAGAAGGTGCGCCGCCGGTTGCCGGCCATCGAGCACCCGCTGATCAATTCCCTTGCCCGCCAGGCTTCATCCGAGGAGCTCGGCGGCACGCTGGCGCATGCGATTGCGGAGACGACGCTTATTAGCCGCTCGGAAGCGTCCCGGCGCATCAAGGAGGCGCGGGATCTCGGCGCGCGGCACGGCCTGAGCGGCGAACCGCTGGCACCGATGCTGGCCGCGACCGCGGCCGCGCAACGGGACGGCACGCTCGGCACCGGCCAGGTCGCGGTGATCCGAAAGTTCTATCACCAGTTGCCCGGCTGGATAGACGCGGCCACCCGCGAGCAGGCCGAGGCCAAACTCGCCAGGGAGGGAACCCGGTATCGGCCCGAGCAACTTGGCAAGTTGGCCGACATTCTGGCCGATTGCCTTAACCCCGACGGCACCTTCACCGACGAGGACCGGGCCCGGCTGCGCGGCTTGACGCTGGGTAACCAGCAAGCCGACGGCATGTCGCAGCTGCGCGGCTGGCTGACACCTGAGGCGCGTGCCACGTTCGAAGCGGTCTTGGCGAAACTTGGCGCACCGGGCATGTGCAATCCCGTGGATGACACCCCGTGCGTCGATGGCGCGCCCACCCAAGACGCCATCGAGCGCGACCCGCGATCGGCCGCCCAACGCCAGCACGACGGACTCAACGCCGCGCTCAGAGGATTGCTCGCCTCCGGAGAGCTAGGCCAGCACAACGGCTTACCGGCCTCAATCGTCGTCACAACGACGCTGCAAGAGCTGGAATCCGCCGCCGGACGCGGATTGACCGGTGGCGGCACCATGCTGCCGATGAGTGACGTGATCCGCCTGGCCCGCCACGCGCATCACTACTTGGCGATCTTCGACAAGGGCAAGGCGCTGGCGCTGTATCACACCAAACGCCTGGCCTCACCCGGGCAGCGAATCGTGTTGTACGCCAAGGATCGCGGCTGCTCGGCACCCGGATGCACGGTGCCCGGCTACTACTGCGAAGTTCACCACGTCACCGACTACGCCACCTGCCACACCACCGACGTCAACGACCTCACCTTCGCCTGCGGACCCCAGCACCGTCTCCTGCGACCGGGCGGCTGGACCACCCGCAAGAATGCCAGGGGTGACACCGAGTGGCTTCCGCCCCCGCATCTGGACCGTGGCCGACCACGCGTCAACACGTTTCACCATCCCGAAAAGCTGCTCCAAGACCGAGACGACGACGCGCCCTAGGCGACACGCCCTTCCTCGGCAAGCGCCTCGTCAAGCAGGTCACCCAGCGGGTGGCGCTGCCACAGCAGCAGCAGGTTCGACAGCATCTGCAGGGGCGCGCGCACACCCTCGTCGTCCCTGATCCGCGGGTCCATCCGACTGCTCGGCGCGACGCTGAAACGCTTGCGCATCAACACGGGTACGTCCAGCAGCCAGGCCACGCCCATCACCGCCGCATACAACAGGGTGTGCCGGCGCAGCCTCTCCGGCTCCATGCGCGGACCACCATAGCGATGAAACTCCGCGACGAACCGTTCCAGCAAGTCGTCGAGATGGGCATCCCACATTACGGTTTCGGCGCCGGACATGGCTCCCCACAGGGCCATGCCCAGGTTCATCTGGCTGACGCATCCCCAGTCCATCAGGCCACAGCGCAGGACGCCGTGGGTATCTCGCCAGAACCAGGCGTTGTCGATATTGGCATTCCAGTGGCACAGCGCGACATAGTCGGCATCGGTGGCCAGGTGGTCCGCGACCGCATTCTCGGACAGAGCCAGTCGGGGCACCTCGTCGGCCAAGCGCGCCAAGAACTCTGGCGAGCCCACGCCGTCGGGCACCAGCCCGGGGTGCGTTTCGATGAATTCGGCCAGCTGGTTGACCCGTCGTCCCAGTCTGTCCACGGACAGCGGTACCCGCTCTCCCACCGTTGCGGCCCGGACATCCAGCGGAAAGTGCGCGACCTGTGTCGCCGGCAGTCGACCGGACCGGTGCGTGCCGGCGAGCCGCGCCAGCGCGGTCAGCAGCGCACGGTAATGCTCGAGCGGCTCGGGCATCTCGTAGTCGAGGCACTTATGGTATTGACGTTCGATCCCGTTGGCCCCGAAGCGGATTCGTTCGGTGATCAACATCCCGGTGCCGGTTTGACCGTGGTAGTCGGCGAACTGCGGACTGGGCACCGCTATCGGGAATTCGGTCGTCCGTGCCAACGAGGCGAACCGGACCTCGGACTCCATCTGCGTCTTTCCCCGGTCGCGCACCGGATCCTCCAGATCGCGGGAGAACTTGACGAACAGCTCAGTGTGCAGATTTGGTGCGGGCCGGTCGTATTCGACCGACAGCACAACCTTGCGTCCCGTGCTGCCACCGCCGATCTCCCGGAAGTCGCTGAGCCGAACGACGCTGTTCTCGCCGAGCACTCCCGACGCCCGAAACGCGCTTGTCAGGAACGACGCTCCGCCACTGAGCAAGGACGCGGGGTCGGCCGGGAATGGTAATCCGTAGTGATCACCGATCACCCAATCCGAAGTCACGCCGCTACCACGTCTGTTCGGCCGAGCGCACCAGCATGTGATTGACCGCCACCCGGCGGTCACGCGTCACCATGAACAACACCGCATCCGCGATGTCCTCTGGCCGCAGCATGACCATCCCGGCCGTCTGCCGTTCAAACGCCTCCCGTGACGGTTCGGTCAGATGACTGAAGATCTCGGTGTCGACGGTTCCGGGGCCCACCACTCCCACCCGTACCCGCTTGCCGAGCACCTCTTGGCGAAGGCCCTCGCTGAACGCGTTCACGCCGAATTTGGTCAGCGAATACACGGCGGTGTTCGGCCGGGCCACCCACCCGGCGGTGGAACTGATGGTGACCAGATCGGCTACGCCGCGCGGCGAGTCGGCGGCCGCCTCGATCAGATGTGGAAGCGCCGCACGGGTGGCATAGAGCACCCCCTGCACGTTGACCGACACCATCTGGTCCCAGTCCCGCAGCGGCGCCTCGGTCGCGGGCGCCGACTGCATCAATCCGGCATTGTTCACCAGGATGTCCAGGCGACCCAACTCCGCGACGGTGCGCTGCACGGCGGACGCCACCTGCTCGGAATCGGTGACGTCGGCGGCCACGACCAGCGCTGTGCCACCGGTGGATTCGATCTGGGCTTTCAGTTCCGTCAACCGCTCGGTCCGGCGCGCGAGCAGAGCCACCGCCGAGCCCTGGGCGGCCAGCGCTTGTGCCGTCGCCGCGCCGATGCCGCTGCTGGCACCGGTGACCAGGGCCGTTGTGCGCGCCAGTGTCGTCATGTTCCGCCCATCGGTTGCGTGCCGAGTATCTCGTCGAGAACGTAGCCGGTGTCCTCGCCCAGGTCCGGTGCGCCGCGCGCGATCCGGGCCGGGGCGCGCGCCATCCGCCAGGACGGCCCGAGCACCGGTCGCCGGCCTTCGCGGTGATCAGTGACGAAGCGGTACAGCTCCCGATCCCACAGCCGTTGATCGCCGATCACATCCACCGCGGTGGCACTCTTGGCGGCCGGCACTCCGGCCGCCCGCAGGCGCTGCGCGAGGCGCTCCGCGTCCTGGCCTCGGGTAAGCCGGGCGAGGTCCGCGTCAAGCGCTTCGGCGTGCCGGTGTCGTGCGTCGCTCGTGGCGTAACGGGATTCGTCCGCCAGTGTTGCGGCGCCGAGCGCCTCGCATAACCGGCGCCATTCGGCGTCGGTCGCGACGGCGAGTGTCAGCCACGCGTCGTCGGCGCACGGGTAGCAGCCGTGTGGGCACATGTCCGGGTGGTTGTTGCCGCTGGGACCCAGACGTCGGCCGGTCAGGGATTGTTCCAGCAGGCAGTCACCGATCATCGAGGACAGGGTCTCTACTGCCGACACGTCGACGAATTGCCCTGCGCCCCTGAGTTCACGATGCAGCAAGGCCACCACGGCCGCATACGCGGCGGCCGCGCCGACCGTCGAGTCTCCGTAGCGCATGCTGGTCCCCAGCGGCGGCCCGTCGGGATAGCCGACCAGCGAGGCGGGTCCGGCGAGTGCGGCAAAGCATGGCGCGTAACCGGTTTGGTGACCCAGCGGGCCGTCGTTGCCCCACATTTTGATCGACACGGAGATGATGTCGGGTTTGATCTCGGCGAGCTGTTGATATCCCAGGCCTTGGCGTTCCATCGCGCCCGGGCGCAGATTGTTGATGACGATGTCGCTGCGGGCGATCAACCCGCGCAACCCCGCCATCCCGTCGGCCGACTTGATATCGAGGTCCACACTGAGGATCTCGGGGTTGATGCTCAAAAAATAGGGTGCATGGTTGATATTCGTGCCGCCGTAGGCGCGCATCTCCTCGGGGCTGTCGGCCGTCTCGACCTTGATGACTTCGGCGCCCAGCATGGCCAGCAGTTTTCCCGCGTACGGACCGGCCCACACCTTGGTGAGCTCGACGACGCGCACGCCTTCCAGCGGTCCACCCCGCGGATTCTTGGGTGGCTTGAGTTGCGCCGACTTGACCGCCGGACGCACGCGCGGGGTGTCGGCGCTTTCCATGACCGACCGGGTGTGCTGACCGAGACCCGGTGCGGCACTGGTGATTCGGGCGGGCGACGCGCTGAGCGCATACGGCACGGTGGGATACGCCGCAGCGCCCAGCACCGGATGCCGAACCCGCTGGAAGAAGCCGCGATGGCGGTACTGTGGCGAATGGTGCAGGTCCGCCGCGCCGTTGACGGGCACCAGGGGCACACCGAGCCGCTGAGCCATTTCCGAGGTCTGCTCCTTGGGTAGGCCTGCTACCCAGGCGGCGAAGCCCCGCTGAAACTCGGTGACCTTCTGTGCGGTGACGGAGAACTCCAGCCAGTCGTCCTCGAATCCGTCAAGCCATTCGGGTTGTCCCATCAGGGTTTTCACCCCGGCCCAGTGGGCCCGGCTGGTCATGTACAAGTAGACGAAACCGTCGGCGCAGGCAAAGAACGACGCCGGCCCCGCCTGATCGTAATCACCGCGGTCGCCGTCGGCCGGCACCTCGCCGGTAACGAGGCGGCCCAGGATGCAATCGGCGCGCGAGGCCAGCACGGCCTGCTGGGAGATGTCGATGAGCTCGCCCTGGCCGGTGTGCAGACGTCCGAACAAGGACGACGCGACGCACAGCGCCGCCTCCAGCCCGGCTTCGTAGTCGGCCAGAAAGCGGCCGGGTCCCTGCAGCGGCGGCTTGCCCGGATCCGGATGGCTCGGCGTGTGATATCCCCACCCGCTGGCGTGGAACACGTTGATGCTTCGGGCATTGTCGAATTCGGCGGCCACCCCGCGGCCGTACGGGGTGATGGCGCAGAAGACCACGGACGGGTGGCGCGCAGACCAGCCGGTGGTCCGGCCTTCGATGACCGCGTCGGCGGTGCCGATGAGCCGCTGCAGCCGCTCGACATCGGCCGCCGAGCCGAGATCGAGCACGACGGAGCGTTTGTTGGTGTTGAGGTAGGCGTACAGGGCGCTGCCTTCGCACCCGTCAGCAAGGATGGGCGCCATGGCGCGGGTCGCGCTGCCGCACTTCGGCGCCTCGATCTTGATGACCTCGGCGCCGAAGTCGGCCAGCAGCTTCCCGCAATACTCCCCCGCCACGGATTCGGCTAACTCGACGACCCTGACACCCGTCAGCGCGGACATGCACGCCCCGCCAAAACGGTCAGGGCTTCGCGCGACCCGAGCGGCTCAGGCGCCACTCCGGCGGGAAGTTCAAGTCGTTGTCCTTGACCACATTGTTGAGGCCCTTCTCGAAGGTGCCACCGGTGAGGTCGACCTCTTCCGCATCGTTCTTGATCATCGGCAGCATGCCCTCGACCATGCCGGTCAGCAGGCTGCCGAAGTACTCGCCCTTGTGCTGCTTGTAGAGTTCGAGGAAGGTCTTCTGCACCGCTACCGTGTCGGTCGGGCGCGACTTCGAGCATGCCAGTGCGTACTTCTGGGTCTCCGCCTCCAGCTTGTCGCGCGGCACCACGCTGTTGACGAAGCCGCAGTCGTACATCTCCTTTGCGCTGAAAGGCCTTCCGGTGAACAGCATTTCGGAGAACTTGCGCAGACCCATCGTCTCGGCCCACCACCACAGGCGCGGTCCCCAGCCCACGTACCGGAAAGCCGGGTGCCCGAACAGGGCGTCGTCGGAGGAAATCACCAGATCGGCGTCGCCGGCCTGATAGAAGTGCCAGCCATAGCAGTAGCCCTTGGCCTCGATGATGCTGATCTTCCGAAGCTCCTGCAGCGGACGGTTGCCGGCGCGGGCCTTGGCGTAGAAGTCGGTGACGGTGGACAGGTAGCGGTAGGTGCCACCCGGTGGGTACTTGACCTCATCGTCGTTGATCGCCAGCTCGTGATGCAGCGGCAAGCCGGGGTTCTCCAGCATTGGACGTTGCTCGGGCAGATCGCCGCCACTGCCGAAATCCTGGCCCTCGCCGCGGATCACGACCACCTTGACGTCGTCGTCCACGTTGCACTTGTGGATCAGGTCCGCGTAGTTATGCCGCATGCCCAGCGTCGTCGAATTGAGCTCTTCCGGACGGTTGAACGTGATATAGGCGATCCGGTTCTTCTTGTCCTTTTCGAACTTGATGTACTGCTCGGCTTCCTTCTTCAGCTTTTCGTAGTCGTATTCGGGCATGGGCTTCTTCTTTCACTGGGAGTTAGCGCCTATTTGAGCAAGCTGCCCGCGTCGACGGGAAGCGAAACGCCGGTGACATAACGAGATTCGTCAGAGGCGAGGAACAGGACAGCATTGCTGATGTCGGTGGCGTCCACCCAAGGCACCGGCAGTGTGTGCATCATCTGCGAGATGGGTGCGAAGTCGTCCGGTCCGGGGTTTTCCAGATCGGGGCGAAACAGCCGATAGGTGTTGTCGTTCATCACCATCGTGGTGCTGACCTGGGTGGGCAGCACGGCGTTGACCCGAATCATCTGCGGGCCCAGCTCGACGGCGAAGGCCCGCATCAGACCGATCACGCCATGCTTTGCCGCGATGTAGTGACCGGTGTTCGGGTAGGCCTTGCGACCGCCCACCGAGCTGGTGAGCACGATGGACCCACCGCGTCCGCCCGAAAGCACATGCGGTACACCCGCTTTGACGGTGTGCCACACACCGGTGAGGTTGATGTCGATCATGTCCTGCCACACGTTTTCGCGGATTTTGTGCAGCTTTCTCCCGTCGGTGCCCACGCCGGCGTTGGCGACGATGATGTCGAGGCGGCCGAGCTGTTCCACCCCGCTATCCACCGCCGCCTTCAGGGCGTCGTAGTCGCGGACGTCCACCTGGGCGGTCACGATGCGCCGGTCGAGGTTCTTGACCAAATCCGCGGTCTCGGCGAGGTCTTCCGGTGTCGAGTGGGGATAGGCCAGGTTCTCAATCGGACCACAGACGTCGATCGCGATGATGTCGGCGCCCTCTTGCGCCAGACGCACGGCGTGGCTGCGGCCCTGACCGCGGGCGGCACCGCTGACGAAAGCCACCTTGCCCTCGACCCGGCCCGTCATCGTGACACCAGCGCCGGCATACACTCCCAGCCCCGCACCGTGGAGGTCGGACTAAGGGTGGCACTGGTCAGGTCGACTTCCCACTCGGGGAATCGTTTCAGAATCTCCTCCAGAGCGATGCGGCCTTCCAGGCGCGCCAGCGCCGAACCCAGGCAGAAGTGCGTGCCCATGCTGAAGGTCAGGTGCGGGCGGACCGTGCGATGAATATTGAATTCACTTGCGTCGGAACCAAACTGGGCCTCGTCGCGGCATGCTGATCCGAGGAGCATCATCATCACGCTGCCTTCGGGAACCGTTTGGTCGTGCACGGTGACGTCGCGGGTCACATACCGCGACACGTGCGGCGCGGGCGGCTCGTACCGCAGTAACTCCTCGATGGCCTGCGGGACGAGCGTGGGGTTCGCGACAAGGTCGCGGCGCTGATCGGGGTGCTCGGCGAGAACCTTTCCGGACCAACCGATCAGCCGGGTTGTGGTTTCGTTACCGGCCCCGGCGACCACGTTGAGGTAGACCAGGATTTCTTCGCGAGACAGCCGCCGGGTGGTCCCGGTCTCGTCCACGAATTCGACGTTGAGGAGCTCGGTCATGATGTCGTCGGACGGATGCTCGGCGCGCCAGTCGATGTAGGCCTCGAACTGCTCACCCACGGACAGGCCGTGCTCGGCGGCGTCCATGGGCTTGCCGGCCTCGGTGCGCAACTGGGCGTTGCCGCGGTCGCGGATGTACTCCTGGTCGTCTTCGGGGATGCCGAGCAACATGCTGATGACCTTCATCGGCATCTGCGCGCCCAGATCGGTGACGAAGTCGAAGTGGCCCGAGCCCACCAGCGGATCCAGGAGTTGAGCGCAGAAGTCCCGGATCATCGGCTCGAGCGCGGCAATCCGGCGTGGGGTGAACATCCGCGACAGCAGTTTGCGGTGCACGTCGTGGATCGGCGGGTCTTCGAAGATCAACATGCCCGGCGGGATTTCGAGGTTGGCCTTGATCAGCTCGAGGATCGCGCCCCGCGCGGAGCTGTATGTCTCGTGGTCGACGAGCGCCTTGCTGACATCGGCGTAACGACTCACCGCGTAAAAGTCGTATTCGGCGTTGTAATAAAGCGGTGCCTCCTCGCGCAAACGCGCGAACATGGGATACGGGTCGGCGATCAGCCCGACATCGTACGGATCGAAACGAACATGGCTGTCGGTGCTCGCCGTCACGAAAACCCTCCTACCGCTGCACTTTTAGGTACCCGCATCACCTGCACCAGGGCTAGCGCTGCCAGCGTTGCAGCGCTGGATTCGGTCCGCGCGATTTATACACTCCGCTTAATTGCGTCGCTCTGACTGCTGCACAAGCTCCGCTGAAAACGGCGCATGAACGTGGGCTTACTCTATTCTCGTAGAGAACCATACAGCGGATGCCCTGGCAAGGGCCAGAGCCCGGTGCGCTGTGTCCCGCCGGCGTCCTCACCCGGACCCGGACGCCCCGCGGCGCAGTACCCGCAGACCACCGGCCTGGGTGAGCCGTCCCTTGTGCGAACTCTTCAATATCCCGGCGGCGATCGCCGAGAGGATTCCGTCGAGCTGTTCGGCGCTGTCGATGATCCGGTCACCATGGGCGAACCGTTGCAGCAGGCCATTGATGAACGTCAGCGTGACGTTGCTCAGATCCTCGACGACGGCCGGATCCAACTCCGCGCCGTGCGGCATGAGTTGCACCAGGATCTCCCGGTGCAGCTTGGTGAATTCGTCGGTGGCCTGCTGCAAAATCGCCGCCAGCGCAGGGTCACGGGTGGCCTGCATGGTCAGCTCGTATCGGGCCCTGGTCCGGCACAACTGCGGATCGCTGCCGGCTTGGATGACGACCTGTGACAACCGCGAGGGTGCGTGATCCCCACCGTCGGCATCAGAGCTGTCCGCGATCGACTGCAGCTCGGCGAGGTCGAGCTCGGCCGAGCGCTCGGCCACCGCGCGCAGCAGCGCCGAGCGGGTGCGGAAATAGAACGACGTCGTGCCGTCCGGCACACCGGCCCTGCGGTCGACCTTCAGATGGCTCAAGCCCTTGGCCCCGTCATCGGCCAATAACTGGATCGCCGCATCGCATAGGTCGCGGCGGCGCTCGGCGGGATTGGGCTTTCGTCGTCTATCCATGTTTTCTTAGATCGCGACCCTACTCTATATTCGTAGTGTCAGTAAAGGGGTGCGCCGCCGCGCGCTCGGCGCACCGCATGTGTGCAGGCCAACCCGCTCCGTGCCCCTAGCCCAGGCGTGCGATTTCAACGGCTCGCGCAAAAGGGCGCCAAAGGAATTGCGGTGCAAGAGTTCCCGTCGGACGTGGAATCAATGACCCTGCGGGTAGAGTGTATTGGAGATGATTCACCGTCGATTCAGCGCGCGTCATGTCGCCGCCTGGCTTGGGTCCCTCGGTCTGCTCGCCGCGCTGATGTGTGGCTGTCAGCAGACACACAAGCCTGCGCCGTCCAACTCGTCGACCACCCCGCCGCCCAGCACAACGGCGCCGCCACCTCCACCACCCCCGCCGGTGGTGAAGATCGCACCGTTGCCGGTTCGGCCGGTGACGAAGTCACAGCCAACGACCCCCGCCGTAAAGTGCCCGGCCACGGATCCGAACGCTGTGAAGCCGATCGACGTCCTCACCACCTGTGACATCGGGCGCACCACCGTCTATACGTTAGGCCCCGAGACCATGCAGCTCGGGCTCATCCACGTGGACCCACCGAAGTCGTTGACCGCGGACTATTACGAACTGACGCTCGTGCTGGATCCGCCGTCGGCCGCCGCGTGGGCCGAATTCACGGGCGCGCACCTGCAAGACCACATGGCCTTCCTCCGGGACAACCTGGTCCTGGAAGCGCCGATCATCGAACAACCGGCCACGTCCGGGCGGATCGTCCTGACCACCCAAACAGCCCAGGGCGCGGCTCAATTGGCCCAACTGGTGGGCCGCCCCGCATGACGCCAACGGGGCGTCCGGATCGCCTCGGCATCGGCATGCTCAGCGTATTCGGGTTGCCCCCAATCGAGTTGGTGGATCTCGCCGCGGATCTGGGGTGTCGCCACATCTCGGTCGCCGTGCAGGGGATGCCGCTGGTGCCGCTGGGCTATCCCCCTTTCTCTTTGAAGGAGGACGCCGGGCTTCGGAAAGGCCTGCTCGCCGCGATGGGCCACCGAGGGGTGAGCATCTCGCTGGGTGACGGGTTCCTGGTGCTGCCCGGCGCCGAGGTGGGCGCGCTTCGCGGCGACCTCGACGCGTTGGCCGACCTCGGTGTTCCCCGGATCAATGTGGTCAGTGTGGCCCCGATCTTCCCCGGACCCTTGACCAGTTCGCCGCACTGACCGAGCTTGCCGCACAGCGCAATATCGGTACGGTCGTCGAACCGGTTCCCGGCCTGACGATCGGCGACGTGACCGCCGCGCTGGCCGCCAGACAATACGTGGGACGAAGCGAGTTCCGGTTGTTGATCGATACCATGCATCTGGTGCGCTCGGGTTCCGGCGCCGCAGAGTTGGCCGCCATCGATGCCGATCACATCGGCTACGCCCAGCTCAACGACACCACGCTGCGGCCGCGCATGGACAACTACATGGAGGAGGCCATGTTCGAGCGCATGGTTCCCGGTGAAGGCGAGCTCCCCCTGCATGCCCTCCTTTCCGCGCTTCCCGGTGACACCGTGCTTGAAATCGAAGTTCCCAGACGGTCCTTGGCGCTGGCCGGGGTGAGCCCGATAGACCGACTACGCCCGTGTGTCGAGGCCGCACGCCGCTTGTTGTCGGACGTTCAGGCCGGGTAGCGCAGCGGGAGGCCCGCGGCGCGATAGATCGCATCGATGACGGTCATGTTGTCGAGCGCGTCGTGCGGAGTCGTCTTGACCGGCTCGCCGCGCAGCACCGCCGCGGCGAACGCGTCGAGTTGATAGGCGTAGGAAGACCGACGCCCCAAGCGTTCCGCCCGTTTGCCCTGACGCGACCGCACCGAGAGCCGATGAAAAGCCTGCGGCAGCACGGGATTCAAGATGCGTAGCTCCCCATGTTCCCCCATCACCCGGGCGCTGATCTGCAGCAGGCGCGGCGACCACATCGAGCATCGCACCCGGCCGGTGTGGCCCGCCGGGAACCGCAAGTCGGCCGTCATGGCCCGGTCGACTTGCGGGTCACGCAGTTTGGCTTGTGCCGAAACGACTTCCGGGGACTGCCCACCGAACGTGCGGGCCATGTGCACCGCGTAGCAGCCGGCATCCATGGTCGCCCCGCCGGCAAGCGCGTAGTTGTAGCGGATGTCGGAGAACTTCGGCAGGGGGAAACACAGCGCGGCCTCCACGTGCTGCAGCGTGCCCAGCTCACCCGAGGAAATGATTTCCTCGGCTCGCAGCGTCAGTGGGTGGTAGCGATAGTGGAAGGCCTCCATCACCACCCGATCCGAATCGGCTGCCAATTCGGCGATTTCGCGCGCCTCGGCCGCGTTGGCGGCGAACGGCTTTTCGCACAGCACATGTTTGCCGGCTGCCAGCGCGGCCCGAGTCCAGCGCCCGTGTAGGCCGTTCGGCAGCGGGTTGTAGATGGCGTCGATGTCGGGGTCGGCGATCAGCGCCCCGTAATCGCCGTGCGCGCAAGCGATGTCGTGTTTTGCGGCGAAGGCCTGCGCACGCGCCACATCCCGGGCCGCCACCGCGGCGACGACGACCTCGGAGTTGTCCTTGGCCGGATCGATCAACGCCATCGGGGCGATGCTGGCCGCCCCCAGGATGCCGATCCGCACCGCGGGCTTAACCATTGCGCCCCTTGGGTGTTCGTCGAGCGAATGCCGGTGCATGTTCGGGCCTGACCCCGACACCGACGAAGTAGGCCGGCATCGCCGACAGCCACGGCAGCCGTCGCACCACCTTGAGGAGCAGCGCGGGCGGCGTGGGATCCGCACCACCAAAAACCCGGCGCAGCAGTACGGTCTGCAGCACTCGCTGCGCCGTCTGGGTCAGCGCGGCGGGAAGTAAGCGGCGACGGCGGACGGCGGCCAGGTCGCTTTCGGTGACGCGATGGCACCGTAAGGGTTCGGCTAGCAGGGTCGCTGCGGCGACGGCGTCCTGGATGGCCAGATTGATGCCGACCCCGCCCAGTGGGGACATCGCGTGCGCCGCATCGCCGATGCAGAGCAGCCCGTCGGTGTGCCAGCGACGCAGCCGGTTCACCCGCACGTCGAGGTGCTTGACGTCGTCCATGGACTGCAGGGCCGCGACCGAATCCGGCATATCCGGCAACAGCGCGCCGAGGTCACGCCGGAACGCCTCGATACCGTGTGTGCGCAGCTGGGCGTCGGTGCCCTTGGGCCCCAAGTAGGCGATCTGGTTGTAGCCCTCGCGCGGGATCACCGCCAGCGCCTTTCCCGGCCCCATCCGGGGCAGGAAGGAATGGTCGGCATTGCCTTGGCGCGGCAGCTTGAACCACCAGACGTCGAAGTTCACCGGGTATTCGTGTGCGCTGAGCCCGGCATCCTGGCGCACGGTCGACCACCGGCCGTCACAGGCGACGGTTAGTTCGGCCCGCAGCTCGCCGGGTCCGTCGACCCCTTCGTAGCGCACTCCGGTGACTCGGTCGCCGTCGCGCAGCAGGCCGGTGACCTCGGTGCTCATCCGCAAGGTGAAACTCGGTTCGGCTTGGGCCGCCTCGGCGAGCAGGTTCAGCAGGTCCCACTGCGGCACCATGGCGATGTATTGGTGCGGGTGTCGGAGCCGCTCGAAGTCCAGGTAGGTCACCGAGTGTCCGTCGGATTCCCAAGTGCCCCTGCGGAGCTTGCTGTACGGCAGTTCCGCGAACCGCTCCCCCAGTCCCAGCTCGTCGAGCAACTGCAGCGTCGTCGGATGCACGGTGTCACCACGAAAGTCACGCAGGAAGTCGCCGTGCTTTTCCAGCAGGGTGACCTCGATGCCGGCCCGGGCCAGCAACAACCCGAGGACCATGCCCGCCGGGCCGCCGCCGACGACCGCGCACGTCGTTGTCTCGACCATCAACGCCCAAGCATAAGCAGGGTCGTCAAAGTTGTACGTCGTACACGGAGATGGGGTCCAGGATCACGCCCGTTTCCTCGACGTAGCGTTCCCACAGCGCCAGCAGTTCGGCCAGCTTGTCGGGGTGCGCGGCGGCCAGGTCGTCGATCTCGCCGGGGTCGGAAGCCAGGTCGTAGAGCTGCCAGCTGCCCGGACCGTACGGCGCCGGCAGATAGAGCGCCTTCCAGTCGCCCTGGCGGATGGCACGGCGGCCGAACAGCTCCCATCCGGTTCCGGTGTCGGCGTCGTGCACGGTGTCCGCGGCGCCCGTCAGATAATCCACGAGTGAGCGACCGCGCATGGCTGCCACCTCGCGGAGGCGGTAGGACGTGCCCGGGTGGGTGGCCCCTGCCAGCTCGAGCAGGGTCGGGGCGATGTCCATGACGGTGCTGAACGCGGTGCCGATCTCCTGTTGCCGGGCAAAGCCCGCCCAGGTGACGAAGCCGGTCACGCGGATCCCGCCCTGCGTGGTGAACGCCTTGTGCAACCGCGACGGCGCGGTGGCCGCTTGCGCCCAGCGGGGGCCATACCAGATGAACGACGTGGGCCGGCCGAGGTTGTCCAGGCTGTTGTCGCAATGCTTCTCGATCTGCGCGGCGATCTGCGGACCGCGCAGCGGCATCGCCTCCACGATCGCGCCCTCGGCGCCGTTGTCGGACATGAAGATGACGACGGTGTTGTCGAGTTCGCCGCTCGCCGAGAGGTAATCGATCACCCGGCCTACGTTGTAGTCCATCCGGTCCACCATCCCGGCGTAGACCTCCATGCTGCGGGCCGAGAGCGCGCGCTGTTCGTCGGTCATGTCGGCCCACTCCGGCGCACCGTCGGCCACCACCGGATGCGCAACGACGTCGGGCGGACACAGACCGAGCCGCCTGAGCGCGGCCAGGCGCTCCTCGCGCAGCGCGTCCGGCCCGGCGTCGTAGCGGCCGCGATATTTCGCAACGGATTCGTCGGGCGCCTGCAGGGGCCAGTGCGGAGCCTGGAAGGGCAGATAGGCGAAGAAGGGCCGGTCATCGTCGGGGGCGCGCTCGTCCAGATACCGCAACAACGTGTCGGTATAGGAGTCCGACGAATAGAAGTCGTCACCGACGGTGACGAAGTGGTCGTCTTCGGTGTAAAGCGTTGGCACGGGCGAGAATCCCCGGGCCTCCGAGCCGCCGTAGTGGCTGGCGCCGGCTGGGAGCAGAGCGAACGATCGCTCGAACCCGCGTGCCCAGGGCGAGGTCTCGATGGTGGCGCCCAGGTGCCATTTGCCCGACATCAATGTCAGATAGCCCGCGTCTCGCAACAGTTCGGGCAACGCGACGACCCGGTCGTTCAGATAGCCCTCGTACCCGGGGGCACCGCGGAATTCCGGGGACGCGACCTCGAGCATGGTGCCGATGCCGGCGATGTGGTGGTCGGTCCCGGTCAACAGCATCGCCCGGGTGGGCGAGCAGGCCGGGGCCGAGTGGAAATCGGTGAGCCGGATCCCGGCGTGGGCCAGCCGATCGAGGTTGGGCGTCTCGATTTCGCCGCCGAATGCGCCGATGTCGGAGAACCCGAGGTCGTCTGCCACGATCACGAGGAAGTTGGGGCGCGTCACGCTCAAGCATCCTGCCAGGCCGGTCGCCGCGGCGGAATGCTGCCGCACCGGCTCGGCGCCGATAATGTCGAGGCAGGCAGCGTTTACCGCAGCGGATCGGCGAAAGGGCATGGAGATGTTGGCGCAGTTTGGGATGTCCATTCCTCTGGTGGCGGCCCCGATGTCGGGCGGCCCGACCACCCCGGCCATGGTGTCGGCCGCGACCCACGCGGGCGCGCTGGGTTTGCTGGCGGCGGGATACAAGACCGTCGAGGCCGTCGAGGCCGAGATCAAAGCCGTTCGCGCGGAGGGAATCCCGTTCGGGGTCAACGTGTTCGCCCCCAATCCGGTGCCGGTCGATCCGCAGCGTTACCACGCCTACGCGGCGATAATCCAGGCCGATGCCGATCAGTTCGGGCTGACGCTGCCAGCGGAGCCCATCGAGGACAACGACAGATTCGACGAGAAGGTCGCGCTGTTGCTCGACGACCCGGTTCCCATGGTGTCGTTCACTTTCGGTATTCCGCCGCGCGATGTGATCGCCGCGCTGCAACGGGCCGATAGCGTCGTGGTTCAGACGGTCACCACGGCCGACGAGGCGGCACAGGCACACGACGCCGGGGTCGACATGCTCACCGTGCAGGCGGCGGACGCGGGCGGCCATTCCGGCACCCTCTCGCCGCAGCGGCCGTTGACGCCCGTCCCGATCGTCGACCTCGTCCGGCAAGTCGTGGCGCGGGTGCCCCTGCCGGTGATGGCTACCGGTGGCCTGGCCACCGCCGCCGCGGTCGCCGAGGTGATCCGCGCGGGCGCGACCGCGGCCGCGGTGGGCACCGTGCTGTTGCGCGCCACCGAAAGCGGCGCTTCGGCCACTCATCGGGCGGCCCTGGTCGATCCCGCGTACACCGAGACGGTGCTGACCCGGGCCTTCACCGGCCGCCCGGCCCGCGGCCTGCGCAACGCGTTCATCGACGCCCACGAAGCCGAAGCGCCGCCGGGTTATCCCGCCATCCACTACCTGACCAGCCCGCTACGCAAGGCCGCGGCGGCGGCGGGCAAGCCGGACTACGTTCACCTATGGGCCGGCACCGGCTATCGGCACGCCACCGCCGAGTCCGCTTCCGACATTCTGCGTCGGCTGGCATCCGACCTGTGATCGAGTAGTCAGTATTCGAACCGGTTCAGCACGTCGTAGCTGCGGCCGGCCGTCACCCACATCAACGTGTAGATCAACCGCACGGCGGGCGATGGGATCTTGTGGTAGCCGGCCAGCGCGGATGTCTGCTCGAGAAACCGCAGCCGGGAATTCCAGGTCGCGATTGCGCGCGCGTCCCGGATGCCCCACTTGATGATGCCTCGGGTGAAGACCTTCGACAGCAGCGGCGCAAGGGCCGACAGGGTGTCGAAATGCATTTCCCCGCCGGCGAATCGGTCGATCAGGCTCTGCAGCAACCGCCGGACTTCGTCCTCGCGCAGGTACATCAGCAGGCCCTCGGCAACGATCAGCGTCGGCCGGCCGGCCGGGACTCGGTCGAGCCACTGCAGTTCGGTCACCGACGAGCCGATCATCCGGTAGGTTTCGGTGTCGTCGTAGAGCTTGCGGCGTAGCCCGATCACACTCGGCTGATCGACGTCGAACCACAGCACCGACGGCGGTACGGCCAGCCGGAAGACGCGGCCGTCGAGGCCGCAACCCAAATGCAGCACAATGGCATCCCGATGGCGGGCAAGGAAGTCGGCGCACCAGTCATCGAGTTGTTTGGCCCGCAACGCAACCAGGTACTGATTCGAGGCGGGCAGCGACATCCGGTGAATTCTCTGGAAGTCATAGTCGATGCGGTCCACCGCGTCGGCAGCCGCTTTGTCCCCCAGAATCGGTCGCTCCGAACGACTTTCATGGGCACGCAGGTACAGGGTGACGAGGTTCGTCCATTCCACCGAACCCCAGGGCACGGAACTGAAGTCGACTTTGTCCATCGCGGTCATGGCCTTCGGCGGGTGGCGTGCGCGGGCACGGTTAGAACGCGTCGGGATCGTGCTGCACCGTGGCCGGGACCGGGTGCCGGTACAACCGAGAGGCGTTCTGCCAGCTGAATTTTCGGATGACGTCGGATGGCAGATCACCGATTTGTTCGTGGATGGTTTGTTGGGTGTGCGGCCACGTCGAGTCGCAATGCGGGTAGTCGGCCTCCAGCATGATGTTGTCGACGCCTATCCGGTCACGCTGCACGAAGGAGGACTTGTCCTCGACCGCGCAGAACCAGAAGTTGCGGGTCAGCACCTCCGCGGGGGTCAGGGGCTCACCGAGCGCCTGCCAGGTGCCGTACATGGCGTGATAACTGAGCATGTGGTCGAGGCGATCGAGCAGCCCCGCCACCCAACCGATTCCGCCCTCGGACAGGCAGATCTTGAGGTCGGGGAACCGGCTGGGCAGTCCGGAGTACAACCAGTCGACCGCCGCGGAAATGGCGTAGGCGAAAAACAGCACACCCTGCACGTCCGGCGGCGCGTCGGGGGTGGTGGACGGCGACGACCCCGACGATCCGATGTGCAGGTTCACCACTGTGCCGGTCTCGGCGCAGGCTGCCATCAACGGATCCCAGTGGTCGGTGTGAATGCTGGGCAACCCCAGCATTGCGGGATTCTCGCTGAACGTCACGGCGTGGAAGCCGCGCTCGGCATTCTCGCGGATCATCTTCGCGCCGAGTCCGGGATCGAGCAGCCACGGCAATTGACATGGAATGATCCGGTCGGGATATGACCCCGCCCAGACCTCGAAATGCCAGTCATTCCAGGCCCGGACCGAGGCCAGTGCCAGGTCGCGGTCGCCGGTCACCTGCTGCAGCCGTTGCCCGGCGAAGCCCGGCAGAAACGACGGAAAGTTCAGCGAGGCGTAAATGCCGTTGAGGTCCATGTCCTTGACACGCGCATGGATATCCCATGCGCCCCTGCGCATTTCGTCGAATCGAACCGGCTCGAAACCGTACTCCGCCACCGGTCGTCCAACCACCGCGTTGAAACCCACGTTGGGCAGTTCCTTGCCGTCATAAACCCACGTCTGTCCCCCGCTGTCGGTCTCGACGACTTTCGGCGCCCGGTCGGCGAACTTGCGGGGCAGACGGCCGGTGAACGTGTCCGGGGGTTCGACGATGTGATCGTCTACCGAGATCACCGTGTAGCGCCGCGGCGCCCGGGGCGGATCCGGCAGAAAGGTGACCGAACGCTCCGTGCCGGTCTTCGCCGTGGTGAAGCTCAGGTCGGTGGCCAGCTCGTCGATCGATTTCACTCGTCAATCTCCTTGCGCAGCGGCGTCGTTGGGTGTGACGCGACGGCTTTCAGTGTGCGGTGGCGGCGACGTTTGTCGGCGTGTCGCCGCCGTGGGTGCACACTCGAGGATGCGGTTCACGTGAGCACGCCGGGATCGGCCTTGATGGTCATGCGTGCCGCGCCGGCCCAGTACACCTCGGCGGCCCGTTCGATCAGCGAGCGCTGCATGCCGGCCATGTCCGACCACTGCATCGCCACCGGATCCTTGCCGGTGAGCATGACGTCGTAGGCCAGCTTGCAGACCCGTTCGATCGATGCCGCGCGGTAGACGGCCTCGGGCAGGTTGCGGCCGGTCGCGATGACGCCATGATTGGCCAAGATCGTCAGGTTGGCGCCACCGATGCGGGCCGCGAGTTCCGCGGCACGATCGGGGCTGTCGATTTCGCCGTCGTAGGCGTCCACCAGGCGCAGGTCGTCGAGGAAAAGCGACCCGGTCTGGTGCAACAACTCGGGCAGTCTGCCCAATGCGGCGAGCACGCAGACGTAGTACGGGTGGTTGTGGATCACCACTCGGGCGTCGTCGCGCACCCGGTGCAGTTCGGTGTGGATGTGGATGGCCGGAGTGACGTCCCAGCGCCCGCTGACCACCTGCGCGTCGCCGTCCACCACGCAGATATCGGATGCGGTGATCTCCTGCCACCACAGTCCCCACGGGTTGACGAACATGTCGGTCCGTCCGTCGAGCTGCCAGGTGATGTGCCCGGCCATGTTCTCGGCGAACCCGATGCCGGCCAGGTGACGGAAGGCGATGGCCAGCGCCTGCTCGTTGCTGAGGTCGGCGCCGATGGGCGGCACCACCGACGGTGCCCAGACTTCCAGCCCGCCACGCCGTGCGTCAGGAGCGTTCATGACCAGCCTCCATTCTGGCTCCAATATCCTCGCGCAGCCGGCCTTTGGCTATTTTTCCGCCGGATGACCGGGGCAGTTCGTCGAGTACGATCAGCCGCTCGGGCAGCAGTTCTTTGGAAACTCCCAGCGCCAGCAGGTGTTCGACGAGTCCGGGCAGGTCGAGGGCGGCGGAGTCGGTGAGTTCGGCGTAGAGGCAGACCTTTTCGCCGAACACCGGGTCGGGCATGGCGACCGCCGCCGCGATCGCGATCGCGGGATGGGTCATGACGGCGTCTTCGACCTGGCTTGCGCTGATGTTCTTGCCCCCGCGCACGATGAAATCGGACGTACGCCCGGTGACCCGGAGGTAGCCGTCGGCGTCGATTTCACAGATGTCGCCCATGCGCATCCACCCGTCGCGGGTGAACAGCTTGTCGTGGTCGGTGCCGCCGAGGTAGCCGAGGCTGGTCGCCGGACCGCGGCAGGCGGGCTGGCCCCGCCCCGTGTCGGTGACGTCGCGGTCGCCGTCGAACAGCCGGACCGACATTTCGGGGATGAGGCGACCGGCGGTGCGCAGCCGGTGGTCGCGCGAATCGTCGACGGTGGTCGCGCTGAGCATCCCAGTCTCGTTGGAGCCGTAGAACTGCAGTATCTTGGCCCCGGTGAGTTCCTCGAATTCGGCCGCGGGCCGGTACGGCAGTGCTTCCCCGCCGGTGTAGACGACACGCAGCGAACTCAGGTCGTGTTCGCGGCTGGCCGAGTCCGCCATCAGCATGGTCAATTGTGTGCTGACGCAACACAATACGGTGACCTGGTGCCGAGCTATCGCCTCGCAGGTGGCTCTGGTGGTAAACCGCTCCACGATCACCGCGGTGGCACCGAGGTAGATCGGGGTGGTGTGGCTGGTCCACAGCCCGAACCCGAACGGGGTGGGTATGACCGGCAGGAACACCTCGTCCGACGTCAGCAGCCCGTTGGCGACGGCCTTCCGGTGGAAGTAGTGCCAACGGTTCTGGGTGTGTACGACGCACTTGGGCAGCCCGGTGGTCCCCGACGTCGAATTGATCAGGAAGACGTCGTCGGGGCCGAGTTGGGAGCCGGCCGCCAGCGCCTTGGGCTCGGCGTCGACATCCAGGCGAAGCACCCCGGCGTCGCGGCTCAACACCACCGGAGGCACCCGCAATTCGTTGGCCACTTCCGCGGCGGCCCCGCTGCGGGCCTGATCGCTGATCAGGATTTTCGGCCGGCAGCTACGCAGGATGGCCGACACCTCGCGGATGCCGGCGCGCGCGCCGACGCCGATGACCACCGCCCCACAGCGTTCGATCCCGACGAACAGCACGTGAATGGCGGCGGAGTCACCGTGCCATACCGCCACCCGATCACCGCGGGCCACGCCAAACCCGGCCAGTGTCTCAGCCAAATTAGTTGCTGCACAATCGAATTCATGCCAGCTGAACGACGCGCCGCCATGGTCGAGATAGGCGGGCCGATCCGGTGTGCGTTCGGCGTTTCGGCGTACCGCGTCCGACAGCGTCGAATCGCTCCACCAGCCGGCGGCACGAAACCGGGACGAGTCCTCGTCGGTGAATGCCGGCGAGCCCACGGTTTCCAGCCCACCGGTGCTCATCACCAAATGATAGGAAAGCCGTCCGTGGTTTCGGCGCTAGGGATTCGGCGGGGCGGGGACCGCATGCTGGCCGTTGTCGATATTCGGGCGGCGGGGGTGCGGTGAAGGGCAGGTGACGTTGCGAATGCACCCGCAATTGAGGCCGATGATGCAGCCTCCTCCGCCGACGGGTTGCACCGGCACGGCGCCGCCGGCCGGAGCCGGCGGCGCCGGTGTCACGACCGATGAAGTGGCAATGGTCGCCGGTGCACCGCCGGAAGAGAAACCAGCCGTCAAGACAATCGCCGTCACGCATCCGCACAGCGCGGCTCGCGTCTTGGCGTTTGGGCTCCCCACCGGCCCAACAATAGTTGCTCGTCAGTAGATGCGCAGGTCGCGCGGCGGACTACGAGCACACTCCAAGGATTCTGCAAGGCGTTCGCCGCAGGGTTACGTGGCCCCAGAACTCACGAACTTGGGATCGGTAGCGACGCAGGAGGTTTGCAGTTGCCTCGGGACGCCGAAAAAACTTGGTACCTGTAGCGAAAGACACGGAGGATTTCCGCACATGAAAAGCAAGGTCATCGTGCTCTCAGCCGGCGTGGTGGTCTCTCTATTTCTGGTTGCGCGCTATTTCGCGCTGAGCCGGGCAGGCGTGCCGCTGGGTTGGATGCTCTATCTGGGCCTGCCGGTGACGGGTGCCGGCGTGTTGTTCGCGCTGCGGCTCCTGGATCTGGGCGACGGGTGGGGCACCGGGGCGGACGCGTTGGCGCACAGGGATTCTTCTGTCCACCCGCCGTCACCGTCGGAGCGGCTGCAACAGCTGGAAAACTTGTATGCGCAAGGCGCCGTTTCCGACAGCGAGTACCGGGCCCGGCGTCAGGACATCATCTCCGGCAGCTAGGTCAGCGCGGCCGGGCCGATCGGCGCACCATGGCCACGCGGGCGGCGTAGATCCCGGCGCTGACCGCGAACAACGCCGCCGTCAACAGCAGCCACCGACCGAGAAACGGGTCCTGGGTCTGACCGGTAGCGGCCCGGTAGGTGGCGGCACCCTGCCTGACGATGCCGGGAAGGAACACCAGCAATGTGAGGCCCGCTCCCAGCGCGGGCACTCGAAGGTAATTGAGCACCGGCACACCGGCGTCGGTGCGCGCCGGGGACGGCTCGGCGCCGCTGCGTGACAATAGCCGGTCGGCGCAGGCGTAGACCGGAAACAACACCAGGTCGTGGGCGACGATCGCCGCGGCGAACCATACGATGATCGACTGCCACCAGACGTGCGGGTTCCACAGCGCGTCCGGTCCGATGACGACGATGACATAGCCCAGCAGTGCGAAGCCGGCGATCATCGTCAGCAAATGCAGCGGTTGGGATCCGTAGATCCGTGCGAATGCGCTACGCATGTGCGGCCGTAAAGGCTATGGAGGCCACCCATTTCGTGTTGTGCACACCCGGTAGCGCGGGCACGATGATGCGCGCGGGGAAGCCATGGTCCGGGGACAGGTCGGCGCCATTCACGCGCAGCGCCAGCAGCGCGTCCGGGTGCAGCACCTGGTTTCCCTGCAGCGTCGCGCCGGCGAAGGCGCCGGAGCGTTCCAGCGAGGACACATGCGCTGATTGCGGTGCGGGCACGCCGGCCAGCCGGGCGAGTTCGGCCAGGCGCACGCCGGTCCAGATCTGAGTGGTCGACCAGCCTTCGACGCAGGCGATCGGCAGGACGGCGGTGTGCTGTGGCATGGCCAGCAGGGCCACACGGTCCAGCGCCACCGGTCGCGGGCCACCGTTCAGGGTGAGCCGCCAGCGCCCCGCTGTGTCCCGCGCGGAGATCCCGGCCGCGGCCGCGGTCCGGTTGACCTCGAAGCCGTTGGGTCCGTCTCCGGGTCGGCGCCCGCGCGGCAGCAGCAAGGCGGCGGCCCGGGTGTAACCCCCCAACGTCTGACCGGCAGTGATGAAAGTCAGGAAAAGGGCCCCGCCACCCACCAGCGTCAGCGCGCCGCGGCGGCTCATCGTGGCCGGGCCGGGGTGAGCGGCGGCGAGCCCGTCGGGCTGCCACGGCTCGGCTTTGGTGTCGGCGCGCCCGGTGCGCAGCACATCACGCAGTGACAGCTTGTGCAGGCCGGCCCACATGCGCGGGCTCTTGATCGCGACGTGCATGACGAAGCCGGTGATGAACACCCACGCACCGAAATAGTGCGCGGTGTAGAAGCTGAATCCGAAGATGTAGTCGTACTGGATGTTCAGCACGCCGGTCACGATCTCGAACAGGATCCCGCCGACCAGCATGAGCAGCGAAACCCGTTCCAGCAGTTGGGCAATCGTTCGCACCGGCGGCCACGCGAACAGCCGGGGAATCACCGACCACAGCTTGGCCAGCACCACCGGGATCAGGATCAGTCCCAGCCCGACATGAAGTCCCTGGGTCAGCCGGTACAGCCACGGCGGATTGGTGGGCCAGTCGAAAATCGGAAGCTTGAGCCAGCCGACGTCGCCGGGGATGGCTTGGCCGAACCGCGGCCCGTAGGCGATGTAGGACAGCAGGCCGGTGAGGATGACAATCGGCAGCGTCACCAGCAACACCGAGCCGAACACCGACGTCAGCCATAGTCCCCGCAGCGGGCTGCGCCACAGCCGGGCGAAATGCCCGCGCATCTGTGTCGTCGCTTCGATGTCAGCGGAAGCGGGTCTGCCGGTCGTCCGCGTTGGCTTCATTCGCCCCTAACCCGCACTCAGCGACCACGTCTGCCGTGCCATCAATGATCATTCACGACAAAGCGGCGGCCGTGGTTCAAATCGAGCGCTTGCTATCGAAACTCCCTACCCCTGCACGGTGGGACGAATGGTGATGTCGCCGATCTCGATGTCGGGCGGCTGTTCGATGGCGAAAGCGATGGCGCGTGCCACCGCCGCCGGCGGCAGACCGAAGTCGGTCATGTTGCGCCGGATCTGCGCACGCACCGCCAGGTCGTCGATGGAGCTGTCCAGTTGGGTGTTGACGAATCCCGGTGAGATCGAGGTGGTCCGGACGACACCGTCGGTCGATTCCTGCCGCAGGCCCTCCATCAACGTGCGAACGGCGTTCTTGGTGGCGGCATACATCGCCATGGTGGGGACGATCTTGAGCCCGGCGGTCGACACCGTCGTCACGAAATGGCCGCTCCCCTGGTTTCGAAACACCGGCAGGGCCGCGGCAATCCCGTGCAGCACTCCGCGCAGGTTGACGTCGATCATCGCCGACCATCCGTCGACATCGAGATCGGATATCGGCCCAACCTTGCTGATGCCTGCATTGCTCACCAGGACATCGAGGCGACCGAACTCGTTTGTCGCCACATCGACGAGCCGTTTCACATCTTCACCGCGCGTGACGTCGGTCGCGCGGCTCGCAACGCTCCCACCGCTGTCACGTATCTCGCGGGCGATGGCATCGAGGCGCTCGATCCGGCGCGCGCCCAGCACCACCCGGGCACCGCGCTCGGCGAGCAGACGCGCGGTCGCTTCACCGATGCCGCTGCTTGCTCCCGTGACGGCAACGACTCGTCCTTCGATGCCCGTCATTGCGCTCCCTGCGTCGGCCCGAATCGCCTTGCGGGTAACGCTACTCAGGGCCGAACAGACGCGCGCCGAACGTGGGTCTTACTTACGGGAAGCGCGTTCGGCGCGTCCCTAGGCCCCACCCTCGGCGCAGAGTGGGTGCGGCGTCAGTCTTTGCCCCGCGGCGGCGGCTGCACCGAGACACCGGTGGATTCGTGTTCCGGGCCCGCGGCCGGGTGTTCGGCCGGGACACGGTCACGGAACCGCGCACCCTCGCTGGGCCGCTGCGCCGCCGGCTGGCCGCCCTGGCTGCGGTATGGCCCTGCCTTGCGCCGGGGTTTTCCACCGGGAAATGCCAGCCGAAGGATGGTGCGCTGCACCATCAGCCACTGCTTGGAGAACGGGCCGGAGTTGTACGGCAGCTCATAACGCTCGCAGATGTCTTTGACCTTCGGCGCGATCTCCGAGTATCGGCTGCTCGGCATATCCGGATAAAGATGATGTTCCACTTGATAACCCAGATTGCCGCTGATGACGTGGAACAGCGGGCTGCCCTCGATGTTCGCGGCGCCAACCAACTGGCGCAGATACCACCCGCCGCGCGTTTCGTCCTCGACGTCTTCCTGGCTGAAGGTGTAGGTCTGGTCGGGGAAATGGCCGCAGAAGATGATCGCGTTCGACCACACGTTGCGGATGACGTTGGCCACCGCGTCGGCGCCCAGGGTGCGCAGGTAGGTGCTTTCCACCCCCGGCAACACCTTGTCGGCGAAGTTGGCGGTGGCGCCCAGCCGTCCCCTGCTCGACACCCGACGAAGCGCCCTGCCGAGGCGCGACTGCGCCGGCTGGCTGATTCTGCCGCGTGCGGCCAACTGGACGAGCGCGAAGGCGCCCGCGCTGATCAGTGGCCACCCGAGATAGTCCTTGAAAATCTGTGCGCGCGCCTTGACCCCGATACCTCTGAGATCCTCGCGCACCTCCGACCATGGCTTCTGGCGCGTGCGGATGGCATCGATGTCCATGTCATGGATGGCCACGCCCCACTCGAACAGCAGCATGAGCAAGATGTTGTACAGCGGCTGGAAGAGATACCGCGGGTGCCAACTTTGATTCGGGTCGATCCGCAGCAGCTCGTAGCCGAGGTCTTTGTCCTTGCCCAAGATGTTGGTGTAGGTGTGGTGGATGTAGTTGTGTGAGTGCTTCCAGGCTTCGGCGGTCGACGCGGTATCCCAGTCCCACACCGAGGAATGGATATCGGGATCGTTCATCCAGTCCCATTGCCCATGCATGACGTTGTGGCCGATCTCCATGTTCTCCAGGATCTTGGCCATTCCTAGACAGGCCGTGCCCAGCACCCATGCGGTTTTCGAGCGCGACCCGAGCAGCAGCACCCGGCCAACCACGACAATCTGGCGCTGTACGGAGATGACCGTCTTGATGTAGTGCCGGTCGCGTTCGCCCAAATCGGCGAATACGTCGTCGTGAATCGCGTCGAATTCCTTCGCGAGTTTCTCACGTTCTTGTTCGCCCAGGCGGGCAAGCAACTCGCCCCCGGTGGTTTTCGCGGCAGTTTTCGCGGCAGTTGTCACGGAGCCGCTCCTTTCGATCACAGTTCGAGCTCAACATCGCCTTCGGCGGTGTTGATGCAGATCCGTACGTCTTGTTCGGTGGGTTCGATTACTTCACCTGAGCGCAGGTCACGCAGCTTGCCCGACTTCAGCGTCCCGACGCAGGTATGACAAATTCCGATTCGACAGCCGTAGGCGAGGTTGAGACCGGCCTTCTCCCCCGCCTCCAAAATCGATGTGCCGCCGTCACATTCGACGTCCTTCTCACTGTCGAGGAACTGCACCGTGCCGCCCTCACCCGCGTTGGCGTCGCCGCCGATCTTGGGCTGGAAGCGTTCAAAGTGCAGACGGTCGCGGTCTCCGTTGCTTTCCCAATGCTCGATCAGCGCGTCGAGCATGTCACCGGGCCCCGAGCAGAAAGCTTCGCGTTCGCGCCAGTCCGGACACGCTTCGTCCAGGGCGTTTGGCTCCAGCCGGCCGCGTTCGCCGGTCAGCCGCAAATCCAGCCGCATCCCGGGGTGGCGGCGATCGAACTCTTCGAGGACCGACAAAAACATGACCTGCTCGCGGGTGCGCGCGGAGTGAATGACCACGACATCACCGAAGTCACCGCGGTGGTCGATGCTGCGCAACATGCTGATGATCGGCGTAATACCGCTGCCCGCGCTGATGAACAGCATCTTGGCCGGCAACGGCTCAGGCAGCGTGAATACGCCTTCCACCTCACCAAGCCGCACAAGGTCCCCCGGCTGGACCTTCTGGACCAGATATGGCGACACCACGCCGCCGTCGACCCTCTTGGGCGTCACGCTGATCAGCCCGTCCTCGGGCGCGGGGTCCGACGTCAACGAATACGCTCGCCAGTGGTAGACGCCGTCGACGACCACGCCCAGCCGCACATACTGGCCGGGCTTGTGGCCCGGCCATTCATACCCGGGCCGGATCAGCACGCTCGCCGCTTCCGAGCCCTGCGGCTCGACTCGTTCGACCTTTCCGCGCAGCTCCCTGGTGGTCCACAGCGGGTTGATCATTTCCAGATAGTCATCGGGCTGTAGCGGGCTGAATAGCCGCCGCACCGCCCGCAAGAACAACCGACGCCCGCGGGGGACGTTGGGCTGGGCACCACGTTCAGCCATAGGCACAGAGTACACAGGTGTACACCGACGCTAAACCTCAATCCGAATTCTGTTGCAGCGCAGGGTTAGACATATGCCTAATGGGCGCACAGAAATATCATCGCTGTTCACTGGTTCTCGTTTACCGGGTTTGGGCTGCTGCGATACGTAACTCTGACGTGCCCGTGGGGTGCACCTGCCAAACATTTGTTCATTGATGCCATGCTCGGCGCGACAGGGCGCCGGCCCGCTGTGACGCCTAATGTCGGTGAGTGTGTTGATCGGCTTCCTCCTCGCGCTGGGCTGTTCGCTCTGTTACGGGACGGCGACGGTGTTGCAAGCGGCCGGAACCCGGTCCGTCGAAGCGGGCAGCGGCTCGGGTGTCGACACCGTGCTGCTGTTACGAGCCGTTCGGCAGTGGCGCTACCTGGCCGGGGTCGGACTCGACGTCGTCGGGTTCGCGCTTCAAGTGGCCGCGCTGCGCTTGGTCCCGATCTATGTCGTCGCGGCGGCGCTGGCCGCCTCGATCGCGGTCACCGGCGTGGTGGCCGCGTGGGTCTTGTCGGCGCGGCTGTCGTCGGCGGAGTGGACAGCCGTCGGCGTGGTCTGTCTCAGCCTGGTCGTCCTCGCCCTGGCCGCCGGGCCGGGACACTTTCGGCATGCCCCGGCCGGGCTCGGCTGGGCGCTGCTGGCGGTGGTGGCCGCGATCTTCATCGGCGGCGCCGCCGCCGGGCGGTTACCCGACCGCACGCGTGCACTCGCACTGGGGTTGGGCGCCGGAAGCGGCTTCGGCGTTGTCGAGGTGGGCGTTCGTTTGATCGAGGCGATCGATCCCACCAAACGCTCCTTCTACACCAACCCGGCTCTGTACGCGGCAGCGGTGGGTGGCGCCGCGGGATTTCTGTTGCTCACCTCCGCGTTGCATCGCGGATCGGTGACCACCGCCGTCGCGGGGATGGTGGTCGGTGAAACCCTGGCACCGGCGTTCGTCGGGGTGGTGTGGCTCGGTGACACCGCGCGCGACGGACTCGGGTGGTTGGTGATCGTCGGCTTCGCCGTCGCCGTATGCGCAACGCTGGTGCTGGCGCGGTTCGGCGAAGCGCCCGTTGCCGAGGAAGCGGGCTGAAGCCGCGTGATTCAGGACTTAGTTCATGACCCCGCGACGGCCGACGCCGCACGGCCATCGGCGATTTCGTCCACCGGCGCATAACCGGTGCCCCGCGCGGGGCGCACCCACAACTGACCGCCCTGAGCGGTGACGGCCGCGGCGATCAGCGCACGCTTGAGGATTTTGTTGGTCGCGGTCGCGGGCAGCTGATCGTTGATGCGCACGTAGCGCGGCCACGCCTTAGGGGACAGATCGGGTTGCGCGGCAAGGAATTTCTCGAAATCATCCGGGCCCAGGCGCGCCTTCGGCCGCAGTACCAGGGCGGCCATCACCTGGTCGCCGACCCGGTCGTCGGGGACCGCGTAGACGGCGACCTGGCTTATTTCGGGCAGCCGCGCCAGAATTCGCTCGACGGGCCCGGCCGCCAGGTTCTCCCCGTCCACCCGCATCCAATCGGCGGTTCGGCCGGCAAGGTAGATCCAGCCGTCGGCATCACGGTAGGCCAGATCGCCCGACCAGTACATCCCGTGCCGCATGCGCTCGGCGGTGGCGCCCGGATCGTTGTAGTAGCCGGCGAAGGGCCCGGCCCCCTGGGTGTTGACGAGTTCCCCCACGGCCTCATCGAAGTTGGTCAGCGCCCCGTGCGCGTCGAACTTCGCGACCTCGCATTCCCGCAGTGTCGTCGAGTTGTAGATGCCCACCCCCGGGTAGGGCTTGCCGATGGAGCCCGGTGGGGTGCCGTCTTCGCGCACCACGATCACCGCGAATTCACTGGAGCCGAAGCTGTCGACCACCCGGCATCCGAAACGCCTTGCGAATTCGGCGATGTCGCGATCGGTGGCCTCGTTGCCGAACGCCACCCGCAGGGTGTTCTCGGCGTCGTCGGGACGTTCGGGGGTGGACAGGATCAATGCCAGCGGCTTGCCGACGTAATTCAGGTAGGTCACCCGGTAGCGGCGGACGTCGTCGAGGAAGCGCGACGGCGAAAAGCGCGCCGGCACCATGGTGGCCCCGCTACCGATGGCGACCGCCCACCCGGCGGCGACACCGTTGGAGTGAAAAAGCGGCATCGACAGGTAGCAGACGTCGTCGGCGGTGACGTCGTACTGAAAGATCAGGCTGGCACCACACATGATCGCCATGCCATGGGCGAACCGCACCACCTTTGGGTCACCGCTGGTGCCCGAGGTGAAGATCATCATCAGGGTGTCGGCGGCGGCCACCTCGCGATGGGGAACCAGCGGTGGCGCGGCGGCCACGGCCTCGGCGTAGCGTCCGCGAGTCACATCGATTAGCTGGATACCGTTGAGGTCCAACCCATCCACTAGTTCCCGATGCTCCGGGTCGACGAGCAGCAACTGGCAGTCGGATCGTCGGATGTCGGCCAGCAATCCCGATCCGCGCCGCGTGGTGTTGATTCCGCACAGCACGTAGCCGCCCAGCGCTGCGGCGGCCATCGCCCGCAGCATGGCCGGCGAATTACCGAGTAGGGCACCGACGTGCAACGGCCGTGCGGTGTCCGCGAGCGCGATGAGGACCGCGGCCTCCGCCTCGGCTTCGGCCAGGTGCTCGCGCCAGGTCCAGGTCCGCTCCCCGTGAGCGAGCGCCGGGGTGTCGTCGTGGCGGCGCTGCCGCAATAGCTGTTGAACCGTCTCCGGCACTGGCTCACTTCCTCGTCGACGTCGTCATCGGGTGGTCAACACCAGTCCCGCGTAGTCGTTGTGGGCCACCTCGTCACAGTGCCGCCGGTAGGTGCCGAAGCCGCCGATGTAGGGCATGAAGACTCGCTTCTTGCCCTCGATATTGGCGCCCAGGTACCACGAGGATGCCGCCCTGGGGAACAGCGTCCGTTCGGCCGCTTGCGCCACGTGCTCGGTCCAGGCGAGCGCCGCATCGCGGCGTGGCTCGACCTCGGTCACGCCGAGGCGCCGCGCGGCCCGCACCAGATCGATGATCCAGTCGACCTGAACCTCGGCATGCAGGACCATATTGGCCAGCACCGAGGGACTGCCCGGACCGCTGATGGTGAACAGGTTCGGCAGCCCCGGAACCATCAGGCCGAGGAACGTGACCGGGCCGTCGGCCCAGATGTCGCGCAATCGCTGTCCCCCTGGGCCTTTCGGGTCGATCCGGGTCAATGCCCCGGTCATGGCGTCGAAGCCGGTCGCGAAGATCAGCACATCGCAGGGATATGTCGTCGCGCCGGTTCGTACGCCGTCGGCGGTGATCGCTTCGATGGGCTCGCGGCGCAGGTTCACCAGCCGAACGTTGTCGCGGTTGAAGGTTGCGTAGTAGCCGTCGTCGGTACAGATCCGTTTGGTTCCGATCGGGTGATCGACCGGGATGAGATCCGTTGCGACGACGGGATCGGTGACGATCTCGCGGATCCTCTCCTCGGCGAACGTCCTGGCGACATCATTGGCGGACGGGTCCCTGGTCTGGTCGGGAAAGGTCTTGGCGAAAAGGACCCCGCCTTCGCGCCAGCGCTTCCACAGCGCTTCAGACCGCTCGCTGGGTTCGGTGTCGACGGCGTTCTTGTGGTAGGTGCCGTGCGGTGTACCCGCCGCCGCGTAGGCGGAGACCCGGCGACGCTCGGGATAGTCCTCCTGGATCTGTCGCTGTTCCCCAACCGACCACGGCCGGTTGGGCATCGGGATGGTGTAGTTCGCGGATCGCTGAAATACCACCAGGCTTTCGGCGTGTGCGGCGATGATCGGCGCCACCTGGATCCCCGACGACCCCGTCCCGATCAGGCCAACCCGCTTGCCGCGCAGGTCCGGATCGTCGCGCGGCCACGCCGCCGTGAAATACACCTCGCCCGAGAAGTCGTCGGCGCCCGGGATATTGGGCCGATTCACTGCCGACAGGCAGCCGGTTGCGCACAACAGAAACTGTGCGGCACACCTGTCCCCGGTCGCGGTGTCAACGTGCCAGCGACCTTGATCGAAGGTGGCGCCGATGGCGTCGACGCCGAATCGGTAGTGGCGGCGCAGATCGAAGCGGTCGGCGACGTGGCGCAGGTAGGCCAGGATCTCCGGCTGAGCGGCGAAGCGTTCGGTCCACTGCCAGCTCCGCTGCAGCTCTTCATCGAATGAGTAGGAGTAGTCCACACTTTCGACGTCGCAGCGCGCGCCCGGATAGCCGTTCCAGTACCAGGTACCGCCCACGTCGGGCGCTGCCTCGATAGCGGTGACCGACAGGCCCAACGAGGCGACCCGGTGCACGGCATAGAGCCCGGCGAACCCGGCGCCGATGACGATGACGTCGCTGACGTCGGTCACGACACCGCGCTTCGGTACGTCGGATGCAGTAGCCGGCGCAGGTCGGCGCAGACCAGATGCTGCGCCGAGGCCGCCGGTGGAAAGGATTGGATGGTCATGAACCCGTGGAACAGTCCGGGAAAGTCCCGGTGCACGACGGACACTCCCGCGTTGCGTAGCCGGCCTGCGTAGTCGCATCCCTCGCCGTGCAGAGGATCACGCCCGGCCGTCACGATCACCGCGGGCGGAAGGCCGGCATGAGAATCCGCGCGGGCCGGGGCCACCAGATAGGGCGGGTCGAAAGCCGTTTGCGCGCCCAGATATTGGCGCCAGTACCACTGCATCGCCGCGCGAGTGTTGAAGTAGCCCGTGCTGTAACGGTGATAGCTGTCGGTGTCGAAGGTCGGATCGATCGCCGGGTACATCAGCAACTGCGCGGCGGGCCGGGCGACGCCACGGTCGCGGCAGAGGATGGCGGTGACCGCGGCCAGGTTGCCCCCGGCGCTGTCGCCGGCAACCGCGATGCGCGCGGGGTCGATGCCCAGCTCGGCGGCGTGCTCGACCGCCCAGAGGAACACCGCAAACGCGTCGAGCGCCGCCGCCGGGGCGGGATGTTCGGGGGCGAGGCGGTAGTCGACCGAGACCACGACGGCTCGACTGCCCCGGGCCAGAGCCCGGCAGAATCCATCGTGAGATTCGATGTCGCAGAAGACGAATCCACCCCCGTGGGAGAACACGATCGCGACGCGGTCCCCCGACGGCACACCGTGCGGCTGGTAGATGCGCACCGGGATGTTGCCGTCGGGCCCCGGAACCAGGCGGTCGGTGGCGCTGCGGACATCATCGAGGTTGTTGACCGGCATCCGGCGTTCGGCCACCGCGGCACGTGCCTGCGGTCCGGTCATGTTCTCGACGCGCGGGAACCCGGCGTTCAACTGGTCGAGCATGGCCTGCACTGTGCCATGAAGGGGGTCGTCCATGTGCACCTCCGACCTCGCCGTTGAGATCATGCGGGCCGATATTTCAGGAGGGTGATTGCCTCTCCAGGGAGATCGTAGAACACCGGCTCCACCCGCATCCCGATACGGATCTCGTCCGGGTCGATGTCGACCAACTCGGTGCTGAATTTCGGCCCGGCATCCCACTGCACCACGGCGAGCAGCTGCGGCAGCGCGTCGGCCCACGGCGGGCCGGTGGGCCGGCGGGCGATCGTGAAGGTGTACAGCGTTCCGGCACCGTCGATTTCACGCCATTCCAGGTCGTCGGCCAGGGTTCCGGGGGCGAGCGTGCGCGGATAGAAGACGTAACGGCGCGACGACGGCGAGTACTGCACCCGGATCCGATGCTGGGCCAGGCCGTCCCAGAAAGGCTGCGAGACGGGCGTGGGCTCGGGGATGGGAACCGCTGCAGGATTCATCGTCAGTCCCCCCGCATGAGCAGCGCGACCTGTTCGCTCATGATGCCGCCGTTGCCGGTCACGAACGCGGTGTGGCAGTCGGGTACCTGCGCGTCGCCGGCCCGGCCCATGATCTGGCGTACACCGTCGACCACATGGTGCATGCCACCGGCCATGCCGGCCTGACCGAAGGACAGTTGGCCACCGGCGGTGTTGACGGGGAAGTCGCCACGGTAGGTGAGGTCGTGCTCGCCGACCCACGACATGCCTTTGCCTTTCGCGCAGAATCCGGCGTCCTCCAGGGTCATCAGCACCGTGATGGTGTAGCAGTCGTAGAGGGATGCGACGTCGACGTCGGACCGGTCGAGCCCGGCCATCGCGAAGGCCCGGTCGGCGGCGCGCGCGATCGGAGTGGACAGCAGGTCGTCGGCGTAGGTCGGGGTCTTGAAGGCGATGTGTTCGCCGAAGCCCTTGATCCACACCGGGCGGTGGCGGCCACGGCGGGCGACGTCGGCGTTGGCGATCAGCACGCCCACTCCCCCGTGCACGCGCATCACCGTTTCCAGCATGTGGATCGGGTCGGCGATCATCGGACTGTCCAGCACGTCGTTCACCGTGATGGGGGTGCCGTGAAACACCGCGCCGGGATGCGCACACGCGTTGGTGCGCTGGTCGACGGCGATCTTGGCGACAGCCGCCGGATCGTAGCCGAATTCGGCCGCGTAGCGCTGAGCGATCTGCGCGTAGGGCGCGTTCTGCCCCACATTGCCGTAGGGAATCTCGAATTCGGCTTGCGGCGAGCCATAGTTGTTCGACGAGGCCCCATACCAATTCGGGTCGGGCGTGGGTCGCCGCTCGGACTGGGGCACCGATGCCGACCCGGGCACCACGGCCAGCGCCGCGTCGCAGATGCCTAGTTCGACCGCCGCCGCGGCCCGCCAGATCATGCCGGCGGATGTGGCCCCGCCGAGATCCACGCGCTCACCGAAATCTAGTGCCAGACCCAGGTATTCGCACAGGGTGGCCGGTGCGAACATGGCCGACTCGGCGATGCCGTGGGTCAGCAGGCCGTTGACAGAGCCGGGATCGACTCCGGCATCCTCGATCACCATTTTCGCCAACACCGCGTACTGGTCGACGGTGAACAGCGGCGCGCGGGTGGGACGCCGCTCGGCGGGCAACTCCGCGATACCGACAATGGCCGCCTCGCCGCGCAACCCGGTCACGGCCGGGCTCCCCGCATCGGCAGCTCGACCGTCGCCAGCCCCGGCATCAGGATCGTGTCGTCACGGCGCCCGGCGATGACAAGATCAACCAGCCCGGTCCCCGTGTCGCTCAAGCGTTTACCGGTGACCTCGCCACCGAAACTCAGCGGCTCGCCGGGATAGGCGATCGCCCGGTTCTGCACCGAGAACGACACCAGTCGCCCGCGCCCGCCGACCCACTCGCCGAGGGCGCGGGCCAAAAGCGCCGCCTGCAGCGGGCCATGGACCAGGACGTTGTCGTACCCTTCGGTGTCTCGAGCCCATTCCTTGTCGTAGTGAATGCGGTGTCCGTTGTAGGTGGCGGCGCTGAAGAAGAACATCTGGGTCTCATCGACGGTGACGGTCAGTGTGGGAATCTGCTCGCCCACGGCGATGTCTTCGAAAAATGGTTGGTAGAACACCTGCTGATCGGTCATGGCGCACGGAGCCTTTCTAGGGGCGGGCGATCATGGATGTCGACGCTTCGGCCAGCAGGTCGCGGTGTTGGTTGCGGTACACCGTGTGCCAGGTGACAAGCACGAAACTGCCAGAGCGACCCTGCTTTTCGGCCATGGACTCGATGGTGCGGACCATTTCGATCTCGTCGCGGTGATAGGCCGGCAGATGAAACGTGAAGCTCTCCCCGCCGGCCATCCGCTTGGGGGCGCGGGGGAACGCCAGGCTGCCGGAGACCGCGCCGGACGATCCGTCGGGGCGCAGCGACTCGAGCGGCGATACGCCGAGGATCGCGTATTGCAGAAACAGCGGGGGGCAGACGATGTCGCGATATCCATTGGCCCTGGCGTAATCCGGGTCAAAGTACAGCGGGTTGTGGTCACCGACCGCCGCCGCCCACCGTTGCCAATCGCGCCGGTTCACCTCACCGGTCGCCGACGCGGCGACCGTGCCCACACGCGAGGCCGATTCCGCATCGATCAGGGTGTCCTCACTCACGGTTTTCCTCCAAGGTTTGCGCCAGCCAACCCGCGGCCACGTCGGCTCCGCCGCCGAATGTCGAACCGAAGCGTGCCCGCTCGGTCCACAAGTGCAGGTCGATCTCGGTGACATATCCCATGCCACCATGCAATTGATGGGCGTCCAGCGTGCTCAGCCGGGCCGCGGTGGCCGCGTGCATGCGCGCGATGGCCGTCTCCCTGCTCGCGACGCGGCCTCGTCCCAGCCAGAAGACCGCCGCCTGCGCGGCCAATCGCGCTGCCGCCGCGGCGATGTGCATGTTGGCGATGAGATGCTGGGCGGCCTGAAACGACGCGATGGGCCGGCCGAATTGATGACGCAGTTTGATGTAGTCGACGGTGCGGTCCAATACGGCCTGGCCGACACCCGCCAGGTCCAGTGATCCCAGCGCCACCGCGGTGTTGGCCACCCGGCGCAGCGCCGGTGCGGTGACCCCGTCGAGCATCGCCTCCTCGGTGACGCAGACATTGTCGAAACGCACGGTGAATGCCCGGATCCCGCCGGCCATGTCGAGCGGTTCCACGCCGACACCGCCGGCACGAACGTCGACGACGAAGACCACCGTGCGCCCGGCCGCGGCGGCGGACACCACGATGAGATCGGCGACGTCGGCATCGAGGACGTAGTCCGCGATTCCGTTGAGCCGCCACTGGTCCGGGGCGGGATCGGCCTGCAGCACCGGGGCGACGAGGGCGGCGTCGCGGGCGTTCCACAGCGCGGTCGTGGCGCGGACGCTCCCGGACGCCAGGGGCGGCAGCCAGCGGGCCTTGATGTGCGGGGGGCCGAGTTGGTCGATGGCCAGCGCGGCCTGGACACTGCTGTGCACCGTCGTCGGGCACAGTGCGCGGCCGGCCTCGGTGTAGAAGACGGCCAGGTCTTCGAGGGAGCCGCCGGCCCCGCCGTATTCCTCGTCGATGGCCAGGCCGAAGACGCCCGCATCGGCCAGCGCCTTCCACAATGCCGGCGTGCTACGGTCCGCGCCGGGTTCGTTCAGCCCGCGCACCAGGCCGATCGGGTTTTCGGCGGCCAGCAACGCACGTAGCGCCGAGGCGAACTCGCGCTGTTCGGCGGTGGCGATCGTCTTCATAGGTGCTGTGCCAGGCTCGGAGTCAGCGTCCATAGGAGGGCATTGCGTGCCCGCGCTGGGCGATGATGTCGCGCAGCACCTCATTGGTGCCCCCGCCGAAGCGCATCAGCGGGGCGGCCCGGTAGAGCCGCTCGAATTTGCCGGCCAGCGGGGCCTGTTCGCTGCGGTGCGCCAACAGGCCGTCCGGGCCGAGCAGATCGAGCGCCAGATCGGCGATGCGCTGGCGCAGCTCGCTGGTGAACACCTTTTCGACACTGACCTCGACGGTCGGAATGACGCCGCTGTCGAGGATCGACGCTGCCTCGTAGCCCATCAGAATGGCCACCGCTACGTCGGCCTCGGCCTGTACCAGCCGCCGGCGAAGCGCCTGATCGTCGGCAGGTACGGTCCCGTCGCGCCGCGGCCGTCGCGCCAGCTCCTGCAACTCCTCGACGGCGCGGCGCAAGTCCCCGGCATTGGTCAACGCACCACGTTCGAGATCGAGCGCACCGGTGATGTAGGTCCAGCCGCGGTTGACCTCGCCGACCAGATTGGTGACCGGCACCCGCACGTCACGGAAGTGCACCTCGTTGGTGCGATAGCCCGACCAGGCGTACAGCGGACGGATTTCGACGCCCGGGCTGTCGATCGGCACGATGATGACCGAGATGCCTCGATGCCGCGCGCCGCTTGGATCGGTACGGACGCAGAGCCATTCGTGCGTCGCGCGCTGGGCGCCGCTGTTCCAGATCTTGGTGCCATTGATCACCCATTCTTCGCCGTCACGAGTGGCGCTGGTCCGCAGGCCGGCCAGGTCGGTTCCCGCCTCGGGCTCGGAATAGCCGACGGCGCAGATCATTTCGCCTTTGGCGATCAGGGGGAGCCATTCGGTCTTGTTGCGCTCGGTGCCGTGCCGCATGATCATCGGCGCCACCGACGTCACCGTCAGGTCGGGACCGGGCACGCCCCAATATTCGAATTCGCTCATCAGCAGGTGCAGATGAACGGCGCCGAAGCCCCTTTCACCGGCAAGGCCGCCGTACTCGCGCGGCCAGTTCAGACCGAACCAGCCCTTGGCCCCGATCTTGCGGCGAAACCGGGCCACTTCGCCGTCGGGAAATTCCAGGTCATGCGCGGCAAGCTCGGCCCGCAATTCCGGGGTGACGTTGTCGCGCAGGAATTCACGAACCTCTGTGAGCCAGGCGCGCTGCCCAGCGTCGAGTTCGAAATCCATTCCGGCGCCTGTGCCTTTCTGCGAGCCTTACACCGAGCAGCGCCAGCGTAACGCCACCACGAGATTGCGCCCGGGATTTCGCCGTAGCGTTATGCCCCGGCGGGCCGCCGAAGGGTCGACCGGCCTCCGCTGTAAAGGCGCTGTCAAACTCCCGTTAATTCGCATCGTGGCCCTCGCGGTTGCGCCGACGGGCTGAGAAGATCTACAGATCGGTTGGTCGACGCGGACCAGGCACGCTGCCCACCTCCAGCCCCAGGGAGAAGTTATGCCCACTGTTGAGATGCGCCTCCGCGATGATTTGCGCAACTACGCCGTCGAATTGCGGCAACTGGCGTACACGCTGCCGCTGGGCGTGCGCGAGCACGATCTGCTGCAACTGTCGGACCGCATGCGGGCCGCGGCCGAGCAGCTGGTCCGCAAGGGCGCCTGACAGCGAGGCCGCGCGAGCGCTCAGCCGCCCCTGAGGCGGATCTTCCAGCGCACGAAGCCCAGGTAGACGGCGCTGATCGCAAACAGCATGCCGACGTCGAACCACCACGTCGCCGGGGTGTGCTGCCAGTGCGAATCCTTCGGAGTCAGCGGGCCGGGCACCAACTTGGTCAGGTCGGCGGTGGAAGCCGACGCCGCGAATCCCCACCGCGCCGGGGTGGCCCACGACATCTGGTCGAGGCCGATGCGCGCGGTGACCGGAATCATCCCGCCGGAAAACACCAGTTGTGACATGACCGCCACCACCAGCAGCGGCATGATCTGCTCGTTGGACTTGGCGACGGCCGATAACGCCAGCCCCAGCATGGCCGACGCCACGCACGTCAGCGCGACGTCGGCGAACAGCTCCAGGCCCGGCTTGCCCAGCGCCACGGCGCCCTGGGTGGGGGCGCCCTTGCCGACCACCGCGATGATGCTGACGATCGCCGATTGGACGATCGCGAAGACCGTGTACACGCAGACCTTGGCCAACAGATACGCCGACGTGGACAGGCCGACCGCCTGTTCGCGCAAGAAGATTGCCCGCTCACCGATGAGGTCGCGGATGGTCAAAGCGGTGCCCATGAACACCGCGCCGACGTTCAGCAGCACCAGGATCTGCCCGGGCTCATTGGGCGCGGCGCCCATCGGGTTCGGGACCCCGAATCCGACATCGCCGGGCACCGACATCGACAACGACCCCATGATGAACGGCAGGAGCGCGAGGAAAACGAAGTAGCCGCGGTCCGAGATGATCAGCCGCATTTGACGCCGGGCGATCGTGGAGAACTGCCGCAACAGGCTGGTGTGCGAGGGATCGCCCAGTTCGGCGGGTTTCTCCGCGGGCGGCGGAGCAGGCGGCGGGCCGGTCCGGGCCAGGTAGCGCGCGCGGGAACCGTCGGGGTCGCTGGCGACGGTGCTGAAGATGTCGGCCCAGTTGGTGGTGCCCATGGCGGGGCCGATTTGGCTGGGCGGCCCGGAGAACGCCGTCTTGCCGCCGGGGGCGAGCAGTAACACCTGATCGCAGACGTCCAGGTAGGTCAGCGAGTGGGTGACGACCAGCACCACGCGACCGGCGTCGGCCAGCTGTCGCAGCATAGTCATCACCTGCCGGTCCAGCGCCGGGTCCAGGCCGGAGGTCGGCTCGTCGAGGATCAGCAGCGACGGGCCGGTGAGCAATTCCAGCGCCACCGACGCGCGCTTGCGCTGACCGCCGGACAGCTTGTCGACCCGCGTGTGCAGATGTTGGGTCATCTCGAGCTCTTCGAGCACCCGCGCCACCACCTGGGCGCGGTCGTCCTTCGTGGTGTCCGGTGGCAGCCGCAGTTCGGCGGCATACATCAACGCCTGCTGCACGGTCAGTTGGCCGTGCACCACGTCGTCCTGGGGCACCATCCCGATCCTGCTGCGCAACGAGGCGTATTCGGCGTGAACGTTGTGCCCCTCGAATGACACGGTCCCCGTCGTCGGGTGCGTGTACCCGGCGATCAAGCGGGCGAAGGTCGACTTGCCGGCGCCAGAAGGCCCGATGATCGCCGTCAGCGTGCCGGGAAGGGCGGTCAGCGAGATGTTGTCCAGCAGCGTTTTGTTGTTCTCGATCGTCCAGGTCACTCCGCGCACGTCGAGGCCGCCGCTGCGCGTGGCGGTCGCGGTCTGGTCGCGACGGGCCAGGTTGCCGCCATGGAAGATGAGGTCGATGTTGCCGATCGTGACGACGTCGCCGTCGTGCAGCAGGGCCGAATCGACCCGGACGCCGTTGACGAAGGTGCCGTTGATGCTGCGGTTGTCCTGGATCTCGGTGCCGGTGGGTGTCGGGATCAGGGTGGCGTGGTGGCGCGATGCCAGGACCTCGGGGATGACGATGTCGTTATCGTTGGCGCGTCCGATCTTGATCGCACCCGGCACGTCCGGCCCGGTCTTGCCCGGCCGCAGTATCTTCATCATCGACGTCGCGAGGATCGACGAGTCGCCGCCGATGCGGCCTGTCTGGGGTGCTGCCGGTCCCGCGGTGGTGGGCGGCGCTGCGTGCGTCGACGGTGACCGGTAAATCTGCGGCGCGGGCTGGGATCCGCTGGGCGGGGCGCTCGGGAGTCCGCTGGTCGGGTATCGCGGCTGCGGCGCCGACGGATAGCTCGGCGTTGGTCCGCCGGCCGGCGGGCTCGGCTGCGCGGCGGTGGGCGGATGGACGGGGTGGCGGAACGAGGCCGACGCCGGATGCTGGGGCTCGTCGGGGTCCTGGGTGCCGAATGGCTGGCTCTGCGGTCCCCGCGCCGGCGGTTCGCTGGGGTTGCTGACGATCGGTATCGACGTCGTCAGAGGGGGCCGTCCAGCCGAACCCTGGTGGCGGCCGACCTCGAAGGTCAGCGCCGGGCCGTCCGGGTTGCCGACGTTGAGCCGCAGGCCGTCCTGGATGTCGACGACCGGGACGCGGCGGTGGTGAACATAAAGGCCGTTGAGGCTGCCGTTGTCGATGGCGATCCATCGGCCCTGGTCATATCGCACGATCAGGTGGGTGCGGGAGATCAGTGGGTGGGCAACTCGCACGTCGGCGCGGAGGTCACGCCCGATCACTACATCGTTGCCTGCCGCGAAGGTGCGCTCGGCTCCCTCGTACCGCACAGTCAGCGCAGGCGGGGCTGGTGGGCTCATCAGGACCAACTGTAACGCCAGCGGCGCAACTCATCCGCTCGGCTCTTCGCCGGGTAACGTTTTCCGGCGACGTCCCGGCCGGCATGAGCAGCGGGCAAGGACGCGCGCTCACCGAACCGGGGAAAGCAGATGGATGGCGAATCAACTTGCCATGCAGTTACTTTCGCAGCCTTCAACCTGCAACCGCGGCATCACGCAGGCGCCGTACGCTCGGGATCTTGCTGCGGGCAGCCGTGACGTCCTTGACGAAATTCCCGAGGTACTTCAGGGCCCGCCTGCCCTCGGGCAAGATATCGGCCGCCAAGGGAAAGTCGTGAATCTGTCCGTCCCACAGGTGCAGATCGCAGTGGATCCCACTGGCTTCCAGGCGTTTTGCCATCAATTCGGCGTCGGCGAGTAGCAACTCATCCGAGCTCGCGTGAATGGTGACCGGCGGCATCGAGGATAGGTCGGCGTCCACCGGCGAGGCGACAGCGGAATCACCGCGGCCTTCCAGAACCTGTGCGCTGCTCAGGTATCGAGCAAACATCGAGAAGGCCCGGCGGGTGAACATGGAGCACTTGCGTGCGTTGCGGTGCTTGAGTTTTCGCACCGGATCCGCGTCGGTGAACGGTGAGATGGTCGCAACTCCGGCGGGTTCCATGATGCCGTCACTGATCGCCAGGAGGGTGGTCATGAACGCGAGGTAGCCCCCGGCCGAGTCGCCGGCCACGACGATCTGGTCGCCCTCGAAGCCGCGATCCTGCAGCCACCGCAGGCCGCTGATTCCATCGTCGATCGCATCGGTGATCTGGTGTGCGGGCAGCTTCCGGTACGCGACCGTGAGAACGGCGGCATCGGCCTCCTTCGACAACCGAGCCACCATCGAGCGATGCGTGTTCAGGCCGCAGGTGAGGAATGCGCCGCCGTGCAAGTACAGGATCGCCCGCTCCCCCGATACACCGGGAGCGCGAACCCATTCCGCGGCGCAGTGATCCAGCCGCACCGACTCGATTTTCGCCTCGGACCCGAAACGCGGGACCAAACCCGCGACGCCGTCGACATACTCGAATGGCCAGTGCAGGTTCGGCGTCATGGCCCACGCGCGGACGGTGTTTTTCACGATCAAGCGGCTGGCAAGCCCTACCGCAACAGACTGCGGGCTGTGGCGATGATGAACGCGCCGCGTGATCGCGACGCTCGGCAATATCCGGGCCGGTTCGGTTGTACTCACCATTGGGCTTCAACCTCCTCAGTGGAGGGGCGGATACCCGGCCTATTGGAATGTAAAAACGGAATCCACATGCGGCTTGTGTCGGGTCCGTCACGGTTTACGGTCCGTAGAGATGGGTACCACTTGCTCATCGTCTTTGCGGCTGTCGCGTGGGCAGAATTCGACCCGACCGGTTGTTGTCTGCCTTGCCCAGTGACCCAAGATATGAGCGATGACACACGCTAAGCACCCCGATCTGCTTTCCGGCCGGGTGGCCGTCGTCACGGGCGGCGGAGGAGGTATCGGCGCAGCGACCGCGCGGTTGTTCGCCGAGCACGGTGCGCAGGTGATCATCGCCGATATCGACGCCGACCTCGCCGACGCGACAGTCGCCGCCATCGCCGACGCCGGCGGGTCGGCCCTGGCGGTCGTCACCGACGTCCGTGATCCCGATCAGGTCGCCCCATTGGCCCGCACGGTCCTCGATCGGTTCGGCCGGGTCGATGTGCTGGTCAACAATGTGGGCCACTGGCTGCGCCACCCCGGAAACTTCGTCGAGACCGACCCCCAGCTGTGGGACGAGCTTTACCGGATCAACCTGCACCATGTTTTCTTGCTCACCCACGCCTTCCTGCCGGCCATGGTTGGCCGGCACACCGGTGCCATCGTGAACGTCTCATCGGTCGAGGGGCTGCGGGGCTATCCCGAGGATCCGGTGTATGCCGCTTTCAAAGCCGCCGTCATCGCATTCACCCGCAGCCTCGCGGTCCAGGTGGGCAACGACGGGGTGCGGGTGAACGCGATCGCGCCCGACGTCACCGAATCCCTGCAAGTGCCCTATTCGCAATGGCTTTCGGCCGAGGAACACGCGCGGTGGCCGCAGTGGGTTCCGGTCGGGCGGATGGGCCTGCCCGACGATCAAGCTCATGCCATCCTGTTTCTGGCGTCGGACCTCTCGGCCTTCGTCACCGGCCACACCATCCCCACCGATGGCGGCACCGGCGTGGCCGGTGGATGGTTCCGCTCGACGCGCCGGCCTGACCGCCAGTGGACCAATCGGCCCATCGCCCCCTGATTGCGGCCCGGAGTCTCATCGCGAATGCCGCTGACGCCGCCGTCCTCGGTCAGCCGGCCCAGGGCCCGATGCCGCCAACCTTGTCGATGCGGATGCGCGTCAGATACCCCGGCGGTGCATCGGCCGGCGGGAATGTCAGGTTGGGGTCGCCCAGGACCGGATTGAGTTCCCTGAGCAACTCGGGTGCACCACCCTCGACGATCCGCGCGGTCCCGGTGAGAGACAGGTAGGGCCGCATCGCCTGGCCCGGACCGTCGAGCGACACGATCGTCACCGCCACCCGCGGATCACGACGCACATTGCGGACTTTCTTGTGTTCGGAAAGGTGGGCGCTGACGAGTTCGTCGCCGTCGGGCGTCGACTGCAACGCGACCCAGACGACGCTCACCTGGGGGCTGCCGTCGGGGTTGAGGGTGACCAGGGTGGCGTCCGCGCCCTTGCCGATCAGATCACGGGCGGCGTCGTTGAGCTTCATGCGTTGTTCTACCGCCGCGCGTGGGTTTTCATTCCCGCGCAATGCCAGCCCACACCAACACCTTGGCCCGGCCACGCCTGTGACCGGGCCTGTGACCGGGCACCATCGAGTGCCGCTACTGTTCGGCTTTTTGACGAGCCTCGTTGATATCGGCGGCCTTACGGGCGCTTTCGGCCTCGGCCTCTTTCTGGGCCGCCTCACGCTGCGCGTCCGCCTTGTCCTGTTGGGCCTGGCCCTCCCGCATCAGGTCGTCGCGCCCGGCGACCGCGCCGGCGACTTCCTTGACCTTGCCCTTGATGCCTTCGACGATGCCCTCGATCGCTTCCTCGGGACCACTCTTGTCCGACATGCGTTCTCCCTCCGTGGCGTGCACGTGCCCGTGTCGTGCAGTCGCCCCCCTTATTGCCCAACCGGTGGATACTCGAAACGTCGACGCCAGTAGCCTTCGCCGCAGTCCTGGCCGGTCAAACGGGCGTTGCCGCGATCTCGGGAAGCAGGGCGCGTCAGCACGCCGATGTCCTAGCTCAAACCCGTTGCGGTTCTGCTTCATTGATGTGCTGCCGCGCCTCATTGCGGCGACGACACCGGATGCGCCTACGCTGATGGGCCAAGGAGTCGGCGGGGGCGAGGAGCCGTGACGGTGGAGTTGTGGGAACTGGTCGCCCGCGAGCGAATCCGCGATACCCTGGCGCGCTACAACTGGTCCGGCGACGCCGGCCGGCTCGCCGGTCTTGCCGAGACGTTCTGCGACGACGGGATCCTCGAGATACGGGGTTTCGAACCATTGCGCGGGCGTTCGGAGATCACGGAATTCTTGGGCGGTGTCACCGGAAAGATCGCCGTCGACGCCCACGTCAAGCCGATTGTGCGCCATAACGTCGCGAACGTGTTGTTCACCGACGTAACGCCCGACCGCGTCCAGGCCAAGTCCTACTTCACCGTGGTGACCCACATCGGGCTCGACCACTGCGGCCGGTACCGCGACATCCTGGTGCCCCAGGGCGATAGCTGGCTGATCAAGCACCGCAAGGTGTCGACCGACTGGGCGGCGCCCGACTCCGCGATGGCCCGCCAACCCTCCGGCGCATAATGATCGCCGCGTCCGTGAGTGCGCGAAACCTATTGTCCACCTGAGGTTTCCGCGCCATACCGGGACAGCCGAAGAAAGGACCGATCATGGGTACGTCCGGCGCCGACCGTGCCCACCGTCGGAGTCATCGGCGTGCAGTTACGCCCTGCCCTTCGGGGAGCTGATCACCGGGGTGCTGCTGCTGGCCGGCGCACTCACCCGACCGGCCGTCCACCAGCGCGATAACCCGCATCGCGCGCGCCGCCCCGAACGTCCACTGAGTAGCGATTTCGTTAAATGTACCGACGAAATGTTTGCCGTAAGCCCCCCAACGGCTACAGATAGAAGGCACACGAAAACATTGCGGTCTCCCCGATCATGTGCGTCCCCTCAGGAGCTCCGGGATGACCGCGGGTCACGTGACCAGCGGTCATGACCGCGTAAAAGAGACGAGCAGGTATGCAACGACTCAGTGGGTTAGACGCGTTCTTCTTACATCTGGAGTCGCCGACGCAGCCTTTGAATGTTTGCTGCGTTCTAGAACTGGACCCCATGACCATGCCGGGGGGCTACACCTTCGATCGCTTCCTCGAGGCGCTTTCGGGGCGGGTGGACGCCATCCCCGAATTCCGCCTCAAGCTGGCCGACAACGAACTGAACTTCGACCATCCGGTGTGGGTGGACGACGATCGGTTCGATCTGGCTCGCCACGTTCACCGCGTGGCCCTGCCTTCGCCAGGAGGTCCCAAAGAATTAGCGGACCTCTGCGGCCACATTGCCGGCCTGGCGCTCGATCGCGATCGTCCGCTGTGGGAAATGTGGGTGATCGAAGGCCTGCACGGCAGGGACGCGCTGTCCGTCGTCCTCAAGGTCCACCATGCGGTGGTCGATGGCGTGGGCGGGGCCAACCTGCTCGCGCAGTTCTGCAGCCCCGTGCCGGACGCCCCGCCCCCGGAACCGGCCGAGCGCACCGGCGCGGCGAATCAGCTCCACATCGCCGCGAGCGGGCTGATCGGGGCGGCGCTGCGGCCCTGGCGGCTGGCCAAAGTCGTGCCGGCAACGGCGCTGACCCTGGCCGAGACGGTGCTGCGCGCCCGCGGCGGTGGGCAGACGATGGCGGCGCCGTTCGCGGCACCGCCCACAGCGTTCAACGGGCCGTTCACCCGGCGTCGCAACGTCGCCCTGACCAGCGTGGACCTCCAGGACGTCAAGTCCGTCAAGGACAGGTTCGGGGTCACCGTCAACGACGTCGTGACGGCGCTGTGCGCCGGGGCCTTGCGGCAGTACTTCCAGGACCGTGACGCACTGTCGGACATTCCGCTTGTCGCGAGCGTGCCGGTGTCCGTGCGCGGCAAATCCACCCGGACCGGCCGCAACCAGATGACTTGGATGCTATGCCGGCTCGAAACCCATATCGACGACCCCGTGCAGCGGCTGGCCAGCATCGCCGGCAGAAATGCGGCGGCCAAAGACCATTCCGCCTCGCTGGGCGCGACCCTGCTGCAGGACTGGACACAGGTGGCCGGGCAGACCGTGTTCGGCGCCGCCAGGAAACTGCTGCCGCGCATACCGTTGCCCGATAACCCGCCGCACAACCTGGTGATGTCGAATGTCGCCGGTCCGCAAGAGCAGCTCTACTTCCTGGGGTGCCGGCTCGACGCGATGTACCCGCTCGGCCCGATCATCGCCGGCGCCGCGCTGAACATCACGGTGATGTCGCTCAACGGCCGACTGGGCATCGGCATCATTTCCTGCCCCGACCTGGTTCCGGATCTCTGGGACCTGGCCGACGCATTCCCCGCCGCGCTCAAAGAACTGTTGAGTTGCGGCGAACCGGGCGATCACCCGATCTGATCGGCCCGGTCAGCGGAACCCCGTCCACCCTGGCCGCCACGGCATGGCAGGGTGACACCCGTGCCAGACACTTCTGAACCGACGACCATCGCGGCGCAAGACCTGCGTGAGATCAGCACTGAAAAAGGCGCTTTGCGCTACTACGACACCGGCGACACCCATTCGGGCCCGGCGCTGCTGTTCCTGCACGGCTCCGGCCCCGGCGTCACCGGCTGGCGCAACTTCCGCGGGGTGCTGCCCGCTTTCGCCGAGCAGTTCCGCTGCCTGATCCTGGAGTTTCCCGGTTTCGGGGTCAGCGACGACTTCGGCGGCCATCCGATGGTGACCGCGTTCGGTACGGTGTCGCCCTTCCTGGAGGCGCTCGACGTCGACAAGGTGCACATCGTCGGCAACTCGATGGGCGGTGGCGTCGGCATCAACTTCGCGACCCATAATCCGGACCGCGTCGGCCGGCTCGTGACCATCGGCGGAATCGGCACCAACATCTTCAGTCCCAGTCCCAGCGAAGGGATTCGGCTGCTGCAGGAGTTCGTCGAAGACCCCACGCGGCAACGGCTGGTCGACTGGCTCAAGTCGATGGTGTACGACCAGGCACTGGTCACCGACGAGCTGATCGAGGAACGCTGGCAGCTGGCCACCGACCCGGACACCCTGGCCGCGGCGCGACGCATGTACGGCAAGGCGGCGTTCGCCGGGATGAACGCCGCGCTGAACGCCTCCGACCGGCCGCTGCCGTGGGCGACCATGCACAAGCTCAGCGCGCCCACCCTGCTGACGTGGGGCCGCGACGACCGGGTGAGCCCGCCGGACATGGCGCTGATCCCGATGCGCACCATTCCCAACGCGGAGCTGCACATCTTCCCCAACTCGGGGCACTGGGCGATGATCGAAGCCAAGGCGGCGTTCGAAAGCACCGTGCTGGCGTTCCTTTCGCGCGGCTAGCTGTCGGCGATCGCGAGCGCGGCAGAGCCGGGCGAAGCGGGTCGCCGCCATCAGACCCGGCGGCGCTCGTCCCCGAGCCGGCGCACCCGGGCCGGCAACTCGTCGATGGCGGTCATGGCGTTCTCATCGCTGGGTGGCTCCGGCGTCGACGGGCAGGACGATCGCGGTGATGTAGCGCGCCTCGTCGGAGGCCAAAAACAGCGCGGCATTGGCCACGTCGGCCGCGTCCACCCACGGCACCGCCAGCATGTTCATCGAGCGCGCCGCCTCGGCGAATTCCGCGCGGGTAGGCGGACGGTCCAAGTCGGGCCGAAATGCGTTACTCACCACGTCGTTGTGAATCATGGGCGTGTCGACGTTGGTCGGGCTGACGCAGTTGACCCGAACATTATGCGGCGCAAGCTCATTGGCCAGGCTGCGCATCATGCCGATCACGCCGTGCTTGGCGGCGGTGTAATGCGCAACCCCGACCAGCCCACGCAGCCCCGCGATGGAGCTCGTCAAGATCATCGACCCCGCCCCGCGCGAGATCAGGTGCGGCCCGGTCGCGCGGCAGGTGTGCCACACCCCGGTCAGATTGACGTCGAGCATGGTGCGCCAGGCGCTTTCGTCCAGGTCGACCGCCATGCCGCGGGAGGTGATTCCCGCGGTCGCGCAGACCGCGTCCAGGCCACCGAAGCGCTCGGCACCGCGATCGGTGGCGGCCTGCATTCCGGAAAGGTCACGCACGTCGACGATTTCGGTGTGCACCCGGGCGCCGGCCTCGGCGACCAACGCGGCCGTCTGTTCGAGGTCGGCGGGTGTGCTGTGCGGGATCACCACGGTCTCGACCGGGCCGCATACGTCGAGCGCCACGATATCGGCGCCCTCCTGCGCGAACCGCACCGCCTGCGCCCGGCCGATCCCCCGCGCCGCACCGGTGATCAGAGCTACCTTGCCGGCCAGCCGCCCGGTCATGTCGTCTTCTGGGTCAGGCCGGCGTCGACGACGAGCTGGGTGCCGGTGATGTAGCGCGCCGATTCCGAGGCCAAGAACAGCACGGCGTTGGCGATGTCGACGGGCTCGACCCACGGCACCGGGAGCAGGTTTCGGGCCTGCAGCACCTCGGCCGCATCGGCCGCCGTCGGGTTGTCCAGGTCCGGGCGCAGCCGCCGAAAGGTGGCCTCGTTGAGCACCATCGGGGTCGCCACCGGCCCGGGGTGCACGGTGTTGACCCGGATGCCGCGCGGGCCGAGCTCGTTGGCCAGCGTGCGCGCCAACCCCACCACCGCGTGCTTGCTGGCGGTGTAGTGCGCGGTGTTGGGCAGGCCGCGAAGACCACTGGTAGAGCTGATGATGACGACGGAGCCGCCTTGGTCGCCGATGTGCGGCACGCTCGCCCGGACGGTATGCCAGACGCCGGTGAGGTTGATATCGAGCGTGCGCTGCCAGACGTGGGGGTCGAGTTCCCACGACGGCGCGCCGGGCAGATGGACTCCGGCGTTGGCAACGACCACGTCGAGCCGGCCCAGCTCGGCGACGCCGGCATCGATGGCGGCCGTCATCGCCTCGAGGTCGCTGACGTCGGCCAGGCCGGTAGTGCAGCGGCGGCCGCGGTCCTCGACTCCCCGTGCGGTACCACGCAACTCGTCGGCCGCCGCTGCAGCGTCGAGCGCGATCACGTCGGCGCCCTCATCCGCGAAGCGCTCACAGTGCACCCGCCCGGTTCCTTTGGCGGCACCGGTGACCACGACAACCTTGTCCAGCAATCCCGTCATCGTTCGATGAGATCAAAGCCGCGGTAGCCGGCGTCGGCGACCTCGGCGCAGATGTCGTTGTATGTCGCGAAGCCCCCGGTGAACAGCATGAAGCCGCGCGGTTTGCCCGGCACGTTCGCACCCATGTACCAGGAGTTCGCCTTGGTGAACAACGTCGCCTCGGCCCGGCGGGCGCATTCGGCGCCCCAACCGTCGACGCTGTCCACGGTGGCTTCCAGTGCGGCGTAACCGTGATGGTCGAGGAAGGCGATGGCTGCGGCGATCCAGTTCACCTGGGCCTCGGCGTGCAGCACCATGTTCGCCAGCACGGCGGGTGCTCCCGGGCCCGAGACCAGGAACAGGTTGGGGAAACCGTCGACGCCCAGTCCCAGATAAGTGCGGGGCCCGTGCACCCAATCCTCACGCAGGGCGGTGCCGTGCCGTCCGATGATATCGATCTTGTCCAGCGCGCCGGTCATCGCATCGAAACCCGTTGCCAGCACAATCATGTCGACGTCGTAATGAGCGTCGGTGATATTGATCCCGGTGGCGTCGACGGATTCGATCGGGGTGGCGCGGACGCTGATCAGCGATACGTTCGCGCGGTTGAAGGTCTGAAAGTAGTTGCTGTCGGTGCAGATTCGCTTGGTGCCGATCGGGTGGTCGGTGGGAATCAGCAGATCGGCGACGGCCGGATCGTCGATGACGGCCCGGACCTTCTCCTCGTAGAACCTGCGGGCCTCGTCGTTGGCCTCCAGATCGGTCATCTGGTCCGGGAACGTCTTGGAGAACAGCACGCCACCGAGCTGCCAGCGCTTTTCGAACGCCGCGCGACGCTCCTCGGGGGTGAACTGCATCGTCGGCTTCGGGGCGGTGATGTGCGGTGAGCCACCGCCGCTGCGCCACGACAGCGCACGCCGCTGCGCGTAACCCGCTTTGATCTCGTTGAGCTCCGCGACGGACAACGGTTTGTTGCCGGCCGGGACACTGTAATTGGGGGTGCGCTGAAAGACGTAGAGGTGGGCGGCGCGCTCGGCGATCACCGGAATCGATTGAATGCCCGAGGATCCGGTGCCGATGACCGCCACCCGCTTGCCGGTGAAGTCAACGGACGTGTGGGGCCATTGCGCGGTGTGGTGGATCTCGCCGGCGAAGGTGTCCAGTCCGGCGAAGGCCGGGGTCAGCGCGGCCGACAACGGGCCGGTTGCCATCAGACAAAACCGTGCCGAGATCGTCTGCCCGGCGTCGGTGGTGATCGTCCAGCGCAGCGTCGCCTCATCCAGTGCCGCAGAGACCACACGGGTGCGCAGCGCGATGTCGCGGCGCAGGTCGAGTTCGTCGGCGACCCAGTTCAGATACGCCAGGATCTCGGCCTGGGTGGCATACCGTTCGGTCCAGTTCCATTTCTCCTGGAGTTCCTCGGAGAACGAGTAGCAGTAGTCGACACTCTCGACGTCACAGCGCGCACCCGGATACCGGTTGTAAAACCAAGTGCCGCCCAGCTCGGGCGCGGCTTCCAGCACCAGCACCGAAAGGGCCTGGCTGCGCAGCTTGTGCAGGGCATACAGGCCGGCGAACCCCGCACCGACCACGACGACATCCAGAGACTGTTGGCCGGGCTCGTTCACAAGCAGTCACCGTAGGGCCTTCGGCGTCGCGAACCGCGCGCCCTCCCGGTCACCGGACGGTTCGGACGAGTTTTCCCGACCACCGGGCGCGCGTGCCCGCCGCCCCGCCGGCATCGCCGACCATCGGCTCATGCCGGACGTCGCACACCTCGAAGTCGAACTGGACGGTCAGCGGCATCGTTTGCGCTGGCCACACGGACAGACGTTGGTCGAGACACTGCTCGGCGCGGGGATCGCCGTGCCCCACTCCTGTCGGCAGGGCCACTGCGGGTCGTGCGTGGCGAGCGTCATCACCGGGCGGGTAGACATGGCTCCGTGCGACGTCTTGGACGCCGCGGATCTCGAGGACGGCCTGATTCTCGCCTGCCAGGCGAGGGCGGCCAGCACCGAGGTTCACGTCCAATTTTGACGAAGTGGTGTCCGCTCATCGGGATTTCCTTTGGGACTGAGCGCGACTGCGGTAGACCATTACCTAGCCCACATACGTAAGGACAAACGATATGACCGACCGGGTACTCGACCAGGTAGTGGCCATGGCCGACCAGCTGCGCGACCAAGCCGCGGAAGCCGAACGCATCGGCCGGCTCACCGACGACACCGTCAAGCTGATGAAGGGCGCCGGACTGATCCGGCTGCTGCAGACCAAGCAGTATCAGGGCTTCGAGGTCCACCCCCGCGAGTTCGCCGAGACGACGATGGCCACCGCGGCCCTGGACCCGGCGGCCGGCTGGATCGTCGGCGTCGTCGGCGTACACCCCTACCAGTTGGCCTATGCCGACCCGAAAGTCGCCGCCGAGATCTGGGCAGACGACGTCGACACCTGGATGGCTTCCCCCTACGCGCCGCAGGGCGTGGCGAAACCCGTCGATGGCGGCTACCTCTTCAACGGGCGCTGGCAGTTCAGCTCGGGCACCGACCATTGCGACTGGATAATCCTGGGCGCGATGCTGGGCGACGAGAAGGGCATCCCGTTGATGCCGCCGCAGATGCTGCACATGATCCTGCCGCGCAAGGACTACGAGATCGTCGACGACTCGTGGAATGTGGTGGGGTTGCGCGGAACCGGCTCCAAGGACGTCATCGTCAAGGACGCGTTCGTGCCGAGCTACCGGACCATGGACGCGACCAAGGTGATGGACGGCACCGCCCAGCGCGAGGCCGGCATGACCGAGCCGCTGTATCTGATGCCGTGGTCGACGATGTTCCCCCTGGGCATTTCCGCGGCCACCATCGGGATCGCCGAGGGCGCACTCGCCGCGCATCTGGACTATCAGCGCGAGCGCGTCGGCGCCACCGGGACCGCGATCAAGGACGACCCGTATGTCATGCACGCGATCGGTGAGGCGGCCGCCGACATCAACGCCGCCCGCCAGGAGTTGTTGGCCAACGCCGACCGCACCTACGACATGGTCGCGGCCGGCAAGGAGGTGTCGTTCGCCGACCGGGCGGCCGGCCGGCGCACCCAGGTGCGGGCGGTCTGGCGGGCGGTGTCGGCGGTCGACGAGATCTTCGCCCGCTCGGGCGGCAACGCCGCGCGAATGGACAAGCCATTGCAACGGTATTGGCGTGACGTGCACGTCGGCCAGATGCATGCCATCCACGTGCCCGGCACCATCTATCACGCATCGGCGCTGAGTTCGATCGGCATCGACCCGCCCGAAGGCCCGCTGCGGGCTTTGATCTGAGCAGGAGAAGCCATCCATGACGGACCTGAAAAGTCTTGGCTACATCACCATTTCGACCAACGACATCGATCGCTGGCGCCAGTTCGCCTTCGGCGTGCTGGGGTTCGCCGAGGGTAAGGGCCCCGACCCGTCCGCGCTTTATCTGCGGATGGACGAGCGGGCGGCACGGATGATCGTGGTTCCCGGTGAGACCGATCGGGTGCTCACCATCGGCTGGGAAGTGCGCGACCACCGGGCCTTGCAGCGCGTGCAGGCCGCCCTCGACGGCGCCGGGGTGGCGTACAAACAGCTGTCGCCCGACGAGGCCGAGGCCCGTCGCGTCGAAGAGGTGATCACCTTCGAGGATCCCGCCGGTACCACACTCGAGGTCTTCCACGGCGCCGTGCTCGACCACAGTCCGGTCGTGACCCCGTTCGGTGCAAGATTCGTCACCGGCGACCAGGGCATGGGTCACGTGGTCGTACCGGCGACCGACCCCAATGGGCTGTTCGACTTCTACACCGAGGTCCTGGGATTCCGCGCCCGTGGCGCGTTCCGAGTGCCGCTACCGAAAGAGTTTGGCCCGGTACGGGTTCGGTTCCTGGGCATCAACGAGCGCCACCACAGCCTGGCGATCGTCCCAGCCGCGCACCAGCGCGACCCCCGCCTGGTCCACATCATGGTCGAGGTCGACACCCTCGACGCCGTCGGGCAGGCACTGGACCGGGTCAACGCAGAGGGATTCCAACTCTCGTCCACCCTGGGACGGCACACCAACGACAAGATGGTCTCATTCTACGTCCGCGCACCCGGTGACTGGGACATCGAATTCGGCACCGAAGGAATGCGGGTCGACGAAACCTATTACACCTCAGAGGAAATCACCGCCGACAGCTACTGGGGCCACCAGTGGGTCGGCGAAATGCCGGCGGCCATGCGGCTGTGACGCCCGAATCCGACGTGACGCCGGTGGCGGCGTCGTCGATCGCCTCGTGGGATGACGAGGCCGACGTGATCATTGCCGGCTACGGCATCGCCGGTGCTGCCGCGGCGGTGGAAGCGGCCCGCTCCGGCGCGGACGTCTTGGTCCTGGAGCGCACCGGCTCCTGGGGCGGCGCGGCGTCGATGGCCGGCGGTTTCATTTATCTCGGCGGCGGCACGCCGATCCAAAGTGCTTGCGGCTTCGCCGATTCCGTTGACAACATGGCGGCGTTCCTCAACGTCGCGATGGGGCCCGGCGCCGACGAGAACCGGATCGCCGATTACTGCGCCGGCAGCGTCGCCCACTTCGAGTGGTTGGTCGGCTGCGGTGTGCCGTTCAAGGCGGAGTTCTTCTCCGAGCCCGGGTGGGAACCGATGGGCGATCAGGGGCTGATGTACAGCGGCGGCGAAAACTCCTTCCCGTTCAACACCATTGCCTCCCCCGCGCCGCGCGGACACGTCCCGCAGATGCAGGACAAGAAGCAGGGCGAGGCCAGCGCCGGCTACATGCTGATGAAACCCTTGGTGGAAACCGCGACCGCGGCGGGGGCGAGGGCGCGCTACGACGTGCGGGTGCAGCGGCTGATCACCGAATCCGACGGCCGGGTTGTCGGTATCCGCGCCCGCCAGTACGGCACCGAGATGGACATCCGCGCGCGTACCGGGGTGGTGCTGGCGACGGGCAGCTTTGCGTACAACGACGCGATGGTGGCGCGCTACGCGCCGCGGATCGCCGGACGGCCGGCGGCCTCCATCGAGCAGCACGACGGGCAGGCGATCCGGATGGCGCAGGCGCTGGGCGCCGATCTGGCGCACATGGACGCCACCGAGGTCGCGATCTTCATCGACCCCCAGCAGCTGGTGCGCGGCATCCTGGTCAACGGCCGCGGTCAGCGCTACGTCGCCGAGGACACCTACCCGGGCCGGATCGGGCAGCTCACCCTCTACCAGCAGGACAACGTCGCATACCTGATCATCGACGGCGATGCGCAGGAGGAGGCCATGGCCTCGTGGTCACCGAAGTTCATGCTGCGCCCGGCGACCTGGGTGGCCGAGACCGTTGCCGACCTGGAACGCGAGATGGGGCTGCCGACCGGGTCGCTGCAGGCGACGGTGGCCGCCTACAACGAGGGAGCCGCGCGCGGTGAGGATCCGCTGCTGCACAAGAAGCCGGAGTGGATCAAGCCGATAGGCTCCCCCGTTGGCGCGGTCGACCTGCGGGAAAGCACCGGCGGATTCACCCTGGGCGGTCTGGCCACCACGCTGGACGCCGAGGTGCTGCATGTCAGCGGCGCGCCCATCCCGGGACTCTTCGCCGCCGGGCGGTGCACCGCCGGTCTGGCCGCGTGGGGCTACGCCAGCGGCGTCTCACTGGGTGACGGCAGCTTCTATGGCCGCCGCGCGGGTCGCTCGGCCGCTAAGGGCTGACCTGCACTGATCTAGTCGATCACCGTCGCGCCTTGAGTGCGCTGACGGCGTTGAGTGTGTCTCCTGGGCGGGATTTTCGCCCAGGAGACACCGTCAGCGCACACTCGGCAGACTCTCGTGCCCGGTCTCGAGTTTTGCGTGACGTGTGACAGCGGCCACACGGGTGTGGTAGGAATGGATATTCCTAATAGGAATATGCCAGCCAGATATGTTCAGCCGGGAGGGCCGATGTCAGGGACCGCGGAATCAGCTACGCCCACGGCGGTCATCGACCGCATCTCCCTCGTGCTGGACGCATTCGACGGACCCGGGCGCCTCACGCTGGCCCAGATCGTCCGGCGTACCGGACTGCCGCGCTCATCGGCGCACCGGATGCTCGAGCGCCTGGTGCAGTTGCGCTGGCTGCGTCGCAGCGGCCGTGACTACGAGCTGGGCATGCGCCTGGTCGAGTTGGGCTCGCTCGCCGTGCACCAGGATCGCCTGGTGCGGGCGGCCGGTCCCCTGCTGCGCGAATTACACCGCGCCACAGGGCTCGTCGTGCACCTCGCGGTCCTCGACGGACCCGATGTCGTCTATCTCGACAAGGTCGGCGACTCGCCGCTGGCGCCGATGCCCACGCGCGTCGGCGGCCGCCAGCCCGCGCACTGCACCGCCATCGGTAAGGCGATTCTGGCCTACCGCGATGAGGATGCCCCAGTGGACCTGCGGGTCCGCAGAACCAAGTACTCGATCGCCACCGGCTCGCAGCTGGCCGTCGAGTTGTCCCGGGTGCGCGCCCACGGCATCGCCTTCGAACGCGAGGAATCGCTGCTCGGATTCGGTTGTGTCGCAGCGCCTATCGGTGCACCCGGTGAGGACCCCGAAGTCATAGCGGCGGTGTCGGTCTGCGGTCCGATGAACCGGATGACGTTCGACCAGCGATTGATCGCCCCGGTCCGGATGACGGCGATGGCTATTTGGCGGCACGCCGAGGACGGCCCGCAACGCGTGGCGCCGACCCTGCAGCCGCTTCGGCCACTGCGTCTCGCCCCGCGCCCCGTATTGCAGTACGCGTGAACCCGTTCTCCGGTGGGATCGCCGTCGTCACGGGCGCCGGCTCGGGCATCGGCGCGGGGTTGGCGCGGCACGCCAGTCAGCTGGGAATGACCGTAGTGCTGGCCGACATCGACACCGACGCCATCGATGCCCTGCGCGAAGAAATCGGCGCGGCCGGGGGTTCGGCGGTCGCCGTCGGCTGCGACGTGCGCGACCCCGATGCCGTCCACGAACTCGCCGAGCACACCTACCGCGAAGTCGGCCCGGTGCGGCTGCTGGTGAACAACGCCGGCGTCGAGCAGTTCGGATATCTGTGGGACACGCCGGTGGTGAACTGGCGGCGCGTCGTCGACATCAACGTCAGCGGAGTCTTTCACGGTGTGCGGGCGTTTCTGCCCAAGATGATGGCCACCGACGCGCAGGCCTGGGTGTGGAACCTGTCCTCGGTCGGCGGCGTGCTGGCGGCTCCGCTGCAGGGGCCTTACATCATGAGCAAGCACGCCGTTCTGGCGTTGACCGAGTGCCTGTATCTCGATGTCGCATCGGCCGGGCATGCCCACCACGTCCACGTTCAAGCGGTGCTGCCGGGGGCCGTGATTTCCAACATCTTCGAGTCGGCCGGCGGCGTCGACCCCGCCGAGGGCACCGGTGTCGCCGTCGCAGAGGCGCAGCGGTCCGCAATGCTGGACATCAAGGCCACGGCCATGAATCCACTGGCGGCCGCCGCGAGGATCTTTGAACAGGCCGTCGAGGGCCGGTTCTATCTGCTCACCGAGGAATCGGTCGGTTCGGCAATGGCGGAACGCGCGAATCTGCTTGCCGCGCAACGCCCACCAGTGCCGAGGTGATCGTGCAGTAGCATCACTGAGTCACACCCACCAATTCAGGAAGCCCGGCAGACGTGGTTGCCCGCATGCTAGTCACCGTCGCGGCCTGCCTCGCCCTGCTGGCAGCCCCGCCGGCCGCCCATGCCGACACAACCGACCAGAAATTCCTGGCAGCCCTCGAGGAGCAGGGCATCATCGACCAATCCTCGGCCGGACACGCGATCGAGTCCGCTCACTACGTCTGCGCGAGACTCGACACCGGCGAGACGCCCATGGCGGTGATGCAAGACGTGCTGGCTAGCAGCAGTTTGCCCGAGTTCCACACCGGATTCTTCGTCGCCCAAAGCATCTACTCGTACTGCCCGCGGCACAAGGATGAAATTCCCCCGCGTTAGTGCACCGAAAGCTCTGAATTACCTTGGTGCGCGGTCTTTCTCGTCGACCACAGACAGATTTCCCTGACGCACCGCGTCCAGGATCGACGCGCTCAGCGCCGAGCACACGATGAAGACACCCCGGCTCCCCGGTGTGTCGATCTTCTGCGCGTCGGCGCGCTCGGCACACCGGGCCGTCGCATCGGCGTTCCACTGCACACTGGTCTGATTCCAGCTGCTCTTGCTGACCAGCACCCGCGCGCCGCAACTACCGCACGCTACCGGCACCATCGGCATCTCGTCGAGCCGATTATCCTCTTGCACCGACGATTCCAGTGTCATCACGTCCGGGCGGCCATGTTGGCCTCGACCTCTTGCATCCACGCCTCGTAGGGCCGCGTGGTGTCGAGCTCGAATTCGAAGCGGTCCACCATATCTGGCTGCACGTCGGCGGAGTCGACGTAAAACTGCTGATACCAGCGGCGCAGTTGGTAGACCGGACCGTCCTCTTCGACCAGCAGCGGATTGTCGATGCGGGCCTTGTGCCGCCAGATCTCGACGTCCTGCTCGAAACCGAGCTTGACGTAGTCGCCGAGCTTGATCGCGGTCTGCATCGCCTCGTCTGTGGACATCGCCTCCGACTTCTTCACGATGATGCCGTATTGCAGCACAAAGGAATTCGCATCGATCGGATAGTGACAATTGATCAGAATCGTTTTGGCATCCCCGTGCTCGTAGTGATAGGTCAGGTCGTCGATCATGAAGGACGGCCCATAGTAGGACGCCACCGAAGTGTTGCCCAGCATCTGCGCGCCTTCGGTGCCGCCCATGTCGGGACGGCCCTCGCCGTTCATGTACTGCGTCGCGACTTGCCCCTCGAAGATGTTCTTGAAGTAGGTGGGCAACGCGCCGTGGATGTAGTAGAAGTGCGCCATATCCACGACGTTGTCGATGATTTCGCGGCAATTGCTTTTCACGACGGTGGTGTACCAATGCCAGTCAGTCCACTGGTCGCTGGTGGCGCCCTCTATGCGCGGGATCGTCACCTCCGGCGGTGGCGGTTTGCGCTCCGGGTCGTTCCACACGAACAACATGCCGTCCTGCTCCAGCGAGGTCCAGGCTTGGGTGCGGGCCAGCTTAGGGGTGCGCCGGCTGTAAGGCACCTGCTTGCAGCGCCCGTCGCCGCCCCAGCGCCAATCGTGGAACGGGCAGGCGATCGCGTCGCCCTTGACCTCGCCCTGCGACAGGTCGCCGCCCATGTGCCGGCAATAGCTGTCCAGCACGTTGATGTTGCCGTCACCGCCGCGGAAGACGACGAGTTTCTGCCCGAAGGCGTTGATCGCGTGGGGCTTGCCATCACCGAAATCCCTGAGCAGGCCCAGGCAGTGCCAGCCGCGGGCGAACCGCGTCGGCGCGGCCTGCGCTTCTATCAGGCGGACTTCGTCGGCCTCGGTGTGCGACGTCATGAGCACGATTCAACTCCCCCACACCGATCCGTGGGCCAGATTGTTCCACTGATCAGGACGGCTCTTTCTGTGCCGCGCCGCCTCGGCCTACCGTTGTGGCCGTGACGACGCGCAGCGCGACGATTCCCGCCAGACTCCCCGTGGCCGACACCGCCGTTGACCTGCTCGTCGTCGGCTCCGGCACCGGCATGGCCGCGGCGCTGGCCGCCCACGAATTGGGGCTGTCGGTGCTGATCGTGGAGAAATCGTCGTACGTGGGCGGCTCGACCGCCCGGTCCGGTGGCGCACTGTGGCTGCCGGCCAGCCCGGTGCTGGCCGAAGCCAACGCCGGCGACACCGCGGAGCGCGCCGGTGCCTACCTGGATTCGGTGGTCGCGGGGTCGGCGCCCGCGCAGCGGTCGGCGGGGTTCGTGGCGCATGTATCCGCGATGGTGGACATGCTGCGCCGCACCACGCCGCTGCGGCTGTTTTGGGCCCGCGATTATTCCGATTACCACCCGGAGGAACCGGGCGGCAGCGCGGCCGGCCGCACCTGTGAATGCCGCCCCTTCGACACGTCGCTGCTCGGCCAGTACCGCACCCGGTTGGAGCCCGGCTTGATGGAAGTCACCGTCCCGATGCCGACGACGGGCGCCGACTACCGGTGGATGAATCTGGTAGCCCGAATGCCGCGCAAGGGCATTCCCACCTATGGCAAGCGACTGGCGCAGGGCGTGGGGGGCCGCATGCTGGGCCGGCGCTACGCCGCGGGGGGTCAGGGGTTGATGGCCGGGTTGTTCACCGGAGTGTTGCGAGCCGGTATCCCGGTATGGACCGGTACCAGCTTGGTGCGCCTGGCCGGTGACGGCGAACGGGTGACCGGTGCCGTCGTCGAGCACGGCGGCCGCGAGGTGGCGATCGCCGCGCGGCGCGGCGTGGTGCTGGCCACCGGCGGTTTCGACCACAGCATGGACATGCGGTGGAAATTTCAGTCGGAATCGTTGGGCGCCAACCTCAGCCTCGGTGCCGCTGCCAATACCGGGGACGGAATACGCGCGGGCCAGGAGATCGGCGCCGACATCGATCTGATGGACCAGGCGTGGTGGTTCCCCGCCATCGCACCGTTGCCCGGCAAGGCACCGGCGGTGATGCTGGCCGAGCGATCTCTTCCGGGCTGCCTGATCGTGGATCAGAACGGGCACCGGTTCGCCAACGAAGCGGCGGATTACATGTCGTTCGGGCAGCGGTTGCTCGCGCTGGAGCGGTCCGGCAGCCCGGTCGAGTCGATGTGGATCATCTTCGACCAGCAATACCGCAACAGTTATGTCTTTGGCGCCGAACTCTTTCCGCGGATGAGGATCCCGCAGGCCTGGTATGACGCGGGCATCGCGACTCGGGCGGACAACCTCACCGATCTGGGCGCGAGGATCGGGGTTCCGGTGTCGGAGTTCTTTGCGACGATGGCTCGTTTCAACCAAAATGCCTCTGCCGGTGAGGATCCCGACTTCGGGCGAGGCAGCAGCGCCTACGATCGCTACTACGGAGACCCGACGATCACGCCGAACCCCAACTTGCGTCCGTTGGTCAACGGCCCCTTTTACGCGGTCAAAATGGTGCTATCCGATCTGGGCACCTGCGGTGGGCTGAAGACCGACGAGCGGGCGCGGGTGCTGCGCGAAGACGGCGGGGCGATCGCCGGGCTGTACGCGATCGGCAACACCGCCGCCAATGCGTTCGGCACGACGTATCCGGGCGCGGGCGCAACGATCGCGCAGGGACTGGTGTACGGCTACATCGCGGCGAGGGAGGCGGCGAACCTGGCGATCGCGAGCGCGGCGCAGCCGGGCGAAGCGGGGCGCCACCGTAAGAACTAGTGGTGATCGCGAGCGCGGCGCAGCCGGGCGAAGCGGGTCGCCACCGTAAGAACTAGTGGCGATCGCGAGCGCGGCGCAGCCGGGCAAAGCGGGTCGCCACCATCAGGACTAGTCCGCCTCGCGCCTCGCCTGGACTTGTTTCTCGACCTCGCGCCAATAACCCGGCGTCGTGCGCGGTTTGCCATAGCCACCCTTGGGAGCCTTCTGCAGAATCGCGTCGGCCTCGTCGATCTCCTTGATCATCTCGCACGCGAACTCGCGCTCGGCGGCGTAGTACTTGGCCGCCCAGCGCAGCGCGAGCACCGAGTACGCCCACGCGGGTTCGGCCTCGGCCCCCTCGGCGTCCTCGACGGCCTTGCGGTGCCTGGCTTCGGCGTACGCCACATGTTCCTGCAAAAGTTCCTTGAGCCGGCTCGGGTTGCTGAGGTGGCCGAACGTAACCCGCAGCAGCACACTGTGTTTGAGCACCGGCGGGTCCACCGGCGCCTGATTGGTCCACTCGGTGACGGCGTCCATCCCGGCCGGGGTGATCTTGTAGAGCCGGCGGCTGCGGGTGCCCTCGTCGCGCTCGACGCGCGACGTGACCAGTCCCAGCGACTCCAGCTTCTTCAGCTCGGTGTAGATCTGGCTGTATGACGGGCTCCAGTAGTAGAGGTCGACGCTCCAGTCGATCCACTTTTTGAGGTCGTAGCCCGAGACTTCCTCTTCGTAGGACATCATGCCCAGCAGCGCCCAGCTGGTGGCGGCCAGCGTGGCATTGGTCAGCTTTTGGCTGGCAGGGTCCGTTTCGGAGTCCATGCCGCAAGGTTAACAACACCGACCCCTAGATTGGAGGACATGGACCGCTGGCTGGGACGCCGATGAAATTCGCCTTCCCCCTTCCGCACCTGCTGCGCCTCAAGGCGATTACGCAACCCTGGGAAGCCGCCGTCACCGGACCCGAACAGCGCCGCATGATGCAATGCGCCGACCGGTGGGGCTACGACATGATCGCAGTGCCCGAGCATTTCGTCATCCCGACCGACCATGTCGAGTTGTCCGGGCCGCACTATCTGCACTCGACGACCGCGCAGGCCTTCATCGCCGGCGCCACCGAGCGCGTGGCGATCAATTCCTGCGTCACCATCTTGCCGCTGCAGCACCCGATCGTGCTGGCCAAAGCGCTGGCCACCGCCGACTGGATGAGCGGCGGCCGGATGATGGTGACGTTCGGAGTGGGGTGGCTGGCACGCGAGTTCGAACTGCTTTCAGTGCCCTTCGGTGAACGAGGCCGCATCGCCGACGAGTATCTGGCCGCCATCGTCGAATTGTGGACCAGCGACACACCCCGATTCGAAGGCCGGTACGTGTCATTCTCCGACATCGCCTTCGAGCCGAAACCCGTTCAAAAACCACATCTTCCGATTTGGATCGGCGGTGACGCCGAAGCCGCGCTGCGCAGGGTGGCCACGTTCGCGTCGGGGTGGTGGCCGTTTCTCACACCACCGGAGCAGATCGCCGAGAAACTCGACTACATCAAGTCCCGGCCTTCCTACGACGGCCGGGATTTCGAGGTGATGCACGGGCTGGGCACCAATCGGGTCGGCGAAGGACACGTCGCCCGCCAAGCGAGCGACCGGCCGGGCATGAGCGCGGGACAAATCGTCGACCGGTTGAATTGGCTCGCCGAGCAGGGCGTGACCGTCACCGCCGTTCCCGCCCCCGTCGTGGGTGGCGTGGACGCATACCTCGATTATGCGCAGTGGGTCATCGAAGAAATCAAACCCCAGGTGTCCTAACGGATCTCCAGCCCGCGCCGGCGCACCCAATACACCGCGGCGATGCTGCCGGCGACCCACACGCTCATGGCGACGGCAAGGTGGACGAAGCTTTTCGTGTCGCGGCCGAACACCGGCCAGATCAGAGCGGGCGCCTGCTGCCACAACACCCGGTGCTCCACGCCGTTCATCGGGTCGGCCACGTAATACAGCGCGTAGGGCAGCGTCAGGGCCAGCACCCAACTGCGGGTGCGGCGCAGATCGCCGCGCTGCCGCCAGCGCCGGATCAGCGGCTCGACACTCACCGGATGCAGCACCGAGATGAGGTTGCCGACGCCCAGCCAGGACACGACGGGCACCGCGACGGTGGGAATCGTAATCCCCAGGCGCGCCGGCGTTTCCAGCCACAACGTCAACATGACCGCGGCCGCCAAGGTCGGCATCCCGACGATCGCGAGCAGGGCAAGGTTCTTGATCAACAGGATCCGCCAGAACGGCACCCCGTCCGATAAACCCCGAAGGATGCGGTAATGGTCGGCGCCCAGGAAGTTGGTAGTGGTGACGTCGGCGAGGACCCACGAAGAGAAGTAGGTGCCCACCAGGATCACCCAATCGTGGTGATGGCCCACCGGGGTCAGCGGCTGCACCAGCAACCAGCCGGCGGCAAAGATCACGTTGGCCACCACACCCATCAGCCAGGTGCGCGGCCGGGTGAACGACCATCGGATCTCGGCGATGACCGCGGGGATCAGGCCCTTCTCGAAGTCCTTGGCGGCGCGCTGGGCCGCGGCGGGACGAGGGGCCGACGCACGCACCGCGGTGCGCAGCGCCGCGCTCACCCACGGATGTACCGACGCTGCGGACTTCCCCGGCGGCGCCGGGTGACCGGTTCTGCGCGAGACGATCAACTGACGTGCCTCCCTCGCTCTCGGATCGGTCCACGGCTCGTCCGCAATGTACGCAGGGCAGGATAGCGGCATGAACCGAAAGCGGGTCGTCGTCGCCGGGCTCGGGGACGCGGGCGTCCTCGCGGCGATCCGGCTGTCCCGGCATGCCGACGTCGTCGGCATTTCGGCCAAACCCGCGCTGGTGAGCGGCCAGGAACTCGGCGTCCGGCTCTCGCGTCCGCACGATTGGGCCCGCGACTACTGGATTCCATTCGACCGGTTCCGCCGCCTCGACGGCGTCCGCACGGTGCAGGCAACGCTGACCGGCGTCGATCTGGCGGGCCAAACCGTCTTGGGCCGCAGCGAAGACGGGACGGACTTCACCGAGGCGTACGACGCGCTGATCATCTCGACCGGGGTCAGCAACGGCTTTTGGCGCCAGCCGACCTTGCAGTCGGCCGCAGACATCGGCGCGGGACTGCGCGCCGCGCACGACCGGCTGGGCGCCGCCGCGTCGGTGGTCGTGGTGGGTGGCGGCGCGGCGGCGGTCAGCAGCGCCCTCAACATGGCAACCACGTGGCCGGACAAGCGAATCGACCTCTACTTTCCCGGCGAGTCGGCTCTCGAGGGACACCATCCGCGGATCTGGCAGCGAATCCGCAGCCGGCTGACCGAGCTGGGCGTCGGCGTGCACCCGGGACACCGCGCGGTGGTGACCGACGGTTTCGCGGGCGATGAACTGACCAGCGAACCGGTCCACTGGAGCACCGGGCAGCCCACCGCCCACGCCGACGCCGTGCTGTGGGCGATCGGGCGGGTGCGGCCCAACACCGATTGGCTGCCACCGGAACTGCTCGATGAGCGCGGGTTTGTGCGCGTCACCCCGGAGCTGCGGGTGCCCGGTCACCGGGGAGTCTTCGCAGTCGGCGATGTCGCGGCGACCGATCCGTTGCGCAGCTCCGCCCGGAATCGGGGCGACGCCCTGGTGGCGCGCAACGTTGCCGCCGACTTCGCCGGCCGGCCGCTACGCACCTACCGGGCGCCGACGCGGCGGTGGGGTTCGCTGGTGGGTATACAGCCCAACGGGCTGGAGGTCTTCCTGCCCACCGGCCATGCTTTCCGCTTCCCGTCCTGGTTGGTCGAGCGCGTGGTGATGCCGTGGATCGTGCGTTGGGGCATGTATCGGGGGGTTCGCCAGAACAAGCCCCTGGGGTGAGCAGCGAGCCGATGCCACGCCGAACCTTGCGCGACGTACTCCCTGAGCTCGCGTGAGATTGATTCGACGTCTTCGGCGATCAGGCGCTGTTGAGCAGCACCATGAGCCCGTAATCCATGTGGATTTGTTGATGGCAATGCAGCAGCGAGAGGCCGGCCTGGTCGGCCACGAAATCGATCTCCATGCTTTGGTAGCCGCCGAGCATGGCGACGTCCTTGCGCACGCCAGCGGTCGGCGTGCCGGCGAATCGGGTGATTTCGAAGGTGTGCCGGTGTAAATGCATGGGGTGCAGGTCGTCGCTGGCGTTGCGGTAACGCAGCCGGTAGCGCTTGCCACGCTCGATGTCGAGCACGGGTTTGTTGGTGTCCATTGCAAAAGGTGCGCCGTTGATCGTCCAGACGTTGAAGCCGTTGTCGGCGGCGTTGCGTTTCTCGATCAACATCTCGATCGTGTGATCGGGCGGTGGAACGCTCGCCGGCAGGGGTGTGCCGAACAGCCGGTAATCCCACGTGACCGGCGCGGGCCCCACCCATTGCGGATCCCCAACGCGCCCGGCGTATTCGACGACCACCCCCATTCCTCGGCCGCGGTCATCGTCGGACACATCGCCCATCACCCAGACACCCGGATTGGTCATGTCGACCAGGGCAGAGATCCGTTCGCCCGCGCCGAGCCATAGCACCGGCACCGCTGCCCGCGTAGGTACCGGGTTGCCGTCCAGCGCGATGACGGTGAAGGCATGGCCGGGCAGGGCCAAACTGCGGGTTTCGGTAGCGCTACCGTTGAGGACGTGCACCAGTACCCGCTGACCGGTTGCCACGCGCAGGGGGTCGCCGTGGCCGAGCATGCGCCCGTTGATGGCAAACGCCCCGTAACCCACCTCGTTGCCGGGTGACTCACCTCTACCCAGCGAGGCCGCCATTGCCGACTCGCCCTTCTCCTTGAGATTCCGATCCTGGTCACCGGCCAGGAAGTCGCTGGCCATGTCACCGCCGCGGCTGAATGTGGGCTCAAATTCCTTGAGCGTCAAGAAGATTTCCTGGTCATAGGAGCCGGGGTCGTGTTTGGGTTCGATGTAGACCGGTCCGACCAATCCGCTGTATTGGCCGCGGGACAGGTCGGCGCGCGGGACGACGTGGGTGTGATAGAAGCGGAAGCCCGCCGGGCCGGGGACAAAGGAAATTCTTCGCATGCCATGTGCGGGTATGTAAGGTGTTCCCTCTTCGGCGGCGCCGTCAACGTCGGCCTCCAGATGCTGCCCGTGCCAATGCAATTGCTCGGGGGAATCGGTGTCGTTGAAGACGTCCACCCAGGTGCGCCGACCCTCGGTGAGCCGCAGCAGCGGGCCCGGAAATTGGCCGTTGTAGGTCAGAGTGGACACGATCCGGCCCGGGGCCAATTCGACGGTCCCGGTACCGATCCGCAGTGTGTAATCGGCCTTTCCGTTGGGTGGGCCGGTTGGCGCGGGCCGCGAACACCCGGCCACCGCCCAGGCGCCGGCGTCTCCCGTCGCGGCCATCACCGCGATACCGCCCCATTTGCAGAAGTCGCGCCGGTTGACCGCCACGATCACCGCCGACGAGTGCCGACGCCGAGAAGCGGTATGAAGAAGTCGATGCGGCTGCTCAATTCGCTTGCCACGCGGCGGAATTCCGGGTATCCCGCGCCGGCCGCAGACGGGTCAGGCAGGCTCCAGTGGGCCGTGGTGGTCAGATCGTGCTCGCGCGCATGTTCGCGGACCTTGTCGCACAACGTGATCACGCTGTCGAAGCGCCGCCGGGCGACGGCGGCCAGCGGTTGGGGCCGGATGTCGCTGATGTCGACGTCGTACTCGTCGCGCATGACTCGGATGGCGTCGGCGTGGAGATGGGGTCTGGGGTGACTGCCCGCGCTTGTCGTGCGAATGGCGCCCCGGCCCCGCTTGTGTAGCAGCGCCGCGGCCATTGGCGAGCGCGCGCTGTTACCGGTGCACAAGAACAGCACCGACCGCGGTGCCGGCTTGGTGGGACGTGCCGGCGCCAGTGCCGGATGCAGTGCGGCGGCGGCCTCGCCGAATGCCGCGGCGCATTGCATCAGGTTCAACCGGTAATAGCTGTCGCGGCCATCGAAATTACTGCGGCGCGCATCGACGAGTCCGGCCGAACGCAGAAGTCGCAAATGGTATGAGACGAGGTTCTGCGGCTCGCCAAGGGCGGCAGCAAGTTCCCGCACCCGGTGGTCCCCGGATGCCAGCTCGCTCAGCAACGCCCACCGCAGCGGATGTGACGCCATCTGCATCAGCGGTGGGACGACCGCTCGATTGACTGCCGCCATAGTTCCGCACAATACATCAAATCAATTTGATAGGTTAGGCGCTGTCAAAGCAACGTCGGTTGCGTTCCGTTCTCAGCGTTTTCAGGAGACCCAGTGTCCGGAAGCACTCCGGCGAACACACCGTCGGCCGACCACGAATTGCGCCGGAGCCTCGGGGTTTTCGACGCGGTAGTGATCGGGCTGGGGTCGATGATCGGTGCCGGGATTTTCGCTGCACTGGGACCCGCAGCCGGCGCCGCCGGCTCGGGACTGCTGCTGGGCCTGGCGTTGGCAGCGGTGGTGGCCTTCTGCAACGCCACGTCTTCCGCGCGGCTGGCGGCGCGCTACCCCGCGTCAGGCGGCACCTATGTCTATGGCCGAAAACGGTTGGGAGACTTCTGGGGATACCTGGCCGGATGGGGCTTTGTCGTCGGCAAGACCGCGTCGTGCGCGGCGATGGCGTTGACCGTCGGGTTCTATGCCTGGCCGGCGCAGGCGCATGCGGTGGCCGTCGCGGCGGTGGTCGCGCTGACCGCGGTGAACTATGCCGGCGTGCAGAAGTCGGCCTGGCTGACCCGCGTCATCGTCGCCACGGTGCTGGCCGTGCTGGCCGCGGTGATCGTCGCCGCGTTCACCTCGACAACCGCCGGCACCGATCAGCTGCGCCCGGTCGGCGCGACCATCGGCGGCGTGGTGCAGGCCGCGGGTCTGCTGTTTTTCGCCTTCGCCGGCTACGCGCGCATCGCGACCCTGGGCGAGGAGGTACGCGACCCGTCGCGCACCATTCCACGCGCGATACCCCTGGCGCTGACCATCACCCTGGCCGTTTATGCCCTGGTGGCGGTGGCCGCGCTCTCGGTGCTGGGGTCGAGCCGGCTGGCCGAGACCGCCGCCCCGCTGGTCGACACGGCCCGCGCGGCAGGAACGGGCTGGTTGGTCCCCGTCGTCCAGGTGGGCGCGGTGGTCGCGGCGCTGGGCTCCCTGCTCGCGCTGATCCTGGGCGTCTCGCGCACCACATTGGCCATGGCACGGGACCGCCACCTCCCACCCGCGCTGGCCGCGGTGCACCCGCGGTTCCGGGTGTCCCACCGCGCCGAGCTACTGATCGGCGTCGTCGTCGCGATCCTGGCCGCCACCACCGACCTTCGCGACGCCATCGGGTTTTCGTCGTTCGCCGTGCTGATCTACTACGCCATCGCCAACGCCTCCGCCGTCACCCTCGGGCCCGATGAGGGCCGCCCACACCGGGCCATTCCGCTGATCGGGCTGCTCGGCTGCGTGATGCTGGCTGTCGCGATGCCGCTGTGGTCGGTGCTGTCCGGTGTGGCGGTGCTGGCCATCGGCGTTGCCGCCTATCTGATTCGGCGTTTCATCGCCTCGATGATGTTGCGGCGCAATGCAAATCCGTCGTGACGTCGGCGCGCACCGCGGCAGGCGAGCCAACACCGCCACCGAGCAAATCGCGGCAACGCGATTCCCGGGAGGCGGGACGGGGAAGACTGAGGGATGGCAAACCCGGGAACCGAAGCGTTCGAGAAGCTAGTGGCGCTGCTGAACTATCCGATGTTCGTGGTCACTACGCAGGCCAACGGCACCCCCGCAGGGTGCCTGGTCGGTTTCGCCAGCCAGACCAGCATCCACCCGCCCCGATTTCTGGTCGGCCTGTCTCAGCGCAACCACACCTTCCGGATCGCCCACGACGCCTCCCACCTGGCCGTACACGTGTTCGACCACGAACACCTCGACGTGGTGGAGCTCTTCGGCAGTCAGACCAGCGACGAGGTCAACAAGTTCGACCGCTGTTCCTGGCACCGTGGCCCCGAACAGATGCCCATCCTCGACGACGCAGCCGCATGGTTCGTCGGCGAGGTCCTGGACCGTTTCACCCTGGGCGACCATGTCGGGCACCTGCTGGCGCCGGTCGACGGCAGACCGCCAACCGAACTGGAAAGTTGGGTGTCATTCGGCGACGTGCGACAGCTGCAGCCCGGCCACGAGGCCTAGGCGTGACCGAGTCGCCCCGGATCAGCGCCATCCCCAGCATCGTCGAACTCGCACCTTTCTACGCCGATCCGCCGGATGGCGTGCGCGCCAACATGATCTTCAGCGCCGACGGTGCCGCCGCGTTCGGCGGTCGCGCGGGTCCGCTGTCATGCCCTACCGATCAGCGGCTTTTGCGAATCCTGCGCGGCCTCGCCGACGTCGTGCTGGTCGGTGCCGGCACCGCGCGCGCCGAAAACTATGGCCCGGTAGCGCTCAGCGATGCGGCGCGGGCCAGACGACACCACGAAGGGCGAGCCGAACCACCGCCGATCGCCGTCGTGAGCCGCAGCGGTGAACTACCGGCCCGGCTGTTCAGCAAGCCGGACCAGCCGCCGATCCTGGTGACCTGCGCGCGAACCGCGGCGCGGCATGACCTTGGCGACCGGCAACACATCCTGGTCGCCGGAGAAGACTCGGTCGACGTCTCCCGCGCGGTCGCGATGCTGCGTGAGCACGGCATGCACCGCATCCTGTGCGAGGGCGGACCGACACTGCTCGACGAGCTGGTGGAAGCCGACGCCGTCACCGAGATCTGCGTGACGCTTGCCCCCAAACTGGCGGCCAGCCAACCAGTGGGCCACCGGCTGCACCCGGCGCGGCTGCCCACACCGGTCACCATGAGCCTCGAGCACGCGTTGGTCTGCGACGGCTATCTGTTTTTGAGATATCTCCGCTGAGCCCGGCCACACCTCGCCGGAATGCGGAGGTACGAAAGCGCTCGGCATGCAGCCGACGACAGCTCTTCCTATGATGAAAATGCCCGGTTTGAACGCTGAGCGGATCGCTTCCCGCGACACCCCTTCAATTGATCGCTATCCAGTTTCTCGAGTGCCCACAGAAAAGGATCACCGGCCAGGTGAGCAGTTCAGACGACGACCACGACTACCGTAATCTGGCGGTGAACCGACTGCGTCCCAGTGAAATTCACTGGGCGCTGAACCACGATGCGGTGCACGGAATCGCGTACGCGTTCAAGAACCCTGTCGCGGTTGCCGGGTCCATCGAGGATCCCGACGACGACCGAAAGACCTACCTGGTGCGGGTCAAGCGCGACGACCTGGCCAATGCGCTGGAAAAAATCAACGAATGGATCTTCGACAATCCCGGTCCGGCCGGGATGCAGGCGTACGGTTTCGTTCGTGCGCTGTCCCGAGAGGGGCTCACCGAACGCGCCACCGGTGACGACGACAACCGTTAATCGCGCGCCGTCGAATTAGCTGGCTTTCGCTATTCACCGTGCCGCGCGGTCGCGGAAACCTTAGCCTTATGCCTGCATGCCACCGCATACGCGGATTCGGTGCAGTCGCTGGCCGGGTGCGCGAGGCCGCCAGTTGTCGGTTGCGGCGCACGGCTGGCGGGTGAGGAGTCTTCGATGGGTGACGCGACCGCCGATTCGCGGGAGGGTACGCAATTCGGGCCGTATCAGCTGCGGCGGCTGATCGGCCGCGGCGGCATGGGGGACGTCTACGAGGCCGAGGACACGGTGCGCGAGCGCATCGTGGCCCTGAAACTGATGTCGCAGACCCTGTCCAACGATCCCGTCTTCCGCTCGCGGATGCAGCGCGAGGCCCGCACCGCCGGGCGGCTACACGAACCGCACGTCGTGCCGATCCACGACTTCGGCGAGATCGACGGCCAGCTCTACGTGGACATGCGGCTGATCGACGGCAAAGACCTGGCCGGCATGCTGAAGCGCTACGGACCCATATCCCCGCCGCGGGCGATAGCGATTGTCCGCCAAATTGGTTCGGCACTCGACGCCGCCCACGCGGCCGGGATCCTGCATCGAGACGTGAAGCCGGAGAACATTTTGGTGAGTGCCGACGACTTCGCGTACCTGGTCGATTTCGGCATCGCCAGCGCCACATCCGACGAGAAACTCACGCAATTCGGCACCACCGTGGGCACCGCCAAATACATGGCCCCGGAGCGGTTCGGCGACTCCGAAATAACCCAGAAGGCCGACATCTACGCTCTTGCCTGCGTGCTGTATGAGTGCCTGACCGGCTCCCCGCCCTACACGGGAGACCAGCTCAGCGTGATGGGCGCACACGTACACCAGCCGATCCCGCGTCCGAGCGCGACGCGGCCCAGCATCCCCGCCGCCTTCGACGGCGTGATCGCCCGCGGCATGGCGAAGGATCCCGCGGATCGCTACCTCACCTGCGGTGACCTGTCGGCGGCCGCCTATGGGGCGCTGGCGGCACCGGACCAAGACCGGGCCACCGACATCTTGGAGCGCAGCCAAATGGCAACGCCACCGGCCGCATTCGCCGCCCAGCCGGTCGGCGGCTTTGCGTCCGGGCCGCCCGCCCCGGTGTCGCAACCTCCCCCGGTCAGCGCCTGGCCCGCGCCCTTGGCCGGGCAGCCGCTGACTTCCGGCGCACCGGGGCTGCAGCCCACGGCGTGGGGCGGCCCTCCGGTCTGGACGAATGCCGGTGGCGCCACACCGCCCTGGGGTCAGCCGCCGCGTGCCAGCCGCAAGCCGTGGCTCTGGGTCGGTGTCGCCGCCACCGTCACGGTGGTTCTCATCGGGGTGATCCTCGTCGCCGTCCGCCCCTGGGAACCGAAGCCCGGGCCGGCGTCGGCCCCGCCTGCGCCACCGCCGGATGCCGTCGCGCTGCGGGTCCTCGACGACGGCGTGTTCGTGGGCAGTTCGGCGGCCCAGACCACGATCGACATTTTCAACGAGCCCATCTGCCCGCCGTGCGGCAGCTTCATCAGGTCGAACGCCACCGACATCGACGCCGCGGTGAACAACAAGAAGCTCGCCGTGCGCTACCACCTGCTCAACTTCCTCGACGACAAATCGCACAGCCAGGACTACTCCACTCGCGCGGTGGCGGCCACCTACTGCGTCGCCGGGCAGAACGACCCCAAGCTCTACGCCGATTTCTATTCGAACCTGTTCGCCAGCAACTTTCAGCCGCAAGAGGGCGCCGCCGAAGACCGCACCGATGGCGAGCTCGCCCAATTGGCCAAGACGGTCGGCGCCGGCGCCGGCGCCGTCACCTGCATCAAATCCGGCGATGACGTCGGCACGGCCAAGGTTAAAGCGGCGAACGGCTACTCGTCGCTGTCGGGAGACAACGCCAACTCCACACCGTTCGTGTGGGACGGCAGCACGGCCGTGAACTACCAGAATCCGGCGTGGCTGACGAAACTCACCGGATAGTGAAGCGGCCCAACCGGGGCCGCACGCCCGGGCGAGCCGCGGTCGGCGCGCAGGGGGATGTTGTACTTTTCCTGCGGTGCGATCGGTGGGGCCGAACCGCCGCTCTTGCCGTGGCGTTGTGAGTTGATTGGAGTCAGCGATGAGCGACGCGCAGGGGTCGCGGTCGGGGACGATGTTCGGTCCGTACCGCCTGAAGCGCCTGCTCGGCCGCGGCGGAATGGGCGAGGTCTACGAAGCCGAGCACACCGTCAAACAGTGGACCGTCGCGCTGAAGCTGATGTCACACACGTTCAGCCAGGATCCGGTGTTCCGCAAGCGAATGGAGCGTGAGGCCCGCATCACCGGCAGGCTGCTGGAGCCGCACGTGGTGCCGATCCACGACTACGGCGAAATCGACGGCCAACTGTATTTGGAGATGCGCCTCATCGAGGGTGTCGATCTGGACAGCCTGCTCGAACGGGAGGGGCCGCTGCCCGCGCCGCGGGCGGTGGCCATCATCCATCAGGTCGCGTCGGCCCTGGACGCCGCCCACACCGCCGGGGTGACGCATCGAGACGTCAAACCGCAGAATATCCTCATCACCGGTGACGACTTCGCCTATCTGGTCGACTTCGGGATTGCCAGCGCCAAGACCGACGAGAAACTGACCCAGCTGGGCACCGCGGTGGGAACGTTGAAATACATGGCGCCCGAACGCTTTTCGAGTGACGAGGTGACTTCCCGCGCGGACGTGTACGCGCTGGCCTGCGTGCTCTACGAATGCCTGACCGGGGCGCCGCCGTATGGCGCCGACAGCACCGGCATGCTGGTCACCGCGCACATGATGCAGCCCATCCCCAAGCCCAGCGTGCATGGCGCCGGCGTGAGCCCGGCGTTCGACGCGGTGATCGCGGCGGGAATGGCCAAGGACCCCACCGAGCGCTACGCCACCGCCGGTGCCCTGGCGGCTGCCGCGCACAAGGCATTGAGCAGCCCCGAGCGCGAGCGCGCCGAGACGATCCTGCAGCGCAGCGACACCTCGGGCGAGCTGAACGCCCTTCTCCTGCCGCCCGGGGCCGACGTCGCGATCAGCCCACCCGGGCGGCCGCGGCGCAGCCGTACCCGCTGGCCGATGGTGGCCGCCGCGGCCGTCGTCGCCGTCGCGATCGGGGCCGTCGGCGTGTGGCTGGTGCTCACACCGACCAGCCAGAGGCAGCACCGGGTCAGTTCGGGGAAGACCGCGCCGCCGTCCGCCGCCGCCCCCAGCGGCGACCAGGCTCGGCTGATCAGCCTGCTCCCGCCGGGCTACCTGCCCGGCACCTGCACGCCGGCCACTCCCGAGTCGGGCAGCATCTGGGTGACCGCGGCGGCCATGGTGACCTGCGGACAGAACACCCAGCCCGGCGGCCCGGCCCGGGCCACCTACGCGCTGTTTCCCACGCCCGACCGGCTGAAGCGGGCCTTCAACGACGACATCGGCAACGTCAGCCTGGTGAACTGCCCCGGCGAGGGACGCTCACCCGTCAGCTGGCACTACGACGAGACCCCCAACGACATGGCCGGCCTGATCGCGTGCGGCACCTACAACAACCACCCGAACGTGATCTGGTCCAACGACGCCAGACTCATGCTCAGCGACGTCACCGGGGACCCGGCCACCGTCGAAGACTTGCACACGTGGTGGGACGCGTACGGCTGATCTAGTTCGGCTCAATCTGTCGCCGGTGCCGAATCTTCTTGGCTCTCAGCTTCTTCCACGGTCAACGGCAACGCCAGCTCCTCCAGCGGGCGCTGCTCGGCGGCGATGCCCAGCCACAGTTCGACCAGGCCGGCCGCCGCCATCACGGCCGCCCCGATGAGGAATGACCAGACGACCTCGGTGCGCATGCCCGAGTTGATCAGCTGACCGAACAGCAGCGGGCCGGTGATACCGCCGATCGCCGTGCCCATCGCGTAGAAGAAGGCGATCGCCAGCGCCCTGGTCTCCATCGGGAAGATCTCGCTGACCGTCAGGTAGGCCGCGCTGGCGCCGGCCGACGCCAGGAAGAAGGCGACGATCAGCACGCCGATGAAGGCCCAGACACCACCGGCCTGGGTCAGGAACACCAGCGCCAGGGCCACCACCGCGACACCGGAACCGATGTACGTCAGCGTGATCATCGGTTTGCGGCCGACGGTGTCGAACAGGTGCCCGAGAATCAGCGGGCCGGCGAAGTTGCTCAACGCCCACAGCACGAAGAACACCGGCACCATGCCCGACGGCACGGCGTAGAACTGGCTGAGCAGCGTGCCGAGGTTGAACGTGACGCCGTTGTAGAGGAACGCCTGCCCGATGAACAGGGCCAGCCCGAGGACCGCGCGCCGGGGATAGAGCTTGAACGCCACGGCGGCGATCTCCCGGAACGAAATCGCCGTGCGCTGACGGATCCGCAGCGCCTTGCCCTGCGGTTCGGGCAGGGGTCGGCCGGTCTCGCGCTGGACCGCCTCTTCGATCTCGCCGACGATCTGCTCCGCCTCGTCGTCACGGCCGTGGATGAACAACCAGCGCGGGCTCTCGGGGACGTTGCGCCGGACGAGGAGTACGAAAATGCCGAGGATGGCGCCGATGCCGAAGGCGAGCCGCCAGCCGATGTTGGGCGGGAAGTTCGACGTGTTCAGCAGGATCAGCGCGCCGCCGGCGCCGGCGGCCGAACCCAGCCAATAGGTTCCGTTGATCACCAGGTCGACGCGACCACGCACGCGGGCAGGGATCAACTCGTCGATGGCCGAATTGATGGCGGCGTATTCGCCCCCGATGCCCGAGCCGGTGAAGAAACGGGTGAGGAAGAAATACCACGGGGCGAACGCGAACGCGGTCGCGACGGTGGCCACCAAATAGATTGCGAGGGTGAGGATGAACAGGTTTCGCCGGCCGAAGCGGTCGGTCAGGTGGCCGAAGAACAGCGCCCCCGAACACGCGCCCGCGATGTAAATCGCCGCGGCCATTCCGATCTGCGCGGGGTTCAGCGCGATGCCGCTGTTGTGCTCCATGAGCCGGGCCGACACGTTGCCCACCATCGTGACCTCGAGCCCGTCGAGCACCCACACCCCACCCAGGCCGACCACGACGCGCCAGTGAAACCGCGACCACGGCAGCCGGTCCAGCCGCGCCGGCACATGCGTCGAAATCGTTTTGGTTTGCGCGCTCGCACTCATGCAGTCTCCGTTCTGGGTTGACAGAGATTTACCCACCCGCGCCCGTCGCTAGCCCTCAGCCGGGCATCGAACCGGCGCCGCACCGGCCGGCGTCAGCCGCGATCGGAGCGGGACTCCTCGGGAGTCCAGGCCTGCGGCTGGCCGGGATGACCGGGAAAGAGGAAGTCGATGAACGCCGCGGCGGTGGGCTGGGGTTCGTGGTTGGCCAGCCCCGGGCGCTCGTTGGCTTCGATGAACGCGTAGTCGGCGCCCGTGACGTCGGGCACCAACAGATCGATGCCGGTCACCGGGATGCCGATCGCCTCGGCCGCGGTCACCGCGACGCGACAGAGTTCGGAGTTGACCTGAGCGGTGACGTCGTGGATGGTGCCGCCCTGATGCAGGTTGGCGGTGCGGCGGACGCGCAGCCGGGTTCCCTGCGGCAGCACGTCGTCCAGCTTCCAGCCGGCTTCGGCGACGGTCGACTCGGTCAGGTCGTCGAGCGGGATGCGGGACTCTCCACCGGTGGCCGCCGAGCGCCGCCGGCTTTCGGCCGCGATCAGGTCCCGCACGCTGTGCTCCCCCGTGCCGATGATCTCGGGAGGCATCCGCAGCGCGGCGGCGACGACGCGGCCGTCGATCACCACCAGCCGAAGGTCGTCGCCGGTCACCCGCTGCTCGATCAGCACGTCCGGGTATTGCTGGCGGGCGCGCGCCAGGGCGGAGCTGAGATCGTCGGGACCGTTGTCCGGGACAACCCCGACGGTGATGCCCCTGCCCTGCTCGCCACGGGTCGGTTTGACGACGACCTCGCCGACCTCCTTGAGAAACGCGAAATCGCTCTCGTCGAAGGTGGCCAGCCGTGCCCGCGGCACGGTGATGCCGGCCTCGGAGACCAGACGCCGCGTCCGTCGCTTGTCGTCGCAGCGGCACATGGCCACCGCCGAGGTGTATTCGGACAGCGATTCACGGGTGATGACGCTGCGGCCGCCGTGGGTCAGGCGCATCTCTCCGGTCTCGGCGTCGAGCACCTCGACCCAGATCCCGCGGCGCAGCGCCTCGTCGGCGATGATCCGGGCGTAGGGATTGAGGTCGTCGACCGTCTCGGGCGGGGGGCTGAACAGCGGCTCGTTGATCGCGTTCTTGCGCTTGATCGCCAGCACCGGGACGCGACGGAAACCCAGCTTCTCGTAGAGGCCGATGGCGGCGGCGTTGTCATGCGCCACCGACAGATCCATGTAGGCCCGGCCCGCGCTGCGGAAGTGCTCGGCCAGCGCCTTGGTGAGTGCGCCGCCGACACCGGGCAGGCCGGCGGCCGGATCGACCGCCAGGGTCCACAGGCTCGACCCTTCTTCCGGGTCGTTGAACAACAACTCGTGATCGACGCCGGTGACGGTGCCGACCACGGCGCCGTCCTCGTCGCGCACCGCGAGCAGATACTTCACCGCCGGCACGTGCTGGTGGTTGTCCCAGATAACGTCGACCCCGGCCGGGACCATGCCGCAGCGCACGTAGACGCGGTTCATGGCGTCGGCATCGATCGGGTCGTTGAGCGTGCGCACCGTCACGCCCAGCGGAGCCGGCGTCAGGTTCTTCGTCTGCGGGGTGAAACGCAGCCGGTAGGTGTGGCTGGGGTCGATGAAAAGTTCGGTGGGCGCCTCGGAGACCACCACGTGCGATTCGCGGGCGTAGATGCAGATGTCGCGGCGCCCGGGACCTTCGCGCCGCAGCGCCTCGACCAGTTCCTGGGAATTGGCGAAGGTCTGCCCGAAAATCAGCCGACCCCAACCCAATTCGAGCTCGACATCCTTGGCCATCGCGTCGACCAGCTCTTGCGGCGAGGCGTCGTGCAGACCGAGCGTGATCGCCTCGGTGTGGTCGCCGGACGGATCGACCATGGTCATGCAACCGGGCCGGTGACACCGTGACGCTGCAACCAGAGCTCGAGCAGCGCGATCTGCCAGAGCTCGTTGCCGCGCAGCGGGGTCAGCTTGCCGTTGGGGTTGGCCAGCAGCGCGTCGACCGCGTCGGTGTTGAACAGGCCGCGTTCCTTGGCGGTGGGCGCGTAGAGAGCGTCGCGGACCATCTCGAGGTAGGGGCCTTCCAGGTGCGTCAACGCCGGGACCGGGAAATAGCCCTTGGGTCGGTCGATGACCTCCGAGGGAATCACCCGTCGCGCAGCCTGCTTCAGGACGCCCTTGCCTTGGTGGGCGATCTTGAGTTCCGGCGGGCAGGTCGCGGCCAGCTCGACCAACTCGTGGTCGAGGAACGGAACCCGGCCCTCGAGGCCCCACGCCATCGTCATGTTGTCGACCCGCTTCACCGGGTCGTCGATCAGCATCACCGTCGTGTCGAGGCGTAGCGCCCGGTCGATGCCGGTTTCGGCACCGGCCTGCGCGAAGTGCTCGGTGACGAACCGCAGGCTGGGGTCCCCAGGCGCCACGATGCCCGATCCGACCAGCGCCTGCACCCCGGCCGCGTCGCGGTCGAAGAAGGCGCCGCGGTATCGGGCGACGGCACCGTCCAGGGTGGCCGCGGCGGGGTCGCCCATCGGCGGATACCAGTGGTAGCCGGCGAACACCTCGTCGGCGCCCTGGCCCGACTGCACGACCTTCACGTGCCGCGCGACTTCCTGGCTGAGCAGGTAGAAAGCGACGCAGTCATGGCTCACCATCGGCTCACTCATCGCGCCGATGGCCCCGTCCAGCGCGGGCAGCATCCGGTCGGTCTCGATGCGGATCTGGTGGTGGTCGGTCTCGAAGCGCTGCGCCACGATGTCGGAGTACTGGAACTCGTCGCCCTTGACGCCACCCGCCGACTCGAAGCCGATGGAGAAGGTCGCCAATCCGTGCTGGCCGGCTTCGGCGAGCAAACCCACGATCAGGCTGGAATCCACGCCCCCGGACAACAGACAACCGACCGGCACGTCGGCGACCAGGCGGCGCTTGACCGCCAAGCGCAGCGTGGACAGCACGGCGTCTTCCCAGTCGCGCTCCGACCAATCCGCGCGCTCCTCATGCCGGGTGAAGTCCGGCGCCCAGTAGGTGGTGACGGTGCGCTTGCCGTCCGGTTCGATGGCCACCAGCGAGGCGGGCGGCACCTTGCGAACGCCCCGCAGGATGGTGTTCGGCGCGGGCACCACCGAGTGGAAGCTCATGTAGTGGTGCAGGGCGACCGGGTCGATCCGGGTGTCCACGCCACCGCCGGCGAGCAGCGCCGGCAACGTCGACGCGAACCGGATCCGGTGGCTGTCCTCGGTCAGATACAGCGGCTTGATGCCCAGCCGGTCCCGCCCGAGCAGCACCCGCCCGCTGTCGCGTTCGACGATGGCGAAGGCGAACATGCCGAACAGATGGCTGACGAAGTCGTCGCCCCACCGGTGGTAGGCCTTGATCAGAACTTCGGTGTCGCTGTGCGAGAAGAAGCGGTAGCCGTACCCGCGCAGTTCCTCTCGCAACTCCTTGTAGTTGTAGATGCAGCCGTTCCAGGCCAGCGACAGACCCAGCTCCGAGTCGACCATCGGCTGGGCGCCGGCTTCCGTCAGGTCAATGATCTTGAGGCGACGATGGCCAAGCGCAACCCGGCCCTGTGACCAGGCGCCGCCCGTATCCGGGCCCCGTGGTGTCAGCACCGCGGCCATCGCTGAGACCGCCGCTACATCGGGCGCCTGCCCGTCGAGTCGTACCTCCCCGGTGACTCCGCACACGCCTTCGACCCTACCGTTGCCCGAATCGAAGCGCGCGTGAGCTCCGCCAAAAGCGCTGCAACGGCGCACGTACGGCGGCGATCCACGCATGGTGATCACCGCGATCGGCGGATGTGTGAACTGGATCGCACCATCGCAACGCACCGGCGAGATCGCTCATGACTTGGCGGGCGGCTCGTCGTCACCGGACGCCGCGTTGAATCGTTCGTGCGGGGCCAGTTCGCGACGACGCTCCGCGCGGACCAGATGCCGGAGCTGTTCCCCGAACTTCTCAACCGAGTTGACGGTCAGCATCTCGTTGTGCGTGCAGTCGACCCCGTAGGTGAGCACGTCGCCCGAGGCATAGGGCTCCCAGGATCGGACCAGCAGCGAACCGCGATCGCTTTGGTCCCGCACCGCGGAGAAGACGTACATGTCACCGTCGAACAGCCGCGGTTCGTGCAGCCGGTAGAGCTCGATGTTGTCATTGAGGTTTCCGGCCAGCAGATCGACGAGCCGCTGGTGCCGCGAGATGTCCGCGATCCCCGATTCGCGCAGGAGTTCCGCCAGTTGCTCATCGGTCGGCGGACCGGTCTGCGCGTCGATGCTGACGTTGTAGGCCCGCAGCACATCGTCGAGCACTTGCTGCTCGCCCAGCGCGTGCTCGGGCAGGGCGATGCCGTCGTCGATGCTGGGTTGAGCGTCGAGGAGGATCAGGCGCCCGATCACGCGGCCGCGGCGCTGCAGCTCGATGGCGATCTCGTGGGCGACTACCCCGCCGAACGACCAGCCCAGGATGTTGTAGGGCCCGTCTGGATAGACGCCTTGGATCCGGTCGGCGTAGTCCTCGGCCAATTCGCGGATGGACCGCGGCGCGGCTTCATCGGACTGTGGGATTTGCTGGATGCCGAAGATCGCGCAGTCGAGATACCGCCCGAGAACCTGATACGGCCAACTCACCCCGCCCGCCGGGTGGATGCAGAACAGTGGTATGCCGGAACCCTTCCTCAGGGTCTGTACCGGCACCACCTCGTCGGCATCGGTTGCCTCGGCCTGCAGCCGCTCACCCAATCCCCGGACGGTCGGCGCGTCGAAAAGGGTGCGTACTGCCAGGTCAACGCCCATCCTGGCGTTGATCGCGGCGACCACACGCATCGCCGAGATGCTGTCACCGCCCAGATCGAAGAAGGAGTCGTCGGCCCCCACCCGCTCGGCGCCGAGCACGTGGGCATAGATGGCCGCCACGGTCTCCTCGGTGGCGGTGGACGGCGCCCGGTATCCGCTGCCGGTGTACTGCGCCGCTGGCAGGGCGCGGACGTCGAGTTTGCCGTTGGGTGTCAACGGGAGCGCGTCGAGCGCGACCACCGCGGCGGGAACCATGTAGCCCGGCAACCGCTCGGCCAGGGCGGTGCGCGCCTCACCCGGGTCGGCGGTCCCGGTGATGTAGCCCACCAGGCGCTTGACACCGGGACGGTCCTCGCGGGCGATCACCACCGCCTGATCGACATCATCGAGTGCGGCCAGCGCCGCCTGGACCTCGCCGAGTTCGATGCGATAGCCGCGAATCTTGACCTGCTCATCGGCACGGCCCAGATAACGCAGCTGCCCATCGCCACCCCAACACACCAGATCCCCGGTCCGATACATCCGCGATCCCGGACCCCCGAACGGACACGCCACAAACCGCGACGCCGTCAACCCCGCCCTGTCTCTTATACACATCTCCGAGCCCACGAAT
>NZ_LZTA01000087.1 GCF_001665875.1 Mycobacterium sp. 852002-40037_SCH5390672
GGCAACGATCGTGGCGGTCAAAAGCGGGTCCTCGGAGAGGTATTCGAAGTTGCGGCCGTTGCGCGGGTCGCGGGCGAGGTTCATCGCGCCGGCGAGTTGCACGTTGAACCCGCGGCTGCGTGCTTCACGGCCGATCACTTCGCCCGCGGCCCGGGCCAGCGACGGATCAAAGCTGGCGGCCAGCGCCAGTCCCGCGGGCAAGGCGGTGGCCGTGTCGCCCGGACGGAACCCGGGGTTGGTGACGCCCAGGCCGGCATCACTCATCAGCAGCGCGGGCACGCCGAGACGGGGAACCCCCGGCACGTATCCCGCGCTCATCGGCGCGTCCGCGGGGATGCGTTCGTCACGCACCGGCCACATGTCGCCGGCCCCCATCACCGAGACCAGCAGCGCGAACCGCTCGTCATCGGTCATCTGGGCTTCGACCGCACGCGCCCGCGCGTCAGGGTCGGCGGCGCTCACCGCACACCCTGTTTGGCGTAGACGACGCGCAGCACGTGCCCCAGTTCCGGTCCCATCACCAGCTCCGTCAACTCACAGATCGTCGCAACGAACTCGGGGCCGTGCGGCGGCTCGGCCCGGCACAAATGATGCGCCACTTCGTGCAGCACTACCAGCTCACGCAGCGCCCAGTCCGCGGTGTCGCGGTCGGGAACCGCGATAACACCTGCGCCGTCACGGTTTTCGTAGTGGGCGGCGGTGGCGGCCCGCCGCGGCCGCACCCGCAGCGGCCCCACCCCCGGCCACCGTTGCCGCACCGCCGGAAGCGCCAACACGTCGTCCACATAGCGCTGCGCGGAGACCACCGAACCGAACCGCCCCTCCGGCGGCAGCGTCAATTGCGTGCCGAAGAACTCCACCACCGATGAGCCGTGCTCAGCGGCACGGTCGAAGAGCATCCGGACGAACTCCTCAGCCGCATAAACCTTGGAGCGTTGAGAATCCCGTCGTGGGGAGTTCCCCGCAGTCACCCGCTCAGTGCGCTCCGCGCCCCGGGAAGCTCGGGGCTGTTGCCGAGCCGCGCTCGCTTGCCGGCCCGATCGCCGGCACGACGCGCCGCCGACGAGTACCCGGCCGAAGCCCGGCTGGCCTGCCAGGTGCCGCGCGCCTTCGACGCACGCCGGTAGTGGTCCACCAGCTCGACCTCTTTGTCCCGCAGGGCGATAGCGGTACCCGGCGAACGGCGACGATCTTTGGTGGCTTCCTGCCGGGCCTGGTCGCGGGCCTCGGTCAGCCGCTGGCCGACGCGCGCCCCGAACGCCAGCTGAAAGTTGAGCCGGGCCGTGATCGTCGGCGTGGGACGATGCGCACCGGAGGTGAGGTAGGCGTCCGAGGCCCGGACCATTTGGACGACCAGGCTGGCATACAAGGCGTGGCTGGCATCGATGTCCTCGACGAATCCGTAGGCGTACACGAACGTCGAATTCGAGGCCACATCGCAGCGCACGTCGTTGGCCGAGGCGATCAGTACGAACAGTTGCACGTACGTGCGTAACCCCTTGGTGCCCGCCTCCCCGATGGTGATGGTGCGCTGCGTCGGCGTCTGCCCCGCCGACCGCTGGGCCGAATGGGAGCGCGCCACCGCGAGGTCGATGGACGAGGCCGTCGCGAGCCGCTGCGCCGCGGACATGAACGCGTCGGCTTCGTGGGTGTTGTCGGTGCCTTCGGCTTGACGCAGCAGCGCGGCAATACGCGCCAGGATCTTGTCGTCAGTCACAGCGCCGCTCCTCCTCATCGCTTCGCTCTGCATCGTCGCCGCTTCGCTCTGCATCCCCATCGCTTCGCTCTGCATCGTCGCCGCCGCGGGTCACACCACCCAAAATACGGGAGCGGGCCGACACCCCCGCCTCACAGCCGAGCGGTGATCCAGGAGACCACGTCATCGAGTACCTGCTCGCGCTCGGGCTCGTTGAAAACCTCATGGTAGAGCCCCGGATAGACCTTCAACTCGACGTCAGTGGACCCCACGCACTCGACGAGGCGGCGGCTGCCGGCGACGGATATCAACCGATCCTGTTCCCCGTGCACCACCAGCAGCGGCGCCGTCAGGGCCGGTGCACGCTGCGGCATCGTCTCGCCGACTTGCAGCAAGGCGCGGCCGATGCCGGCCGGCACCTTGCCGTGGTACACCAGCGGATCGTCTTTGTAGGCGGCCACCACCGCGGGGTCGCGGGAGATGGCGTCGACGTCGAGTTCTTGGGCCGGCAGTCCGGGCACGATGGCACCGAGCACCTTGGCGGCCAGCGCCAACAGCGGCGACACCTGATCCTGGGCCGCCACCGCCGGCCCCGACAGCACCATCAGGTCGTAGTTGTCCGGGCGTTCGACGCCATAGGCGAACACGATTCCGCCGCCCATGCTGTGCCCCAGCACGATGCACTTGAGGCCATGGTGTTCGCGGGTGGCGATACCGACCAGGGTGTCGAAGTCGGAGGTGTACTCGTGGATGTCACGCAGCAGCACCCGTTTACCGCCGGAGCGGCCGTGCCCGCGATGGTCCAGCGCATAGGTGACCAGGCCGGCCTCGCCGAAACGCTGGGCGACGTGGTCGTACCGGCGGGCGTACTCACCGAGACCGTGTGACAGCACCAGGACCGCTCGCGGGACGCTGTCGGGTGTCCAGACGTCGTAGACAATCCGCACGTCGCCGAACCCGTCGAAACTGCGTTCCGTGCGGTTCACTCGGGGGTCCTAGTCATTAGGGGCAGCGTAATGGCTGCTGATGTAGGCCGCGTCCCCCGACACTGCGTAGGCTCATGCGGATGAGCTCCCCCGCCAGCGGGCGGCACCCCCACCCGGCGGAATACTCGGCGCCCGCCCCGGAGTCGGGGACCGATTTCGCGGCGCACGCCGAACCGTATCGGCGCGAACTGCTGGCCCACTGCTATCGAATGACCGGATCCCTGCATGACGCGGAGGACCTGGTGCAAGAAACCCTGCTGCGGGCCTGGAAGGCCTACGACCGTTTCGAAGGCAAGTCCTCGATGCGGACCTGGTTGCATCGCATCGCCACCAACACCTGCCTGAGTGCGCTGGAGGGACGCCAGCGCAGGCCGTTACCGGTGGGACTGGGCGGCCCGAGCTCGGACCCGACCGCGGAGCTGGTGGAGCGACGCGAGGTGCCGTGGCTGGAGCCGCTGCCCGAGCTGACCGAGCACCCGGCCGACCCGTCGGTCGTCGTCGGGTCACGTGAGTCGGTGCGGTTGGCGTTTGTCGCTGCGCTGCAATACCTTCCGCCACGACAACGGGCTGTGCTGCTGTTGCGTGACGTACTGCAGTGGCGCTCCGCCGAAGTGGCCGATGCGGTCGGCACCACCACGACCGCCGTCAACAGCCTGCTGCAGCGCGCCCGATCCCAGCTGGAAGCCGTCGGACCCAGCGCCGACGACCAACTGGCGCCGCCGGATTCGGCGGACGCCCAGGACCTGCTGGCGCGCTACATCACCGCGTTCGAAACCTATGACATCGATCGGCTCGTCGACCTGTTCACCGCGGAGGCGATCTGGGAGATGCCGCCGTACACCGGCTGGTATCAGGGCGCGGGGGCCATCGTCACCCTCATTCATCAGCAGTGCCCGGCGCAGGGAAGCGGGGACATGCGCATGTTGCCGCTGGTCGCCAACGGCCAGCCCGCCGCGGCCATGTACATGCGCGCCGGCGATGTGCACGTTCCCTTTCAGTTGCATGTCCTGGATGTGCGGGGCGGGAAGGTATCCCACGTGGTGGCCTTCCTTGACGACACCCTGTTCACGAAATTCGGATTGCCCAGTTCACTGCCCGCGGGTGAGAGGTAAGAGCGCTGCTTTCATGACGAAGACCACCCAGGTGACACCCGCCCCCGGCAAGCCGGCGCTGCTGCTGAGCGCTTTCGACCTGGCCGACGTCGGCTATCACGTCGAGGAGTTCTTGGTCTCGGCCACGGCCCCCTGCTACACCGCGGTGACCGAACTCGGCCCCGATGGCCGGTGGGACGTAACACCTTCGGGCTCAGCCGATTACACAACCCGCATCGTGGTGCTGACGCCGTCGGACCCGGCCCGGTTCAACGGGACGGTGCTCGTCGAGTGGCTCAACGTCAGCGGTGGCATCGACGCCGCCGCGGTGTGGATGATGGCGCATCGCGAAATCCTGCGCGCCGGTTACGCGTACGTCGCGGTCTCGGCCCAGCGGGTGGGAATCGAGGGCGGCGAAAGCCTGCTCGGCGCGGACATGTCGCTGAAAAGCCAAGATCCACAACGGTACGCGGCCCTGCACCACCCGGGTGACGCGTTCTCCTACGGCATCTTCGCCCAGATCGGCGAGTTCCTCAAAAGTGGCGCACACGGTGCCGTCCTGCGTGACCTGCCCGCCCAGCGCATCGTCGCGGTGGGCGAATCGCAATCCGCGATGTTCCTCACGACCTATATCAACGCCGTCGACCGGCTTGCCCCCAGCTACGACGGCTTCCTGGTGCATTCCCGGTTCGGCCCGGCCGCCCCGCTGGACGGGAGCTCGATATTCTCCGAATCCGTTGCCCCGCAGGCGGTTACCTTTCGCCCGGAACTGCGTGTCCCGGTGCTGACGGTCATCACCGAAACCGACGTTTTCGGCGGCCCGCGCGACGGCTACTACTTCGCCAGGCAGCCCGATAACGAAAAACTGCGGGTCTGGGAGATCGCCGGTGCCGCCCACGCCGACAACTACACGATTCAGGTGGCGTTCATCGACAGCGGCTCGGCACCACTGGAGGCCATCGTGGCCGGCTACACGCCGACCGACAAGTTGATGGGCCAGCAACTGGCTCACTACATCAACTTTGGCCCGCAGCATCACTATGTGGTGCAGGCGGCGCTCGCGGCCCTGAACACCTGGGTCGCCACCGGCGAGCCGGCGCCGGGGGCGGATCCGCTGCAGGTCCACGAAAGCGCTGGGCCACAACCGGTTCTGGACGGCAACGGACTCGCCCGCGGTGGCATCAGGACTCCCTGGGTGGACGTGCCGATCGCCAGGATGTCCGGTCTCGGAGGCGAAGAGAGCATCATGTCCGCGATCTTCGGCTCCGGAGAACCGTTCGATGCCAGCACAATTCGGCGACTCTATCCGGATGGAAGCCCGCAATACCTCGAAAGCTTCACCGCGGCCCTCGACGCGGCGATCGGGTCCGGGTTCATCCTGGCGGCCGACCGCGCCGAGATCCTGCAGCTCGCCACCGCAACGTATCCCGGCGATCGGGCCTAGAGCAGCCGGCTGTCCGGCGACGGGCCGCCTACCGGACGCGCCAGGCCGGCCCCGGTGATCATCGGCAGGTCCAGCGCGGACAGCAGGCCGGGCGGGGCCGCGCACACCGCGGGGATGGCGTTGACCATCCGCGACGAGCCGGCGATGCGGGCACCCAGGTCGTGGTCTGCGTCTTCGGCCATCTCGAATTCGCAGCGCATGCTCGGGGAGCCCTCGATCTCGACACGGTACAGACCTTGTCCGGAGGCCGGCCCGTAGCCGAGGTCCTTCGGCGGTATCGAGATGTGTGGCTGTGGCCAGTCCGGGGCGATGTCGTCACGCATGCGCGTCACGTGATCGAGCACGAATGTCGGCTTTCCGCCGACGTAACCGGTGAGCGTCGAGCGCATCGCTGCGATGGTTCCGGCCGCGATGTGGCCGGTGGGGGTGTCGAAGGACTCGGTGGCGGGAATGCGCTCGTTGCTCTCCTCGATGTTGTCGATCTTGACGCCCAGGCCTGCGGCCAGCTGGTGCAGCACCGGTCCCCAGCCGAACGTGAAGATCCCCGGCTGCGCCGCGAAGGCCGGGTAGTCCGGCTGCTGGCCGAATCCGAGGATCTCGTAGACCGCGGAGCGGTCCGGGTAGGTCGCGTAATTGAACATCTCGGTCACCCGTACCGACTCGATCACCCGCGAGACACCGGTAAGTGCCAGCGGCAGAACGTCATTGGCGAACCCGGAGTCGATACCGGTGGTGAAGAAGGACACACCGCCGTCGATGGCGGCCTGTCGCAGTGGGTCGGTGAAGGCGGCGTCGACGGCGTCGGGAAAGACCAACGGCACCACCGAACACGACACCACGTTCTTTCCGGCCCGCAGGATCGACACCATGTCGGCGACGGCCTCCAGTGGCCGCAGGTTGGCGCCGGCGGCGTACACCACCACGTCGGCGTCACCGGACAGCAGGGCCGCCGGATCCTGGGTGGCCACCACGCCGACCGGCGCGATGCCGCACAGCTCTCCGGCATCGCGGCCGGCTTTGGCGTCGCTGTGCACGACGAGGTCGACCAGTTGCAGCTCCGGATGGTCGATCACCCCGCGCAGGGCGATCACGCCCATCGAACCCGGACCCCAGACTCCCACCTTGAACACGACAGTCTCCTATTATTAGGACGTATATTCTTGCATTTTGGACGGATGGTAGGGAGGTGGCGGTGGATACGTCAATGGTTGAGACCCGCGACGCAGCGGGCATCAAGTCACCGCCCACCACCCGGGTGGTGGATGTCCTTTCCGCCCTGGCGAATTCGCAACATGGCCTGACCTCGGCCGAGCTGGCGAAGAGGTGCGCGATCAGCACCTCGACCTGCGCCCTGGTGCTGGCCGAGCTGGAGCGGCGGGCCTGGGTGGCGCGACGCGGCGACCGCCGCTACGCCCTGGGCAGTGGATTGTTCGGGCTGGTCCATGGTCTGCGGGAACAGTTTCCGCTGCTGGACCGCGGGCGAGACGCGCTGTGCTTCCTGCACGAGACGCTCGGGGCGGGCTGCTCGATGTCGAAGATCGGCGAGAGGCATCTGAGCACCGTCGACGCGGTCGGTCATGGCACCGACGGCGAGCACGCCGTGGGTCAGCGCTTCCCCATCGATCCGCCGTTCGGCCTGGTCGCGATGGCCTGGCGCGACGACGACTTCGTCCAAGCATGGTTGCACCGGGTGGTGCCCAGGCTCACCCGCACCGAAATTGCCGAGCACCAGCGGGTACTCGCCGATATTCGGGGCCGCGGCTATGGCGCGTGGCGGTTCGACGACACCCACCGGTCGCTGCATACTCGGCTGGCCGACGTGCTGGCCTCGCTGGAGCCGACGGCCCAAGTCACTCGCCAGCTGACCACCCTGATGACGATGGTGACCCTGCAGTCGGTCACGGACACGCTCGAATCGGACTTGCCCACAGCGGAATTCGTCGTCCTGCCGATATTCGCCCATGACGGCCAGCCGGAATACCAAATCGAGATCCACCTGGGTCGCTCCACGGGGTTGACCTTGCCGGAGCTCGACGCCGCGCTGCGGCACGCCCAGGGGCTGCTCACCGCCGCGATGACCTGACGCGGCGCAAAGATTAGCCTGGGATCATGTCCGCCACCACCGAGTTCAGGAGTGCGGCAAGTCGGGCCGTCACCACGACACCCTGGCTGACATCCCGGCACTCGTTCTCCTTCGGCGACCACTACGATCCGGACAACACCCATTTCGGGCTGCTGCTGGTGAACAATGACGACATCGTCTCCCCGGGAACGGGATTCGACACCCACCCACACCGGGACATGGAAATAGTGACCTGGGTGCTGCGGGGCGAACTGTCGCATCACGATTCCGCCGGCAATCGCGGCGTCATCTATCCCGGCCTGGCGCAACGCATGTCGGCCGGTAGCGGGATCCTGCACTCCGAACGAAACGACTCCCCCGGCGAGCCGGTTCATTTCGTTCAGATGTGGGTGGTGCCCGATGAGGCCGGTGTCCCACCGAGCTACCAACAGCATGAGATCGACGAAAAGCTGTTGGCGGCCGGTCTTGTGACGATCGCCTCAGGGATCACCGCGCATGATGCCGCGATCACCCTGCACAACCGTAACGCCGCGCTGCACGGCACACGGTTGCTCCCCGGTGCGGCGGTGACCCTTCCGCGGGCCCCCTACCTGCACCTTTTCGTGGCCAGCGGCCGGGTCAGCGTGGAAGGAATCGGCGCGGTGCACGGGGGCGATGCGGTGCGATTCACCGATGCCGACGGCTGGCGCGTGACGGCGAGCGAGCCGTCGGAACTGTTGATCTGGGAGATGCACGCGAAGCTGGGTGACTGAGGCCATAGAGGGCCGGCGCCGCAGCCCATAGAGTGGGCACGACAGACAGGAGTCGGCATGCCTCACTCGCACCCGCAGCACGCGGCGCCCAACCCCAACCGGAACATCAAGGCGATCCGCACCGTGCGGTTCTGGGCGGCACCCCTGGTCATCACCGTGGCGCTGATGTCGGCGTTGTGCGCGCTCTACCTCGGTGGCATTTTGAACCCGACGACCAACCTGCGTCATTTCCCGATTGCGGTGGTGAACGAGGACGCCGGTCCGGGGGGCGCACAGATCGTCGACCGGCTGGTCAATGGGTTGGACAAGAATAAGTTCGACGTCCGCGTGCTCACCCGCGGTGAGGCCAGGCATCAATTGGACACGGGCATGGTGTACGGCCAGGTGCTGATACCGCCGAGCTTCTCGTCGAAGTTGCGGGACTTCGCGACCAGTGCGGTGGTGCCCGCCCGCGCGGAGCGGCCGTCGATCACGGTCTCCACCAATCCGAGGGCCGGCACGCTCGGCGCGAGCATCGCCGGCCAGACCCTCAATACGGCGATGGGGATGGCCAACGGCATAGCCGGGCAACGGGTTATGGCCGAGGTGGCCGCGCAGACCGGCGGTGCGCCGCTGGCCGGAGCGGCCCAGGTGGGACTGAGTGCCCCGATCGATATCCAGTCGAACGTCTACAACCCGCTGCCCAACGGCACCGGTAACGGCCTCTCGGCGTTCTACTACGCGCTCTTGCTGCTGCTCGCCGGCTTCACCGGAAGCATTGTGGTGAGCACGCTGGTGGACGCGCTGCTCGGTTATGTGCCGGCCGAATTCGGCCCGGTGTATCGGTTCGCCGAGCAGGTCAGGATTTCCAGATTCCAGACGCTGCTGGTGAAGTGGGCCATGATGGTGCTGCTGGGGCTCATCACCTCGGCGGTGTATCTGGCGATCGCCGACGGGCTCGGCATGCCCATCGATCACAGCTGGCGACTCTGGGCGTTCGGTGTCTTCGCGATCGCCGCGGTGGGCATCACGTCCAGTTCTCTGCTCTCGGTACTGGGCACGGCGGGGATGCTGGTCAGCATGCTCATTTTCGTGATCCTCGGGCTGCCGTCGGCCGGCGCCACGGTGCCGCTGGAGGCGACGCCGTCCTTCTTCCGCTGGCTGGCCGAATTCGAACCGATGCACCAAGTCTTTCTCGGGGCACGGTCGCTGCTGTACTTCGGCGGCCATGGTGATGCCGGCCTGACACAGGCACTCACCATGACGTCGATCGGGCTGGTCATCGGTTTGCTGCTCGGTGGCATCGTCACCCACCTGTACGACCGCAAGGGCTTTCACCGGATTCCGGGTGCGGTCGAACTGGCGATCGCCCAGGAGCACCAGGCGCAACACCAGGCCCGCCGCGGTAAGCACACCGGCGCGGGCGTCGCCGCGCCTGCCGGCACCGAGTCCGCTGTGACCACCGAGCCGCCCAGCGCCGAACCCACCGGTACCGAGCCCGCCGTCGCCGAGTCCGAAAGTTCAAGCGAGCAAGCGTGATTCGGGCGTAGCCCTATCGTCACCGCGCTGTTATTTCTGTTGACAGTGTGGCTACTGGGGCTGATGATGTCTATGTTGCATCCAGTTCCTGGCGGGAAGGGCTATTGTGCTGCTGACCCGACGCGCCAGCTTCCGCCGGCTGGCGGCGTCCTGCGCCGCCCTCGTCGCCTGCTTCACGCTCGCCGTCACTTCGGGACAGCCCCTCGCCCGGGCCGCCGACGGCCGCGATCTGCTCGCCAATGCCATCGGCAGCACCCGTGGCTCCTACCTGGTCTACAACTTCGGCGCCGGTCATCCCGCGCCGATGCTCAACGCCGGCGGCAGTTGGTACGAGATGAACAACGGCGGCCATCTGATGATCATCAAGAACGCGGCCGGACGCCTCACGCCACACCTGCTGGTCGATACGCACCGCGGCGATCAGGCACGATGCGAGAACAACCCCGCTGCGCGCACCGGCGAGGGACTCTGGCAGGCCTCGGAGCTCTACGCACCGCTGCAGGCGTGGCAGCGCATGGGTCAGCCGACCATCGCGATCAACGCCAACTTCTTTGACGTCCGCGGACAAAAGGGGGGCTCGTGGCGCCAGACCGGCTGCAGTTCACCGCTGGGCGCCTTCGTCGACAACACCCAGGGACAGGGTCGCGCCAACCAGGCGGTCACCGGTACCGTCGCCTACCCCGGTAAGCAGGGTCTGTCCGGCGGGGGTGAAAGCTGGAGCGCACTGTCGACGATGATCCTGCCGTCCGGTGGCGCGCCATACGTGGTGTGGCCCAAGACAAAGAGTGACTACGATGCCGCCACCCCGGTGGTCGCCGACCTGCTCAACAAGAACGAGAAGTTCGTCGCGGTGTCGGGTATCGGGTTGTTGGCACCCGGCAACACCGGACAGCTGCACGACGGTGGACCCAGTGCGGCCCGAACGGCCCTGGCCTACGCCCGGCAAAAGGACGAGATGTACATCTTCGAGGGCGGCAACTACACCCCGGACAACATGCAGGACCTGTTCCGCGGCCTGGGCAGTGACAACGCCGTGCTGCTCGACGGCGGCGGCTCATCGGCGATCGTGCTGCGCCGTGATACCGGCGGGATGTGGGCCGGCGCGGGATCCCCGCGGGGATCGTGCGACACCCGGCAAGTACTCTGCGATTCACACGAGCGGGCGCTGCCCAGCTGGTTGGCATTCAACTAGCAACGGGCGCAGCGGTTTTCGGCGCGGGCGGCCCGAACCGGAAAATCAGCAGACTCGTTGTGATCACCGCCGCGGTAATCACGAACACCGGGGCGATCACGTATCTCGACATCGTCGCCCCGAAGAAGGCGCCGGCGCACATGGTGGCGACAACTCCGATGCGCAACCTCTGTCGTTCGCCGGTACCCCCGGCCAGGCGGCTGTCCAGTCCGAAGCTGACGATCGTCGACGTCAACACCGTCGTGGAGAGCTCTTGGATGCCGAACTGGCGCGCACTCGAATGTTGTAAGCCGAAGGTCACCGCGAGGATGCCGATCATGATCAGCTTGGAGCTGTCGTGATAGCGCAGCACTCCGGTGCCCGCCAGGACCGACAGCGCCGCCAGCAGGACGATTTCCGCGGCCAGCACCGTGGTGATCCACAGTCGCGCGCGGAGACCGAACTGTCGCGATAATCGGCCGCTGACGATCGTGGTGCAGATGAACGTGGGCAGGGCCACCGCGACGGCGGTCAGGTCGATGCTGGTGCTCGGAGCCAGCCAGAATCCGAGGAAGATCACATTTCCGGTCATATTGGCGACGAACACGTGCCCGAGCACCAAGATACTGATCGAGTCGGCCAATCCAGTGGCGAAGGTCAGCAGGAGAAGCGCCGCTACGGTCCATCGTTCGGATACCGGTGACGTGATAGCCATGCGGTGCAGTATATTTCGGTCGCCGGTCGCGGCCGCTAAACTTTTGGCGTCAGATCCAGCGAGGTGATCGTGGTCATCCTGGTCACCAGCCAACGGTTGTTGGAACGTTTCAGGAACAGTCGGTAGGACAGGTACTTCAGGGACGGGACGTTCTTGGTCAGCGGGCTGGTGGACGTCGTGTTGGTGTAGACGATGACCACGGCGTTGGACTCGTCGAGCGTTTCGACCGCCGCGCCGGTGACTTGGGTGCTGTTGGTGATCTTGGCCTGCTTGTTGGGGGCCACGATCGCGTCGACGAATTTGCGGTACTGCGCCTCGAAATCGCCGCTGAGATAGCGGGATGCGCGATCGGCGAGGGTGTCCATGTTTTCCGGGGTGTACGTCCACAGCGTGGTGATCGCGTTGGCGGCGGTCCGGGCAACGTTCAGTTTCGTTGCGGCAGTGGCCCGATCGGCCAGATACGGCTGCACCATCGCGCCGGCGAATGCGGCGGAACCGACGAACAGCAGGGCGGCGATCATGGCGACGATGGCCCAGGCCTTGCCGGCACGCCGCCTTCTGCGCGCGCCGGTGGCCGGCGGCGCCTCCGCGGCCTGCTCCGCATCGTCGTCCGTGGCCTCCTTATCGGCCCCGGTCTGTTCGGCCGCGTCCCCATCGGCAGCCTCGGATTCGGTTGCCGCATCGGTCTCTTCGTCGTGCCGCTCCGGGCCGTCACCCGCCACCGCACCAGTCGCCTCGTTCTCGGGAGCGACTGAGTTCTCCCCGGCGGTCACATCACCTGCTGCAGGTTGCTGATCTTCCACTGGTTCCCTTCCTGCGTCGCGGTTGCCGCCCAACGGTTGGCGTTCTCCAACACCTGTTTTTCGTCCGGTGACTTGGTCGTGATTGCCGTGGCCACCATGACATTGGCGCTTCCATCGTCGTTCCATCGCTCCAGACCGGCGCCCAGGACGTTGCCGGTGGCCGGTTCGGCGCGGGCAACCTGGAGCAGGATTTCGTTGGCGTTCTTCTCATACTGCTTGGCGAAGTCGCCGGTCGCCTGCGCCAGGATCCGATTCACGTAGTCGTTGGCGTGAAAGGGATCGATGGACGTGAACTGCGTCATGAATCCGGTCACGTAGGTGAGCACCTCGCGGTCCTTCGACGCGGTCCGCGCCCGGGATTCATGCGAGACGAGCATCAGCGCGCAGGCCGTGATCGCCGCCACCATCAGCACCGCGGCGACCGTGCCGGCCAGCGGCACCAGCCATGGTCGCCGCACCTCGACCGGGCGTGCGATGAGCAACGGCCGCTCGCCGGGCGCAAACCTGCGGCGCGGGCTCATTTACCACTCCCGGGCCGTTTCGGCTTGGTCAGCACGGTGAGATCGTCCACGCGCCAAGCCTTTCCGGCCCCTTTGACGAAGCTCACCCGCACCGTTGCGCTGATGTAGCGCTGCTCGGGCCCGGTGCCGCGTCGGCCCTGCATGAATATCAACATCGTTGCCCTATCCGGGCCCGCCGATTCGATCGAGCTGTTGGTGACCCAGTATTCGTTGATGACCGGGTTCCCCTTTTGCACCACGTCCTGCTGGGCCGCCAGCTGGGACCGATACTTCTCGGTCGCCAGCGACAGCGCCCGGGCGAAGTCGTCGTGCAGCGACTTGGGGTCGTAAGTCAGCATCTGGGCAACGATCTTGGGCCCCTGCGTCGCGATCTGGGCGCGGGTCTGATCGGTCGCCCGGTCCTGCCAGTACCCGCCCAAAAAGCTCATCGAGGCCCCGGCCACGCAGAGCACCGCCGCGCTCCCCACCGCGGCCGCGCTCCAGCGCCGGATGTGGGGCGGCGACGTGTCCGGTTCGAGGCGTCGAACTTCGGTGCGCGCCAGCATGTCGGCGAAAGTACGTCGGCGGGAATCCCACAGGGGCCAAAGCCATCCCACCACCGATGCGGTATCGAGCAGGTGGGCGAAATCTCGGAGCAGCAAGGTCCACGGTCCCGGAGCATCACCGGTGCGGCGCGTCACCGCGATACCGACCAGAGCGCGCCCCAGGCTCCAGCCGACGATCACCGGCAGCAGTAACCGGTTGACCAGCACCAGCAAGGTGACGATGCCCAGGACGGAAATTCCCAGCCACCACCACACGCCGTGGGCCGGCACGGTACGCAGGACCAACGCCATCGTGATGATGACGGCGAGGCCCGGCAGCACATCGACAGCGAACGCGCTGAGGCGAACCTGCCAGGGCGCCAAGGCTTCCCGCGGTGACTCCTGGATTGCCGTGGGCGCAGTCTGTTCGACCACCACCGTCACTTCGTCACCTGGTCGAGCTTGGAGATCTTGTACTGCCCTTCGGCGAAGGCCATTTTCACGCGCAACCGGTATCCGGTTTCGTTCTGGGTCTGGTCGTTGGCCACCTTGACCCGCAGCGCGACGAGGATGTCGATCGAACCGTCTCTGTTGTTGCGCTCGACGGCGCCCCGCACATCCGCCACCTGAACGTGGATGTTCGCGGCCTGATACGCCTGCACCAGCATGCTGGTGTACAGCAGCGCCTGCGAACGGAAAGCGTCCGTGCCGCAGTCGATGATCTTCTGCTCGCTCGCGGTCATCGCATTGGTGTCCGGCGCCTGCGTCGCCGAAACGCACTCCACTGCCGCCTTCAGCGCCGCGGCATCGTTGCGGGCGATCTGCTGACTTTCGTGGTGGTAGTGCAGCGCGAGGTAGCCGCCCGCCCCGATTCCGCCGGCGCACAGCGCCAGCACCGCGGCGATGGCGGCCAACCACCCGCGACCCACCCGGGACGGACCGCGGGGTACCGCCACGGCGGGTTCGCCGGATTCCGCGTGATCCGCGGCGCCGTCGGACTCGGACTGGCCGGCGTCGGCGTGGACGTCGGCGGCACCGTCGGTGGAGTCCACCGGATCTTCGGAGGCGTCCTGCGGACGGGTCTGCTCGGCTCCGTTCTCAGGTGCCGCCGAATCCTCGTTCTTGTCCTGGGTGGTCAACGAATCGTCCGTGTCGATGGGGTTCAGCCGGCTGGTGCCAGCATCTCCTTCCATCCATCGTCTCCTGTTCTGGTCGAGTTCTCGACGGAGTATTTCACTCCGTCTGGCCCTACCAGTTCACCGCTTTGGGGACTGTAGATCGCCGAGGGAGGCCCGCTGGGTTTGTAGACACACGGGTTGGGCTGCTGGCCATTGCACTGCACGGTACCCGACCCCGGCCGGGACAAGGGATCGCTGGTGGGCGGGGGTGTGCCCGCCACCCGGTCCGAGGGTGCCGGGTTCAGCCCGTTGTCCACTGACGGCGCGGGGATCACCATGCCCGGCTTCACCGGCTGATCACAGCGCGCCGACGGCGCGGGGCAGGTCAGAATCTGGTTGGGGTCGCCGTACCACGGGTTGGTACCCGCCGGCACATACGGCTTGGGGTCGCGGCATTCCCGCGGAGTTGCGGCCCGTTTGCCCGGAATATCCGTACACGGGATGTTGCGCGACCCGCGCACACTGTTCGCCGGTGTTTCCATCGGGATCTTGCAGTACGTGCCCGTGGGCAGTGGCTGGATGCTGGTATCGGCCGGGGATCGCCACTCCGACGCCGGGATGAAGCCGGTCAGGCAGGGCGGCGGCTGGTTGATCGATAGCGCCAGGTCCAGCGCGGCCATGTTCGGGAACGGCGCCGCCACCGTCTGGGCGATCGATGCGCCCTGGGGAAGGAACACGAGGACCTGCTCGACGCCGGTGTGGTAGCGCTTGAGCAGGTCGAAGACCACCTCGAGGTTGGCCAGCGTCTGCGGCAGCGAATCCCGGACGTCGTTGAAGACCGAGTTCACCTGGTCGGCCGTCGGCGCCGCCTGGCGCAGCAGGCTTTTGAGGTGTTGGTCTTCCTGCGCCGACTGAGCACCCAGCCTGTTCAGGTTGCGCGCCCAGCGCTCGATGGCATCACCCGATTTGACCTGGCTGTCCAGCACCGGGCCGGAGTTCTGGATGATGTCGTTGACATCGGTCATCTGGTTTTTGAAATCACCGACGATCGCCTGGGTGGCGTCGACCAACCGCTGCAGGTTGGGGCCCAACCCGCCGACGGATTGCGCCGTCTCGTCGAGCAACTGGCTGATCTTCTCCTTGGGCAGCACCGACAGGCCGCGGTTCGCGGTGTCCAGGGCGGGCCCGATCTCGGCGGGCACGGTGCCCTTCGTGATGGTCTGTCCGTCCGCCAGGTACTTGCCGGTGTGGCCGCTCGATGTCAGGTCCAGGTACTGCTCACCGACGGCCGAGACGGAGTGCACGTTGGCCGTTGTATCGATTGGGATCTTGTAGTGACTGTCGATGCTCATGGTCGCCTGGGCGCCGTGCTCGGTCGGCTCGACGTCGGTGACCTTCCCGATGGTGACGCCGCGATAGGTGACGTTGGCCGTGGGGTACAGCCCGCCCGAGGCGGGCAGGTCGGCCTTCAGCGTGTAGCGCCCGATGCCTACCAGGCTCGGGATCTGCAGGTAGTACACCCCGAGCACGAGCAGCGAGATGACGGTCAGGATCCCGAAGGCGATCAGCTGGCGTCGGATGAAGGGAGTCAGCAATTCCTGTCCCCCCTTTCCACCAGCGGGCCACCCGGTGCGTCATTCGGGTTTGGCGTGTAGCGCACGTCCGGGATCATCGTCTCCGGATCGCGCCCGAACGACTGCTCGAGCGCCCGCAGGGCTCCCGACAATCCGGTCCCGGTGAGGAACGCGTTGTCGACGGCGCTGTAGGTCAGGTCGAGTGTCAACGAGATGTTGATGTAGTCGCCGCGGAAGATCTTCGGGACCGTGTCGATATCGAACGGCTGGGTGAGGATCAACTTCAGCGCGCCGATCAGGTACGGCGAGGCCCGGCCGAGCTCCTTCAGCGGGCACTGCAGCGCCTGGAGATCGGTGTGCAGCGGCCCGCGCGCCTCCGACAGGTACTGGTCGGCGGCCTGGCTGAGCCGTCCCACCGAGTCGACGGCGTTGATCAAATGCTGTTGATAGTCCTTATCCGCGAAGAACTTGATCAGCGGCGGGATGTCGGTGAGCACCCGATCCAGGACGTCGGCGCGGCCACCCACATAGGTCAGCAGCCGGTTGGTCGAGTCGATCGCGTGCGTGATGTCATCGCGCTGCTGGTTGAGCTGGCTGGTGAAGGTGTCCAGCTTGCCCAGCAGGGCCCGGATCTGGTCTCCACGCCCGTTGAAGATGTTGTAGATCTCGTTCTGCAGCACCTCCAGGTTGGGGATGCCGCCGCCGCGCAGGATCAGCGACAGGCTGGCCAGCGTCTGCTCGGTGGTGGGATACGAGGTCGAGTTCTTCAGCGGAATGGTGTCGCCGTTCTTGAGCAGCTCGGGCGTCGGGTTCGGGGGCGCGGCAAGCTCGACGTGCTGGGAACCCAGCAGCGACGTCTGGCCGATTCTGGCGATGGCGTTCTTGGGCAACTTGACGTTCTTCTTCACGCCGAGCGTCAGGGTCGCGATCCAGTTCTTCAGGTTGATGGCTTTGATCGAGCCGACGAAGACGTCGGCAACCATCACCTTGCTGTTGCCGTTGATCGCCAGGGTGTCGGGCACCTGCACATAGATGGTCATCGCCCCCGACCCGCTGCCCGGGCCACCCGGCATCGAGACGTTGGAGATGCCTTTCCAGCCACACGAGCTCAACACCGTCGCGGCCACCAGCAGGGTCAGTCCTTGCCAGGCCCCACGGCGGATCACACGAAGCGCGCCCGTCGTGAGCCGACGGTTCGGCTTGCTCCTCACTGCCCACCTCCAAAGTCAGCGGGCGCTGCCGGCCCACCCGCGTTCGGTGCGGGCGCGGACACCGGCGCCGGTGTCGGAGCGACCGGGCCCGGAACCACTTCCGGCCCTGGCGGTGGCGGCGGTATCGGCACCTGTGGCGGGTTCTGACCGATGACCGGTGCTATCGGGTTCTCGTCGTAGGCGTTCGGCGGACCCGGCGGGGTCTGCAGGTTCGACTGGACGGGCGCGATGTTGGGACCACCCATCAGCTCACCCAGCGAGTCCGGGGTCATCAGGCCCGCGGTGATCGGTCCGACCTGCTGGCCCTGCATGCCCGGGGCGACGATCCAGCCCGGCTGGGTGTTGCGGTGTGAGGTCGGGGTGTCGGGCACCCAGATGCCCGGGACGGTGGTGTCCTTGTATCCGTTCGGCGGGTGCAGCCGATCCTCCGAATAGGCGACTTCCTTGGGCAGCGTCTCGGCCGTGCTGAACAGGTTCAAACCGAACGGCGGATAGTTGAATTTGATCGCGTCGAGAATCGGCGAGAGGTACTGGGCGCACAGTTCGGCCGACTCTTGGTAGCCCAGCCGGCTGCCGGCCTGGATCGCACTGCAGATGAACTGCATCGGGTTCGCGAAGTTGGTGATCGACGGGATGGCGACCACCGAACCGTGCGACGGGTGATAGATCTGGTTGATGTTCGCCGCGGCCGTCGGCAGAACATGCAGCGCGGTCTCCAGCCCGTTCAGCGGATCCGGTTGCAGCAGCGCGTTCGTCACGGTCTCAAGGTTGTTGATGTCGTGGGTCAGCACCCCGCGGTTCTGGTCCAGCCACGGACGCACCGTGGTGAGCAGGCTGTCGAATTGCTCGATCGCGTTGGCCAGGTCGGTGTCGGAATGTGCGAGCCGCGTGGTGAAATCCGCCAGGTTCTCGTTGAGCGCGACGAACTGTTGGTCGTCTTGGTGCAGCGCGTTGACGAACAGCGCCAGGCTGCGTACCACCGCAAAGAAGTCACCGCGACCCTCGTTCAAGGCGGTCAACGCCTGCGACAGGCTGCTCAAAGTGTTGTTGAACTGCTTGCCCTTGCCGGCCAGCCCGTTGGCGAACGACTCGATGACCTCACCGAACGGGCCCTTCGGCTGCTCGGGTGTGGGCCCCAGTTTCGAGATGATGTTGGTGATGCTGTTGCGCAGCTGGTCCCACTCCACCGGCACCTGGGTGCGTTCTTCGGGAATCACCGCGTTGTCGGCGAGCACCGGGCCGCCCTTGTAGGACGGCTCCAGCTGGATGGCCCGCGACGCCACCAGGGTGGGGTTGAGGATCACCGCTGAGGCATTGGCGGGCACCTTGTACTTGTTCTCGTAGTGGAAGGTGACCTTCATCTTGTCGCCGCTGGGTTCGATCTTGTCGATCGCACCCACCCGCAGACCCATGATCTGGACCTTGTCCCCCGCGTACAGGGCGTTCGCCGCCGGGAAATAGGCCACCACGGTGTTGTTGGTCAGCTTCTCGTACAGCCGCCAGCCGACGTAGCCGACGACGAGCGCCAACACCACCACTAGCGATCCGATGATCAGCGATGTCCGCGTCAGCTTCGGCAGCCGAATGTTGTGGATGTCAAAGATGGTGCTCAATTCTGGCTACCTCCGCCCGCTGCGCCGCTGCCTCCGGATCCGCCCGGGTTGATGAAGGGCGCGGGCAGCTGGTTGCCAGGTCCAGGTGGCGCGGCCGGGCCCGGCGGGAAGCCCGGCGCGAACGTCGACGGTGGCGGCGTCGGTCCGGCCGGCGCCAGGTTCTCGGTGCGAGCGCCCGGGGGTGCCTGTGCCGGCAACGGCACGGGTGTGCCCGGAACGTCCGGCGGCGGGTCGCCCGGCCGTCCCGCGATCGGGATGCCCGGCGTGGGCGGCAGGCCGTTCGGGTTCGGCGGCGATGTCATCACGTCGACGGGCGCGGGGAAGCCCGGCCCACCGAACGGCCCGGACACCGCACCCGCACACGGCAGCGGGTTGTCCGGCCGGGGTAGCCCGTCGGCCGCCGGCGTGTACGAGCAGGGCGATCCGGGTGGGACGGCCGGACCCGGGTGATCGGGCGTGCCCTCGAGCACCGGCGGTGCCGGCGGCGGCGCGCCGTTGGGGAACCGGGTGCCGTTGGGGTCGGGGAACCGGTAGGCCGGCAATCCCGCACTGCGCCAGAAGTTCTCCGGGTCGATGCCGCGCTTCTTGAAGGCGGCGTCGACCCAGGGCTGCGTGATCTGGTACAGGGCCAGGTTGTGCAGGACCACCTTGAAGAACGGTCCCGACGCGATGGCCTCGTTCAGCGACGGCAGGAACTTGCCGACCTCGGTTAAACCGTTGGCCAGGTCGTCTTTGCGCTGCACCAGGATGTCGCTGACCGTGCGCAGCTGTTCCAGCACGTGGTTCAGGTTCGGGTTGTCGTTGATCAGGCCCTTGACCTGTTCGGAGAACGCGGCGATGTTACCGAGCAGGGCGTTGATGGCCTGGCCGCGCTCGTTGAAGGCGACCAGCAGCGTCTTCGTGTTGACCAGGAGCCGGTCGATCTGATCGCTGCGATTACCGAGGATGCCGGCCACCTGGTTGGCCTGGGCAAGCAGGTGCTTGACCTCTTCGTCGCGCTTGCCGATGGTGTCGGAGAACTTGGCCACTCCTTCGAGCGCCGGGCTCAGGTGCGGGTAGGTCTGGTCGATGGTCTGCGACAGCACGTGCAGTGACTGCTTGACGGTGTCGATGTCCCAGCCCTGGGCGGCCTTGGTGACATCGAAGAACGCATCGTAGATCTGGTAGGGCGTGGTGCTTTGGCCGACCGGCAATGTCGCCCCCGGCCGCAGCGGCTGGTTGCCGCGCGGCTCGAGTTCGAGGACCTTCTTTCCGAGGATGGTGTCGGTCTTGACTGCGATCCGGCTCTCGGTGCCAAAGCGTGCGGTGCCGGCGTTGAATTGGATCACGATGTGATCGCCGTCGATTTTGATGCCCTCCACCTTGCCGACATCCACGCCGGCGATACGCACCTTGTCGCCTTTGCTGAGGCCGCCGGTGTCGGTGAACTGCCCGTAGTAGTGCGGTTTGGCCATCAACATCGGGACGCTGGTGAAGCTTTGGCCCACGCCGATCACCAGCAGCGTCACGATGATGCCCATCAGACCGATGCGGACCCGGTTGGGTGGTTCCAGTGTTCTCATTGCGGCGTGCACCTACCCGTCGGCTGCTGGAACAGCCGGACTGTGCGGACGGGGCCACCGGCCTGCAGCCCGTTGATCTTCAGGGTGATGTCGCAGGCGTAGAAGTTCACGAAGTCCCCGTAGGACCCGATGGCGCGCCCGATCATGTTCAACGCCGTCGGCACCTTCTTGAGGTAGTCCTGCAGTTGGTCCTGCTGGTCGATCAGCGGCTGCTGCACCGCGTCCAGGTAGTTGATCGTCTTGTGCAGCAGGCCGCGGTCCTCGGCCAGCAGGTCGGCCACCGTGCCGGCGGCGTTGCTGATGTGCGCGGTCCCGTCGGCCAGTTGGTCCTTGTGGTTTTTGAGCCCGGTGATCAGCACCTCGAGGTTGTTGATGGTCTGGTCGAATTGCTGACGATGCCGGACCGTCGTGTCCAGCACGATGTTCAGGTTCTTGATCACCTCGCCGATCGCCTGGTCACGCTCGCCGAGCTGGCTGGTCAGCTGCGCGGTGTTGTCGAGGATGTCGTTGATGGTGCCGCCCTGGCCCTGGAACACCGTGACCAGCGCGGTCGCGATGGTGTTGACCTTTTGCGGGTCCAGCGCCCGGAACAGCGGTTTGAACCCACCGATCAGCGCGTCGAGGTCGAGCGCCGGCTGGGTGCGTGCGAGCGGGATGTACCCGCCGGGCGGCAGGACCTTGTCGGCACCCTCGCCTTGACCGCGCTTGAGCTCCAGGTAACGGTTTCCGATCAGATCCAGGTAACGGATCTGGGCGGTCGTCGACTGATACAGCGGGATCGAGCGGTCGACGTTGAATTTCACCCGCGCCCGCTTACCGCCGGCGACCAGCTCCACCGTGTCGACCTTGCCCACCTCAACCCCCGAGGCGCGGACGAACTGTCCCGCGCGCAGTCCGCTGACGTTGGTGAACTCCGCCGAGTACGCGTTGGTGCTGTCGAAGCGCATCTGACCGAACACCACGATGATCATCACAGTGAAGATCAGCAGCACCACCGAGAAGATGCCGAGTCTGATAAGGGTTCCGGTGAGTTTCATGGGTTGATCGTGTTATCCCCTACCTGGCGGCCCCAGACGTACTCGATCGCATAGGGCGATCCGGTGTCCAGGTGGTTATACGGCGCGATGCTGTTGCCGGAGTCCATCACCAGTTCCGGTGCGGGCCACAGGTCGTGGGTGAGCGGCTGCCAGCACCCCGGCGCCCCGCCGGGGCCGCCGCGCGCGTTCACCCGCGGCAGGTTCTCCGGGTAGACGTAGGGGTTCGGCGCACCACCGACCAGCCCGGCCGCGCCGCCGAGCCCCAGCGTGAGCGCGGCGACGGCGACCAGCGACAGCGGGTTCGCGACCAGCCCCAGTCCGGACAGCGCCTGGGTGTGGCTGTTGAGCGAGTAGCCGTTGCCGCCCAGGAAGGAGGCCGCCTTGGGCTCGATGTCGTGGTAGTTGCGCACGGCGCAGAACAGCTCGGGACTGTAGGTGTCCAGCAGCTGGGCGGTGGGCACCAGGTCGGCGGAACCGCGCGCCAGATACGGCCCACCCTTGTTGAACAGCTCGGCACCGGTGTTGCCGAACCCGGCCGCCGACAACAACGCCTGATCCAAATCCTTTTGCTGAGCGTTGATCGTGCGTGAGGTGATCACCGCGTTGTTCAGAAAATCGAACAAATCCGGCGACGCATTCGCGTATGTATCCCCCAACGCCGCCAACCGCTGAATGTCCTTGCGCGCCTGCGGCATCTGCGGATTCACATCATCGAGCAAGAT
>NZ_LZTA01000088.1 GCF_001665875.1 Mycobacterium sp. 852002-40037_SCH5390672
TGACTCGCTTGACTTCCGCCTCGTATTCCTCGGTGCTGAGGTGACGGGCGCGCCTCTTCTGACCGGCCAGATTCAGCGTCTGTTCGAGAAGCTCGATGGTGTCCACATCCTTGCGCAACAGCTCTTTTCCCTTCGGGTCGCGCGGGATGTCGCCGAGGCCCATTTCGTACGTCACCTTGAAGGTGGCCTTGAAGTCATAAAGCTTGGTTTCGGCGCTCACGGTGCCGTCGATGACCAACCGGCCGTCCTCGGTTCGCGGCACAATGTCGGCGTCGAGAGCGTCGAGGCTTCGGTCTTGCCCGCCGATGCTGATGGTCTTCGGACCCGCCAGCGCGCACGGCACATCGGGGTCGAAGTCGCTCTCGTCGAGATCGAAACTTTTCATCACGGTGTCACGGACTTGCCGCAGAATACTCCACCCGGTGACGGCCAAAGCCGCCCTCTCACGAGGGTTTTCGGCGAGGACCGACGCGGGCAGCTCCTCACCGGCCGGCAATTCGCGCAGTGTCTGCAGCTGCACCACCATGGATTCCTCGGTTGCCTCGCCGAGGTCGAAGCGCTGCACAATGGCGTCGAGTTTCTTGACGGTACTGTCGTCTTGCGCCTCGGGGTCGACGTCCACCGGCGACGGCAGTAGCGCCTGAATCCCGCCGTCTCCCATTGCCTTTAGTTGGGGGCGGACCGCATCGGCGATTTGGGCGGCAAGCGAGTCG
>NZ_LZTA01000089.1 GCF_001665875.1 Mycobacterium sp. 852002-40037_SCH5390672
TCTGGAATGATGGACTATGCTCCCCACACCCGAGACTTATCAACGAACCTGCTTGCGGTCGAGGCATCCTTTCAGTCACGATGCCACCTGTGTCGGGTCGCGCATCGTTGCTGCTTCGGTTGGCGAACCGCGATATCGATTCGCTCACAATCAAACTGGGCGGTGAGAAAACCGTTCTGCTAAACTCGCCGCGCCTTGTGCGTCATGTCCTGACATCGAATGCGAAAAACTACACTAAGAACACCGTTGCCAACGAATACTTTCGACAGAATATTGCTGATGGCATCCTTACCGCTGAGGGCGCGCGGTGGGCAGAAGATCGGGCATTATTGTCGCCGATTTTTCGGAACACCGCGCCCCTTGACGGACAAATCCGGGCTTGTGTCGAGGCGACCTCGGCGAGGCTCGCGTCGTGCGCGACCTCGGGCGCTCCCGTCAACTTAACTGCCGCAATGAGTGAGCTAACGCTCGCGATCGCCACCCAGATCATGTTTCGCGCCCGGCACGAACCCTTCGTCGACTTGTGTCGTGAGATAGGCCAGCTGCTGGATGAGACGACGTCCGTGTTGCCGCAGAACCGCGACCGGGTCAAAAGCGCGCGTCGCTCAATGCTCGACACAGTCCAAAGTGCTATCGGAGAGTCATGCGACCCTCTAGGCCCAGTACTACAGGTGTTGCGTGACGACATTCGCCACCAGCATGCCGACGTGCTTAACAACCAATTACTTACCTTGCTGTTAGCCGGATTCGAGACGACTGCAAACTCATTAAGCTGGACGTGGATTCTGCTCTCCCAACATCGCATGCTTTACGCAAAGTTGCAGCAGTCCCTCGATCTTCAGGGCGAACAGTCTGCGTTGTTGCGTGCCGTCCTCGAGGAGTCCTTCCGTCTGTATCCGTCTGCCTGGGTGATTGGTCGTCGGGCGGTCAATGATGACCACGTGGACGGAGTGGACATCACTGCTGGCTCTGCCGTACTTATCAGCCCGTTTTTGATCCAGCGACATCCCCGCTGGTGGCCCAACCCAGACGAATTCCGGCCTGAGCGATTCCTGCCAGGCGGGCAGCGACCGACGAATCACTACGCCCACATCCCCTTTGGGGCAGGCCCCCGATACTGCTTGGGTGCTGCCTATGCCCTCCAAGAAGCTGTCATCATCATCGCTACCCTGGCCCAACGTTTCACGTTCTGGCCGATTCGAAGCCCGGATGACATCGAGCCTGAACTGAAATTTGTTCTACGCGCGCCCGATCCCTTTCCAGTCACCGTGCTACGTCGGCCGGCACCCATCAACGACAATGAAGGGAAACCCGGATAGAGATGGATGACACGTCAGCTTTCGTCCGCGACACGATCGCGAGCTACCTGAAAATTCCCGTCACACATGTCACGCCGGAGAAAAATCTCGACGAACTCGGTATGGATTCGTTGGGTGCACTTGAGATGATATTGACCTGCGAAGAGAAGTATGGCTTCTCGTTGAACTTAGATTCCGAAGAGGTCGAGATCATCACGGTCGCAGACGCAATCGGATATGTGTCCAAACGTGTCATGGCTGCAACCGACACGGCGTAATGGGCACCAGCACCCACAGGCTCGAGCATGAAGGGCTGACTATCCAGATCACGCCGCCAGCACCAGGCAGGCTGTCAGTGCTGCTGATTCATGGGCTCCTCGACGCGGGCTGGATGTGGGAGGCAGTCCTTGATGCATTAGCCCAGCACGGATACGGCACAATTAGCTTCGACAAGCCGCTGGCCGCCCACACCCATGCCGACAACCTCAATGCGCTCAGCCAAAGCCTAATATCGCTGTGCGACAAGCTACCCGACTCGGCTCCCGTGTTGTGTGGCAGCTCCCTAGGAGCGCTAACAGCGTTGCATCTAGCAGTCAGTTGCCCAAAGCGCTGGCCCGGTCTGGTCCTAGCGGGTCCTAGCGGCATAGCCGGATCCCTGCGCTCAATCGATCTGGGGACCCACATGCGTACACCCAGCGTCGGCCTCGCGACGTTCTTCCTTGATCGCATCTTTTATCGCAAAGAACTGCTCACCCCCGACAAACTCACTCGGTTCAACGAAAACTTGACCACCAGCGTGTTGATTCGCGCCCTGCGCTCGCTGCGAGCTACGCGCGATTACGACGTCCGATCACTGCTACCTCAAATCCAGCAGCCGACACTTGTTCTATGTGGTGAAGACGACGAAATCAGCCCAGCCGTCGCGTGGCGCGATGCCTGCGAAAACCTAGTCGATGGCGAGTTTGTTGGGATACCTGAATGCGGGCATGCGCCCCAATGTGAAGAGCCAGCCCTCTTTACGGGCATACTCCTGGAATGGCTCGCTCGTCAGACACCTAGCGGTCACAGTTCGAATCTTGGTACTCCCAAGCACATCTCCGCAGAGGTGAACTAGTGAGTGCCGTTAGAGTTCAGGCTCGCATCCCCGCAACAAGTTTGCTTCGAGGGGCTCAGTGCGCCCTGGCATGGGCGGACAAAGGCTGCTACCTCCTACGACAACTGCTCAAAGAGTGTAGCCTCCTACAAACTGCATCTGCCGTTGTGCACGCAGCGGCAGCGGCGGTCCACCCCACCGCTAGTTATCGCGCGCAGCCTTCGCGCGAGATCACTGCCGGAGCAACGGATACGGTGGGCGGCAAGCGCCCGCTCGTGCCAAATGCAAAGCCCCTTCCTGTCACGAAGGCGTGCACATCTCGGGACGCGGCACTACATCGTCTGCGCAGCTACCATTCGCCGCACTGGCGAAGGTTACGAATCGCTTCAAACTGACGCGAACCCAAGTCGGCCCACGCAGACGTGCACGAAACACGACGAATCGAAGGTTGCTCATGAGCGCATTGACTACAGAGATATTCGAGAACGCTGCCAGCTCCCCCAAAGGTCTCAACGTGGGAACGGTCGCGTCACCGGTTCGGCTATCTTGGCATGCGGTACACGAAGGCGCGCGGCAAATGGCTGGCGCGTTGGCGGCGCACGGAATCGGGCCCGGAACGTCCGTCGCGGTCCTGGCCGCCGATCCGGCGAACGTGGCGCCGATGACCCAAGCGCTCTGGATGCGCCGAGCGGCACTAACGATGCTTCAACAGCCGACACCGCGCATGGATTTGGAAGTCTGGCTACACGACACCATTCGCGCGATCCGCATGCTCAAAGCTGATCTGGTCGTCGTCGACGAGCCCTTCTTGACCGTCCGCAAGCACCTTGAACAGCAAGGGATTACCAGTTGCACCATGGCGTCGACTCGGATGAACAAGCCGATCGAACCACTAGAAGCGGCCGAAGACGATGTCGCGCTGCGGCAGCTGACCTCTGGATCGACCGGCACACCTAAGGCTGTCGAGATTACCCACGCAAATTTCGCCGCTGGCGGCGCGGCGATGCGGGACGCCGTTGCTTTTGATGTGGAACGCGACGTGACTTTGAGCTGGCTGCCGCTATCTCACGACATGGGTATGGTCGGAGGTCTCTGTCTTCCAATGCAAGTCGGTTGCGAAGCCGTCGCAGCCACGCCTGACCAATTCCTACGTCGACCACTCATGTGGGCCGAACTCATCTCCCGACACGATGTCACCCTCACCTACGGCCCAAATTTCGCGTACATGATCCTGGCCCGAGTACTCGAACGCACTGAACCGGACATTCTTGATTTATCGTCACTACGGCTGGCCATCAATGGCGGTGAACCTATTGACCCCCGCGACCTAGACCGCTTCGCGGCCGCCGGTGCCCGCCATGGTCTTCAGGAAAGCGCCCAAACACCGTGCTACGGACTGGCCGAGGTCGTGATGGGTGCAACATTCGGAGGCACGCACGCTCCGATCGTCGACATCGTATCCAGGGAAGCGATCACCTGCAGAAACCGCGCATCAGCGGCCAATGATGAGGAATCGCAAAGCGCCGCAACGCAACACATCGTCTGCGTCGGCCTTCCCCTCAAGGGAATGGATGTACGCATCACACGGAATGGAATCCCTCAACTGTCGAGGGAAATCGGATCCATTGAAGTACGCGGCCCGGCTGTCGCAAGTCGCTACCTCACCGACGAAGGCTTCGTCTCGCTCGCCAACGCAGCGGGTTGGTTTGATACAGGCGACTTGGGTTATCTGGATGAGGCAGGGCGCATGTTCATTTGCGGACGCGCCAAGGACCTCATCGTGCTCGCGGGGAAGAATGTGTATCCCGATGACATCGAGCGCGCGGCGGCGACGGTTAACGGCGTCCGAAAAGGGTGTGTCATCGCTGTACGGGTCGGTGGTGGCGACGAGCGAGAGGGTTTCGCCGTGCTTGCCGAAGCCCACGGAGTAGATGATCCTGACGTGCGGTCGCGCCTCGTGCAACAGATCACCACTCAAGTCAACCGTCACGTCGGATATGCGCCGCGCGACGTCTTGATATTGCCGGCCAATGCAGTCCCAAAAACCGCGTCGGGAAAGCTTTGCCGCAGCAGTGCCATCACGTTACTCAAAACGAAAGCAACTAACGCATAACAAGAACGGCCCGAGGGGCTGGCGGGCCTGATGCTCTTCGCCCCGTGATCGCGTCCAGGCGATCGACCTTGCAACTCGGCGCAATTGGATAACAACATTATGTAGCCACCTCGTCTGGTGCCACGGCCCCCTAGACGCGAATGCCATTAAAGATGTACAGGACCACTACCACACCGCTCCGACAAGCGGCCGCTCCTAGTCGTGCACTGAAGGGCGGCTGATGCAGTCTGGGCGTCGCGAACTATCCAGCGCGCTATCGGCACGGCCGGCCAAGGGCTACCGGCAGTGTCGACCAGCCGCGCAAAATCAGGGTATCTCGTCTGGTGCCCGCGCCCGCGGGCTGCGCATCGGGGAAGCGATCGAAAAACGTCTTCAATCCCACCTGGCTTTCGGCGCGGCCCAACGCTGCTCCCAGGCAAAAGTGACGACCACCCGACAGCGCGAGATGCCGATTGGCGTTCGAGCGTTCGATGTCAAAACGGTGTGGATCGGCAAATACCGCCGGATCGCGGTTAGCCGCAGCTAGATAGATGACCACCACCTCGCCACGCTTGATGGAAACGTTTGCCACCTCGGTATCTTTGCTTGCAACCCTGCCGGTCAACTGAACTGGGGACTCCAGGCGCATGATCTCCTCCACAGCGTTGGCCCACAGCTCCGGTCGTTGCCGCAGCGTACGAAGATGCTCGGGCCTGTCCAAGAGCAAGTGGATCCCGTTGCCGAGCAGATTCATCGTCGTCTCGAAACCAGCAGTTAGGACCAAACCCGCGATCGAAACGAGCTCGGTGTCACTCAAATATGTCGCCGCAGAACCAGTATCGGAAGATCTCACCAACTGACTCATCAGATCATCGCCGGGTGTGCGCCGTAACTGCCGAATGTGACTGATCAGCCAGGCATTCAAACCCGCAAGTCCACTTTGGGCGCGTCGATACTGCCGCCATGACAACCCGATGTCCAAACTCGGTGCAGCCAACTCCCCGAACTTCAGTATGAACCCCTGCTCACACTCGGGTACTCCCAAGATGTCACTGATGACCGTCACCGGAAGTTGCGAGCAATACTCCTCGATCAAATCCACGGCCCCTAATCGTCCGGCCAATTGGTCGAGGAGTACCAATGCCGTTCGCTGGACCCTATCCCGAAGCGCAGCAACTGCCGTCGGAGTGAATACCGATGACACTCTCTTGCGGTAGCGCGTATGTTCCGGCGGTTCAACAGCCAACAGCGATGGCGGCCGCACTGGATGTAGCATCTCGTCACGGGTAATACGCTCAAGCCAACGTATTGGTGTCGGTAAATTGGATCCCACCGGCAGCACCCGAAAATCCTCCGAGCGCAACAAGTTCTGAGCAACCGCATGATCCACAACGATGTAGCTCATCGGACAGCGCACCACTGGACCGCTCGCGCGTAGCTCATCGAAAAACGGGACGGGGTCGGCCTTAATGGCGGGATCGGCAATAAGCCGAGCCTGAGGATCGCCTCGTCGCACACCGAACCATGCGCCCCAGCGGTATAACCCATGCAATGCGAGCCAGTGCAGATTCTGCTTCACGACGGTCTCCACCAATCGAAGGAAACGCCAAGGGGTATGGACAGCTGCGATGTGATCTGAGGTAGACACGCATTGAGACGGGGACGGGAAGGCGTGGATGCGGTAACGACCTGCAGACCAGCCAGCAAAATGATCGCTACAGGTCGCATCGGCATCTGCAACCTCCGCGTCCTCGGGCAGACCACGGATAGCCGGCGGCGCCAAAACCAGTCGGTGCTAGGTGAATCCTCAAGCGCAACCGGTTCCCCGGGGGGCTGCTGCAAGTTTGAGAGAAACGAGGGCCCACCCGTCACCACCGATCTGCAAACGTCTCCGAGTGTTGCCATCCACGGGTCGCGATGGCACTCTCGCTGCCTAATGGCTTGTGGTACACCATGGAATCGATATCTCCAACTATCCGTCGCTTGAGCACAGCAGCAGTACATCGAAATTATGAGTTCATTTGAGGACGAACCACGCACCCGCGCAACAGAGTTCGTAGGCTCAACAATATTGGGCGCAGAGGGTAGCGCGAGACGCGACGCTTCTGAGATAAGACGCACCACCGGTCGTGTCGATCCATGAAACGATCCGAATCCTCTCGTACGAACAACGGCCGAAGTGGCGCACTCAATTGCCAGCAAGTGTTTCCCCGCTCAGTGCCGGAGTCGGTGGTCGGCGGGCGTAATTGATGTGGTGTATCACATACCCCTTTAAGAGACGCATACAGGAATGCCGGTCCACAAGGTACGAAGAAATCGTCGGCGACAGGTTAAGCTCTCCTAGCGTGACCACCTCAGCCCAGCGAGGGCGCCGCCGCGGCGTCCGCCCGACCGGCGACGATCGCGAACGGGCTATCCTAGCCACAGCTGAAAGGCTCTTCGCGCAACAATCCTTAACCGCGGTGTCAGTCGACGACCTCGCCAAGGGCGCGGGAATATCGCGCTCCGCTTTTTACTTCTACTTCCGATCGAAAGACGCTGTCTTGCTGACACTGTTGGACCAGCTGATGGGCGAGGTCGAGAGCGCTCTGAACCGGGTAACAAAACACCACATGACCGGGGATCGATACGTCGACTGGCGCACCTCGCTCGAAGTGTTTATTGCGACGTTCGGCTCGCCTCTGGGGGTAACGGTTGGCGACTGGACTCTGAAGTCCAGCAATCCCGAGGCACGGGCAATGTGGTCAACCTTCATGGAGAAATGGATCTCTTACACCGCATCGAGAATCGACACCGAGCGGACTCGGGGCATCGCGCCGGTGACGCTGCCGACGCACGAACAAGACACCAAGATAAACCTGATGAACGAGCAAATCTAGTTTGCAGCGTTCGCCGGCCAGCGTCCGTCGGTGCCCCGCGAGCGGGTACTCGACACTCTCACCCACATTTGGGTCACCAGCATCTACGGGCAAGCACCGTAACGTGCTTACACAGGAGCCATCTTGATGCACCGCCAACTGCGACCGCGGACAAAACGCGTCCGCGAACGAACTGGCCTGGCCTGCCGATGTTCAGATCTACTGTCAATACTGCGTACGAGAGCTTCGCACCTGATACGGCACGTACTAGTTACACCGGCCGGTGTATGGGAATTGGGCCCGCCGCTAGCCGATGATGCACGAGCATCCCGGACTACCGCCGCGCCGCCAGGATTCCAAAACTCAGCTACCGCGTGCAGCGCGTCATCGATACCGCAGGGACCACGTTGACGTGCAAGTGCCGACATCCATCAGTTGCACGACAATCTGTCTGACACCAGGCGGCACGAATTCGCAAACGATCAGTTGCCATGCTTCAACACTCGCCAGCGCGGCGCGGGCAGCCACGTCGCTGACGACCTCAGTGGCGTCAACGACTGCTCCTCCCGCTCTCGGCTGCGGTCGCCGTCACATCCATTGAGTTCACCGACGATTCGGTCATTCCGAAACGCTCGTGCAGCCTGATCAGCGACTTGGGAGCCCACCAATTGACCCGCCCCAATATCCGCATAAATGCCGGGACTAACACCATCCGCACAAGCGTCGCGTCGACCAGCACGGCAAGGGTCAGACCCATCCCGAACATCCGCATGACTGAAACCTGTGCAGCGATCAGAGCAGCAAACGGTATGCACATCACCAGCGCGGCAGCGGTGATTACTCGTCCGGTACGCGCCAAGCCGAGTGCCACACTTTCGTCATTGACGTTGCAGTCCTCGCGCTCATGGGACGCCCGGATTGCGATTCGATACTCCCGGATCCGCGACATCAGGAACACCTCGTAATCCATCGACAAACCAAAAGCGATGCAGAACAACAACACCGGCACGCTGACGATCAGCGTCCCCGTCGGAGTAGTTCCCAATGCGCCCAGGTGTCCGTCCTGGAAGATCCACACTAGGGCCCCGAACGTCGCCGTCAGCGAGAATACGTTGAGGACCAGTGCCTTCACCGGCAATACCACGCTGCCGGTTAGTAAGAACAACAACACGAACATGATGGTGGCGATCAAGCCCAAAACCAGCGGCAACCGTGCAGTGATGGCATGTACGCTATCGCGGTTGATCTGTGCCAGTCCCCCAATTTCGACGTTCCGGTCGGGAGGCGTGCCTAGATGCACAGCGTGCAGCCGGTCGAGTTGGATATCGGACGTGGGTGAAAACAGCGGCGCGGTGCTGGCGACGGTCAGGAATGCGCTGCCCTGGGCTAGTCCGGAAGGCGCGGCCGGCGGCCCGGCGCGCGTTCCCTCGACAAAAGTTCCACTCGGTGCGGTCACCGCAGATACCGACGGCACACGTGACAGGTCGGCGGCATAGCGCTCAAGGTCTGCTGGGCTAAGGCCACTAGCATCCGGGATAACAACAGATAGCGCCGTGGCAGGGTCATAGGCGAAGTCGCCGCGAAGCTGATCGCCGACCTGACGCGCCGACGATGTGTTCGGCAGCACCCTGTCGTCAGGAAATCCCCATTTCACCCCCAGAAACGGGACACCGAGCAGCACCAAAAAACTAACAACCGTCAAACCGATCGGCACCGCGTGGCGCATAACCAGCTTTGTCCAGCGATACCAACAGAGTTGTTCTACCTGCTTGGGAACCGGAAAAGGCCGCCTCAATATCCGACGTCCAAGTCGTCGTAAATCCAGGGCATCCAACCGCGGCCCAAGGAGGACGATCGCTGCCGGGGTAACCACAATCGCTGCGACCGCAACAAAACTCACAGTCGCTACACCCGCATAGGCAAACGACTTCAAAAAATACATCGGGAACAACACCATTACCGCCATCGCCAGTGCCACCGTTGTTGCAGAAAACAGCACCGTGCGTCCCGCGGTGACCATCGTGTGGATCAGCGCCTCGTCCGGGGCGGCGCCGTCGGCCAGTTCGTCGCGGTAGCGGCTAATAATCAACAGGGTGTAATCGATGGCCAAGGCCAGACCCAAAGCGCTGCAGAGATTCAGCCCAAATACCGAGACTTCATTGCTTAACGCCACCAGCCGTAACACGGACAAAGCACCTACAATCGCCATCAGTCCCACTGCCATCGGCAACATGGTGGCGATCACTCCACCAAACACCCAGGCCAACACCACGGAATTCAACGGAATCGCAAGGGATTCCATCAACACAAGATCACGCTCGTTCTGGGCGGTAACTTGGCCGTACACCACGGGAATGCCTCCGGCGCGAACGGTCACGCCGTCTCGATCGCGCACCAGCTGGTCCACAAGGGTCTTTGCGTACTGCTGGGCAGTGCTCTCGCCGCCCTTAAGGTCCGCCACCACCAACCCAGCCTTACCGTCCGTGCTCACCATCTTGGCGGCAACCTGCGGTGGTGATGTCCACGCCGAGGACACGTTGAAGACCCACGGGGACTGTCGTAGGCGATTGGCGAGGTCAGAGCCGACGCTGCGTGCCTTAGCGCTACCAGCGCCCTCAGGCGCCGAGACGGTGATGACAAGCTGCTCATCACTCTGACCGAATTTGTCGGCCAACAGTTGCGCGGCGCGACTCGATTCAGATGTCGGGTCTTGGAATCCCCCGGGGGACAGATTTTTCGCGGCAGGGATCCCAAAGACCGCTGCCCCAACGAAAACCAGCGCGGCAATCGCAATAACCCGCCGCGGCGCAGCGAGGATCATCAACGTCATTCGATGCAGCACGTCGTCACACCCTTTCACGGCGCACGTCTTCCTATGATCGGAGAGGCTATCGGTCGCGATGCCGCCTGCATACTAACGGCGTACAAATAGGCTGCTTACGCCAATTGATCCCTCGTGAGACGTGAAGACCAGCGACTAGACGCGCCTCTTCAGCGAACAACCCAGGCGCGCCAACACCACCTACCGCGATCACCCCAACCTCAGCTCAGTGCCCGCGCGCAGACAAACCAGCTAAAACGGCCACCCGACGATTGCCGAAGGGATCACGCTGCGGTACAACCGAAGTCCTACAAGACGGAATGAGTACATGTCGCAGTTGCTACCCGAATACTGCCCACCATGGGAGACGGCAGCCCATCGCGAGCTGCGCAAGTACGCAACGGAATTTTTTCATAAGCATCTGAAACCACACCAGGAACGATGGATGCGCCAACGGGTCGTGGACCGGTCATTCTGGACCACCGTCGGGGAGGCCGGATTGCTTGGCCTTGAACTACCCGAGGAACACGGCGGTGTCGGCGGCGATTTCGGCATGCAAGCGGTGGTACAGGAAGAGTTAATCTACGCGCACGACAGTTCATTCGGCTTCCTAGTTCATTCCCCCATTGCGGCGCACTACATCTCGTCCTACGCCAGCGAACAAAACAAGAAGAAATGGCTGCCCGACATCATCAGCGGAAAGAAGGTCCTTGCAATTGCCATGACAGAGCCCGAGACTGGCTCTGACCTTCAGGCAATCCGGACCACGGCCATCCGCTACGGCGACCACTACGTCGTGGACGGCTCCAAGACCTTCATCTCAAACGGTACGCACTGCGATCTGTTGCTGATCGTCGCCAAAACTGGCTCGAACGGCAGTGAATCGGGGATCTCACTCCTCGTCGCCGAGGTGAGCGACAGTACGCCAGGGTTCAGGCGCGGACGCCTGCTCGAAAAGATGGGGCAACCCGGCCAAGACACTCGAGAATTATTTTTTGCCGGCATGCAGGTTCCCGCAGATAACCTGCTCGGCGATCGAGAGGGCGCAGGCTTCTACCAGCTAGCACTGCAGCTCCCCCGCGAACGTTTAATCATCGCCTCACTATGCTCTGCCTTGGCTGAAGCCGCTACACTTGAAGCATTGAGATACTCACGGCAGCGGAAGGCGTTCGGCCGCAACCTGTTTGATTTCCAGAACACCCAGTTCGTGCTAGCCGAGTGCAAAACAGAGGCGTTTGCCATCAAGTCGATGGTTGACTACGCGATCCAGCAATACATCGACGGCAGCCATGACATCGCCAGCGCTTCGATGGCAAAGCTCTTCGCCGCCGAGACGTGCGACAAAATCGTGGACAAGTGCCTTCAGATATTCGGCGGCTATGGATATATGGCCGAATATCCAATCTGCCAGATGTATACCGGCTCTCGCGTGAACCGCATCTACGGCGGTACCAGTGAAATCATGAAAGCCATCATTAGCCATACGATGTGACCCGAGTATTCCAACGAGGATCTACGGGGCCGGTGTACGCCGGCGTCGCCGCGTATCCACCGTCGCAATGCCCACCCAGCGCACATCGGTGTGCGGCACAGATCAACGATAAGCATGTAGTCGCAGCACCCGCCGACGGCACCAAGCGATCATCTCCTTCGCCGCACCGCCGAAGCGAGCCATGCACGTGCTCGCAAATGTAACTGGCAGCCACCCCCTTAGGTCACCATAAAGACCATTGCACACATTGACAAAGCGGATTTGGGCGAACCACCCCGTTGGTACAGACGGGTAAAAAGGCAACGGACAGCCGACGCACCATGTTCACTGACGCGTTGATGCACGTGTTTAGCGCGGCGCTTGCCTCCCATTCTGCACGGAAGCTATGGTAACGACTTCGGAACCGGCGGCAAAAGTTCCAAAGCGAATGAGATCCATATCCATAACACGCCGAGCGGCGAGCCCGCCGCCCAAGAAGCATCCTAAATACTTCGGGGGGATTCGTGACATCGCACAATGCGCCCATTGATACCGCAATATACAACGATATCGCCGAATACATGCGTAATCACCACCAATTTAATAGTGAAGAAATATCGCGAGACACAAGGCTTGAAGAGATGCGATTGGAATCACTCGACCTCCTTGGTATTGCACAAATCATGCAACGGAAATACTCCTTATCACTCAACGATGACCGTATATCTCAGATCCGCACAGTCGGTGAATTCGTTGACCTGGTCAAACTACGCAACGCCGAAGTCGCAGATGCTGCCGATACATCTACGAGCACCGAATAACGAGAGGGACACCAGTGCCTGCGTATATCACCGCAACCGGAAGCTTTCTGCCCGGAGAGCCAGTGCCAAACGAAGAAATCGACGAATACATCGGCGCAGGCACCTGGACGACCGCCGAGGTAAAAGAACGCATACTTGCCAACTGCGGTATCAAAACTCGGCACTACGCCCTGAACAAATCTCAAGAAACGCTTTATTCTAATCGAGCCATGGCGGCGGCAGCCGTCAGAGATACAGTCGCGAATGCCGCTATCGAACCAGCCCACATCGACCTGCTGGCGTGCGCGACCACATTGCCAGATCTACTCGGCCCTGGACATGCCAGCATGGTCCACGGTGAACTCAACTATCCGCCCTGCGAGATCGTGACGACGCACGGCATATGCAGCTCCGGAATGATGGCATTAAAAAATGCGTATCTGCAAGTTGAGATCGGCGAAAAATCCAACGCCATCGCTGTCGCAAGCGAATTCTCATCCCGCGGCTTTAAACACACACGTTACGCGGAAATGCGGAGCACCGACGAGCATGGCTCACTACCCGTCGAGACGGTGTTTCTCCGCTACATGCTGTCAGACGGCGCCGGGGCCGTGCTCGTTCAAAACCGCGCGAAAACGTCCGGGGTAAGCCTTCGAATAGATTGGGTCTCATTAACATCTTTTGCCAATACCGGTGACGCCTGTATGTACTTCGGCAGCAACACCAACTCCTGCGAAAAAACCTGGATGGATTACCCGACCGCCGGTGCCGCTGCAGCGGACGGCGCACTATTCGCACGGCAACGGCTCGCATTGTTACCGCAGGTCATCAGTATAGTTATCGACGAATATCAGCGCCTCGTTACCGCCGGAAAGTTCGACCCCCACACACTCACCTGGATGCCAGCGCATTACTCGAGCGAACGAATGAAATCATTCGCGCTGGGCGAATTCTCCCGTCGCAAGATCCCGAGCCCAAAGCCAGAAGCCTGGTACAGCAATCTCACCCGCGTCGGAAACGTCGGTAGCGCAAGTATATTTATCATCCTCGACGAAATGATGACCCAAGAGCTAATACATCCCGGCGACACACTGCTGTGCATGGTACCGGAATCCGGGAGATTCGCCGTCTCGTATATGCACCTGACCGCGGTAGGGCCAGCGATATCTCATGACTGAATCGACGCTGTACTCGAACCGCGCAAATAGCGCGAACAGCGCTGAACCCAAACGAGTATGCGTGTTTTGGTATTCTCAGACGGGTCAGCTCAAACAGGCAGCGGACGCCTTCGTTGCTCCATTGCAGGAAGCCGGATGGTCCATCCGGTGGATCAAAATAGAGCCTACAATCCAGTTCCCTTTTCCGTGGCCGATACATCGCTTCTTCAGCATCTTCCCTCAGTGCGTTGACCGAGCGACGAACACAGGCATTGAGACGATACCTGCATCTCAACTACCCGCTCATGATGAAATCATCTTATTCGCATTTCAGGTGTGGTATTTGTCCCCGTCCCTCCCGATGCGGGCGGTCCTGCTTTCAGTGCCCGAAGCATTCCGTGGCCGACGTGTGATCGGTCTGACCGCTTGTAGGTCCATGTGGTGGTCAGCCGCAATAGAGGTTCGCCGCCTTCTCAAAGATGCTGGTTCTCGCTATCTCGGCACCATCGCGGTGACAGACACCACCACGCCATTTCATTCCCTGGTGACAACACTCAAGTGGCTGTTTACTGGCAGCCGAGAGAAGTTTTGGCGGTTTGGCCGCGCCGGCGTAGGCCCAGAAGAGTACGCCCGGTTAGGCAGGCTTGGTCAAGCGTTAGTTAACTCCGTGGTAGACAACTCCGCGCCCCTAGACTGGGTCGTCCGGGAGACGCTGGAACAACATGCCGCTGCGCCGCTCGATGCATCTTTAGCCGCAGCCGATCTACTTATCAGTCAAGCATTTCAGCTCTGGGGCAGAGTAATCCGCTCCTCCGACCGGCGCGGCGTTGCCGCCCGGAGTCTAGCAATGATCAGCTTTATCGCATTTCTGGCTGCGACAATAAGTATTGGAATCCCGTCGCTAGCGTTGGCGAGAGCGATAGGTGGGACCCGTTTTAATAACTGGATTGAGCATCGCATCGACAATCCATTCGGTGACACGGTCGCGAAAGGAGCAACGTGGAAGCCGAAGTTGCCATTGTAGGTGGAGGTCCATCTGGCTTAATAACCGCCCTCTGTCTCGCTCGGTTAGGGGTACGGACGGTCCTGATCGAAAAAAGGACACGATCCACGCTGCACCCACAGGCCACCATCGTGAACGTCCGAACTACCGAGATCCTGCGCACCCTGGGTGTCCTAGAAGCCGTGGAAGCCGAAGGAACGCCGGCAGAGACGTCAGCTCGTATCAGTTTCGTCTCGTCCCTAGCCGGACAAGAGATCGGTACCTTGGAAATAGTTGAGTCAGACGAGAAACTCATGCGATTGGCAGCGCTCAGCCCAACCCTGCCGACCATCTGCCCGCAAAACAAACTGCAAGATGTACTTTTTGCCGCCGTGTACGCTACACCGGTCGCAGTGCTGCGAGGCAGCGAGGCCGACCACCTCACTTATGACGGTCAGCGCGTAGCGATTTCCGTCCTTCATCCCGACGGATTACATACACAAGTTCACGCGGACTATGTCATCCTCGCCGAGGGGCTTCATGGCGCGCTGCGGGCACAGGCAGGGATCGAGCCTACCGAAAGCCAAACGCTCGGGCGGCTTTTGGACATCCACTTCATCGCGGACCTGTCTTCGCTGATCAACGGCAGGGAAAGCGCTCTTTACTGGGTAATCAACGAACAACTGCGCGGCGCGATTGTGACGGTGGCACCGCACGAAGACGACTGGCTTCTCGAAATTCCTGTCACGCAAGACAATCGACTCCTGCACGACTCGCCGAACGAGACCGTCGACTACCACGCCCTAATCACTGCAGCGGTCGGTGAAGCTGTCGAATCGAAAATACTCTCGGTACGAAACTGGCGGATGGGTTGCACTTCCGTCAACCAGTGGCGAGATGTTGGCGGTCGCGTCTTTGTCGTCGGCGATGCCGCCCATACTTTTCCACCGACTGGTGGATTCGGCATGAACACCGGCATTCAGGACGCACACAATCTCGCCTGGAAGTTAGCCGCAGTGATCCACGGATGGGCCAGACCCGCCCTACTTGACTCCTACGAACAAGAACGCCGCCCCGTCGCGGATTTCAACGCCATGCAAAGCACTGTGAACGCGCGCAGGATGCTCGACTTTCTCCAGCGCGAAACAGCGCCGTTTATCGAGGATTTGGTCAGCCCTGGGCCTGCCGCCGAGCGCGCACGCGAGCACCTTGCGCCAGCAATAGAGTCACAGCGGCCCCACTTCGACTTCTATGGCCAGGCACTGGGTTTCAGGTATCAATCATTCTCTCAAGTGCCTTCTGAGGTGATGGAAGATATTGTCCACTATGTACCGGTAGCCGAGCCCGGCGCCCGGGCTCCACATTTCTGGCTTGAATCTGCTGACGGCACACTGGCAATCCAGGATCTCTGCACTTGCCAGTTCGCACTGCTAACAGCCGCTGACGACGGCGCGATATGGCGGGAGACCGTGTCCCGGGTTCGCGCCGCTAATTCCGTACCGATCGAGTGCTTCTCGGTGACGGTCGACCCGGACGGGCCAACAACGCAAGGCCACCTCACCGATCCGGAGGGCGCGATGTTGCGCCAATATCAGCTAGCCGGCTCCTGTGCTGTGCTCATACGGCCTGACGCGCACATAAGCGCTCGCCTTCCGGGAATTGCGCCTGAGAGCGAACTTACCGAGGCCCTAGACGACATCCTGAGCTACGCAAACACGATACGGAGGTATGCAACGCATGAGTGATCCGGCCACCAATACCCAAAGCGCACTTACCCCAGCCCAAATCGAAGCAATGATGTCAAACGATCCGCCTCAGGTAAGGAGGGTCATTGCAGAGGTGAGTCGACCGCAACTTGCTGCGTTCTTGCGCACAGATCAAGGCCAGTCCGCACTGGAGCAGGCTCTAATCGGCATGCCCGACGTCTATATCCCTGGCAAGGTCGATACGGAAATGAGCATCCGATGGAGCATCCAGCGTAAACCTGCTGACGTCATAGCGATGGATGTGATCGTCGCGCCGCAGCGATGCGAAGTTCAACCGGTGAGCGATGCGAGAATCCCAACAGTCACGGTCACTTTGGATGCAACAAGTTTCGTCGAGCTTGCCTCCGGTGCAAAGCGGGGCAAGGACCTCCTTCTGCACGGGGTTTTACGGCTCAAGGGCAGCGTCCGACTCGCACTGAAAATGGAAAAGCTCTTCGCCCTAGGCGACTAACCGGCCAGCGACTCTGTTACAAATCGCAGCGTCGCCGCCAAACGGCTCGTGCGCATCGCCGGCCAAATCACGCCGCACACGAATGACAACCAGTTCAAACCAGCAAGACCAGAGCAGGAAATCGAAGTAAGGAGCCAGTGGGGTGGAGATATTATTCGAAGCTACTGTCACCGCCAACCTGCAGCCGCCGGTAATGGTGGGCCCAGGCCCTCAAGGGGTTCGTGTGTTCATCGAGACAGGCGAAGGAATCGTCGAAGGTGAGCGGCTCAACGGGAAGGTTCTCCCGGTCGGAGGTGACTGGGCACTCATCGGCCCGGACGGTTGGTGCCGCCTCGATGTCCGCACTCAACTCGAGATGGATGACGGGGCCGCAATCTATGTGCAACTCCATGGCCTTATCGAGATGAATGATGCGACCGATAAGGCCTTTGCTGATGGTGTGGAGACCGGCTTTGACGATCAATATTTTCGCGTGATCCCACAACTACAGTCAGGAGACCCGAACTATGAATGGGTAAATGAAACAATATTTATTGGTGAAGGCAGGTTTGTTGATGGATTCGGGCTGCAATACCACATCTTTCGCGTTGCCTAATATTATCCGCAAGCGCCGTACACGCACGCATATGTCTTCCTCCGGAGCAAGCTCCAGCGTTTATTTAAAGTTCCGGCGGCGCAAAACCTTGAATGTACGTGACGGGCCACGATTATACCCTCGGAGTGTTCCCGCCCAGCCAAATAGTACACCGTTACGCGGAGCTGAACCCATCTTGTCACTCAAGCGAACGCCCATAGAGCTGTCCACGTCGGTGAAACGCCCAAGTCGATCGTCAAGACGTGACCGCGGCATGTTCCGCCGTGAACCACTATCCGCCCAATTCAAGGGGCGAATACTTTCAAATTAGACAGTACCGCACAGGGCGGGTCGGTAAAAACACAACAGTTAACTGATGTTTGACCGCGCGGAAAGGTTGAAGAAAAGTGTTCAATCCGGTGAGGGCGTTTCGCCGCGCGCTGCGAATCCCATCAGCTGACGACATCCTATTTGCAAACCGCGGATTTCCGGGAGCATCTTCGCCGATTGCAGGCCAATTGGAAGGCGCTGGTCTAGCGCTACTCAAGGGCTTTGAAACGAGCATAGCGCAAGGAAATCCAAATTTTCTCGCACAAACTTTGGAAAGAGTAGACCCGTTTTATCGGAGCCTAGCTTTCGAAGGCGCAGTAACCGGCCTCATATTGCGTGACATTATTGACGTTGGACGTAGAGGCCGCGCGTATAGATTCGTCCAAGGGCCGGGCGCCCCGCACGCTTTGATGGCGTGGTTTGGATATGGACAGCTGCTGCGCTGGCTACCTCGGCCCATATGGCAATCGGCTATGCCACATTTGGATGGCAAACTGGCGATCAGAAAGTTTTCCTGGCTCGCCATTGACGCCTATGGATTCGACTGCGCCTACATGGAAACGAACCGTTGGGTCACTAAACAACGCGTTCCAAAACCTTATCACTGGGAGGGGTCGCCGGGATATTTTCAACATGCTTTCGACCAAGGTATTGGGCGAGCGCTCTATTTCATCCATGGCGGCCAAGTACCTGATATCGCCGAGGCTATCTCCAGGTTCCCAGCGCTTCGACAGCCGGATCTGTGGAGCGGGATCGGCGGCGCATCGACATACCTGGGGGGCCTATCAGCGGCTGACCTACAAACGCTGGGGGTATTAGCCGGTGTCAATAAATCTGAACTCGCCGTGGGGGCTGTATTCGCGATTAAGGCTCGCCACCACGCCGGCTACATACCAGCATGCACTGAAACCGCGGCCCATGTGTACTGCGACATGTCAGTGGACGCTGCAGCGAGTCTTGCGGACGCTGCTACCCGAGAAGCGGACAAAAGTCAGGGTAGCAACGATCCCGAGTACGTCCGATGGCGGCGATACATCAGGCGACATTTCGACTCCGGACACGCGTAAGTGGTCATCAAAGCCTCCGATAAGTGGCAGCCAAGGCGCCAGTACACCCAAGGAAGGACAAGATTTATGTCCAGATTCATGGACGACATTTTTTTGAACGGTCCGAAATATAATCGTGGCCTTGTGGCCAGCTGCGGGGACTCAAAGTTTATGCGTCGAACCTGGGCAGAACTCCAAGAACTGGCTCGACACTTATCTGGCACGCTCGCGGATGCGGGCGTCGAGCCCGGAGACACCGTGGCCGTCCTCGCCACTAACCCAAGCGATGTCGCTGCAGTGATCCAAGCCGTCTGGATGCGACGCGCTTCAGTTGCAATGCTCCATCAGCCGACACCACGTGCTGACCTTGCGGTCTGGGCAAAAGATACTCAAATTGTCGGATCGATGCTCGGTGCAAAGCTGTTAATTTTAGAATCACCTTTCGAAGCGGCTGAACAAAGCCTCGGCGGTTTTGCGCCAGCGACGATTGTGAACCTGCGACCAAGCAGGGAGCTCACGCCGCTCTCCGCAGATGAGGAAGATATTGCACTTCTTCAGCTTACATCTGGATCTACCGGCACACCCAAAGCGGTAGCGGTCACTCACGCAAACATTTATCAAAGCACCAAAGCGATTGAAGAGATCTGCAAAATGGACGCCGCCCGCGACGTTACGGTGAGCTGGCTGCCATTATTCCATGACCTCGGTATGATTGGCTCGCTTATCACGCCCATGCAAATCGGCAGCGAAGCTATTTGTGCCACCCCGCTGGATTTTATTAAGTCACCTTTGATCTGGCCTGAGCTCATAACCCAACACCGTGGAACAATGACTGCTGGCCCAAACTTTGCTTATTCGATACTTGCTAAGCACTTGATCGACGCACCAGATGGCGCATACGACCTTTCTCGCCTAAGATGCGCATTTATTAGCTCGGAGCCAGTCGACCCCGAGACCGTATATCTATTCAATTCCGCCGGCGCAAGATTCGGCCTGAACAACAATTCGATAGCCCCGACCTATGGAATGGCAGAGGCCACACTCGGCATCTCTTGCGCAAAGATCGGGACGGGGATGAGTGTAGACACCATCGACCGTCAAATGCTTGAGTCTCGACGACTCGCAATACAAAGCGATAAGGCCGACGCACGTTCCTTCGTCCGCCTCGGTCAATGCCTTCCCGGGATCGAGGCCCGCATCGTCGACGACGTCGGCTCCCCGCAGGAGACCATCCGAACCATCGGCGAAATCCAAATTCGCGGTGATGCAGTCACATCGACATATTTCACTAGCGAGGGCCCTATGAGTGCAGTCGATGCGGATGGTTGGCTCAACACCGGCGACGTCGGGTATTTCACAGAATCCGGAGAAGTCGTCATTTGCGGGCGGCGAAAAGACACGGCCATTATTGCAGGCCGCAACATTCTGTTGACCGATATTGAACGCGCTGCAGGGCAGGTGTCAGGTGTGCGCCAGGGCAATGCTGTCGCTGTTCGCATTGTCGATGGCCCACACCGACGGGAAGGGTTCGCAGTGGTAGTCGAGTCGAAGTTGCACCAAGTTACCGCCGAGACGGACCGAATTCGGAAGGAGATCAAAGAGGCGATTTTCAGTGCCGTCGAAATATACCCGAAACGCGTAATCGTCGTTGAACCTGGTAAGCTTCCGAAAACCCCGTCGGGCAAGCTCCGCAGGACTGACGCGGCATCATTAGTTGATTTATGACATCGTGCAATACTTCCCCGGCCCCTTCGCGTATAGTTCCGGGCCTAAAACCTTGCTAACCCGATCCCGCTCGGTTAACGGGATCCTCATTAGGGGAGGCCGCCTGGTGAAAAGTGATGTCGTAAAGTCGCGACCCCATGGCATACACCTCCTGGCCGTCCGATCGAGGCGCATACACTTGTCGATATCCAGCGACTTTTGAGGGCAGCCATACATATGCTCCGCTGGATTGCGAAATGAGTGGCCAGATCGAGATGTTGGGCAGCCGCGATTGGACTTTATCGAAATCTACCGCCGTCGACGCGTCGCCGACACGAATGGTTGAGTCCGCAACGCAGATTATGCGCAGGCCGCGCGCACGCGGATGGATTCATGTCTACTCGGCGGCAGTCGCTATCGTCGCCAGCGTACTGCTGGTAGCGATGTCCTTCACAACTTCAACCGCGGCAGGACTGACAACCGCGATCTACGCGGTGGCGTTAGTCGCCATGTTCGGTGTCAGCGCTGTCTACCACCGCGTAGAGTGGCGTTCCAGCAGAACGAAAAAATGGATGATGCGCGCCGATCATTCGATGATATTTGTGTTCATCGCTGCGACATTCACTCCGTTCGCAGCTGCGGCAATGCCGCACAACACCCGGATTTTAGCGCTCACTATTGTCTGGACCGGGGCAACAGCAGGGGTGACCCTTAAGATGGCGTGGCCGAACTCTCCTCGGTGGATCGGTATACCCCTATACCTCGCACTTGGCTGGACCGCGATTGTGTTTGCCAGGCAACTGCTCGATGGCGCTGGGTTCGCGGCGACTATGTTGCTTCTCATCGGTGGAGTGCTCTACAACATAGGCACGGTGATGTATGTCCTCAAACGGCCAGATCCTTGGCCGACCACCTTTGGCTACCATGAATTCTTTCACGCTTTCACCGCCCTGGGAGCAATATGCCACCACATTGCACTCTGGTTGGTCATTGCCTGACAATCTGCACTGAGTAACCAACCGGTCGCCGCCCCGACGCTACAGAGCCCAGTGGCTGAGATGCGGTTGTCTATCCTGCCGGCGCGATGCGCTTGGTGAGTTGGGCGAACATAGCTGCGACAAGTTTTGGTGCCTCGCCGATCACGCGGCATTTCGGGCGCTGTTGCCCAGGCGCTTAGGTAGGTCGTAGGCCTCGCGGACCGGGTCGGAGGCGATGGGTCGGCAGTGGACTCCTCGCTAGGCCGAGTGCTCGCATTGCTAGACACCATCTCTCACGAACACGAGTCCAACCCGCCGGCAGCCACACGAAAACCCACAATTCTGCCACCCGTTGAGCAATTCCCACATACTTGATGCCGACGAGTTCTCGTTGCGCCCAGCAAGTGCAATTCCATCGGCACGACAGGCGCTTCTCCTGCTGTTGAGTCCGTTTGGGATCTCAATGAACTGGGGAGAATTCAGGCCCGTGTGGCTCGTGGACATCTCACGCAAAAGACCAACAGAAGAAGAGGGCACTACCATCACTAACCATGAGTGAGGTTGCATTCGGTGAAGACGCCCCCCTCGCGCACGTCATGACGACTATGCGCGCAATGCGCCGACTCAAACCCGACCCGGTCCCACGGCACGACATCGAGAAGCTCATAACAGCAGCCATATACGCGCCCAGCGGCGGGAACAACCAGAGCTTCACATTCCTCGTCGTGACCGATCGCGACCAGATCGCACGGATAGCGCCACTATGGCGGCGTATCGTCGACTGGTACATCGCCACGCAGACCCCGCCACCACACATGAGCATTGCGGAGTGGACCAAATCGATGAAAGCCTCGCGCTACCAAGCTGACCACTTCGAGGACACTCCATTGTTGATTATCGCCTGTTACGAAATGCGGGGGGTTATCGCGCGGATGCTAAACACACTCGATCGGCAGCGTGCTGGGTATGCCAGACTCGGTCTTTGGCACACTGTTTCATCAACCCGCAACATCCGTCGAATGATGGCGGCCGGGGAAGCCGCGTCGATATATCCAAGTGTGCAGAACCTACTACTCATGGCCCGCGCCCTCGGTCTGGCTGCCACCTTGACGACCTGGCACACTATGTTCGAGCAAGAGTTCAAAACAATTCTCGGCATCCCCAGGCACATCCACACCCACGCGATCATCCCTATCGGTTGGCCACTTGGAAAATTCGGACCCGTCTCGCGGCAGCCGGCAACTGACGTCATCCGTTGGAATCACTGGTAGGGACTAGTCCCGGCACACCCGCATGGCCCCATCCCAACGACCGACACCCTGATTGCGTGCTGCTCTAAGCGGCACGAGAGCGCCGTCAAGCGTGATTAATGCCCAGGATCTGTCTAATGACAATCCGAGTTCGCCCAATGCGAAGGTCATGGCGCTTTGGCGCTTTCCATCGACATCATCGTGCGGAGCTTTCACAAGCACTCAAGATCGGCAGCGCGACCAGAATCCGCGATTTCGCCTGCCTGCCAAGAATGCCATTCGCATACGAGCGAACTACACACCGACACACAAGCGCGAGGACTCGCTTGACAACCCGGCATCCGATGCCGTACTCCCGCAAAGGGCAAGCGCCCCAAGCGATCTCGCTGAGCAGAACAGTCGTAGGCCCGCGCTAATAGCGGACCTGGCCGCTCAATGCTCAAAACGCACAACGCCAGACCAGGGGGCGTAGGCAACCCGGCGTGGGTTGGGTTCAGGCAAGCAAGTGGTCGGACGCAATACCGCTGGCAGCCGCCTCCATTGGCTCGCGTACTTCAAGATCGAATGGATGGCACCAGCGGTCCATCCCTGCTGTTCGAAGAACGCGACACCCTCGGCCGGCCGGAAGGTCATCGGTGCCTTCTCGAGGCTAGGCATCTGCCACATCATTAGCCGCGCGATTGCCGGGGCAAGCACGTCGGTGATCCACCCGACGATCTTCGGCCGGCGCAGATCGTCTGCAAAATCTCGTACCTGTTGCTCATCGAAGTAGACAAGCAGTCCTTCGGTGATCACCAGAGTCCGTCGAGCATCACAGATCGCATCGGCGAAAAAGCCATCGCGATTGGGCTTGCGGGCAAGGTCGACAGCGACCCGGGAAAGTCCACAACGCGGTGTCTCCGCGCTCAGCAAGCGTTGCTTTTCATTGATGATCTCAGGTAGATCGGCCTCGATCCATTCAGTGTTGGCGGGCAATTCGAGGCGATATGGCCGAGTGTCGAAACCGGTCGCTAGATTGATCACTCGCTCACACCCGTGGGACACGGATTCGGTGATCAGGTCGTCGATCAATTTGGTACGCGTGTTACACCACCAACCGCTCCGTGTCATTCGCGGCGCCGCCGCAGCGATCGCGCGGCCGCGTTCTCCTGCGAGACGTGCAGCGAAAGGATCGTTAAACAACGCATCACTGCGTGCGGACTCAGCGGCGCGATATGCCGCCATCCATCGTGCCGTATCGGACACATTCGAGATCAAGGGCTTCGGCATCAAAAGGATCCTTCCTGAACACCCCGCGGTGGCGGTGACTGCCCTGCGAGGTCGGGGCTACCGAAATCGTAGGTATAGAGCACATTAAGCCGATATCAGGCCTCATCAGCGCAGCTACCAATCGGCCGCCCCGCCAGTGATTAGTTCAGAGCCCGACAGCGCAGCTAAATCCGATCGACCTTGCAACCCATGAAATCTGGCTGCTACGGCAGGCGAACCGGATGCATCGCCACATCGAGGACACTGCGGTGGCCCCACCCGACGGCGAACATCGACATACTGACCATTGCTAAGTCGGGCCGTAAAGACTCGGTTGGCCGTGTTCAGGCTTCTACCTCGATATCGTTCTTGCTTGGCTGAATCGCCTGCTCCAAACGGCATCATGTCGGTCGACCGCCCCAGCGCAGCGCAGCTGCGGCCGCGAAATCGCCAGCGTGTCCAAAGCCCGCCATCATCACAACGTCGCCCGGCTGGACTTGCCCATCGTTGATGGCCGCATCCAAGTTCACCGGAATGGCGGGAGCAAACAGGTTGCCGTACTCGTCGAAGGTGTCGCGATGGCGTTGGCGCGGGATGCCCAACGCGTCGTCCCAGCTGCGCAAGAATAGCGGGTTCGGTTGACTGGTGACCAGCAGAGCAAGATCTTGCGATTCAATTCCAGCCCTGCCGCAGACTGCAGATATTACGTCGAGCACCTCTTGGCAACCATTGGCAAACACCTGGGCCGGATTGAAGTCGAGGTACCCCTGCCCCGGGCCGGACTGCCACCACAGGCGCGGCGATTCGAACCCCACCTTCATCTGGCCAGCGTGTTCTCCGTAGTGCCGACACTCGATGTCGAGGATTGGCGATTCCCCAGACAGGGTGAGCAGTCCCACTGCAGCGGCGTCACCGGCTGCTGCGGCATGCGCGAACTTGCGGACTTGATCCTGGTCGAAGAGCTTGCCGGCACTGTTATTCGCGGTGGCGATTAGTGCGGTGCGGCCGGCGCCAGAGACCAACAATTGTCGCGCCACCTTCATAAGTAGGACGAATGCCGCACAGCCGCCGGTGTGCACATCAAGGATGTACTCAGGACTCATCCCTAACCGATGGGCCACCTCACCGCCAGCTCCAACGAACGGAAGATCGACCAACTGCGAGTGCGTGAGCAACACATCGACGTCGGCGAGAACGTTGACCCCATGGCGCATAGCGAGCACCTCAGCCGCGCGCTCGATCATATCGACATTCGATTCATCAACCGGGGAGTGCCGGCGGAATGGCGGAGGCTGCAACGCTGGGTTACTTTGCGCCTTATCAGAGACGGCGTACTTTTCATAATGTGAGGCGGGAACACGTTTTTCGGGAAAATACGTGGCAATGTCGACCAGGCTGACTACCGGTGCTGTTTGAGCCGCAGTTGGCATGAGGGGAACTTCCATTCGTTTGAGTCCGGTATCACCGGCTGACAATTGTAGTGGCGCTGTGTGCAACCTCCGGGAGGTTCTGAGTCCACAGGGTCGCCGACGCTGAATGTCGCCAACCGGCTCTCGCGGCGAAGGTAGCAGTGCGGGTCATTACACAGCTCTCTAACACGATGCACATACCGCCCGCATCGGTGTACGACTCGCCGCTTGGGCAATGCCTGAAATCTTTGGCGTGTGCTCTTTGCCCGGCTAACTTGTCCGAAGCGGGCAGTGTGCTCCAATCATCAACAACCGCCGGTGCCGCCTGCATACTTCGACAGCCGCGGGACACGTACTCTCTTAAAGACTGCAATGTTCCGCCTCCCAAGACGCAGCACGCCCGAGCTGATCCCACAGCATGAGGATGTCCTCCTGCCGAGTCTGAATATTTCCAATGGAAATGCGCAGAACAACGCCAGACGAAACTTTAGTTTTCGAGATGAAAGCAGACCCCGCGGCGTTAACCCGGTTCATGATGCGTATGTTGAGTTCGTCAAGGTAGCCTTGATCGACTGTGCCACCTTGCGATCCTTTGCCGTCCTTGTCGCCTATATAGCGGACGCACAGCAGCGGCAGCGGAGATCCCCCTATTCGCTCCCAGACCGGACTAGAATCAACCTTGCTTCTGAGCAGGTCTCCCAGCCTCATAAGCCTGGTTAGTCGTGCGGATAATCCTTCAATGCCAAACGAGCGGATCACCCACCATAATTTAAACGCTCGAAACGATCTTCCGAGCTGCAAAGACCTATCCATATAGTCAACCGACTTGAATTCCACAGGATTGCTCAGGTACTCGGGAACAAGTCGGAATGCCGCGGTGAGCGCATCATTGTGCTTGCAGAATAAGGCACTACACTCCATCGGTACAAACAAAGTTTTGTGTGGGTTTACTACCACCGAATCCGCAACACTTAACGGCTCCGCCTGCGCTCTAAAATCAGGCGCGAGTCTCCACAACCCGCCGTAAGCCGCGTCAACATGGAGCCAGACATCATTGTCACGACAGACTGCTGATATGTCCTTGATCGGGTCATGGGCGGCTGTAGATGTCGTCCCATCGGTCGCGACCACTGCGAGTGGTGTAAAGCCGCCCCGCCGGTCCCGCCTAATGCATTCAGCTAAATGCGATGGATCCATAGCGTAATCAGAATCAGTACGAATCCGTACGATATTCGCCAGGCCAATTCCTAATGCAATAGCTGCTTTATCAACTGAACTATGGGCCTGATCTGTCGCGTATATGCGCAGCGGACGTAGATCTGCACGGCCGGACAACCCGAGATTCCGCACGTCGATATCTAACTTGTAGTCGCGCGCCGCGTTGAGACTATAAAAAGTGCCTAGTGAGGCGCCGCTTACCAAAACCCCGTCACTATCCCGAGCATAGTCGATGATTTCACATAGCCAGCGAAGTACTAAGGCTTCGAGGGCTGATGCTGCCGGACTCGAGACCCACGACATCGAGTTCACGTTCAACGCAGAAGCTATCATCTCCGCGACAATTCCCGGCCCCGATGATGAGTTGCTGAAATACCCGTGGAAAGATGGATGATGCCAGAGTGTGAGATACGGGATGATGCGATCCCATGTGTCGTCGAGGATCGTCTCGAAAGAATCGCCAGCAGTAGGCAAGCTTGCTTCCAGGAGCCCTTGCACCTCTTCGGGCGTGGCGTTTACCGCTACTGGAAAGGTTCTGATGTTGTTCAGAAGGTCCCGTATGCGTGCCAGGGCGAGCACGCCATTCTTCTCGAGCTCGCTCGGCGTCCAATCACCGAGTTCAGGTGTTTCAGACACGAATCGTGGTCTCTCGTCGAAGGAACTTTCAACGGGTGTATCTGTGGGGGTGTCTGTGGGAATTTGAGCGTAGCAATTTGCGATCTCCGCTACGCATCATCATTTCTGGACAAACAAGCTACTCTGGCCCAGTGACGCGAAGATCCCGATCTTTTGGGATCCGGTTCTCATAATTGCCCATGCTCCACCTCGACCGGCAGCTCATCGAAATACAATATTTTCCGCCGAGCCGAGCAGTATTGGTGGTATATGTCAGCGAGCAATGGTTCTTCGGTAGTCGCGAGATCACGATGCTCCGGCAGGGTTCGCCACGGATAAACCATCAGCAACTCGCTGGGTGCCGAGCGGCTCTGGTAGAACCGAGCGTGGCCGGCCCAGCCAGGGTTGACGTGTGCGGCCGGCCCGACTAACTCGTCCATCTGCTGCATAATTTCCAAACCCCAGCGATTCATATTCGGGCGTAGAAACCATTTTTCCATGACAGTAATCATCTAATTACCTTCTTTCGAAATCCCGCGGCTCCGGATAGATGCAAAGTATGTCTGTAAAAGCGAGCCTTCCCCCGGGACAAGTCGGTCGCATACGAGTATATGATGGCGGCGGTTTCTAGCCTGCGCTTCCCAGAGCGCCTTTGCTGCGGCATATACTTCCTGCGGTAAATATGCGTTGTCACGGTGCCCGCGTTCTCTTATCTCCCTTCGCAACTTCCGGATCAACTGCACCATTGTCGTGTGGTCCTTGTTCTGTTGGCCAGAAAATCCAGGTTTGAGAAACGGCGGCGCCATCGACGGCCGAATCAAACTTTGATACTCGGCACGGTCCATGTCGGCTGCGTATTTCATGCTCGCGGTAGCAGCATCATATAACTGAACAAGACTCTGCAATGAGTCAACGAGTTGGTCCCAGCTTTCGCGATGTAACTGTTCGCGTGCCGTGTGCAGATTCGTATTCATTGCGAACAGATAAATGTGAAAAATGTGATGTCCGAGTTTCCACCTGCGGATCGCGGTCTTCTGTTCAGGTGAGAGTAAAGCCGCGGTTGACTGCTCCATTAAATGCCCTTCTCTTGGCCGACTGCAACTGCCAGCCAACGCAAAAGTGTAGTATTCTGTACTCTGATAATTCCCACAAGCATATCGCGTTTATCGCTTTCGCTTATGCTCGATTCATCGAGGTCTTTTATCAGCTCGTAATTCACTTTTATACACGTACGGGTCCATTCGACGAGGTCGATAGATGCTCGTTGGAGCCGGAAATATTCCTCGTACTCTAGCGGCCGCGTAACACCATCCACTTCTTCGGGCACACCATCCTCTTTTGGGATGGAAATCGGGGCAACTAAGCCGTAGTCAAGTAGTTCGGACACACTGTCATCGGCCACGGTTCTCCCTTTCCACAATAAATACGGGATTGGCTCGATAACTCGCATTGAGTCGTAGCAGTCAAACTGTACCGGGTATGTTTGCGAATGCCGCTTATCAGCCGGTCAATAATCACTGGTTGCCGACAATTGAAGTTACGAGGTGCAGGCTACCAACCGGACTTGGAGGTGGTCAACGTGTCAATCATGTTCGCGTCAACAGCGCCCACCGCCCCAAGCTCCCAACTTAGTCTGCGATAGACAGCTTCACCCGTCAGTTAGCCTTTTGTGTAGAGCTTCGTCAACTGGTTCTAGCCCAGCTCACCCTGACGAGCTTTTCGAAGGTCCTGCAGCAGGTCAAAGTCGACTTCAACTTTCAGCAGAACTCCCTTCGGGAGGATGTAGGTTGTCGCCTCAAGGCACAGGACGCATGTGCGCGATGAAGTGGGCTACTTCCGGTGCGAACGCGCGACCTCACCGACAAACCCAACCGGCGATTAACCATTTATAGGCGGCGTCCCGCTCGGGCCCACGGCCCCTCGGATCACCGAAATAATATCGCGCCTGTCAGCAGATGGGTTGCGAGACAACGGCATTCACGTCGATCGGTCCTGACTCGCCCGCAAATACGGCTACAAATATCAGTTTCGGTACTGTCGGCAAACGACTTCCGGGTTTGCTGGCTGGAAACTCGACCCCACCGAGCAGGCGGCAGGTTGATGACCCCAGAAGCGCCAACTACCCGTACTGAATTCGGCACAGTTGCGCTACCGCAATCAATCGAGGAGCAACTGAATTGCGTTGCACACAGCATCACTGCTCGCGGTGCACTGCCATGGTGTCCATCGTTCATTAATGCAAGTCGTCGGATGGCCGCTGATCATCCGCGCGCCCAAGCATCCAACTTCTTGCACACTGCGATGGACAAACGCACTGGCAAAAGCGTCTTCGGCATCCTGCGCTATCACCATCGCTCATTTCTCCGAGGCGCGTCAACCGTTGAACATGACCCTAGAAACGACTAAGCAACCCGTTGACAGTGACGCCCCGAGTGAGATGCTACGACAGCGCCGCACCACCGAATTCCGCTGTCACAACCCTCCCACCACCTAGCGATGTAGCGATCGGAAGGCGTAACAAGCCGGAAAGGATTTCACGTGTTGCACCGAATCGCTATGACGGCGCTCGCTGCGCCACGGCGCGTGATCGCTGCCGGCGCACTGCTATTTATCGCCGCGGCCGCCTTCGGCATCCCAGTCGCGCAGCATTTATCAGCCGGCGGCTTTCACGATCCGGGATCAGAATCGGCCCAGGCCACCCGCCTGTTGACAGATAAGTTTGGCCAAAGCGATCAACAGATCGTCATTTCAGTCTCGGCCCCCGACGGCGCCCGCAGTCCTCACGCTCGCGACGCCGCGAACGAAATTATCAGCCACTTACAACGGTCGCCGTTTGTCTTGAACGTAGCGTCGGCGTGGACGTCACCCCCGCCGACTAACACGGGACTTATCAGCAAAAACGGCAAGTCCGGATTGATCGTGGCCAACCTCACGGGCGACCAAACTCAGCTGCAGGCCTACGCGAAGAGTTTCGCAAACCAGATCGGACGCGACCGAGACAGTGTCACCGTGCGCACTGGCGGCACCGCGGCGCTCTACGCCCAGGTCAATGAGCAAAGCGAACGCGACCTATTCGCAATGGAAATGATCGCAGTTCCACTGAGCTTTCTGGCGTTGGTATGGGCGTTTGGCGGACTGCTGGCGGCGGCCCTTCCGGTAGCAGTGGGCTTGATGGCGATCGTCGAGTCGATGGCGGTGCTGCGTGTGATCAACCTCAGCACCCAGGTGTCGATCTACGCTCTCAACCTCAGTACTGCGATGGGTCTGGCGCTCGCGATCGACTACACGCTGCTGATTGTCAGCCGCTATCGCGATGAGCTCAATGACGGCGCTATGCCTGATGAGGCACTAATTCAAACGATGGTTACGGCCGGGCGGGCAGTACTGTTCTCAGCCACCACGGTCGCGTCATCGATGCTGGCGCTGGTGCTCTTCCCCATGTACTTCTTGAAATCGTTCGCTTACGCAGGTGTCGCTACCGTCGCGTTCGCCGCTTTTGCGGCAGTGACCATCACTCCTGCAGCACTTGTGCTCATTGGCCCGAAGCTAGACAGCTTTGACATACGTCAGCTCGCGCGACAGGTGCTGCGCCGCCCGCCGCCACTGAAAATGCCGTTGCAGAAGCGCTTTTGGTATCGGTGGTCGATGTTCGTAATGCGACATGCGGTGCCGCTCACGTTGATAGTGACCGCGCTGCTGGTGTCCATCGGGTTGCCTTTCCTGGGCCTGAGGTGGGGCTTTTCCGATGACCGCATGCTGCCGCGTTCGGCCTCGGCGCGCCAGGTAGGAGATCAGTTGCGACACGACTTCACCGACGACTTGGCGACAGTGGTATTCGTCGTCATCCCCGATACGCGCGGGCTTAGCCCGGCCGATCTGGAGCGTTACGCGGCTGACCTATCGCGGGTGCCGGATGTGTCCTCAGTAACAGCACCGGCGGGAAGCTTTGTCGGCGGAAATATGGCGGGTCCGCCCTCAACAGCTACCGGCATGGTCGACGGCAGCGCACTGTTGACGATCACCAGCACCGCACCACTGAACTCGCGCGCCTCCGACCTTCAACTAGACCGGTTGCACGGGGTACGCGGACCAGCCGGGCGGTCGGTATTGCTAGGCGGGCTCGCCCAGACCAACCGCGACAGCGTCGATGCTATTGCAGCGAAGCTGCCGGTGGTGTTGGGTTTGGTCGCCCTCATAGCCGTGGTGTTGGTGTTGCTGTTGACTGGCAGCGCAGTGCTTCCGTTGAAGGCACTCATTCTTAATGTGCTGTCGTTGACGGCGACGTTCGGGGCGCTGGTGTGGATCTTTCAAGATGGGCATCTTGGCGGTTTGGGAACAACACCAACCGGAACGCTGATAGCCAACACGCCGGTGTTATTGTTCTGCATTGCGTTTGGTCTTTCGATGGACTATGAGATTTTCCTGATCTCGCGTATCCGTGAGCTATGGCTCACGTCGCAACGCACGAGTTCGGCTAATCAGGAAAGTATCGCGCGAGGCATTGCCCTTACCGGCCGGGTCGTCACCGCGGCTGCATTGGTGATGTCAATCTCCTTTGCCGCGCTGACGGCATCGCAGGTTTCATTCATGCGGATGTTGGGCCTTGGTCTCACATTGGCAGTCTTAGCCGATGCAACACTGGTACGGATGGTATTGGTACCAGCGTCCATGCACCTGCTGGGTCGAGCCAACTGGTGGGCTCCAAAACCCTTGAGCTGGTTGCACGACAAGGTTGCTCTCAGCGCGTCCGACCGAATGGGAAAGCATCGCGCACCGGCTGAATCCCACTAATTCGCACATTGCAGCCCAACGCGGCTGCTGCCACCGGGGTCATCACCACCAGGAATATGCGGGGATTAAACAAGTCGACGACGCGAACGCCGCATCTGTGAAATCCTCAAGCCTCTCCAACCACAGCGCCTTCGAGAGACGGCTTGTGTCGTCTCGGCCGACTCCTTTCCCGATGGACACCGCACGGTGTGCCGCGTTGCAAGTGCAGAAGTACAGCAGTTGCACGCATCGTTGCCCGCCAACATCTGCCTACGAAGGAGTGGCCATCGCGGGCCAAACACGTTGAAACTAACGGGTGCGGCTAGGCCGCGCAGCCCGTCGGTAGGCGGAATCAGTTCGCGAGGCACGCGCATTCCGATCATCCCCGCGTCTGTTGCCGCCGCTCATGAGCGCGGCCACTTCGAGTGTGCTCGGACCATCCATCCCCGGCATGCTCACGTCGAAGCCTCTTACCTGCGTGCTCCATACACCCGAAATGTCAGCTAAGGCCTAGCGCCTCCGTGAGCCATGGATGCGACTGGAGTCATTGGCTTTGGCGCGATGGCTTCAAAACGACCGTCGTACCGACGCGAGTGAGCATCTACGAGCGCCCAATCAGCCGACTGTCAGTGGGGCCCGGTGGATAACCGCCGGACGATCGAGACCTTGGCGGTCCCCGCTTCTAAAGCCAACGGCGAACCAATCCAGGTGGGTCGCACTTCAGCCGGGCCACAACCCGATTAGAGTCGGCGCACGATAGGCGACGAGGCGATCAGCAGACCGCGTCGCCTCGTCCGAAACATTCAGAGGTTCGTGTCGCACTCGGATATCGCGGCTGCCGCATGCACATGCCAAGTCAACTAGCAGTTGGTGTTTGGCGATCAGGGCGTAGAGTCGCGCCGCGATAGCCTGATCCGATCAGGTGCACCAACACGCGGCGGTTGGAGGTGATCTGTGACCGTCGACGGCCTGCCGCCTGGCCCCCGACTACCCGACATAATCCAAAGCGCCACATGGACCCGCCAACCCGTGGACGTTCATGGACCATTGTGCGGCCCGATACGGTGGCACCTTTACGCTGCTGCGGCCGGTCCACGCCCTTGGATGATGATCTCCCATCCGGATGCGGTGAAAGAAGTCACCCAATGGACCACCCGAGCGCCTGCACGCAGGGGAAGGCAATCGCATCCCATTACCGGGGGGCCAATTCGGTGCCGTTACTTGACGGCTCAGCTACACCCAGATGTGCCACAACGTTCCCCAGAACACGCAGCGAACTTACCCGACGTGGGGACGATAGCTCTTTTGGACCAAAACGCGTTCAAAATCCCCGATTTGGGCGCACGCCTCGACACAGGTCGTGTCAGACACAAGTGAAGACCCCAAGGCCGCATCGGCCTCAGAGTGTGTCCCGCATTCAAGCTGTCCACACGCCTGCCGTGTCCGACGTTCGCCACCCTACCATCTCGTAGCAAAGCCCCTCCGACACCGGTACGGCTTTGTGCTGCAATAAACTTCAGCTTGCTCACAGGAAAACGCCACCCACAACACCGTCGGCCTGCGCACCAGAATGTGGGCGCCCTCGACCCGAATTGGTTAATCCCGGTCCAATACATTCCCCGAGTGCGCAAGGGAGAACGGAGCGGGTGCACCGCAACAAAACCAAATGGACAGCGATGCGTATGACACCATATGCTCAGGCCACTTTCGAAACGTGACGGTGCGACAACTATACGCAGCCGCAAACGGGGATTCCCAAGGCCGCAGAGCTTGCCGATACAACGTCGTCGTCCGGACTCCGCTTGTCTAGGAGGGGCGTATGACCTCATCGCAGGTCCCATACTCGCCTAATATGTCGATCAGTCGGCAGCCAGACCTTGAAGCTGTCGCCGAGACATTGTCAATCGCATTTGCCGAGGACCCGGTGGTGCAATGGGCCATACCGCCCGACACCGCGAATCGCGCTCGATATCTGAACGCATTCTTCATCCTGACCACGCAAATGATTGTTGACCAAGGCGGTTTCGTCGCATCGTCGCCCGGCTATGACGCAGTCGTGACCTGGCTATCACCGCGACGCTCAGGATTACCTGACTGTGCCAACCGTGCATTTTTGGACCGGTTGCAGGAAGCGACCGGGCGCTGCGGCTTGAGGCTACGGACGTTAATGAAACGCCTCGACCAATGCCATCCGAAGGATTTACCACCACATGTCTACGTGGTGCACATGGGTATCCGACCACAAGCGCGCGGATCAGGATTGCAGGAGAGCAGCGCACGCGGATTAAGGGACGTGCTCAAAGCGTGCGAGGCCGGCTGTTACGCCGAAGCCTCTAGCACCAGAAGCCTTCGATTATGGGAACGATTGGGGATCAAGCGATATGGCGACGAGATCACGCTACCAGATGGCGGTCCGTCACTATACCCACTCTATATCGACGCAGAACATATCTGACGCGCAGGCTACGCCCCTTGGACGTTGACGCCTCACCCATTTCGATGTGCATCCAATTCCCCACAATCCTCATCCAGGATGCGTGGCGCGCGATCGAGAACACGTAGTTAACCTGACGCCGAGTCCGTTAGCCTTTGCGCTCTCTTACCGCCGCACAGCCCACTTAGCGGGTCGCGCGCTGAAAGACCATCAAATTCCGAACCACGCGACCGTTCACGAACGCGCAGATGCGGCGTCGAGCCCAAACGCTAGAGCTCGAAGGACGAAAAACCGTATGAACCTCAAAGTTTCGTGTACCTCGATCACATGGCGGACGCTTCTAAACCTAACCAGCTGTCAGCTGCTCGGCTCGTCGCTTCAAGTCCTCAGCAAGGTGGTCTAGGACGTTGTCTGCCAGCATCTTCAGCATCGGCGCGGGCACAGGGGTGGTAGTCTCGACATCCACGTCTACCGTCAGCATGCTCGAAGACCCAACCTCGACCACGGTAAAGAGCTGCTCTTGCTTTGCAAACAAATCACCCTGCTGCAGCACGGTTTGGATCTTGTTAGTGCCCGGGTAGTACACAGCCTGTATGTAAGTGCCCGCAACCCCCTTAACAAGGGTATCAAGCCGCAGCTGGCTTGGCCGCCCGTCGTCGTAGCGAGCCAGTACCCAACAGCCCGTGATCTGTTCGCTCCACTCCGGGTACCGCTCGAAATCTGCAACAATGGCCATTATCGCGGCGGCGTTGGCACCGACCTCAAGCGTCTTACTTAAAACTGGCACGCGCAGACCATAAGTGACCAATCAGTCGCTGCGGTAGCTGCGAAGGGTAAACGCAGACTACCAAGTTCACCGCTTGTCGCCTGCGCTGCGCTATTCCGCGGGCACGACGCGACGGCGAGCGTGGTTCAACCGCTCAGCGAGGCCTGCCCTGTCGAGGCGTGGCGCGTAACATCTCCGGGACCTGCCACTCTGCCTGCCGCGCGATAACCGGCCGCCGCAGCCTTAGTCCGCGGGCGGTTCGCGGCCCGACAGGCGTCTGCTCATCCGTATCGGCTACCGCACTACGAGTCCGCTGCGTCAGCGGCGGGAGCACGACCAGCTCACCGCTGATCGCCAGCGCGAATCGACCCGTTGGACAACGCGCTCATCGTCCATCTGTTTGATTCCTCCGCGAAGGTGGCGGCGGTCCGACCCTAGCGGCGCACGAAGGATTCGCTGCCCCAAGCTCGTACAAAACTACGGGCGTCCGAAGCGAGAAACTCGCTGTGACACGTTCATGGATAGTTCATGGATAATTGCCGTTATCCATCAAAGAGCGACACCCGGGCAGGCAACCACTCCCAAACGCGCTGACGTTACGGCGCCGATAATGCCCAACTATGTCGCCGACCGGACCTCGTCATTCGCTACCTCCCAACTAGCAGGACCCGGGTGTTGGTGCCACCGCGCGGGCGGCCGCGGCCCCTATCTAGGTGCGCAGCTTGTTCCACGGCTGAGGCACTCACCTTCGGTGTGGTGGACCCGCCATTGCGCGCCGGCGCTGTCGGCAATGTGGTGGGTTCCCTGCTGAGGTGTTCGGGGGCCCGTTCGTGGCGCCTCGGTGGGCCGTCGGTTCACCAGCGCCCGAGGTCGGCGATGAATCCGGCAACTAACGCCGGGTCGCCGCCGGCGGCCAGGTGCTCGATCGCGGTGCGGTCGTCGAAGTCGGGCTGCGGGGTGTGCATGAACATATCCAGAACCGCGAGGGTGATGCCCTGTGGTATCGCGCGCACGATCGCGTCCAAGCCTGGAAGCAATCCGCCACCTAGGAACTGCCAGCGCGGGATGCGTCGGCTTCCTTGAAGATCAAAGGCCCATAACGCTTTTCCAGTGATGCGCCGCGCCACCCGGGAGCGGTCGACGCCGAGCATCGCGGCGGCTTCCTTGATGCTGACCGATCCTGAGAGCGCGCTGCTGAGTTGGCGCACCGCAATGCGGGCGCGGGTCCGACGTTCGTCATCGGCCGACCAGGCGTCGATCACGGATGCTGCCTGGGGTTCGACGCGCATGCGCAGGAAATCCACTTCTGTCGCCGACAGGGTGGTTGCCCAGGGGATGGCCGCAAAGGCGGAGCCCAGCTCGTCCAGGACCTCGTCGACGGTCAGATCAATCTGATGTTTAGCCAACAGCGCACCAAGCGCGCGACCTGTCGACCCATCCACCCTGCACAGGGTAGCGCGGCGACGCAGGGATGTGCGTGGATGTGATCGGACGATGCATGTCCGGGCTTCAACGCTGGGCCTCAGCATCACGCTGGCGAGCATCATAATTCGACGCATTAACCCAACCGGTAACGACTAGCGGTCGTCGCGCACTGGAATTGGGGTGTAGTGGAGCGTTTCAGCGCATGACGCGCACAGCGTTTTGCGCCAGTGGCTGCGTCTGTGCAGCATTCCGGGTTCACCGCAGCGTTCGCAAGTGATGGCGGACATGCGTTCGGCTTCATCGATGATGTCGCGAAACGCTTCCCGTAGTGCGGTGCTCGGGTCATCGCGGGGTGCGCAATAGTAGCGCAGGGCACCGAATTTCTCTTTGACTTGGTGCACGACGTAATCGGGGTCGATCGCAGCGAGCCGCTCGTCGAGGTTGGCCACGATCGGATACCAACCGGCGTCGTGGCTGACCCAGCGGCCCCAGCCGTCCGGGATTCTGCGCAGGATGCGTTCCAGCGCGTCGGCGTACCGGCCGGCATCGGGCGGGACGCACAAGGTGTTGCACAGCGTCTCGGGGTCGATGTCGCAGGAGATAACGCGGTTGAGTGCGGCGTGCGTGTCCTCGGTGGTCGCGGTGCCGTCGCAGACACGCTCTGCCATTTCGCGTAGGTCGGAGGTCACGGCCCGCCAAAGCATCTTCTGCGCGTCGGTGAGTTCGGGGATGTCGTGCTCCTCGCTCATCTAGAGGTACATCCCTTCAGAAATCGTGGGGCGGTAGCGTCCGCTGCCTACCTCCGCCAGAAGCGTTGCGGTACTGACGTGTCCGTTGGCGCCCGTCAGGACGGCGCGGCGGACTATTTCACGGATGTCGCTGCCGCTGGTGCGCTCGGGAAACGCCGCCACCACACCCGCACAGTCGACCGCGCGGTCGCCGGGCAGATCACGGATCAGGGCCGCCAGAATCCGGGCAGCATCAGTTGGGTTCGGATAGCCGACTTCGACGATGGAGTCGAACCGCCCGGTGCGGATGGCCGCCTTATCCAGGGGGGCGGCGTCGTTGGTGGACGCCAGCGTCAGGATGCGGGCGTCGGGTTGGATGTCCATGGCCTGCAACAATTCCGACAACCCGGCACCGCCGGTGCTGCGGTCTCGACACCACAGGTCAATGTCTTCGAGCACGAGCAGCACCGGACCGCCGAGAAGCTGGGCTTCCTCCACGACGGCGCTGAGCAGCTGGGTACCGGCTTTGGCCTCGAGGTAGATGACGGTGAATTCCCCGACGACCTCGCGGGCCGCGACCGCGCTCACGGCCGATTTCCCGGTGCCTGGCGGACCGCACAGCAGTACACCGCGGCGCGCACCGAGGCTGTGGGCGTTGAGCAGGTCGTGGCGGTCGCGCACCGCGCGGACGCCGAGATCGATTTCAGTCCAGACCTGGTCGGCGACAATGACGTTCTTTCGGGTTGCGGTCGAGGGCAGGTCGATGACGGTCAGGGTCAGCCCGGCGGTGTGGGTGGCGCGCACGGCGTGGCCTCGGTAGGGGTTGAGATCGTTGGCGCGTTCAGCGAGCCGGTCCAACAGCACGCGGGCGCGGTCCTGGTGGCCCGGCGCCACGTAGGCGCTCACTCCGACCGACCGCAGCATGCTCTGCCGCCCTTGCAGGGCGATCACACATCCGGCATCGTCGAGCAGCGTCCCGGCGGGAAAGTACACCCGCAAACATAGCGGGTGGCGGTAGTCCTGACCGCCGATCTGGGTTTGCGTCCACTTCGGCGGGTCGGCGTACTCACCGGGACCGACCTGACAAACCTGCGCATACTGCTCGATCCACTCGGCCAGCGCCAGCGCGACGGTGAACCACGACAACGGGTTTAGGCCGCGTTCCTCATCGACCAGTTGCCCGCAGCCCGCAACGCCTAGGCAGCGGGCGGTGAACTGGTCGGCGTTTTCCGGTTTCTCGGCGCCATCGTGCTCGGCGACGCCGACCAGGAGCTCACCCAGAGCGCGCAGCGCGGGCCGCACACCACCGTCTAAGCTCTCCAGCCACGTGTTGACGTCGGTAATGGGTCGCCGATGAGGCTCCGCTTGGTAGGCCGGGTCACCTGCCGTGTCGATTCGTCCACGAGCTTCGTGATAACAAAGATGCGCTTTGAAGCTAAATTCAACGTTCGATTCGCGAGGCTCCTCACTGCAGCTAGAACTTCGGGCTGTGGTTGAGGATGTTCCTGAAACACGCCGAAGCCGGCAGCACCCGTTTCGATGAAGTCGTAGACGATGCGCTGCGCCCACAAGAAGGAATGGTCGTCCCCGAACAACCGCAACGTAGGGGCCATGTTAAGCGCATCGCCGCAGCCACAGGCGGCTGGAGACGGCCTGCGACGATAGGACTGAGTAGACCGTTGATGGCTTCCGCACCCTGGGCATACATCAACCAGCAGGCAATTGTGCTGCACACACGCGAAGGACCAACCCAGGCGCCAGCGCAACTGCCACCGGCCCCCCGTTTCGCGTAAGCATGCAGGACAGAACCGGGACCATGACAAAGGTCCGAAGGGGAAATCCGGTTCAAGGCGGCGGGATTCCGAATTAAGCCGCAAAGCGACACCCTCATACTTGCTCAGCGTCATGGCCTCAAGAGACTCCGGTGGAGCACCCGTTGCCGCCGCTAACGACTGCGATTGAGCCGGCGAGAGCCAGACCTTCCAAGTTGGCATTGAAGTAGCCGGAAGATCCGCAGCTGCCGCAAGAGTTCCGACGGTGATGCCCATGGCCAGCGCAGAAGCCTCCAACCATGAATCGATCGATTCACCCTCAAGTGGTTGCACCTGAAGCGGCAGCCTGCGGCGGGCAACTCTCATTTCGAGCAGCTACTTTGACAAGACCTTGAAACCGAGTCGGCAGTTAGCGGCTTGACCTGCACTTATGCCCGCCAGACAGTCAGATCGACCGACGCTGTTGTTTAACAATCAGTGCACGCTTGTCAATCTTCATTGCATCTCGACAACGGCCCGTGGTAACTCTCGGCGAAGCTGTCGAGGAAGATCTTCCAGTTGCACTGTAATTCTGCCGAGAACTTGTAGACCTGATGCGGGCCGTCAAACGGATAGCCCTCGATGCCGTGGGCCAGTTCGCCGAGGAAGGACCGCAGTGGCTCGGTGTTGTTCGGGTTGAGGTTGATGAAGATGAAGCCTTCCCACACCTCGCACTGCACCGCCGGCACCCGGCAGCTGTCGGCGTCGAAGTCCAGCAGCAGGTCCTTGCGGGTGGCCGAGTGCAGCGTGCCGTCCAGCTTGTAGCGCCAGCCGTGGAAGCGGCAGTACAGTAACGGGGCGCGGCCGGACACCTCCTGGAACGGATCGTCTTCCCACAACATCTTGTTGCCGCGGTGCGGACAGATGTTGTGGAAGGCCCGGATCACCTGGTCCTTGCCGCGCACGATGATGATCGAGGTGTTCAAGAACCTGAACTCGCGGGTGAAGTAGCTGCCCGTGCGGGGGAGTCGTTCGACTCGGCCGACGTAGAGCCAGGTCTTCTTGAAGACGTGTTCGCGTTCTTTCTCGTAGAACGCTTCGGAGACACAATCTTCAAGCGACACCGGGCCGCGGCCGAGTTCGGGATATGCGTCCGTCCAGTGCCCGTTTGGGGGCTTGGCGACGGCGATAGGCTGGTTCATCCCCGCGTACCTCCTACGTGGTGCGGCCGACGCTAGCAGCTGCGCGAATCCCTAATAAGGTATGCTGGCGCAACACCCTGTTGCATACTTGGAACACCGCCATGGAACAGAATCTGCCCTTTGACCTCGACGCCCTGCTGGTATTCGGCAAGGTGGTGGACTGCCGCAGCATCTCCAAGGCGGCGACGGCGCTCGGGATGCCCAAGTCCACGGTCAGCCGGAAGCTGACCAGGCTGGAATCCGAGCTGGGCATCAAGCTGCTGCGGAAGAACACCCATCAGCTCACGGTCACCGACATCGGCGAGCAGATCTACGACCACGCAATGAAGATCTTGGCCGAGGCCAACGGCGTACGGGCACTGGTGGAGGGCAGTAGGCAGGAACCACAGGGTGAACTGCGGGTCGCGATACCGGTGAGTCTTGGCATCGACTACGCCTCCAGGGTCGGCGCCACCTTCCTGCAGCGTTACCCCCACTCGCGCTTGGACATTCGGTTGGTCGACAACATGGTCGACCCGATCAAAGACGGTTTCGATGTCGTGTTCGGCCCCGGACCACTGCACGATTCGACGCTGATCGCGCGCAAGGTTTTCGACCTGAACCTGTTCCTCTGCGCCTCAATAGGTTTCGTGGGTCAACTGCCGGACCCGGTCACCGAACCTGTGCAGTTGAACAGCCTGCCGTTCATCGACTTCGGCTTCTGCGGACCCCAGAAACTTGCGGTGACAAAGCTCGACCGTCGATACGAGTTGTCGCCACGAGTACGCGCGCGGGCCAACAACTTTCAGGTGTGCAAGGAGTACATCCTGCAAGGCCTCGGCATCGGCGTCATGCCCACGCAGATCATCTGCACCAACGAACTGCGCGAGGGCACCATCGTGCCGATCCTGCCCGACTGGGCGGTCGAACCTCTGGCCGTGCACATGATCTACCCCTTCGAGCTGTCCTTCTCCACCCTGATCAGTGCCTTCTATGACACGGCCTGTCAGATCATCGTCGAGAACATTGCCAAAGCGCAGACCTAGAGGGTCGGTCCGAAAATGAGAGACAATCGCGTCATGCCCAGTGACACCGCGAAACCACCACCACCCGTGGCGAAACCGCCGCGGGTGCACGTCACCCCCGAGGACGTGGAGCGTTACGCCGACGAGGAGCAGGTGCGCGAAGCGTCCGACGAGCGCCGGCTCCGCGACGAGCGACCGCCGCATCACCACTAGTCCTCCGAGCTGTAACCCGGACCGTGAGAAACCGGACGCATTGCGGAAAGCACTAGAGAAGCTCGACGCCACTGGGTGAGACTGGTAGCTATGAGTCTCATGGAGAAGGTGCTCCCGCAGGTGCTGCGGGTGCACGACACGGTCTATCGGAAGACGAACGGCTGGATCGGTCACCGCGCACTGTGGATACCAAGCCTGCTGCTGCATAGCGTCGGCGCGAAGACCGGTAAACAACGCACGACGTCGCTGACCTACGCCCGCGACGGTGACAACTATCTGGTGGTCGCCTCCAAGGGCGGTGCGCCCGAGGCCCCCGGCTGGTACCACAACCTGAAGGCCAAGCCTGACGTCGAGATCAACGTCGGCCCAAGACGTTTCGCTGTCACCGCACGACCGGTGCTGCCCGACGATCCCGACTACCCGCGGCTATGGCAGATCGTCAACAAGAACAATCAAAACCGTTATGTGGAATACCAGAAGAGGACGTCGCGACCGATACCCGTCGTCGTGCTGGCGCCGAGGGGCTAGAACAAATCGGAAGCCCACGTCCGCGACAACGTTGAACTTCAGCTGAACACCCCAATAACGGCCGGTATGAGTGGAAACAGTTCCAGCGGCCGTCCTGCAGGGCGTCACGTCGGTCATGCGAAGCTACGTCGTGTTCGATGGCCGAAACTAAGGAGAACAAGCAGTGAGAGCCCTCGTCGCGGGCGCCGCCGGGTTCCTGGGGTCCCATCTCTGCGATCGTCTTCGCCGCGACGGCATCGAAGTCATCGGACTCGACAACTTCTGCACCGGCAGGCGCGAAAACATTTTGCAGCTGGACGGGGACCCGGGCTTCAGCTTCTTCGAGCACGACATCACCCGGCCGGTGGACGCGGCCGTGTCGGGTCCGCTGGACGTCATCTTCAACACGGCCTGCCCCGCATCGCCGCGCGCCTACCAGCGCGATCCCCTGTTCACCCTGGATACCAACTATGTCGGGACCAGGAACCTCCTGGAACTGGCGCGCGAGCAGGGGGCGACGATCCTCCAGGCCTCCACCAGCGAGGTCTACGGGGATCCGACGATCCATCCGCAGGTCGAGACCTACTGGGGCAACGCCAACTGCTTCGGCGTGCGGGCTTGCTATGAGGAAGGCAAGCGGGTCGCGGAGACGCTGATGCTCGAGTACGCGCGTCGCTACCGCGTCCGGATCAAGGTCGCCCGCATCTTCAATACCTACGGTCCGAGGATGGATCTGGAGGACGGCCGAATCATCTCATCGTTCATCGTCCAGGCGCTGCGCGGAGAACCGATCACCGTCTTCGGGGATGGCAGTCAGACCCGTTCCTTTTGTTATGTCGACGATCTCGTCGAAGGGCTCGTGAAAATGGCGGCGAGCGACGCGTCGTTCACTGGACCCGTCAACCTCGGCAGCCCAGCCGAACTCACCGTCCTCGAAACCGCGAGCATTATCAAAAAAATGACCGCATCCCCCTCGGCGACGGTCTTCGAGCCACTGCCGCCCGACGACCCGAGGCAGCGCAGGCCGGACATCAGGCTCGCCGAGTCCAGCCTCGGCTGGATTCCACGAGTCTCTTTCGAAGAAGGCGTCGACCGGACGATCAAATATTTCAGAGGCATCGTCGGATGTAGCTCCCATGGAGGCGTCCAGCCGTGAAATTCGTGCTGGCAACCTTGGGAACTCGGGGTGATGTCGAGCCGTGCACCACCATCGGTCGGGAGCTGCAGCGCCGAGGTCACGACGTACGCATGGCTGTCCCGCCTAACTATGTCGGCTTCGTCGAGTCGGCGGGGCTTACCGCGGACCCCCACGGCCCCGACCAGGTCCGGCAGAACGCGGATATCGCCCGCAAATACGGGGAGACACCGAACCCCGTCTTCATGGCGTGGGTGATTGCAGAGGATCTCAAACGGCTCTGGCCGCAGCTGGGCACGGCGCTCACGTCACTGGCAGAAGGGGCCGACCTGTTATTGACGGACGCGAGCCAGCAGGGGCTGGCCGCCAATGTTGCGGAATACCATGACATTCCACAGGCCGCGCTGCACATCTACCCGCTCGGGCATGATACGGGTTCGCAAATCACCAAAGCGGCTGAAGACGCCCTGCGCCAAACATTAGGCCTGCCAGAAGAAACGGGGCCCTCGGCGCGACAACCGCTGGAAATCCAGGCCTACGACGAACTCTTCTTCCCCGGGCTGGCAGCCGAGTGGGCGAAATGGGATGTCCGACGGCCTTTCGTTGGCGGGCTGACGCTGGAGTTATCGACGGATGTCGACGACGAGGTGTCGTCCTGGATTGCCGCGGGGACGCCGCCGATTTACTTCGGCTTTGGCAGCAGCGCGCGAGTCGCATCTCCCACCGGCTTGCTCAAGATGATCAGCGGGGCCTGCGCGCAGTTGGGCGAGCGCGCGCTGATCTGCAGCGGCGTAAGTGATCTGGCCGATATCACGCAATCCGACCACGTAAAGGTTGTCAGCGCGGTGAACCACTCGGCCGTCTTTCCCGCTTGCCGCGCGGTCGTCCACCACGGCGGCCCCGGCACCACGTTCGCAGGCATCCGGGCCGGCAAACCTACGTTGGCCCTTGCGGTTTCGGTCGATCAGCCGATGTGGGCCGCCGCGGTCGGCCAGCTGGGAGTCGGCATCGGACGGCACTTCTCCGCAACCACCCCGGATTCGCTGCTTACCGATCTGCGGTCGATCCTCACTCCGAACTGCATCGCTCGAACCCTTGAGGTCGCCGCCCAGATGGCCACACCCGCCGAAAGCGCCGCGGCCGCCGCCGATCTCCTGGAAGACGCGGCCCGCCAAGGCCTCGGCTGAATGCCTGTCAGTCCTCATCGGCTGATCGGCGAATTTGCGTGTCCGAAACGCTTCGATACGACGGCAACTCGAAGTCGGGGAAGGCGCAGATGTCACCGCGATCCCGGACCCGCTCCAACCAGTAACTCTGATCGGCGGCCGACGTGCAGGCGTAGATCTTCATATACGTCGCCGCGAAGGGGAACAGGTAGCCATTGCCGACAGCCTGCCAGATGGCTGCTGCCACACCGGGGGTCTCGACCCCTCGGTAATCGTCCATCGCGATCACGCCCCGTTTGGCCGCGTGAGTCACCGCGAGCCTGATGTCATTGGCGACGCACTGGTAGCTGTGACAACCGTCGATGTGCATGAAGCGCAGTGCCCGTTCTCCCAGATCGAGCGCGGATGATTCGCAGACCGCCAGCGTTGGCCGGCGGGTGTGGAATCGATCCCAGTTGGCCAGGAACTTCTGCTGGTCCAGGCCCGAATACTCCTGGCGTGGGGTCTGCGCGATGTCGGCGTGGTCCATTACGGCGCCGAACAGATCGCAGATGACCAGTTCCTCATCGTCACGCAGTCCGTAACCCATCAAGATGGCGGACTTGCCCTGATACGCGCCGATCTCGAGCATGTCGCCCTTGATACCCTCGGCCGTCTGGCAAGCGAGCAGCCTGCTGAAGAGTTCGACATCGGCCTCGAAGAACCAGCCGTCGACCCTGTCCATCTGCTCGGTATAGAGGGCCCAGGCGGCATCGGTCATGACGCGCTCCTGCGCATGATCTCCTCCAGGCAATTTGGCGGGCGTGCGGTGGTTTGACCGTATCAATTCTGCGCCCAGACGCAATCGATGCGCTTGCCGGGATTGTCTCAGTCACTACGACGATCCATCCTGGACGGGTCGGCGCACGGTCACAACATAAACGCGCTCCCGCCGGCCAGGGTCGTCCAAACACCCACTGGCACAACAACACTTAGAGGTCACCCGGTCGACGATTACCTTTGCGCGAGACCGATCAGCCAGCCTCGATCGCGGCAACGGTTGCCGCCGCCGCGGGCCCACAGACGCGCTGAAGGTTTACCGTGCCGCCGGCCAGCAGATCGTTGACGCGGCGCTTCAGGTCACCCGAGGAGAGATGGGCATAGAGATTGGTGCCCGGGCAAGACGTCTGGGCCAGATCGCGGTGGCCAGCCAAGGTGTCGGTGGCGATGTGAAAGGTTTGGGTGGCCCAGGCGAAGGCAAGAGCGGCCGCGTGAAGTTGGGCCTCCGAAACGGCTTCCTTGTCGAAGTCTCCTTCACAGAGGACCAGGAGGTGTCCTGTGGTGTCGTAATCCGTCGCGGTGTCACCAGCGATCTCGGGCGTTCGCAGTTCGTAGATGTTGCCGTCGCGGTCGATGCCGACGTGATACGCGATGTCGACCCACCCCTGGGTGTCTTGGTGGTAACGCTGGTCCTGACGTAAACGGTTTGGGGCGTTACGGTTCTCGCCGAGGACGACGGCCTCGTGGTGAAGGGTCATGCGGGTGATCGTGTGAGGCCTGCCACCGGCTCGGGCGGGACGAGCACCCCAGGCATCGCGACACAGCATGACCGCCGAAGCCGCGCTAACCGGGATGGCCGAGGCAGTCATCGGAGTGTGAGTCCCGCCAGTCGCAGGCTCAGTCACGGATGGTGAGCGTGCGCACCCGCTCACAATCGCCACCGCTCCTGCGCCGCCGACCAGCTTCAGCAGCTGGCGACGGCTGACCGGCTCGTGGCCACCGCCGTGCTGGCAGGACGCGACTCCGTCCATGATGAACACCATACGAACCGCTGTCGTCGCGGGGGCCGAGACTGCGGAACAGAGGCAGTCATCCCTCGCGAGGATTTTCGCAGTCGGCGAGCGGAAACCGATACGGTGCATTGCATGCGTCGTGTGGACTACGTCATCCAATACGTCGAATCGCTGCGCCGGTCGGTGGCGTTTTACCGCGACGTGATCGGTCTCAAGGTGCGAATCGAGGGCGACGGCTATGTCGAGTTCGAACTGGAAAACACGAAGTTCTCGCTTTTCGAACGTTCGAAGCTACCGGGGCTCATCGGTCGCGAAGGCGGCAACCCGCCCTGCGGTGAGATCGGCTTCCTGATTGAAGACGTAGATAAGGAAGCGCAGCGGTTGCGAGGCCTCGGTGTCGAGATCCTCAGCGGACCGATGGATCGACCATGGCGTGAAAGGACGCTGCACATCGCCGACCCGGACGGCAACATCGTCGAATTCGCAGAGAAGCTGCGGTGACTCCCGGCCCGGTGATCCTCGCCGTCGATCTCGGCAAGACATCCTGCCGGGCCGCGGCGGGCGGCCGCAGGGCCGAGGGGGCGGGCGCGCCAGGACTCGCGGCGCCTGGCGGCGCGCGGGCCGCGGAGGCGGCGATCCTGGCCTTGGCCAGCAACCTAGTGCGAAATTTCGGCGCGGTCGACGAGGTGATCGTGGGCGCCGCCGGGGCGCTGGCGGCGCCAGACGCGGCACGCGCGCTGGCCGATGCGCTGCTGGCATCGCTGCGGACGAAGCGCGTCGCGGTGACGAGTGACGCCGTGACCGCGCACGCGGGCGCTCTGGGCGGGGAGCCGGGCGTCGTGCTGATCGCGGGTACCGGCGTCGCGGCGCTCGGGATCGACGCGAACGGAACGCTGCGCACCGCCGACGGCTGGGGCCCGTGGCTGGGCGACGAGGGGGGCGGCGCATGGATCGGCGCCGCCGGGGTGCGCGCGGCGCTGCGCGCCCACGATGGTCGCGGGCCGTCCACCACGCTGCTAGACGCCGCCCGCGCTCGCTTCGGCGCGCCGGAGACCTGGCCCGCACAGCTCACCGGCGCGGCCGCGCTCGCGTCCTTCGCGCCCGACGTCCTTGCTGCGAAGGACGACGTCGCTGCACTGGCGATCGTCAGCGCCGCCGCCGAGGCGCTCGCCGCGACCGCCCGCGCTGCCGCTGATGGGCCGGTGGCGATGGTCGGCGGACTGGCGGGAGTCCAGGCGCTGCGCGCGCAGCTCGACCTCATCCCGGCTGCCGGCGACGCGCTCGATGGCGCGCTGCGGCTACGGGCGATCCACGAGCCGTATGTGATTCGCGTGCAGGCGGATCCGAAAGCTCTTGTCCCGCACGGGCTCGACGCGCTCGCCACCGAGGCCGTGCGGCCAGACCTTTACGACCTCGACGCGCGGCCCATCGCCGAGGTCGTCGGGCTGCTCGTTGCCGCCGAGGCCGAAGCGCACGGCGCGGTGGCGGCGGCGGTCCCGCAGATCGCGGCGGCGGCCGAGGCGATCGCTGCCCGGCTCGACCGCGGCGGCCGCCTGATCTACGCCGGTGCCGGGACACCCGGTCGGCTCGGGGTGCTCGACGCGGCCGAGTGCGCGCCGACGTTCGGCACCGACCTGGTCCGCGGCGTGATCGCCGGCGGACCGGGGGCGTTGACCGAGGCCGTCGAAGGCGCGGAGGACGCGTTCGATCCCGCCGATCTCGCCGACCTGACCGGCGCCGACGTGCTCGTCGGGATCACGGCGTCGGGCCGCACGCCATACGTGCTCGGGGCGCTCGAGCACGCCCGCGGGGCGGGCGCGCTGACCGTCGCAATCGTCAACAACCCGGGCAGCGAGGCATCAGCCGACGTGATGATCGAGCTGCTGACCGGACCCGAGGTGCTCGCCGGCTCGACGCGGCTGACCGCGGGCACGGCGCAAAAGGTGGTGCTCAACGCCCTGTCGACGAGCGTGATGATCGCGCTCGGCAAGGCATATGGACCGCGGATGGTCGACGTGCGCGCGACCAACGCGAAGGTGCGCCGTCGGGCGGTGCGGATCGTCCGCGACGCAGCCGGCGTCGACGAGGAAACCGCGACCGCCGCGCTCGCCGCCGCGGGCGGGCACGCCAAGACCGCGATCGTGGCGCTGCGCACGGGCGTCGATGCGGCCGAGGCCGCCGCCCGTCTCGACCGGGCGCGCGGACGCGTGCGGGACGCGCTAGGTGGGGCATGTGACGGGTAGATCTTTGGTGGAGCTGCCTAATCGAAACCGATACAAAAAGTCGCGTGACCTGCGAAAGCATGATTCCGGGAAGTTTGGCGTGCGCCGCGTCTGCGGGCATGGTGCCGTCGTACCGCCATTAGCCGGGAATCCTTATCATACACTTTTGACGGTAAGCGTATGATAGGGTAGCGTCGCTTGCCATGGGAGCAATATTCGATTCCGAGCACTTGCACTCGATCGCTAAGAACGCTGTCGGTCTGGACAGCAAGGATGCGGCTTTTGCGCAGATCGTCGCCGAGCTGAAACGCGAGTATCCGGGCCACATCCGCGACGACATTCCCTGGGTGTTCAACAACGCCGGCGGTGCGATGGGGCAGATGAAGCTCCTGCACGCCTCGCTGTCGGAGTACCTCATCTTTTTCGGCACCCCGATCGGCACCGAAGGCCACTCGGGCCGCTACGCCAGTGAGGTGTGGGACTTCATCATCGACGGCGAGGTGTGGTGCTACGAGGAGGGCGAATTCGAGCGCAGCATCTACCGACCCGGCGACGTAACCTATCTGGCCGGCGGCCGGGCCAAGGGCTACGCCGTGCCCGACGCGGCGTTCATGCTGGAGTACGCGCGCGGGCCGATACCGGGCATGATGCCCTTTGGCATCGCCGACGCCGTCTTCAGCACCCTCGACGCGCCGACGATCGGCAAGACGGCCTGGTACTACACCCGGCTTGTCGTCGGCGAGCTCCTCAGGGGCAAAATCTGATCGCCGCGAAACCCGAATGCACTATTGAGGTCAAGGCGCCGCTAGCAGCTACTGTGTGACGGCGGCAGCAACGGCGGTGTCGTGCGGCTGGGCCAAGATCGCGCCTCCCAGCCACCGTTTAATAAAGCGCCGCAGGTCATTTCGGCTGCGGCCGGGGTCATTGGGCGCGACGAAGAATGACAACATCGTGCGCAGGGTGAATTCCACCAGTTCGCGAAGCGCCGCCTGGTCGTAGCCGCAGTGCTCCCAGTCGACATCGAAGCGGGTGATCATCCGCATTCCGAACGCCTGCGCTTCATCGGAGGCCAGGCTCGGAGTGTGGGCGTTGCGATACGGTTCGGACAGCAGAATTCCCAGATGGGGTGTGCGCCTTACTTGTTCGAGCGCATATAACACAGCTTCTGTCATCGCTTCGGCCGGATCGTTGATGCCGCTGACCGCCTCGGTGAGCCGGTCGAGGAAGCCGTCGACGGAGGCCACCGCCGCTGCCTGCATCAAAGCCTCAGCGCTGGGAAAGTATCGATACACCGTCTGTCTGATGACGCCGAGCGACTCGGCAACCTCAGCGATGCTGACATCGGAACCACTTTCGGCGATCAGCGTGACCGCAGTGGCCACGATGCGCCGCGAGGCTTCCTCGTCGGTCGCCGGCGGATGCCCGTCCCAGCCCCGTCTACGCGCCACAGCTGACCTCCACAAGCAACAACACTCCCGCAGGATATCGACCGCGTACAGACGCCTCCGGAACCGCAGCCGATGTTGACCAGAGCCGGCATGGCCATAGTCATACATCCGATACCACAAATGTATGATGATTGGTTTGCTGGCGTTGAGAAATAGGGCTAGCGTGCACTGGGCAGCGTCCGATGATGGAGAGCCGTCGAGACCTCGTTGGGAGTTGGCTCCGTCACCCCGACACAGAGTCCTCCTCGGCGGGAGCTACAACCGCCTTGATCCCGAGCGCGAAGTGTGCAGCCCGGGTGGACCACCTCGTGCAGGACGTCGTCAGCTTGCATTGCCCGGGGCCGCCGGGCTCGTAGAACTCGTTGAGGTCGCAGGACTCGTCGGGCTCGTGGGAGTCGTTGGTGTCGCAGGACTCGCCGGGCTCGTAGGACTCGGTGAGGTCGCAGGACTCGTAGGCCGCACAGGGCTCGTAGAAGCTGTCGGGCTCGTAGGAGCTGTCGGGCTCGTAGAACTCGCGGGCGTGGGGGTCGCGAGGCCTGGGCCTTCGCCACACCAGTCGGCCACATCTTTCGGGTACTGCTCGAGCGGTGGAGGACAACGCTGCCCCGGCGGGAAATTGGCGCCGGCGTTGAGCAGATCGCAGGGCACGTAGACCTGCTTGCCCTTGGGAGTGTTGGTCAGACACTTCGTCGGCGGCTCGCCGTGGGCGTTGACGGGAATGATGGCCGCCACCACCACCGCGCCGAGCGCCCAAGCAAGACGGCGATAGGTCATGAGAGCTCCTCACACGTTCTCGTGATGCGGTGTCAGGCGTGCACAACGTGACAGCGCCGTAGTGTGACGATTAAAGCCGCTCACCCAGGCATAATCCAACCGTAGGTCAATTCAGGTGGTTGCGGCGCGTACCCAATTTGTCGCTTTGAACAGCACATTCTCGGTGGAGCTGCCGGGAATCGAACCCGGGTCCTACGGCATTCCCTCAAGGCTTCTCCGTGCGCAGTTCGCTATGCCTCTACTCGGATCTCCTGGTCACGCGAACAAGCCAGGATGACGATCCCAGTCGCTGTTGGTGTCCCGATAAGTCCCGCGACCGGACTCATCGGTGGATCCCTCTAGCTGACGCCAGGCTCCGGGTCGAGGGAACTCCCGGTCTGACGGACTAGCTGTCGCTTAGGCAGCGAGAGCGTAGTCGCGCTGATGTGAATCGGCGCTTATCTGTTTGCAACGACGCTTACGGTGGTCAGTTGCCTGCACCGGCACGCTTCCCTTGATTCGATGCGCGAAGTCGAAACCGTTCAGCCCCTCGCACCCCGCCGACTCTCGGCAGGAATATCAATCATACCTGGCTATCAACCAGCGGCAACGGGATTGTCTTCCCGTCGGAGTGCGATCAGATCACGAAGTTGAGGTGCTCGACGACCTGGGTGGCCACGCCTTGGTCGCCGTCGAGTTCGACTTCTCGGGCCCGGGCGGGACACATCGGGCGGCCGCCGGCGAGCCTGGTGAACTGCAGGCCGTCCAGGCGGATGATCGCCGTCGGTTCTTGGCCGTCGAAGTCGTCGACCACCGCGGCCCGGCCGTCGACGCTGACCCGGATGGTGCGGGCCAGCGGGCCGGTGAGGTCGAACTGGATGCGGGAGCCGTCGGGCGCCTTGGCCAGCTTGCCGACGACGTAGCCCATCGTGGCGGCGATCTCGTCGACGGCAAGCGACGCCGCGGGGCAGGCGAGTTCGTCATCGGACGGCGGCCGTTCCAACGCCACGCGAATGTCTTCTTCGTGCATCCAGCAGTCGAACACCCGGATCCGCATGAACCGGCCGTAGGAATCCGGGCCGGTGGGCGTCATGGTCACCGCGTCCCACTCGTCGCCGGTCAGGTTCGTCAGCGCTTCGCGCCGATCGGTGGTGATCGCCCGGAAGCTTTCCAGCACGTCGGCATCGGCATGCGCGCTCAGATGGCGAACCCAGCACTCGTTCATCACTCCGACGTCGTTGCGCACGTGCTCCAGCGCCGAGACGTCGACATCGGGCTGGGGTGCGGCGATGCCGGCAAGGAACGACTCGGTGCCGATCATGTGCGCCACCAAGGCTTTGACGTCCCAGCCTGGCAGCGGACTGGCCGCCCGCCATTGCGCTTCGGACAACCCGGCCAGCAGCGTGTCGATGTCGTCCCACACCGCGAAGAGACCGGAGAGCACAGCGGACTTGTCGAGTTTGGTGACAGGACGATCGGCCATGGTCAGGATCGTAGGCCGATCAGTCCAACAGAAGGCGCATTAGGCCGCGCCACAGCTCAGGCCGAGGCGATCATCGCCACGGAACCCATGGCGAGCACCATGCCGATCCCCTGCAAGCGGGTCACCCGCTCGCGCAGCACAACCATCGCCAGCACGACCGTCGCGGCCGGATACAGCGAAATCAGAATGCTGGCCAGCGAAAGCAGCCAGGTGTGCAGCGCCGCCAGCATGGTGATGTTGGCGAAGATGTCCAGCACGGCCACGGCCACGGCCAACCGCAGCGGCCGCCCGCGCGGCATCTGGAGGTTCTGGCTGGTTTTCGCCATGGCGAACACCACCAGGCTGGCCGTCACCCGAGCGAAGACCAGCGGCCAGAGTTTGCATATAGACGGCGCCTGGTGCAGGAACACCAGGTTCAGCCCCATCGCCGAGCCCGCAACTACTGTGAGCCAGGCCACTTTTGGAGTGAACCGATACGGCGTCCCCTCGACGGGGGCCTCGCGGCTGACGAGCATCACGGCGGCCAGCGCCAGGACGACGCCCACCAGGGCCGCTTGGCCCGGCCGCTCCCCCAACGCCATACCGACCGCGACGGGAACCGCGGCGTTGAGCACGGCCGCCAATGGTGAGACGACCGAAATCGGGCCGGAGCCAAGCGCCGCGAAGAACGCCCACATGCCGAACGCCATGCCGATGCCGTACAGGCAACCCCACAGAACGGCACCGGTATGAATGGGGCCACCGACGAAGACGGCCATCACGCCCAGTAACACCGTCTCGATCGGGTAAGCGACCAGCATCACGCGCAGCGCGGCCACTCGCCGCGCTGCGACGCCGCCCACGAAATCGCTGACACCGTACGTAACGGCAGACAGCTGGGCGTAGGCCGCCCCGATCAGGTCATGCCCTTTGCTCGACGTCCCATTTCGCGGACCACTTCCCGCTGTGCGTCGCGCTGCGCCATGTCCTGGCGCTTGTCGTAAGCCCTTTTACCGCGCGCAAGGGCAAGTTCGACCTTGACCTTGCCGTCGGAGAAATACAGAGACAACGGCATCAAGGCGAGGTTACCATCTCGTATCTTGCCGACCAGCCGGTCAATTTGTTGCCTATGTAACAACAACTTTCGGTTGCGACGCGGCGCATGATTGGTCCAGCTACCGTGCTGATACTCAGGAATGTACAAGTTACGCAACCAAACTTCGCCGTCGTCGATCGTTGCGAACGCATCGGCTAACGATGCTTGGCCCAGGCGAAGGCTTTTGACCTCGGTGCCCTGCAAAGACACTCCGGCCTCGAACAACTCGATGATCGAATAGTTGTGCCGCGCTTTGCGATTGGTGGCGATAACTTGTTTGCTGCCACTTTTGCCGCCCGCCGCCTTGGCTCGGCCGGAATCCTTGGCCACAGCTACCGCCGTATATAGAGGCGCAAGGTCGCGTACCCCGTCACCGCCGCCATCGACACGCCGAGCAGGAACAGCCACGGCGTGATGTAGAGGATGTCGGCATAGTCGACCTTCGCGATGAGATGAGCTTGGTAGAACTGGCTCAGCGCGTTGTCCAGGAACAACGCTCGAACCAGCATGAGTCCGAGGACGGCGATGGCCACACCGATGGACGCGGCCAGCATCGCTTCCACCAGGAAGGGCAGCTGGGTGTACCACCGGCTGGCACCCACCAGCCGCATGATCCCGATCTCCGTGCGCCGGGTGTACGCCGCGACCTGCACCATGTTGGCAATCAACAGGATCGCCCCGACCGCCTGCACCAGCGCGACGGCGAACGCGGCATCGCGCAAGCCGTCCAACACGGCGAACAGCCGGTCGATGAGGTCCTTCTCGTTGAGGATGCTGCGCACCCCGGGCTGACCCTGCATCGCGGCGTCGAACTCCGCGTGCTGTTCGGGATTGTTCAACTTGACGATGAACGACGCGGGAAACGAGTCCTTACCCGCCACATCCTTGAACTCCGGGAACTTCTTGATGGCGTCGTTGTAGGCATCCTGCCGGTTGACGAAGCGCACCGATTTGACGTCTTGTCGTGCATCGATCTTCTCGCGCAACCCCTTACACGGCGGGGACGCACACGTCGTGTCATTGGCCGAGATGTCGTCGGTGAGAAAGACCTGCGTCTCGACGCGGTCGAGGTAGATCTCGCGCGAGTTGTCGGCCAGCCGGACCACCAGCAGACCGCCGCCGAACAGAGCGATGGAGATTGCGGTCGTCAGGATCATCGCGGCCGTCATGGTGACGTTGCGGCGAAGCCCGGTCAGGACCTCGTTGAGTAGGAAACCGAAGCGCACTTAGCGGTCCATCCCGTAGATGCCGCGCTGCTCGTCGCGAACCAGCCTGCCCAGCGACAACTCGACGACGCGCTGGCGCATCGAGTCGACGATGTGGTGATCGTGCGTTGCCATCAGCACCGTCGTCCCCGTGCGGTTGATCCGCTCCAACAAATCCATGATGTCCTTACTGGTATCTGGGTCGAGGTTGCCCGTCGGCTCGTCCGCCAGCAGGACCAGCGGCCGGTTGACGAACGCGCGGGCGATCGCCACCCGCTGCTGCTCGCCACCGGACAACTCGTGGGGCAACCGATTGGCTTTGCCGGATAGACCGACGGTTTCCAGCACGTCGGGCACCACCCGGTTGATCGCGTCACTTCGTTTGCCGATCACTTCCAGCGCGAACGCGACGTTCTCGTAGACCGTTTTTTGCTGCAACAGGCGGAAGTCCTGGAAAACGCAGCCGATGACCTGGCGCAGCTTCGGGACGTGACGACCGCGGAGCTTGTTGACGTGGAACTTCGACACCCGGACGTCGCCGGTGGTCGGGTTCTCCGCGCCGAGCAGCAACCGCATGAACGTCGACTTGCCCGAGCCCGACGGGCCGATCAGGAAGACGAATTCACCCTTGTCGATCTTGACGTTGACGTCCTCCAGCGCTGGGCGGGCCGACGCTTTGTACTTCTTGCTGACATGGTCCAGGGTGATCATCACGGCACGCCAGTGTAGCGGTGAATTTCGCTGGCAAGCGAAGTCAACTGGCCGGTGGCGGCGAACTCGGCACCGGGCCGGGCCCCGGCTGCGGTTGCTGCGGCGGTGGCGTGGCCGGGCTTGAGCTGGGCGGGCAGAACGGCGCCGGCAGGATGCACGGCAACTGCGGCAGCTGGAACGGTGGTGTCGTCGCTGTCTCTTATACACATCTGACGCTGCCGACGATCGCATA
>NZ_LZTA01000090.1 GCF_001665875.1 Mycobacterium sp. 852002-40037_SCH5390672
GTGCCGATCTCGACGATCTCGTTCGGGACCAAGGGCGGCGAGATCGAGATGGACGGGCAGCGGGTCGCCGTCCCGGTGTCGACCGACCAGATGAAGATGGTCGCCAAGCTGTCCGGCGGGCAGTCTTACACCGCCACCAACCTCGGCGAGCTCGAAAAGAGCTACAACGCCATCGAGAACGAGATCGGCTACCGTACGGTGCCAGGGCCGGGCAGCTCCGGGTGGCTGCGCCTCGGCGTATTGACCGCCCTGATCGCGACGGCGCTGGCATTGTTGATCAACCGCCGCCTGCCCAGCTGAGGACTCAGGCGGGCAGCCTGCGGTTCAGCAGGAGACCGGCCAGGATGGCGCCGGCCATGACGAAGGCGCCGAGCAGCATCCAGGCCAGGCTCGCGTCGCCCTTCACGGTTTCGTAGCCGATCTGGCGCTGCAGCGTCGAGTACACGTTCTTCAGGGAATCCAGGCTGTCGGCGTGGAACGACTGGCCGTCGGTGATCTCGCAGATCTTCTGCAGGGTCTGGTCGTCCACCGGAACCGGGATGGTGGCGCCCTCGTAGTCCACCGTGCCGTACGGGGTGCCGAACGAGATGGTCGAGATCTGCACGCCCTCGGCCTTGGCGGCCCGGGCCGCGGTGAACGCCCCCTGCGGGGCATTGGGGTCCAGCGGCACGTTCTCGGCGCCGTCGGACTCCAGCACGATGCGGGCCGGCGGCGGATTGTCGCCGCCGATGACCGCGGTGGCGCCGATCGCGTGCAGGGCGGTGAAGATGGCCTGGCCGGTGGCCGTGCTGTCGGCGAAATCCAGCTTCTTGAGCGCGTCGATAGTCGCCTGGTGTTGCGGGGTCGGCGGCACCAGCAGATAGGGCGTGCCGGCGAACCCGACCAGCCCGAGGTTGATGCCGGGCGTGAGCTGGCCGGCGAACTGGGTGGCTGCCTGTGCGGCGGCCTTGAGCCGGTTGGGTTCGACGTCGGTGGCCCGCATGGACTGCGACATGTCGATCACCAGCATGATGACGGCGCGATTGCGCGGGATGCGCATGTCGTGGGTGGGGGTGGCCAGCGCGATGGTCAACAGCACCAGGGAGAGCAGCGACACCGCGATCGGGAGGTGCCGCCACGGCGACTGCGGCACGGGGGTGTCGGTGTAGC
>NZ_LZTA01000091.1 GCF_001665875.1 Mycobacterium sp. 852002-40037_SCH5390672
CGAAGCGGATGTTCTCCAGCAGCAGGACGTCGCCGTCGGTCAGCCCCTCGGCGCGGGCCAGCGCGTCGGTGCCGACGACTCGGGACTGCTCGGAGCCGGCCAGCTGGACGTGCCGGCCCAGCTGCTCACCGAGCGCCGCGGCGACGGGCGCCAGCGACAGCTTCGGGTCGGCTCCGCCCTTGGGCCGGCCGAGGTGCGCGGTGATCACCACCCTGGCGCCCGCCTCGACCAGCGCCTTCAGCGTCGGCACCGACGCGGTGATGCGGCCGGGATCGGTGATCTTCCCGTCGTCGAGCGGCACATTCAGATCGGAGCGCACCAGCACGCCACGGCCGGAAACGCCCTCGGCGAGAAGGTCTTTCAGGTTCTGGACAGCCACGGTTTACAGCGACTTGCCGACCAGCGCGACCAGGTCGACGAGGCGGTTGGAGTAGCCCCATTCGTTGTCGTACCAGGAGACGACCTTGGCCTGGTTGTCGATCACCTTGGTCAGGCCGGAGTCGAAGATCGAGCTGTGCGGGTCGGTGACGATGTCACTGGACACGATCGGCGCGTCGTAGTACTTCAGGATGCCCTTCATAGACCCCTCGGCGGCGGCCTTCATCGCGGCGTTGATCTCGTCGGCGGTGGCGGACTTCTTCAGCTCGGCGGTGAGGTCGGTGACCGAGCCGGTCGGGATCGGCACCCGCAGCGCGTAGCCGTCCAGCTTGCCCTTGAGCTCGGGCAGCACCAGGCCGATGGCCTTGGCCGCGCCGGTGGAGGTCGGCACGATGTTCAGCGCGGCGGCGCGGGCCCGGCGCAAATCCTTGTGCGGCCCGTCCTGCAGGTTCTGGTCCTGGGTGTAGGCGTGGATAGTGGTCATCAGGCCCTTGACGATGCCGAACTCGTCGTTGAGCACCTTGGCCAGCGGCCCCAGGCAGTTCGTGGTGCACGAGGCGTTGGAGATGATGTTCTGGCTGCCGTCGTACTTGTCGTCGTTGACGCCCAGCACGATGGTGATGTCCTCGTCGGTGGCGGGCGCGGAGATGATCACCTTCTTGGCGCCGGCGTCCAGGTGGCCCTTGGCCTTGGCGGCGTTGGTGAAGATGCCGGTGGACTCGACGACGACATCGACGCCCAGGTCACCCCAGGGCAGCGCTGCCGGGCCTTCCTTGACCTCGAGCGCCTTGATCTTTTTGCTGCCGACGACGATGGTGTCGTCGCCCTCGAGGCTGACGTCGTGGGGCAGGCGGCCCAGGATGGAGTCGAATTTCAGCAGGTGCGCCAGGCTGGCGTTGTCGGTGAGGTCGTTGACCGCGACCACCTCGATGTCAGCGGTGCCTTGCTCCTGTTGAGCCAGTAAGGCCCGGTAGAAGTTCCGACCGATTCGACCGAAGCCGTTGATACCTACTCGGACCGTCACTTGTCTCTCCCCTGTCTTTCCTGAGTCGTCGTTTTGCATGTCTTGTGCATGTCCGCTGGACACTGCCTGTGGTCAGCCTAGATCAGCGACACGCGCGGTCGCCGCGCCGGTAAGCGTGTGGACCGCCGAAGACCACTCGCCGTCGCAGGATGGCCATCGGTACACGTCACGACGTGTGCTGAACATCACCTGGGAGAGCGCTTGCGGGCCCAGCCCAGCGCCGCCTCGGCGGCGTAGTAGCCACACAGGCCATGGATGCCGGCTCCCGGCGGCGTGGACTGCGAACACAGGTAGACACCCGGCACACCGGTCGCATACGGGTTGGCCGAGATGCGCGGCCGCAGTATGACCTGAAGCCCGTCGTTGGCGCCGCCGAGGATATCGCCGCCGATGTAGTTGGGGTTGTAGGCCGCCAGCTCGGCGGTGCCCTTGCTCACGGTCGCGACGATGCGGTCGCGGAAGCCCGGGGCGAACCGCTCGATCTGGTCGATGATGACCGTGGTGGCGTCGCCGGTGTAGCCGAACGGCACGTGCGCGTACGCCCAGATCGGGTTGACACCACCGGCCGATCGGGACGGGTCGGCCAGGTACTGCTGCCCGACGAGAATGAACGGCCGCTGCGCCATCTCCCCTTGCGCGCGACGGCGTTCGGTGTCGGCGATCTCGGCGAAGCTGCCGCCGAGGTGGACGCTGCCGGCGAGCCTGCAGTCGGGGTTCGTCCAGGGGATGTCGCCCTGGACGGCGAAGTCGACCTTGAACGCCGAGGACCCCTGGCGATAACGCCGGTAGGACCGTTTGATGCGGCCGGGCATGGCATCGCCGTAGATCCGCAGTGCCGCCGCGGGGCTCAGGTCGAGCATGACGATGTCGGCATCCGGGATGTCGCGGCGGCCGGTGACGGTCACTCCGGTGGCGATGGCGCCGCCGTGCGCGGTTAGTGCTGCGGCCAGCGCGCGGGTAATGGACCCCGAGCCGCCTTCGGCGACGGGCCACCCATAGCGGTGCCCGCTGGCCAGAAAAAGCAGCCCCATGGATGCGGTCAGCGGACGGTCCAGCCGGGTATAGATGTGCGCGGCCGCGCCGCCGTACAGCGCGCGGGCCTGCTCGGTGCGAAACCAGCGGGCCATCACGGTAGCCGGCAGCAGTGCGCGTGGCCCGAAACTGGCGAGGCGGACGGGGTGCTGCGGGATGTGCAGCACCGGGCGAAGCAAATCCTGCGCCAGCTGATCGAATCCGGCGGCCAGGTCCCCGACGGCGCGCCGCCACCGGGCGGCATCGCTGCCCATGCCGGCGACCGTCCGATCGATCGATCGGTACAGCACGCCGGCGCTGCCGTCGTCGAGCGGATGCGCGCAGTCGATCTCCGGCCACTTCCACACCAGCCCGTAGCTCGGTAGGTCGATCTCTTTCCAGAACGGCGAACCGACGCCGAACGGGTGGGTGGCCGAGCAGACGTCGTGGATCACCCCGGGCACCGTCAGCTCGGCCGAGCGGGCTCCCCCGCCGACGGTGTCGCGGGCCTCCAGTACCTGCACCTCGACGCCGTGGCGGGCGAGGTGGATCGCTGCGGCCAGGCCGTTGGGCCCGGCCCCGACGACGACCGCGGTGGTCATCGAGCGCTGTGCCGGGTCGTGACGTGGACGGGATAGTCGTCGCCGGGCTCGGGCCAGGGCTGACGGCTCAGCATGCCCGCGACGTCGACGTAGCCCTCTTCGATCAGGCCGGTCTTGGCGTCGACGATGCGGTAGGCCTGCGTTTGGCGCTGTATCGGTTGGGCTTCCAGGATGATCACCCGCACCTCGCCCTCATCGAAGTCGCAGCGCCGCTGCACGGCGGCAAGCAGCTGTTCGTTGTGCAGGTGGCCTTCGCCGAAGTTCCACCCGATCAGCGGACCGGCGATGATCTCGCCGTCGCGCAGCAGGTAGTCGGCCTCGTCGGCGCCGGCGGGCAGGGCGCGGGGCACCAGCCCGCCCAGGGTCCGCCCGTGGGTGTGCATCGATCGCCACCCCATCAACTTGTCGATCATGAGTTCGGCGGTCTGCGGATCGTAAAGCCGGGCAAGCTGGTTGGGCGCCAGCGCCGATGCCTTGGTGATGTTCGCCTCGATCTTGTCCTCGGTCCCTTTGCGCAGGCACCAGGTGCTGGTGGCCCAGTTACCCGCGTAGTAACGCATCGCAGGAAGGAATGAAACCTGTTGCGGGAAAAGGTTTCCCACGATCGGCACCACCGCGAGCGCGACGATCAGGATGATCAGCAGCAACGGTGAGCTCAGCCCGGTGGCCGTGACGCCGGCGTAGTGCCCGAACAGATAGAACAGCGAAAAGATGAAGAAGACGTTCCACTCCAACGGGACTCCCATGGGAATGGTGGACGTGATGTTGAGGTGGAACAGCACCATGAAGCCGATCAGGAACCACGCCCACCGGTGGCCGTCGGCGACGAACACCAGGACCAGCGGAACCAGGAATTCGGCCGTGGTCCCGCCGACATGGGCCATGATCTTCGGTATCCACGACGGTCGCAGGTCGTTGACCGGGTCGAGGTAGAGCCGACGCTTGAACCAATTGAATGCCCTGGCGCGCAGCAGCGGGCTGTTGCTCATCATGACCGCCACGACATACGGGAAGTGGTGATTGAGCTTGGAGGTCGCCGCGCCCCACCACAGCGCCAGCATGATGATCTTGAAGGCGGCGATCTGGTCGGTGAACCCGAAAAAGAACACCAGCAGGGTCAGCCCGTAGTGTTCGCCGCGCGCCGCCAGGAAGACGGTTTTGTCCCGCAGGCCCAGCAGTGCGAGCGCCACGATGGCGGGCACGACCAGCGTGGGATCGATCAGGCCGACGTCGCCGGCCGCGGTGACCGGACCGCCCCGCCCCGGTGCGAGCAGCGCCCAGATCCCGGAGGCCAGCACGATCAGATACAGCGCCACGTCGACGACGGTACGGCTGTCCCCACGGGTGAACGGGACCTTGTCCGGCCACGCTGGGAGCCGAATAGTGTTGGGCCGCAACCAATACAGGAACCCGCCGAATGGCGGCCAGAACCGCGCGGTCAGCGGCCCAGAACCGCAGCCCAGACCCAGCATCTCGAACAGCAGCGTGAAGATGACCAGCTTCTGGTACACGATCGGCTGGGTCCACCAATAGGTGATGTGGCCCAGCCCGCCCAGCCCCGGCGTCAGGGCGATCACCGCGGCGGCGCCGGCGACGTACGCGGCGATCTTGAAGACGTAGAACAGGTAGACCGCGTAGGGGGATCCGAAGCCGTGTTCGACCCAGTGCCGGGTCATGATCTGTCGCCTGGTCGAGCGCGGCAAGCTGAGCCACGTTTGCGGGTCGACGTCGGGAAACTCCGGAGCCATGAATCCCATGGGCGGCCTCGTTCCTGTCTAGAAACCAGCTGGCCCATAGAATGTATCGGCACCACCACGCCGCTGTGCCGATTTGTGCGCCTCAGTGCTGTGCGCCGGCTAACCCGTCAGCGGCAAATGACGAAAACCGCTGCGGCGGCAGGTGATTCAGCGTGCGCCTGGGGCGAACCCGCGGACCCCGGGGCGCGCCTGCGGCGAACCCGCAGACGCCGCACCCGGTGCGCGGCGGACAAATCGCCGGCGCAGCTTGTCGATCAGGGCGTCCAGGGTGTGCCGATCCTGCTCGGCGATGCGCGCCAGGCGGCGGAAGTTCGCCACGGTGTCCAGGTCGCCCTTGGCTTCCGCGGTGGCGATTTTGCGCTGGCACTCCTCGATGCGCTGGTCGATGAGGCCGCGTCGTCCGCCGAGCAGGCGCACGAAATAGTCGGCCTGCAGTTGATCCGCCGTGTCCGGGACGTCCGCGGCAATCGCACCGGCGGCCCGCTCGACGGAGGGCGCGGGCCGGGCCGGTGCCTGAGCCTGACGGGCTGATTCCACGCGTGTCGCGGCGGTGTGGTTGCGCCGCCCGCGCCGGTCCCGGGTGCCAGCCGATCTGTGGGTAGCGCTCGAGCGTGCGCCACGCTCGTGGGACAGACCGGCTACGTCCATCGGGTCCCCTTTACTCGAGGATTACTGAGGGCGCCGTAACAATAGCGTCCCGGCCGTCACCACACCACATGCCCGGATCGGGGCAAAGGCGAAACACCATGACAACGGCGGCGCCCCGGTCGCTACCATCGAGGGACTCGACGCGGCCCCCAAACCACAAGCGGTCTCGTGCGAGCGTCAAGGGAGGGAACGTGACCGACAACGGCAGCCCCGACGGCGGGGACATCGGCAAATTCGACCCCGGCTTGACCCAGCGATTGATGGCGGTGATGCGCCCGGTCCTGAAGACCTACTTCCGCTCCGAGGTGCACGGCCTGGAAACGTTCCCGCCCGGCGGAGCATTGGTGGTCGGCAACCACTCGGGCGGTATGTTCCCCATGGACGTCCCGATCTTCAGCGTCCACTTCTACGACAAGCTCGGCTACGACCGGCCCGTCTACACGCTGAGCCACGACATTCTGATGACCGGACCCACCGGAGATTTGTTCCGGCGCACCGGATACATCCGGGCCAACCGGGAGAACGCGGCCGCGGCGTTGCGGTCCGGCGGAGTGGTGATCGTGTTCCCCGGCGGCGACTACGACGCCTACCGGCCCACCCTGTCGGAGAATGTCATCGACTTCAACGGCCGTAAGGGGTACATCCGCACGGCGATCGAAGCCGGCGTCCCGATCGTGCCGGCGGTGTCCATCGGCGGACAGGAGACCCAGCTCTACCTGACCCGCGGCACCTGGCTGGCCGAGCGGCTCGGAATTAAACGCTTGCTGCGCAGCGCGATTCTGCCGTTGTCGTTCGGCTTCCCCTTCGGCCTGAGTGCGGTCATCCCGCCGAACCTGCCGCTTCCCACCAAGATCGTGACGCAGGTACTCCGACCCATCGACATCGCCAAGCAGTTCGGCGACGACCCCGACGTCGACGAGGTCGACGAGTACGTGCGGTCGGTGATGCAGCAGGCCCTGACCGAGCTCGCCGCGAAGCGTCGCTTCCCGATTCTGGGCTGAGCCATGCCGAACCCGTTGAGCGAGACACTCGGCCTGGTCACCACGCTGCGCCGCGCCGGCATGATCGCGCCGATGCGACCCGACCGCTACCTCAAGATCGCGGCGGCCATGCGCCGCGAAGGCATGGGCATGACCGTGGGCTTCGCCAGTGCGGCGCAGCGCTGCCCCGACCGTCCCGGGCTGGTCGACGAACTCGGCACGCTGACCTGGCGCGAGCTCGACGAACGGATCAACGCGTTCGCCGCCGCGCTGCAAAACCTGCCCGCCGGTCAACCGAAAGTCGTGGGCATCATGTGCCGCAACCACCGCGGCTTCGTCGAGGCGGTGGTGGCCGTGAACCGGATCGGCTCCGATGTCGTGCTGCTCAACACGTCGTTCGCCGGGCCCGCGCTGGCTGAGGTGGTCAACCGCGAGGGCGTCGACGCCGTGGTTTACGACGAGGAATTCACCCCGACGGTGGATCGCGCGCTGGCCGACAAGCCGGATGCCAGCCGCATCGTGGCCTGGACGGACGGGCAACACGAGCTCACCGTCGAGAAACTCATCGCCGATTGCGCGGGGCGACAGCCCCAGCGCTCCGGCCGCAAGGGCAGGATGATTCTGCTCACCTCCGGTACCACCGGAACACCCAAGGGCGCCAACCAAACCGGTGGCAACGCCGGAATCGGCACGCTCAAGGCAATTTTGGACCGCACCCCGTGGCGCGCCGAGGAAAACATCGTGATCGTGGCGCCGATGTTCCACGCGTGGGGTTTCTCCCAGTTGATCTTCGCCGCGTCCATGGCCTGCACGGTGATCACCCGGCGCAAATTCGACCCCGAGGCCACGCTGGATCTCATCGACCGCCACAAGGCCACCGGTCTTGCCGTGGTGCCGGTGATGTTCGACCGCATCATGGAGCTGCCCGCCGAGGTCCGACGCCGCTACAGCGGTCGGTCCTTGAGATTCGCCGCGGCATCGGGCTCGCGGATGCGACCCGATGTGGTCATCGCGTTCATGGACGCATTCGGCGACGTGATCTACAACAACTACAACGCCACCGAGGCCGGCATGATCGCGACCGCCACCCCGCAGGACCTGCGCGCAGCACCGGACACGGCGGGCCGGCCCGCGGGCGGAACCGAAATCCGGATCCTGGACTCGGAATTCAACGAGCTGCCCACCGGTGAGGTCGGCGGCATCTACGTGCGCAACAACACCCAGTTCGAGGGCTACACCTCGGGCAGTACCAAGGACTTTCACGCCGGCTTCATGTCATCGGGTGACGTGGGATATCTCGACGAGGCGGGGCGCCTGTTCGTCGTCGGCCGTGACGACGAAATGATCGTCTCCGGCGGCGAGAACGTGTACCCGATCGAAGTGGAGAAGACCCTTGCGGCACATCCCGACGTGGCGGAGGCGGCGGTGATCGGCGTGGACGACGAGCAATACGGGCAGCGGCTGGCGGCCTTCGTGGTGCTGGAGCCCGGCGCCACCCTCGACGGGGGCGCCGCTCCCGAGGCGCTCAAGCAGCATGTGCGGGAGAACCTGGCCAACTACAAGGTCCCCCGCGACATCACCGTGCTGGACGAACTTCCCCGCGGCAGCACCGGCAAGATCCTGCGCGCCGACCTGCAAGCGCGGGTGAACGGCTGATGCGGCTCGCCCGGACCATTCGGAAACCCCGGCCATTGGCACGATCCGCGCTCGAATTGGCCAACGCCGCCAACGGATTACGCCCGCTGGCCCGCAAGGGCTACAGCACCGTCCTGGTCTTCTGGTTCGGCTGGCCGGCCTCCGAGGTGCCGGGCGTGTACTTCTCCGCCTCGGTGCTGGATGCGCTGCGGCGGGGACGCCGTGGCGATTTCGCGGGACGGCGCGGAAAGGTCGCGCTGGCCCTGACGGCGGCGTCCTGGGCCATCCTGGCGGTGATCAAGTATCGGGGCGTCACCACTCCCGGCCCGGTGCTTCAGGCCGGGCTGCGCGACCAACTCGGCGACGACTACGAAGAGGCGCTGAACAAGCTTCCGCAGACGACACCGACGCGCAGCGGGCGGCGCACCCTGCCGCTGGGCAACACCGTGGCGCGCCGCCGCTACGTCGAGAAGACGAACGTGGTGTCCTACGGTCCGCACGGGCGCGCCAACCTCGCCGACATCTGGCGCCGCCGCGATCTGCCGCGCGACGGCAAGGCGCCGGTGCTGCTGCAAGTCCCGGGCGGCGCCTGGGTGATCGGAATGCGCCGTCCCCAGGCCTATCCGCTGATGAGCCACCTGGCCGCGCGCGGCTGGGTGTGCGTGTCGATCGGCTACCGGGTGTCCCCACGGCACACCTGGCCCGACCACATCGTCGACGTCAAACGCGCCCTGGCCTGGGTCAAGGAGAACATCTCCCGCTACGGCGGGGATCCGAACTTCGTGGCGATCACCGGCGGATCCGCCGGCGGCCACCTGTGTTCGCTGGCGGCGCTGACGCCCAACGACCCGACGTTCCAGCCCGGCTTCGAGGACGCCGACACCTCGGTGGTCGCCGCGGTACCGGTGTACGGGCGCTACGACTGGTTCTCCACCGAGGGCGAGGGCCGGCGTGAATTCGTGGACCTGCTCCAAAAGTTCGTTGTCAAAAAGAAATTCGTCACCCACCGCAATATCTACCTCGACGCCTCGCCGATCCGCCGGCTGCGCGCCGACGCACCGCCGTTCTTCGTCCTGCACGGCCACGACGACTCGCTCATCCCGGTCGGCGAGGCCGAAGAGTTCGTCGAGGAACTGCGCGCGGTATCCAAAAACCCGGTCGCCTACGCCGAATTACCGCACGCCCAACACGCTTTCGACATCTTCAGTTCCCCGCGGGCGCATCGGTCCGCGGAGGCCGTGGCGCGATTCCTGTCGTGGGTGTACGCGACGAATCCGCCCGAGCGCGACTAGAAGGTATCGGGCGGCCGCACGGCTGTTTCTTCTCTGTAAACCCTTGTGCCACTTTAGTTTCAGTGGTCACAGGGCGGGCATTTTTGTCGGTGTCTGCTCGTAGGTTCTAGGCATGGATGCGAGCTGTCGTGAGGAGATCGTGGAGGTCTTCGCCGCGCTCGATGACGACGTGGAATGCCTGTGCGGGTTGTCGTTTGACGTGTTCACCACCCCGGAGAGGTTGCGGGCCTTGGAGCGCTTGGAGCGTGTGGCACGCCGGCTGCGCGCACCCGAGCACGCGTTGATCAACCAGCTCGACGCGCAGGCCGGCGCGGAAGAGCTGGGCGGCAATCTGCGCTCGGCGCTCGCGGACCGGTTGCGGATCACCAAGTCTGAGGCCGGCCGGCGCATCGCCGAGGCCGAGGATTTGGGTGAACGCCGAGCGCTGACCGGTGAGCCGTTGGCGCCGCAGTTGAGCTCGACCGCGACCGGCCAGCGCGCGGGGTTGATCGGTGACGGGCACGTGAAGGTGATCCGCCGCTTCTTCGCCCACCTGCCCGCCGAGGTGGACATGTCCACCCGGGAAGCCGCCGAAACCGACCTGGCCGACAAAGCCGGCGGGTACCGTCCCGACCAGTTGGCCAAATACGCCCAGCGTGTCATGGACTGGCTCAACCCTGACGGCGAATTCGACGACGCGGAGCGAGCCCGCAAGCGCGGGATCACCCTGGGCACGCAGGAATTCGACGGCATGTCTCGGATCACCGGGCTGGTGACCCCGGAATTGCGGGCCACCATCGAGGCCATGCTGGCCAAGCTGGCCGCGCCCGGGGCGTGCAATCCCACGGACGAGGCACCGGTGGTCGACACGCCACCCGACGAGGCTGCGGCACGGCGCGACAGCCGATCGCAAGCCCAGCGCAACCATGACGGATTCCTCGCCGGACTGCGCGGCCTGTTCGCCTCGGGCGCGCTGGGCCAGCACCACGGGCTCCCCGTGTCGATCGTCGTGACCACCACCTTGCAAGACCTCGAGGCCGCCGCCGGCAAAGCCCTCACCGCTGGCGGCACCCTGGTGCCCATGTCGGATGTCATCCGCTGGGCCGGCCACGCGCACCATTACCTGGCGATTTTCGACAAGGGCAGGTCGCTGGCGCTATATCACACGAAGCGGTTGGCTTCCCCCGCACAGCGAATCATGTTGTACGCCAAGGATCGTGGATGTACGAAGCCGGGCTGTGACGCGCCGGGCTACCACAGCCAAGTCCACCACGTCCGGGGCTGGACGGCCACCCGCCATACCGACATCAACGACCTGGCGCTGGCCTGCGGCCCAGATAACCGACTCGCCGAAACCGGCTGGACCACCCGCACCAACGCCCGAGGCCACACCGAATGGATCCCACCGCCGCACCTCGACCACGGACAACCCAGAACCAACACCTTCCACCACCCCGAAAAACTCCTCCGCGACGGCGAGGACGACGACGAACCCGATTGACACCTAACTGGTATCGCGCGCGGCGGCCTTCTCCAGCTCGGTCAACGCCGGCTCGATCCGATCGGCCATGTCGTCGATGTCGTTGGCCACCTCTGGCGTCGTCACGAAACCGAAGTCCAGGTAGTCCTGGTAGGAGAAGCAGGTGATGTTCAGCGCGACGTCCATCACCGGCGGACCCAGCGGCACCAGCGAATCCAGTTTGGCGCCCGCCATGTACAGCGGGAACTGCGGGCCGGGGACATTGGAGACAACCAGGTTGATGGGGGCCAGGTTTCGCGACAGCCCGCTGGCCGTGTAGGCGCGCGCGGCCAGGTGCAACAGTCCCGGCGGCGTCGTTTCGGTCAACCCCATGATCTGATGCGCCGACAACGCCTTGGCCATCAACTTGGCACTTCGCGTGCTCTCGTGGATAACCCGCAGCCGCTCAGCGGGATCTTCGACATCGGTGGCAAGGGACACGGTCATCGAACCCACCTTGTTACCGACGTCGTCCTTGTTCTCATCGGTACGGGTGGATACGGGGATCTGCGCGATGAGCGGCTTGGCCGGCAGTTCTCCGCGCTTCAATAAATATTCGCGGGCCGCCCCGGCCACCAGCGCGAGCACAACGTCGTTGAGCTTGACGCCATAGGCATCCTTGACGGCCTTGGCCCGGGCCAGCTCGACACGGCAGCCGGTGATCCGCCGGTGCGGCGACACCGATGCGTTGAACCGGGTTTTCGGCGCATCGAAGTAGCGCGACGGCTTGCTGGTCACCCCCAACGCCGCGACCTGCTGGCGCAGCGTCTGCTCTACCAGTCGGGCGATGCGGAACGGCGTCTTGACACCGACGTTGATAAGCGCGCCCACGGCGCGCCGTTCCAGCCCGGGAAGTTGGAATCCCACCAGCGATCCGACCGTCTCCTGTTGCGGCGCACGGGGTTCCGGCGTGGCGTCCAGAAGGATCTCACCCAAGCCGGCGCCCGAGACGCCGTCGACGATGGCGTGGTGCATCTTGGTCAGCGTCGCGATCCGCCCGCCCTCGACGCCCTCGATCACCCACATCTCCCACAGCGGCCGGGAGCGGTCCAGCTTGTAGGACATCAGCCGGCCCACCAGCTCCTCGAGCTCGCGGCGACCGCCCGGCGCGGGAACACCGATGCGGCGAACGTGGAAATCGACGTCGAGGTCCTCGTCTTCGACGAACCACGGTCGGTCCAGTCCCAGCGGCGCGTCGGTGACCCGCCACCGCAACTGGGGCACCTCCGGCAGGCGCTCGATGAGTAATTGACGGAGACGTTGAAAGCTGTACTCGGAGCATTCCTTCGGGTCACAAAGCGCCAACGCCCCCACGTGCATGTGCCAGCCCGCGGTTTCTGCTGACCAAAACGCCGCATCGACGCTCGAAAGCCGTTTCATTCCCCGACCGTAACCCCCACCAGCCCGTCCCCACCAGCAATGCCCAACATTTAGCAGGGCAGTCAGGCGTCGCCAGATTCGCCGACTCCTCAGCCCACCGCTTCGCGGCGCGCATCGTCGTCAGGCGTCCTCCAGCAAATCCGGCGTCACCGCCGACTCCGTGTCGGGAATGCCGTCGACCTTGGCCTTGCGGTCCGCCATCGACAGTAGCCGCCGAATACGGCCTGCCACAGCATCTTTCGTCATCGGAGGGTCGGCGAGACGGCCGAGCTCCTCCAGCGAGGCCTGCCGGTGCTCCACGCGCAACTTGCCGGCCGAGGCCAAATGGTCGGGGACGGTGTCCCCCAAGATCTCCAGAGCCCGCTCCACCCGGGCCGCGGCCGCGACCGCCGCCCGCGCCGAACGCCGCAGGTTGGCGTCGTCGAAGTTGGCGAGCCGGTTGGCCGTGGCCCGGACCTCGCGCCGCATCCGGCGCTCCTCCCACACCAGCCGGGTGTCCTGGGCGCCCATCCGGGTCAGCAACGCGCCGATAGCCTCGCCGTCGCGCACCACCACCCGGTCGGCGCCGCGCACCTCGCGGGCCTTCGCGCTGACACCGAGCCGGCGCGCGGCACCCACCAACGCCAGCGCCGCCTCCGGGCCGGGGCAGCTGACTTCCAACGCCGAGGAACGCCCCGGCTCGGTCAGCGACCCGTGCGCCAGGAACGCGCCCCGCCACGCGGCTTCGGCGTCGCCGACGCTGCCGCCCACCACCTGAGCCGGCAGTCCGCGCACCGGACGACCGCGGTTGTCGAGCAGGCCGGTCTGGCGGGCCAATGCCTCACCGTCATTGGCCACCCGCAACACGTAGCGGGTGCTCTTGCGAATTCCGCTGGCCGACAACACATGCACGACGGCGTTGTATCCGTAGAGTTCGAAAATGTCCTTGCGCAGCCGCCGCGCGACGTTACCCAGATCCACCTCGGCCTCGACCACGACACGTCCGCCGACGATGTGCAGCCCGCCGGCGAACCTCAGCAGGGACGTGACCTCCGCCCGGCGCGCGCTGACCGATTTCACAATGAGGCGGCTCAGTTCGTCCTTGACTTCGGTCGTCATCGCCACGCGTCGTCACCCCTTGGTCCGCTGCCGGCCGGTCCACTCCCACCGGGTGGTGGGGTTGCACCGTCGACCCGAATATCCGCGGTGGCCGTGCCCGGAGACGCTCCCGGAGCCTTGTGGGCCGCCCGGACCCCGTCCAGGGCCGCCGCGAGCTTGCCTGGATCATGTAAAGGTGTACCAGGTCTGGCCACGTCGACGAAGTGGACCTCGGCCGAAAGCAGTGTGGCGGTGCGGCGCAGTTGCTCACGTTCCCGCTCACTGGGCACCCGTTCGGCGTCGATGATGATGTCGTGCACGCTGAATTCCGGTGCGTGCTGGGCCAGCACGTGCAGATGACGCTCGACGGAGAAGCCGGCCGTCTCCCCCGGCTCGGCCACCAGGTTGAGCACCAGGGCGCGCCGCGCGGTGGTCGCCCGTAGCGCCGCCGCCAGTTCGGGCACCAGCACATGCGGGATCACGCTGGTGAACCACGAGCCCGGGCCAAGTACCACCAGATCGGCGGCCATGATCGCGTCGACGGCCTGCCGGGTCGCCGGCGGGTTGTCGGGCGACAACCGCACGCGGCGCACCTTGCCCGGCGTGGTCGCGATCGCCACCTGGCCACGGATCAGCCGGAACATCCGCGGGTCGCCTTCCAGACCCGAGACGTCGGCCTCGATCTGCAGCGCGATCGGGCACATCGGCAGCACCCTGCCCTTGACGCCCAGGATGCGCCCCAGCTCGTCGAGGGCGGCCACCGGATCGGCCAGCACCTCGGACAGGCCGGCCAGCAACAGGTTGCCGATCGGGTGCCCCGCCAAGGCGCCGCTGCCGCCGAACCGGTGCTGCAGGATGGTCGCCCACAGTCGTCCATGGGGACTGTCAGATGCCAAGGCCGCCAATGCCATTCGCAAATCACCCGGTGGCACTACGTCCAGTTCGCTGCGCAGCCGGCCCGAAGAACCACCGTCGTCGGCGACGGTCACCACCGCGGTGACATAGGGCGTCAGTCGGCGAGCCGCCGACAGCGTCGCGTACAGGCCGTGTCCGCCGCCCAGCGCGACGATGCCCCGGGTCATCGGCTCGGTCATTCGCGGCCCAGATCCCGGTGCAGCACCCGCACCGACAGTTGGGCTTCACCCGTTTGGGCCTTCAGCAACTGCATTAACGCCTCGGCGATCGCGACGCTGCGATGCTTGCCGCCGGTGCATCCGATGGCGACCGTCATATAGCGCTTGCCCTCCCGGCGGTAGCCCTCGACGACCAGAGATAGCAATCGATGGTAGGCGTCGAGGAACTCGGCCGCGCCGGGCTGGCTCAACACGTAATCCCGCACCGCCGGGTCCTGCCCGGTGCGGGGACGCAATTCGTCGACCCAGTGCGGGTTCGGCAGGAACCGCACGTCCATCACCATGTCGGCGTCCATCGGCAGGCCGTACTTGAACCCGAACGACTCGACAGTGACGCTGGTGGTCGCGCTGGCGGCGCCCCCGAATGCCCGCTCGATGGTCTCGCGCAGGCCGCGCACCGACAGCGTCGAGGTGTCGATGATCAGATCGGCGGTGGCGCGAACCGACGCCAGCATCCGCCGTTCGGCCGCGATTCCCTCGGCCAGGGTCTGATCACCCTGCAGCGGGTGGCTGCGACGATTCTGTTCATAGCGGCGCACCAGCATGTCGTCGGATGCTTCCATGAACACCACGCGCGGGGCGATGTTTCGGGTTGCCAGCTCGGTGCGCACCGAATCCAGGTCGCCGGTGAAGCCGCGCGACCGCACGTCCATCACGACCGCCAGCTGGGTGATCCGCGAGCCCGCCGCCAGACCGAAATCAACCATCCGGGTGATCAGCTGGGGAGGCAGGTTGTCGGCCACATACCAGCCCAGGTCTTCGAGCACCTTGGCTGCGGTACCCCGCCCGGCCCCGGATAACCCGGTCACCAGAACGACGTCGATGCCCGCCGCGGCGTCCACCGAGTGGCCGCCCGCGAACTCTGGGCCCGTCATTGGGCCGGCTCGGACTGATCGGGTCGCAACGCCTCCAGGACGGCGGTGGCGGTTGCCACACCGATGCCGGGAACGGCGGTGATCTGGTCGACGGTGGCCTCCTTGAGGCGGGCTATCGATCCGAAATGGCTTACCAATGCCTTACGGCGATGTTCTCCCAATCCTGGCACCGAATCCAGCACCGATGCCGTCATTCGCTTGGATCGCTTGCTGCGATGGTAGGTGATCGCGAACCGGTGCGCTTCGTCACGGACACGTTGCAGCAGATAAAGTCCCTCGCTGTTGCGCGGCATGATGACGGGATCGGGCTCCGAGGGCACCCACACCTCTTCCAGCCGCTTGGCCAGGCCGATCACCGCGACGTCGGTGATGCCGAGTTCCTCGAGCACCGCGCTTGCCGCATTGACTTGCGGGGCCCCGCCGTCGACGACGTACAGGTTCGGGGGGTAGGCGAAACGGCGAGACTTTCCTTCCGGCGAAAGCATATTCGGGTCGTTTTGTTCACTGAGGTGCCGCGCGAAACGACGGCGGGTCACCTCGGCGATGGACGCGACGTCGTCGGAGCGTCCGCGTCCGGCGGCTTGCCGGATGCCGAAGTGGCGGTAGTCCGACTTGCGCGGCAGACCGTCCTCGAACACCACCAGCGACCCCACCACATCGGTGCCCTGGACATGGCTGATGTCCACACATTCGATGCGCAGCGGCGCGTCGGATAAGCCGAGGGCCTCCTGGATGTTCTGCAGCGCAGCGGATCTGGCGTTGAAGTCGCCGGCGCGCCTCAGCTTGTGTTGTTGCAGTGCGTCTTTCGCGTTGCGCTGTACGGTTTCGGCCAGCGCGCGTTTGTCCCCGCGCCGCGGCACCCGCAGCGCCACCCGGGACCCGCGCAAGCCGGACAGCCAACTGGTCAGCTCGCCTGCGTTGGACGGCAGGCAGGGCACCAACACTTCGCGCGGCACCGGGTTCGCCGATTCGTCTGCGGCGCCGCCCAATTCGGCCTGCTCGCCGTAGAATTGCGTCAAGAACTGCTCGACCAGTTGTTCCTCACCGGAATCACCAGGGTCGGCGGACTTTTCGACGATCCAGCCGCGCTGACCGCGGACCCGTCCCCCGCGCACGTGGAACACCTGCACCGCGGCCTCGAGCTCGTCGTCGGCGAACGCCACCACATCGGCGTCGGTGCCGTCGCCGAGGACCACGGCCTGCTTTTCCATCGCCCTTCTCACCGCGCCCAGGTCGTCCCGCAGCCGCGCGGCCCGCTCGAAATCGAGTCGCTCGGCCGCGGCGTTCATCTGCTGTTCCAGCTCCCGGGCGAACCGGTCGGTCTTGCCGGACAAAAAGTCGCAGAAATCGTCCACGATCTGGCGGTGCTGCTCCGCGCTGACCCTGCCGATACACGGCGCCGAGCATTTGTCGATGTAGCCGAGCAGACAAGGACGATCGATCTGCTTATGCCGCTTGAAAACTCCCGCCGAACAGGTGCGTGCCGGAAATACCCGGGTGAGCAGATCCAGCGTTTCCCGGATGGCCCATGCGTGCGAGTACGGCCCGAAATACCGCACCCCTTTGCGGCGGGGCCCGCGATAGACCATCAGTCGCGGGAACTCCTCGTTGAGGGTCACCGCCAGCACCGGATAGGTCTTGTCGTCGCGATAGCGGACGTTGAAACGCGGGTCGAACTCCTTGATCCAGTTGTATTCAAGCTGCAACGCCTCGACTTCGGTGTTGACCACCGTCCACTCGACCTTGGCCGCGGTGGTCACCATCTGCCGGGTTCGCGGGTGCAGGCCGGCGATGTCGGCGAAGTATGACGTCAGCCGGCTGCGCAGGCTCTTGGCCTTGCCGACATAGATGACCCGCCCATACGTATCCCGGAATCGGTAGACGCCGGGCTCGACCGGGATGGACCCGGGGGCGGGGCGGTAGGTGGCGGGATCGGGCACAGATCCAGGCTAGTAGCCGCGCACGGGGTGCCGAGAAAGGCGGAGCGCATGCAAGTGCCGGCCTACTGTCGTGCTTATCGGTCGCCAGGATGTTGGGGGGATTGCCGTCGACGGACTCCTTCATTGGACGACGGCCCGAGTCTGCCGCTGTTACCGAGCAGCTGGACCCCGAAACCGAAAAGGAGCAACGGGGCAGGTAGAAGGCCCGCAAGGAGCGCCGACCGCAGTGGCGGCGGTTTGGGCGCCTGCCGTTCTGGCTACCAAGCTTCTAGCTCGACGTTAGAGTGGGGGCATTGCTATGGAGGGAGTCCGTAAATGATGAAGCGCTCGTTGGCCAAACTGGCCGTGACCGTCGGCGGTCTGGCATTGGCGTCGACCGCCGGGGCCGGGGTCGCATCCGCTGACCCCGATTTCGGTCCGATGATCAACACGACTTGTAACTACGACCAGGCGATGCGCGCCGTGCACGCCGAAAATCCGATGGCCGCTCAATACCTCGATCAGTCGCCGCCTAACCAGCAGTTCTTGCAGCAGTACCTGGCGTCGTCGCCCGATCAGCGGGTGAACCTGCTCAAGGCGATCCAGCACAACCAGGGGGCGTCACAGGCCCTGCCGATCTTCCAGCAAATGATGACGGACTGCACTCGGTACTGAGTCCTGCGCCTCGGGCTTCCCGGCTCAAGCATTTAAAACCTCAGGCGGCGGGCCGCCGCGTTATGCGGTGCGCCCGTCGACCTGCGCTCGTCGTTTCGCCGCCCAGTCCGCCATGGGAAATCCGGGGACGTCGTTACAGGCCGACAGCAACAAAGCCACGTGCGCCAGCACGGCCAACCCGTAATCGCACGTCCAAGCCGGCTGGGTCATCGTCCATACCAGGACGCCTTCCGACGGAGTCGCGAAATTGCTGAGCCGCATCGGGATTGCCTCCCCGGCCGGGGAGATGCCCACCGCGTCGTGTCTGCACTGGGCTACGGCGATGAATCCACTCACCACCTCATGGTGGGGGTCTAGCGCGTTGTCGTAGAGGTCGACCGACTCGGCGTACAGTGCCGAACCACCGAATTGATACGCCGATTCGGCATGGTCCGATGCGCCGGCGGGTCGCAGCGGCGAACCCTTGAAAAGCAGTGCCGCCGAGCAGTCCGGTGGGCGAGCGCTGGTGAAGTAGGTATCGCCCACCGGCGCGGCGATCGCGGCGCCGAAGGGCGTGTCATTTCCGCTCTGCAGCAGTAGGTCTGGTGCATGGGACGGCGGGCGTTTCACCGTCGTAGGCGGCGTTCCCCCTGACTGACCGGACGCCCGGACCGCCCGTCCCCCTACGACGGCGCTGCACCCGCTGAGCGCCAGCATGGCGGCAAGTCCCACTGCGGCCACCGCGGCCACCGGTGCCTGAAGTGCCATCGGCTGATGGTACAGCGCTCAGTGCGTCTGCAGGTCCGGCCGATAGCGCGCCAGCAGCGACCGCACGGTTTGCATGGCGGCCACTGCGCGGCCCTTGTCGACGGCCTGGATGGCCATCACCGGGATGTACTCGTCATCGGGCAGGTCGATACGCGCCCAGCGGTGACCCACCGGGAACGACACGCCGGCAACGTCTCGCCATTCGATCAGCTTGTCGCCCAATAGGTTTCTCACCGAGACGCCGGCCGGTCCCACCCGCAGCCGCGGTCGCGCGAATAACAACACGACGCCGGCGATGACCAGGCCCAGCACGGCGATCGCCACCTGGTCGGAGGTCTGAAAGACCACCCCGGTGGACCTCGCCTTGAGGAGAAGGCCCACCGCAATGTGCGCCGCGGCGATGACGAAAGCCGCCCCATAGGCGAATAGCGGTGTGCGATGGGGACGCAACACCGCGTCCCAGGTCTCGCGGTCCGGAGGCGAAGTCACGACCGAGCGCGCAACTCACGCAGGGTGAGTGCGGCGGACAGCGCCGCTCCAGTCGCCTGGGCCCCTTTGTCCTCGGCCGACGCCGGAAGCCCGGCCCGATCCAGGGCCTGCTCCTCGTTGTCGGTGGTCAGCACCCCATTGGCGACCGGCGTCGAGGCGTCCAGCGACACCCGGGTCAGCCCCTGGGTTACCGCATCGCAGACATACTCGAAATGCGGTGTCTGCCCACGGATCACGACGCCCAGTGCGACGACGGCGTCGTGATTGCGGGCGAGCTCCTGTGCCACCACCGGGATTTCGATCGCCCCGAGCACGCGGACCACCGTGGGGTCGTCGACACCCGACTCGGTGGCGACTTTGCGCGCGCCGGCGAGCAGCGCGTCACAGATCTCGCTGTGCCAGGTGCTTGCCACGATGCCGAGCCGCACACCAGAAGCGTCAACCGCCGGGATCTCCGGCACGCCGGCGCCACCGCTCATCTGCGCCGCCCCTTCTTGTCCCCGAATTCTGCGCCGTCATCGGCGGTCACAAAGCACCGCCGAATTCACCTGGCAAATGGACGGATTCGTGAAAGTCGTCCAGCCCGGCCAGGTCGTGACCCATCTTATCCCGCTTGGTCATCAGGTAACGGATGTTCTCCGCGTTGGCGCGCACCGGAAGCGGCACCCGCTCGATGATGTGCAGGCCGTACCCATCCAGCCCGACCCGCTTGGCCGGATTGTTGGTCAGCAGCCGCATGGACCGCACCCCGAGGTCCACCAGGATTTGCGCGCCGATTCCGTAATCTCTTGCATCGGCGGGCAACCCGAGCTTGAGGTTGGCGTCGACGGTGTCTTCACCGGCGTCCTGCAGCTGATAGGCCTGCAGCTTGTGCATCAGCCCGATGCCGCGTCCCTCGTGGCCGCGCATGTACAGCACGATGCCGCGTCCCTCGCGGGCGACCATAGCCATCGCGGCGTCCAGCTGGGGTCCGCAATCGCAGCGGCGGGAACCGAACACGTCACCGGTCAAGCATTCGGAGTGCACGCGCACCAGCACGTCGTCACCATCGGAGTCCGGGCCGTTGATGTCGCCGCGCACCAGCGCGACGTGTTCGACCTCTTCGTAGATGCTGGCGTAGCCGATGGCACGAAACTCACCGTGCCGAGTGGGGATCCGGGCTTCGGCGATCCGGGCGATGTGCTTCTCGTGTTTGCGCCGCCACTCGATCAGGTCGGCGATGGTGATCATCGCGAGATCGTGTTCGTCGGCGAAGACCCGCAGTTCGTCGGTCTGCGCCATCGAGCCTTCGTCCTTCTGGCTGACGATCTCGCAGATGGCACCCGCGGGCTGCAGGCCCGCCAGCCGGGCCAGGTCGACGGCGGCTTCGGTGTGACCCGGGCGGCGCAACACGCCACCGTCCTTGGCGCGCAACGGAACCACGTGACCCGGCCTGGTGAAATCGTCGGCGACGCTGGTGGGATCGGCCAGTAAGCGCATCGTGGTCGCCCGGTCCGAGGCCGAAATCCCCGTGCCCACACCCCGTCTTGCGTCGACCGTGACGGTGTAGGCGGTGCCGTGCTTGTCCTGGTTCACCGCGTACATCGGCAGCAACCCCAGCCGGTCGCAGATATCCCCGTCCAGCGGCACGCACAGGTACCCCGAGGTGTAGCGCACCATGAATGCCACCATCTCCGGCGTCGCCTTCTCGGCGGCGAAGATCAGATCGCCCTCATTCTCGCGGTCCTCGTCGTCGATGACGATGACGGCCTTGCCGGCCGCAATGTCGGCAACCGCCCTCTCGACGGAGTCCAACCTCGTCATCTTTGCTACCTCGCCGTTCCCGCTGCCCGGCGGGAACACTGTCGAAACGGCTCACACGAGAAGCCCACGTGTTGCATTCAGTATGAACCACGGCGGCATCGCGGTTATTGCCCCGGTTTGATCAGTGGGACGGGTTCAGACCGCGTTGCGCCGCCTAGCCAGGCCGGCGGTGCCGACCGCCTGACCACGTGCGATGGCTTGCACTGAGCCCGTCGCCGCAGGGCCCCGATGGCGTCCCCGGCGTTCGACTGAGCTTGGCACGGGGACGGCGGCCGCGTGATCGTCGCCGGGATCACAGTTTTCGCCGATTCGACGCGAACGACGGGCGCCGCACGTCACCCGACAAACACAACGCCGGCTTTTCAGAGAAGGAGAAAGGCGGCCCGTGCGATTTTGTGCCCGACCTTCCCGCAAACACGTCGTCGCCGTAAAGAATGGCTTGTCGGGACGGCAATAACGTCACTTGGTGCCAAAATCATCCCTATGAAGGGGCTGTATACCGCCTAAGCCTTTGCGCCAGATATGTGTTTACTGTGCCCCGATATTTGACATGAGCAAACAGTAAAAATGGGTTTCGCGTGCATTACTCCGGGGAAATACAGCCGCATGAATACCAACACGCAAACACGACCGTGGGTTCGCCTGTGCACCGGCGCGCTGGCGGCGGGCGGCTTGGCGATGTCGGCGCTGGGACTGACCTCAGGCACCGCCCAGGCTGCTCCTCCGCCTGCACCTATGTATCACCACCACTGGTGCCCCGGCGAACAATGGGAGCCCGGTTGGGGCAACAACCCGGACTGGAACAACTGCCGTGACTGGGACGACAATTACGGCGGCCCGGCAGGTTACGGCGGGGCCCCGCCGTGGGCGCCGCCCCCGCCGGCACCGCCACCGTGGGCACCGTGGGCACAGGTCGTCTGGAATCCCCAGGTGAACGCTTGGGGATACTGGAACGGCCCAGTGTGGATGCCGCTGTAACCCACATCTGACCTGGAAATAGGCCGCTACCTCGAGCTCGAGCAGCGGCCTGCTTCCCTGGCCTAGCGGGCCATCAACCGTTCGACGTATTTGGCGATCACGTCGACTTCGAGGTTCACCTGCGTCCCGACCGGAGCACGGCCCAAGGTGGTCAATTCCCGGGTGGTGGGAATCAGCGAGACTTCGAACCAGTCCCCCGGCTCGTCACCCAGCCCGGACACCGTCAACGAAATCCCGTCGACGGTGATCGACCCCTTCTCCACGACGTAGCGGGCCACCCCGGCGGGCATGTCGACCCGCACCACTTCCCAGTGCTCCGAGGGCGTCCGGGCCACGATACGACCCGTCCCGTCGACGTGCCCCTGCACGATGTGCCCGCCCAACCGGCTGTTGACGGCCGCCGCGCGCTCCAGGTTGACCCGGCTGCCGACCTGCAATTCGCCCAAGTTGGACCGGTTGAGCGATTCGGCCATCACGTCGGCGGTGAACTGACCGCCGGGCAACAACTCGGCGACGGTGAGGCATACACCGTTGACGGCGATCGAATCGCCGTGGCCGGCGTCGGCCGTCACGACGGCGCCGCGGATGGTCAGGCGCGCCGCGTCGGAAAGGACGTCGCGAGCCGTCACCTCGCCGAGTTCCTCGACAATCCCGGTAAACATCCTCTTAGGCTAATTGCCCGGCTCTCAAGGTGGTGAGCAGGGCAAACAGCGGCGCCCGGGCGACACCGCCACCCCGCGTTCACGAGCGCAGTCATTGGCACCCTCTACGATGCAGAGTATGCAGACCCGCCGCCGTCTATCGGCCGTCATCGCATCCCTGACCCTCGCCACCGCCTTGATCGCCGGCTGTTCATCGGGCTCAAAGCAGAGCGGCGGACCGCTTCCCGACGCCACGACCCTGGTCAAGCAGTCGGCCGACGCCACCAAGAATGTGAAGAGCGTGCACCTCATGCTGAGCATTCAGGGCAAGATCTCCGGCCTGCCCATCAAGACGCTGACCGGTGACCTCACCACGGCGCCGGCCACCGCCGCATCGGGTAACGCCACGATCACCCTGGGTGGTTCCGACATCGACGCCAACTTCGTGGTGGTCGACGGAACCCTGTACGCCACCCTCACCCCGAACAAGTGGAGTGACTTCGGCAAGGCGTCCGACATCTACGACGTCTCGGTGTTGCTGAACCCCGACAGCGGGCTGGGCAACGCGCTGGCGAACTTCACCAACGCCAAGGCCGAGGCGCGCGAAACCATCAACGGACAGAACACCATCCGTGTCAGCGGAAACGTCTCGGCGGACGCGGTGAACAAGATCATGCCGCAGTTCAACGCGACGCAGCCGGTACCGAGCACGGTGTGGATTCAAGAAACCGGTGACCATCAGCTGGTTCAGGCCAATATGCAGAAGAGCTCGGGCAATTCGGTCCAGGTCACCCTGTCCAACTGGGGCGAGCAGGTTCAGGTCACCAAGCCCCCGGTGAGCTCATGACCGCGGAGACGGTAGCCCCAACGGGGCACCAAACCGGGCGTCGGATAGCGATCAGCGCGGGCAGTCTCGCGGTGCTGCTGGGCGCCCTGGATGCCTATGTCGTCGTGACGATCATGCGCGACATCATGACCGACGTTCATATCCCGATCAACCAGCTGCAGCGCATCACCTGGATCATCACGATGTACCTGCTGGGCTACATCGCCGCCATGCCGCTGCTGGGCCGCGCTTCCGACCGGTTCGGCCGCAAGCTGGTGCTGCAAGTCAGCCTGGCGCTGTTCATCGTCGGCTCGGTGGTCACCGCGCTGGCCGGTCACTGGGGTGATTTCCACCTGCTGATCGGCGGCCGCACCATCCAGGGTGTCGCCAGTGGCGCCCTGCTGCCGGTCACCCTCGCCCTGGGCGCCGATTTGTGGGCACAGCGCAACCGCGCCGGGGTGCTGGGCGGCATTGGAGCCGCCCAAGAGCTGGGCAGCGTGCTGGGGCCGCTGTACGGGATTTTCATCGTCTTCTTGACCCACGACTGGCGCTACGTGTTCTGGATCAACGTCCCGCTGACCCTGATCGCGATGGTGATGATCCAGTTCAGCCTTCCGTCGCACGAGCGGGTGGAGGACCCCGAAAAGGTCGATCTGATCGGTGGTGTGCTGCTGGCGGTCGCCCTGGGCCTTGCCGTGATCGGCCTCTACAACCCGCAACCCGACGGCAAGCAGATCCTGCCGAGCTACGGTTTGCCGCTGGTCATCGGCGCGGTCGTGGTCGCGGTGCTGTTCCTGCTCTGGGAGCGCTTCGCGCGGACCCGGCTGATCGAGCCGGCGGGCGTGCACTTCCGCCCGTTCCTGGCCGCGCTGGGCGCCTCGCTGTGCGCGGGTGCCGCGCTGATGGTGACGCTGGTGGACGTGGAACTGTTCGGCCAGGGCGTGTTGCAGATGGACCAAACGCAGGCCGCCGGGTTGCTGCTGTGGTTTTTGATCGCACTGCCGATCGGGGCGGTGTTGGGTGGGTGGATCGCCACCCGCGTCGGTGACCGGGCGATGACCTTCGTCGGACTGATGATCGCGGCCTACGGCTATTGGCTGATTCACTTCTGGCGCCAGGACGTGCTGAGCCAGAAGCACAACTTCTTCGGGGTGTTCAGCGTGCCCGCGTTGCACGCCGACCTCCTGGTCGCCGGTGTGGGCCTCGGCCTGGTGATCGGGCCGTTGACCTCCGCGGCGCTGCGCGTTGTTCCGTCGGCCCAACACGGCATCGCCTCGGCGGCCGTGGTGGTGGCCCGGATGACGGGCATGCTGATCGGGGTGGCCGCGCTCAGTGCGTGGGGCCTGTACCGGTTCAACCAGATCGTGGCGGGGTTGACGGCCGCAATCCCGGCCAACGCCAGCCTGTTGGAGCGCGTCGCCGCCCAGGCCACCATGTACCTGAAGGCTTTCGCGATGATGTACGGCGACATCTTCTCGGCCACCGTCGTGATCTGTATCGCGGGAGCGCTGCTGGGTCTGTTGATCGGCGGGCGCAAGGAGCACGCCGAAGAGCCGGAAATCGTTGAGCCGCAAGCCGTTTCGTTGGGTGAGCGCTAGCCGCCGCGCGGCACCAGGCTGAGCACCAGATCCGGTCCGACCCGGTCGATTCCGTCGAATTGCCAGCGCAGCGCCCGCGCGATCGTGGATACCCCCACGTCGTCGACCGCGGTGACGGGACCACCCAGCAGGGTCGGTGCGACGTAGGCCAGAATCCGGTTGACCACGCCGGCCCGCAGGAAGGCACCCGCCAGGGTCGGGCCGCCCTCCAATAGCACGTCGGTGCGGTCCGCGACGGCCTTGAGCACCTCCATGGGGTCGTGCGTGCGGATCAGCATGGTCCGCGAATCGTCGTTGAGAACCTTTGCCTCTGAAGGGATTTCACGCATCCCCACCACTACTCGCAGCGGTTGACGGTCGGCCAGCGAACCGTCAGGCAGTCGGGCGGTCAGCGCCGGGTCGTCGGCCAGCACGGTGCCGGTTCCCACCACGATCGCGCCGGCGGCCGCGCGGCGGCGATGCAGGTCCAGCCGCGAGGCCTCGCTGGAAATCCATTGGCTGGTGCCGTCTGCGGCCGCGCTGCGGCCATCGACGCTGCTGGCGTATTTCCAGGTCAGGTGCGGCAGCCCGGTCCGCTGCTTGTGCAGCCACTCCCGCAACGGGCCGCCGGTCACCTCGTCGGCCAGCACACCGGAGCGCACCGCCACACCCGCCTCCCCAAGCCGGGCCGCTCCACCGGCGGCCTCCGGGTTCGGGTCGACGACGGCGTACACCACGGTGCCCACCTTCGCGTCCAGCAGGGCGTTCACGCACGGCGGGGTTTTGCCGTAGTGGTTGCACGGCTCGAGGGTGACCACGACGGTGCCGCCGGCCGCCAAGTCGCCGGCCCGCCGCAGCGCCAGGACCTCGGCGTGATCGCCACCCGCGGGTTCGGTGGCGCCGACGCCGACCACCTCGCCGCCGGCGTCCAGGATGACCGCCCCCACCGGCGGGTTCGGATACGTCGCCCCCTTGACCTGATTGGACTGGTCGATCGCCAAGCGCATTGCGGCCTCAAGGCTGTCGCCCGGCGAGTCCGTCATCGACGCAGGTGCGGAGACGCGGCGGCGGCCCGTCGGCGCAACGCGTCTATCGCGGCCTCCGGATCATCGGCGCCGTACACGGCCGATCCGGCGACGAAGCAATCGACGCCGGCTTCGGCGGCCTGCTCGATGGTGTCCGCGTTGATGCCCCCGTCGATTTCGACCAGGATCGTCAACTCCCCCGCCTCGATCAGCTTGCGCGCGGTGCGCACCTTGCTCAGCACCTCGGGGATGAAGCTCTGGCCACCGAAACCCGGCTCCACCGACATGATGAGCAGGGTGTCGAACTGGGGCAGGATTTCCAGGTAGGGCTCCAGCGGGGTTCCGGGCTTCACGCTGATGCCGGCTTTGGCGCCGGCGGCGCGGATGTCGCGGGCCACGCCGATCGGATTCTGGGTGGCCTCGGCGTGGAAGGTGACGTTGTACGCGCCCGCTTCGGCATAGGGCGGCGCCCAGCGGTCGGGGTCCTCGATCATCAGATGGCAGTCCATCGGGATGGTCGTGGCGGCCAGCAGGCTCTCCACCACCGGCAGCCCAAAGGTCAGGTTCGGCACGAAGTGGTTGTCCATCACGTCGACGTGCAACCAGTCGGCGCCGGTCACGGCGGCGGCTTCGTCGGCGAGCCGGGAGAAGTCAGCGGAAAGGATCGACGGCGCGATCAGAGGCCCCTTTAGTGGTTCCGTGTTGCGAGGCATGAGCGCCAGACTACTGAGCCGCGCGGCTCGCTTCACATCCGGCGCGGCACGGTTACGCCGCGTCACGGCGAGCTACCCGGCCTCGCGGCGCAGCACGGCCGCGGCCCGGTCCTCTGTGTCGCGGCCGTGCTACCCCGCCTCGCGGCGCAGCACGGCCGCGAACATGGCGTCCGTGCCGTGCCGGTGCGGCCAGAGCTGGACGTACGGCCCGTCCCCCGGGTCGGGAACCGGCTCGAACAAGGGCCGGGCGTCCAGCGCGCTCACCGGGTGGCGGCGCAGCGCGTCGCCGACCACGCCGACGGTTTCGGCCAGGTGGGGCGAGCAGGTGGCGTACAGCACCACGCCGCCGGGACGGGTCAGCGCGATCGCGGCGCCCAACAGCTCGCGTTGCAGCTTGGTGAGCGTGGGCACGTCGGCGGGTTGGCGCCGCCACCGGGCCTCCGGCCGGCGGCGCAGCGCCCCCAGCCCGGTGCAGGGCGCGTCGACGAGCACCCGGTCGAAGGTCGGCTCCAAATCCGTGTGCCGCCCGTCGACCCGCAGCACGTCGACCGGCAGACCGCGAGTGTTCTCGGCCACCAGATCGGCGCGGCGCGGCGTCGGCTCCACCGCCGTGACCCGCGCCGAACGCTCGACTCCCAGAGAGGCCAACAGCGCCGTCTTCCCGCCCGGGCCGGCGCACAAATCCAGCCACCGACCACTGTCGCCCTGGACCGGGGCCAGCGTCAGCGCCCGGGCCACTAGCTGGCTGCCCTCATCCTGGACCAGCGCAACGCCGTCGCGCACCGCCGCCAGCCGCCCGGGATCGCCACCAGCCAGATACACCGCGTATGGCGAATAGCGGCCGACGGTGCCGCCCACTGCGTCGGCCAGTTCGGCGGCGGTCAGTGCGCCGGCGCGTGCGGCCAGGTGCACCTGAGGCCGTTCGTCGTCGCTGGCCAGTACCGCGCCGAGTTCGGTCGCGGCGGCACCCAACGCATCGGCGAACGCCTGGGCGATCCACCGCGGGTGTGCATGCACGAAAGCGGCATGCCCGATCGGATCCTGCGCCCTGGCCGGGGCCAGCTCCTGCACCCAGGACTGCTCGTCACGCCCGGAGATGGTGCGCAGCACGCCATTGACGAAACCCGCTCGGGCCGAGTCGAATTCGATTCCCGCTTGCTCGACGGTGGTGGACACCGCGGCGTGCGCGTCGACCCGGGTGCGCAGCAGCTGATACGCGCCGAGGCGCAGCAGGTCGAGCAACACCGGGTCGATCGCTTGTGGCGGGCGTTCCGCGGCCGCGCCGATCACCGCGTCGAGCAGCCCCCGGGCGCGGCAGGTGCCGTAGGTCAGCTCGGTGGCGAATGCGGCGTCGCGCCCGGTGATTCCGCGTTCGCGCAGCAGGGCGGGCAGGGCCAGGTTGGCGTACGCGTCGCGCTCGCTGACCGCCCGAAGCACGTCGAATGCGGCGGCGCGGGCCGGGTCCAGCGGCCGGCGCGGCGGCCGGCGGTCCCGCTGCTGCGGCCGGCGGTCGTGCTGCTGCGGGCGCGGCGGATTGCGCTGCGGCCGGCCGCGCTGTGGTCTGTCGCGACCTGTGCTCATGCCGCCCGCACCGTCGGGTCAAGCCGGGCACCGCGCGCCCAGTCGACCGCGTTCATGAATTTCTTTCCGGGCGGCTGGATTTGGCCCAGCCGTACCGGATCCGAACCCGTGCCGACCCAGACGCTTTTGCGGTCGACGTGAATGGCGCCGGGCAGCAACGGTTCTGGTGGCCCGGGCATCCCGGATGCCTCGGCAATCTGCACCGGCCCCAGTTTGATGCGGAGGTCTCCGATCAGCGTCCAGGCGCCGGGGTTGGGCGTGACCGCACGGACGCGGCGGTCGACGACCTGTGCCGGCAGGTCCCAGCGCACCCTGGCCTGCTCGACGGTGATCTTGGGTGCGATGCTGACCCCCTCGGTGGGCTGCGGCACCGGCGTCAACGTTGCGTCGGCGATGCCGTCCAGCGTGGCCGACAACAGCGCCGCACCCGAAATAGCCAGGCGCTCAAGCAGTTCCCCGGCGGTATCGGTCGGCCGGATCGTCTCGGTCACGACTCCATAGATCGGGCCCGAGTCCAGGCTCGGCTCGATCCGGAAGGTCGAGGCCCCTGTGATGGTGTCCCCCGCCGCGATGGCCGCCTGCACCGGCGCGGCGCCGCGCCAGGCGGGCAGCAGCGAGAAGTGCAGGTTGATCCAGCCTCGCGGGGGCACGGCCAGCAGGCCGTCGCGCAGCAGCGCGCCGTAGGCCACGACCGCGCAGCAGTCCGGGGCCAACTGCGACAGCTCCGCGACGAATTCGTCGGAGTTCGGCCGCGACGGCCGCAGCACCGGAATACCGCGCTCGAGCGCTTCGCGGGCCACCGGCGACGGCTCCGGCTTGCCGCGCCGTCCGGCGGCGGCGTCGGGCCGGGTCAGCACCGCGACCACCTCGTGACGCGGTGAGTCGATGAGGCCGCGCAGTGCGGGTAGCGCGGGTTCGGGTGTTCCGGCGAAGACAAGGCGCACCGGCCCAGTCTAGAAAGCGCCCGACGCAGGCCGGACCCGCCCGAGCCAAAGGAATGTGCGTGCGTATACTGTTGCTTATGGCTACTATTTCTGGCAGCCATTGTCTACGGAGTGAATCACACTGCCGATTCGTGTCGACAACGAGGTCGAGAGACAATCCTTTCCCTTCTCCAGGAGGTCAAGATGACCCTCGACACCACCATCAGCGACGCCTCGGTGGCCGCAACGCATCGCACGGTATGGGCGCTGGGCGACTACGCGCTGATGGCAGAGGAAGTGATGGCACCCCTCGGCCCCGCCCTGGTCAAAGCCACCGGCATCCGGCCCGGCGTACGGGTCCTCGACGTCGCCGCCGGCTCGGGCAACATCTCGTTGCCGGCGGCCGCTGCCGGCGCCACCGTCGTCTCGACCGACCTCACCCCGCAGTTGTTGCAGCGGTCGCGGGCCAGGGCCGAGGCACGGGGCCTCACGATCGACTACCGCGAAGCCAATGCGCAGGCGCTGCCATTCGGCGACGGCGAGTTCGATGTCGTCATGTCCGCGATCGGCGTGCAGTTCGCCCCCCACCAGCAGCGCGCCGCTACCGAACTGGTCCGGGTCTGCCGCCCGGGCGGCACGATCGGCGTGATCAGCTGGACCCCCGAAGGGTTCTTCGGCCGGATGCTCGCCACCATTCGGCCCTACCGGCCGAGCCTGTCGCATCCCGTGCCACCCGCGGCACTCTGGGGGCGCCCAGGCTACGTCGCCGCGCTGCTCGGTGACCAGATCGACGACATCACCACGACGCGAGGAATGTTGGCGGTCAACCGGTTTGACAGCGCCGAGGCCGTGCACGCGTACTTCAAACAGCACTACGGCCCGACGATCGAGGCGTACGCGAACATCGGCCACAACCGGGTGCTCGCCGCCGAACTCGACGCCCAGCTCATCGAACTCGCGCAACACCACCTCGCCAACGGCACCATGGGCTGGGAGTACTTGCTGGTGACCGCCGAAAAGCGAGCCGCCTAACCCCGATGGTGGCGACCCGCTTCGCCCGGCTCCGCCGCGCTCGCGATCGCCACGTCCGACTACAGGTCGATCTCGGCGTCCAGGTGGACGTCGGGTTCGCCGCCGGCCGCGGTGAAAGCCGTCAGGGCCCGCACCAACCCGTGCCGCTCCGGCGGTGGCATCTTCGCCACGATGGCCGCGATCTCGGCGCGCCGGTGCGCGGTGACCTGGTGGACGACGTCGCGGCCGCGCGTGGTGAGCGCGGCGAGCAGCTCGCGCCGCGAGGTCGGGTGCGGCAACCGGTCGATCAGTCCGGCGGCGACCAGCCGGTCCACCATCCGGCCGGTGGCCGACGGCTGCACGCCCAACAGACCCGCGAGGGTGGCCAGGTTGACCGGGCCGCGATTGGACAGGATCACCAGCGTCCGAAACTGCGCAATGGTGATGGTCTCGTCGACCTGCCCCACGGAGCGAGCCGAGATGGCCATCAGCAAACGGGAGGCCGTCAGCAAAGCATCGGTGATGACGTCCAATGACTCGTCAACGGCAGTGTTGTCCGGTGTCATATCGCCCCTCCCCGGATGGTTTCCGGCCTCTCGGCGGCTAAGGATTAGAAAGTGTAGCAACCCTTTAATGTCGTAAGAAGAGATTATTGCATTCACATATTGTCGCCCAGGGTAACGGTTCGTGAAGGTTACCCGATATGCAGCGGGTCGACCTGCACCCGAGCGGGCTCATGGTTTTGCCGGGCGCTGAGCACACTGACGCCGCGGCGCAGCGCGGCCGCCAGCGCCAGCCCATCGTGACGAGGCACGCGCACCAGCATTCTCGTCACCGGCGCGCCGGGCGGCGTTCCGGCCGGGCGGCGCACGCCGGGCGGAAGGTCTACCGGCCCAAGCAAATCGGCGTGCAAGGATTCCTGTTCAGACAGCCGGCACTCGTCGAGCAGCGCGGTCACCGCGCCAGCCGTCCCGTCGATGGCCGCCATGTGCACGCTGGGTGGCAGACCGACCTCGGCCCGCGCGCTCACTTCGGCCTCCGCGTGCCCCACCGGGTCCCACCGGATCAGCGATTGCACTGTGGCAAGCGATGATTCGGCGACCACCATCACCACGCCGCCGTCGCCCCGGGCACGCACCAACGCGGCGGCGGTCATCCAGCGCCACAGCGCATCCTCGGCCGCGCGCAGGTCTTGCCGGCCCAGCAGCGCCCAGGTGTCCAACAGCAGCGCCGCGCCATAACCCCCGGCCGCCTGCGGCTCGGCGCCCGGCGTGGCCACCACCAGGGCCGGGCCGGTGGCGACCTCGGGCACCACGCCGTCGCCCGACGACGTGATGACCGCCGTGCCCGGAAACGCGCGGCCGAGTTCTTCGGCGGTGCGGCGCGCCCCGACGACGACGGCGCGCACCGCGTCCGACCCGCAGCGCGCGCACCGTCGCGCCGGGTCGACGCGGCCGCACCAGCGGCAGAGCAGTGCCGCGCCCCCCTCCTGCAGCGACAGCGGACCCGTGCAGTGCCGGCACCGGGCGATGGTGCGACACCGCGCGCAGGCCAGCGACGGGACGTACCCGCGTCGCGGCACCTGCACCAGCACCGGCGCCCCGGCCTGCAGCGCCGAGCGGGCGGCGCGCAGCGCGACGGACGGAATACGTGCCGTGCGCGCCGCCGGGTCGCGCTCGTCGGCGTAGCCGGTGTCGTCGAGGGCGATCACGCGCGGCGTGCGGGCGCGAACCACCGGCCGCGGGGCGACGATGTCCTGCGCCCAGCCGCTGCGCACCAGCGCGTGGGCTTCGGCGGTGCGCGCGTAGCCACCGATGAGCGCCGCGCACCGGGCCTGATGCGCGCGCAGCATCGCCACCTCGCGGGCATGCGGATACGGCGCGCGCGGCTCGGCCAGGCTGTCGTCGGCGTCGGCCCACACCATGACCAGCCCCAGATCGCTCAGCGGCGCGAATACCGCGCTGCGGGTACCGATCACCAACCGTGCGGTGCCGCGCAGCGCCGCCAGCCATCGCCGGTACCGGGCCGCCGGCCCCAGGCCGGCCGACAGCGCCACCACGGCACCCTCGTCGATCCGCGTCGTCGCCGCCTGCCACAGCGCGTCCAGGTCGCGTTGATCGGGAACTATCGCCAGCACCGAACGGCCGGTGCGCACCGTTTGGGCGGCGGCCTCGGTGAACCGGTCCGTCCACGACTCACCCGGCAGCGCCTGCCAGACGGCCCGCGCGGCCCGCGATTCGGCCAGGGCGGCCAGGAACTGAGCGCCCCTGCCGTAACCGTCCCAGCCCGAGGGGTCGACGGCCTCGATGATCGCCGGATCCCGGCTGACGGCAGGTTCGCGCTCCACCCTGGCGTGGCGGGCCGGCACCGCCAGACGCAACACGTCGGGCCGGGTGCCCGCATAGTGGGCCGCCACCGCGTCGACCAGCCGGCGGATTTCCGGGGTGAGCACCGGCTCGGCCGACACAACGCGATCCAGCCAGCCCAGCTTGCCGGGGTGATCGGTCTCGGTGCGGCGTTCCAGCACGAACCCGTCGACCAGCCGGCCGTGAAAGCGCACCCGCACCCGCACCCCGGGCTGGGCGTCGTCGGACTGCTCGGCCGAGACCAGGTAGTCGAACTCACGGTCCAAGTGCGGCACCGACAGCATCGGCAGCACCCGGGCGATGGGCTCCACCTCCACGGGCATGCGGGCGCTGGGGCTCACCGCGTCCCCGGGCCGCGAATCATGTTGCTATCCAAATCTTTTACCCGTCCGGTGCGCAGCGTACCGGGCACCGGCGACAATCAGCGCTCGGCGGGCGCCGAGGCGTCCCCGGCGGCGTCAGCGGGAAGCTCGCGGCCGAAGAAGAATCCGGCCGTGATCAGGATCTGGGCCGCCGCGTAGGACCACCAGATCGGTACGGCCAGCGCCTCGTTGCCCAGAATGAAACGCCCGATGGCGATCATCGAGTCCGAGGCCGCGAAACACACCGCGCCCACCGCCGTCCAGATCGTCGGCAGTGTCGCCAGCAGGGCCGTGCACACCATTGCGGTCAGCACCACGATGTAGACCGTCACCGGAATCGTCAGCTTGTCCGCGCCCAGGTGGGGCCAGAACCAGGCCAGCAACGCGATCGAGGCCGCACACATCAGGATCACCGCGGCGATGCGCAATGTCGACGGCCGCACATCCTTCGAAGCTCCCGAGAACTCCGGCACCAGCGGCAGCAAAGCCGCCACAAAACACAAGTGCGCCAACAGGAATGTCGCCAGGCCCACCACGAAAGACAGCGTCCACCACGGGATCGCCAGCACCCAGTCGCCGATGGCCGACAGCAGCAGCGCCAACATCAACCACCGCCGCTCGCGGACGTTGGCGTGCCCCGCCGCGGCCAGCGTCAACAGGAACGCCATCGAGGCCTTGAACGCCGGCTGCAACACCCAGTGCCCGGTCAGTTCCATTCCCGGCGGCGAGCGCAGGGCCAGCACGGTCAGGTAGATGCCGTAGCCGAGGGCCACCCAGCCGGCCACCACCCAGGCGCCGGCCACCACGCGAGGTGCGTACGGTACGTCCATGCCCAGCTTGGATAACACAGCCGAGGAGAAACCCGCTATCGACCCCATCCTGCAGAAGGTACTGGATGCGGTTCCCTTCCGGCTATCCACTGAGGACGGAATCGATGCAGCGCGGCAGCGGTTCCGCGATCTGCCGCGCCGGCCGCTGCATCCCGAGCTGCGGGTCGAGGACCGCACGATTCCCGGCCCCGCGGGGTCCATCGCGGTCCGCATCTATTGGCCGCCAAGCCATTCCGTCGGTCAGCCGGAGGGCGCCGCGGCGCCGATCGTCCTGTATTTCCACGGCGGCGGCTTCGTCCTAGGCGACCTCGACACCCACGACGGCACGGCCCGTCAGCATGCGGTCGGCGCCGACGCGATCGTGGTGTCCGTCGACTATCGGCTAGCCCCCGAACACCCCTACCCCGCCGCTGTCGAAGACGCTTGGGCTGCAACGCTTTGGGTTGCCGAGAATGCCGCCGCACTGCACGGCGACCCGAGCCGGATCGCGGTCGCCGGGGATTCGGCCGGCGGCACCATCTCCGCCGCGGTGGCGCAGCGGGCGCGAGATAACGCCGGTCCGCCGATCGTGTTCCAGCTGTTGTGGTATCCGTCGACCATGTGGGATGCGTCGCTGCCGTCGTTCACCGAAAACGCCGCCGCGCCGATCCTGGACGTCAAGGCCGTTGCGGAGTTCTCGCGTTGGTACGCGGGCCAAGTCGACATGTCCGATCCGCCGTCGGACATGGCCCCGGGGCGCGCGAAGGACCTGAGCAACCTGGCGCCGGCCTACATCGCCGTCGCGGGTTACGACCCGCTGCGCGACGACGGCATCCGCTACGGCGAGTTGCTCACCGCAGCCGGGGTCGCCGCCCGGGTGCACAACGCCGAGACGCTGGTGCACGGCTTTCTGGGTTACGCCGGCGTGGTGCCCGCGGCCACCGCGGCGCTCGAGGCCGGACTGACGGCGCTGCGAACCGCCCTGCACCGGTGACCTCGCAGCGTACGGTGAACGCATGAGCGAGCCGACCATCGCCGCGGCGCTGCACCCCTAGGAACCGCCCATGATCCCGGACTATCACACGCTGATCATCGGCGCCGGATTCTCCGGCATCGGCGCAGCCATCAACCTCGACAGGGCCGGGCTGCCCGATTACCTGGTGATCGAAGCCGGCGACGGGGTCGGGGGCACCTGGCATTGGAACACCTATCCCGGTATCGCCGTGGACATTCCATCGTTCTCCTACCAGTTCTCCTTCGAGCAGAGCCGGCACTGGTCGCGCACCTACGCGCCGGGCCGTGAGCTCAAGGCCTACGCCGAACACTGCGCCGACAAATACGGCATCCGATCCCGGATCCGGTTCAACACCAAGGTGCAGACCGCGGAGTTTGACGACGAGCGCGGCCTGTGGCGGGTGCAGACCGATCCGGTGGGCGAGATCACGGCGCGATTTGTGATCAGCGCCTGCGGTGTGCTCACGGTGCCGAACCTGCCCGACATCGACGGCGTGGACTCGTTCGGCGGCATCACCATGCACACCGCGCGGTGGGATCACAGCCAGGATTTGCGCGGCAAGCGTGTCGCGGTGATCGGCACCGGCGCCTCGGCCGTGCAGGTGATTCCCGAAATCGCGCCAGTTGTGTCGTCGCTCACCGTCTTTCAGCGCACCCCGATTTGGTGCTTCCCGAAGTTCGACGTCGAGCTGCCCGCGCCGGTGCGCTGGGCGATGCGAATTCCCGGCGGCAAATCCCTGCAGCGCCTGCTCAGCCAGGCTTACGTGGAGCTCACCTTCCCCATCTCGGCGCACTATTTCACGGTCATCCCGCTGGCCAAGCGGATGGCCTCGCTGGGAAAGTCCTATCTGCGGCGCCAGGTTCGGGATCCGTCCGTCCGCGAGCAGCTCACACCGAAGTACGCGGTCGGCTGCAAACGCCCCGGTTTCCACAACGGTTACCTCGCCACGTTCAACCGCGACAACGTCCGGTTGGTCACCGAACCGATCGACAAGATCACGCCCGACGCGGTGGCCACCACCGACGGCGAGAACCACGAGATCGATGTGCTGATCCTGGCGACCGGCTTCAAGGTGATGGACCCCGACAACGTGCCCACGTTCGCGGTGACCGGAAGCGGCGGAAAGTCGTTGAGCCGGTTCTGGGATGAGCACCGGTTGCAGGCTTACGAGGGCGTCACCGTGCCCGGTTTCCCCAACCTGTTCACCGTGTTCGGTCCGTACGGTTACGTCGGCTCTTCGTATTTCGCGCTTATCGAGGCGCAGACGCATCACATCGTGCGGTGCCTCAAGCGGGCCAAGAGCGTCGGCGCGACCCGCGTCGAGGTCAGCGAGGAAGCCAACGACCGCTACTTCGACGAGATGATGCGCCGACGGCACCGCCAGGTCTTCTGGCAGGACAGTTGCCGGCTGGCCAACAGCTACTACTTCGACAAGAACGGCGACGTGCCGCTGCGGCCGGGGACCACCCCGGAGGTGTACTGGCGCAGCCGGCGGTTCAATCTGGGCGACTACCGATTCACCGGTTAGCGGCTACGCTGCTCCCGTGGCGAAGGAATTTTCGAGCATCGACGAGTCGCTGCGCGACTTCATCCGGGAACAAGCCGTTTTCTTCGTCGCCACCGCCCCGTCCGAGGGTGGGCGAATCAACCTGTCCCCCAAAGGGTATCGCGACACCTTCGCGGTGATCGACGAGCACACCGTCGCCTACCTGGATCTGTTCGGCAGCGGCGTGGAGACCATCGCCCATCTGCGCGACAACGGCCGCATCACCGTCATGTTCTGCTCGTTCACCCGCAATTCGCGGATCCTGCGGCTGTTCGGCACCGGCCGAGCGATCCGCCCGGATGACACCGGATTCGCCAATCTCATCCCGCATTTCGGCGACCAGCATGCGGGCATCCGCACCATCATCGTGGTCGATGTGGAGCGGATCGCCGACGCCTGCGGATTCGCGGTGCCCTACTACGAGCTCGTCGACGAACGGCCGGTGCTCGACGCGTATCACACGAAGGCTGTCGATGACACGTACGTTCGCCTGATCGATCGCAACCGGCACAGCATCGACGGCCTGCCCGCGCTGGACGCCGATCACCCGCTGCCCTAGATGGCGCGTTTGAGGTCGTCGACCTTGTTGAGCTGCTCCCAGGGCAGTTCGATGTCGGTGCGCCCGAAGTGCCCGTAGGCGGCGGTCTGGGCATAGATGGGGCGCAGCAGGTCCAGGTCACGGATGATCGCCCCGGGCCGCAGGTCAAACACCTCGGGCACGATCTTCTCGATCTTGACCGGATCGACCGTCG